>NZ_JBEPEW010000167.1:0-16588 GCF_040300965.1 Streptomyces mesophilus | reverse complement strand
GGGTGCTGCAGGAGGAGGCGGCGCGTATCGGCCGGCCGCTCGGCGTGGTGTGCGCGGTGGTGTCCGGCGTGATCGCGGCGCTTTCGCTGTACGGAGGTCCCGCGACGTCCTTCGGACCGCTCACCGCACTGGGCGGTTCCCTGGTGGCGGGCTGCAGTGTGCTCGCGCTCCTGACGGCGGCCGTCGAGGCCCGGCAGGCCCGGGCGCACACGACGGCGGCGCTGCTGCGGCTGGGGGCTCCCGTGTCGCTCCTGCGGACCGCGGTGGCGCTCAGGATCGTGGCGCTGCTCACCGTCTTCGGGCCGCTGACCTGCGCCATCGCGCTGCTCGCTGCGGCCCCGATGACAAGCTGAAAAGATTCTCCCGAGCGGCCGATGAGTTCTCGGACGGCCCGCCGTCTATCCCTGCGTAACGAACATCAACGAGCACATCGATAACAGGAGCGGACGACATGGCGGACAACGCGTACCAGCAGATGGTCTTCATCAACCTCGCCACCAAGGACATCGACGCGGCGAAGAAGTTCTACACGGAGCTCGGTTACACCATCAACGCCCAGTTCAGCGATGAGAACACCGCCTCCGTGGTGATCAGCGACAGCATCGTGATCATGCTGCTCGCGGAGCAGAAGTTCGCCGAGTTCGCCTCGAAGCCCATCTCGGACTCCGCCGTGGCCAACGAGGCGCTGATCTGTCTGAGCGCCGAGAGCCGCGCGGCGGTCGACGAGCTGTGCGACCGAGCACTCGCGGCCGGCGGCACGCACGCCAAGGACCCGCAGGACTTCGGCCAGATGTACGGCCGCTCCTTCCAGGACCCCGACGGCCACCACTTCGAGGTCATGTGGATGGACCCGGCGATGGTCCAGGGCTGATCCTGGGACCATGACCGGAGTCTCAGGCACCCCGACCGGCCTCACCCAGGGCACCCGCACGCCGGGCGGCATCGGCGAATCGACGCTCCGGCCCGACGGGACGCTCAAGACCACCGGCGAGTTCGCCTTCGCCTCGGACCTCTGGCACGAGGACATGCTGTGGGGCCACACCCTGCGCGCCCCGCACGCCCACGCACGGATCACCCGCCTGGACATCGGACCCGCACTTCAAGTGCCCGGTGTCCAGGCGGTTTTGACGTACGGAGATCTCGCGCACGCGAAGACGTACGGTCTGGAGATCACCGACCAGCCGGTGCTGTGCGACGGCCGGGTCCGTTTCCACGGTGAGCCCGTGGCGCTGGTCGCCGCCGATCATCCGGAGACCGCGCGCAGGGCCGCGGAGCGGATCGTCGTGGACTACGAGGTGCTGCCCGCCGTCACCGACGAGGCCACGGCCACCGCGCCGGACGCGCCCGTACTGCATCCGGACCGCGAGGACGCGCACGCGCGCCACGTACCGCATCCCAACATCGTCCACCGCCAGCCGGTCGTGCGCGGCGATCTGGCGGCGGCCCGGGCGCGGGCCGATGTGATCGTGGCCGAGGACTATGAAGTCGGCATGCAGGACCAGGCGTTCCTCGGCCCCGAGTCCGGGCTCGCGGTGCCGGCCGAGGACGGTGGCATCGATCTGTACGTCTCCACGCAGTGGCTGCATGTGGACCGCAAGCAGATCGCGCCCGTGCTCGGGCTGCCCGAGTCGAAGGTGCGTCTGACGCTCTCCGGGGTGGGCGGGGCGTTCGGCGGGCGTGAGGACCTGTCGATGCAGGCGCATGCGGCCCTGCTCGCGCTGCACACGGGCCGGCCCGTGAAGATGGTCTACAACCGGTACGAGTCGTTCTTCGGCCATGTCCACCGGCATCCGGCGAAGCTCCACTACGAGCACGGGGCCACCCGCGACGGCAAGTTGACGCATGTGGCGGCGCGGATCGTGCTCGACGGGGGCGCGTACGCCTCGTCGACCCCGGCGGTCGTCGGCAACGCGGCCTCGCTGGCCCTCGGTCCGTACGACTGCGAGGCCGTCGCCGTCGAGGCGCTCGGGCTCTACACCAACAATCCCCCCTGCGGCGCGATGCGCGGCTTCGGGGCGGTGCAGGCCTGTTTCGCGTACGAGTCGCAGATGGACCTGGTCGCGGCCGAACTCGGCCTGGATCCAGTCGAGTTCCGGCAGCGCAACGCCATGTCCCAGGGGTCGGTGATGCCCACGGGCCAGAGGGTGGACGCCCCGGCGCCGGTGGCCGAACTGCTGCGCAGGGTGCGCGAGATGCCGCTGCCTCCCCCGGCCCAGTGGACGGCGGCGGGCTCCGCGGCCGATCTGCGGGAACTGCCCGGCGGGCTGTCCAACACCACGCACGGCGAGGGTGTCGTCCGCGGGGTGGGCTTCGCGGTCGGCATCAAGAACGTCGGCTTCTCGGAGGGCTTCGACGACTTCTCCACCGCACGAGTGCGGCTCGAAGCGGTCGCCGGGGAGCCGGTCGCGACCGTGCACACCGCGATGGCCGAGGTGGGCCAGGGCGGGGTGACGGTGCACGCGCAGATCGTCCGTACGGAACTCGGCGTCTCGCAGGTGACGCTGCGGCCGGCCGACACCTCGGCGGGCAACGCGGGCTCGACCTCGGCGTCACGGCAGACCTATGTGACCGGGGGCGCGATCAAGTACACCTGCGAGGCGGTACGGGAGGCCGTACTGGCCCTGGGGCGGCGGAAGTTCGGGTGGTCTTCCTCGGACGGGCTGCGGCTCGCGGGCGGCAAGGTGGTCGGGGCCGGCGGTGAGGTCCTGGCCGATCTCGTCGACGTACTGGGCGACGAGGCCGTCGACCTGGAGCGAGAGTGGCGCCACCGGCCCACCGAGCCCTTCGATCCGGTGACCGGGCAGGGCAAGGGGCATGTGCAGTACTCGTTCGCGGCGCATCGCGCTGTGGTGGAGGTGGACGTCGAGCTCGGCCTGGTGAAGGTGGTCGAGCTGGCCTGCGCCCAGGATGTCGGCAAAGCACTCAATCCCCTTTCCGTCCTCGGGCAGATCCAGGGCGGCTCGACACAGGGGCTCGGGCTCGCGGTGATGGAGGAGATCGTCGTGGACCCGGCGACCTCCCTGGTCCGCAACCCCTCCTTCACCGACTACCTGATCCCGACCATCCTCGACACCCCGCCGATCCCGGTCGACCTCCTCGAACTCGCCGACGACCACGCCCCCTACGGCCTGCGCGGCGCGGGCGAGGCACCCACGCTCTCCTCGACCCCGGCGATCGTCTCGGCGATCCGCCAGGCGACGGGCAAGACGCTGCGACGGGTGCCGGTGCGTCCGGAGCACATCACCTTCAGCCCGTAATCAGCCCCTGCGGCGTTTGAGCAGATCCGAACGAAGTTCGGATGCCGGGGGTCCGGGGGCAGAGCCCCCGGTTTCGGGAAGGGGCGGGGCGGAGGAGAAAGCCCGCCGCAGGCGCCCCCACCCCAGCAACAGCGGCGTCGCAAGCAACAGCACCCCCGATACGCCGAGAGCCTCACGCGGACCGATCACCGCGGCAAGCAACCCCCACGCAGCAGTCAGCACCGCAGTCGTCCCCTTACTGGCCACCGACCAGGCGGCCAGGACACGGCTGACGTGATCGGTGGGCAGAGCGGCGAGCCGCCGAGTCGCAAGCACCGGACTGTAGACCGCCGCACAGGTGATGAGCCCGAACTCGACGACCATCACGAGCACGAGCCCACTCGTACCGGAGTGGACGAACGCCAGGCCGACGGGCCAGCAGACCCGCAGCACTCCGGCCACCAACAGCACGCGCTGCTCGCCGTAACGAGGCACAAGGCGACGGGCGAGCCGCGAACCGAGGAGCCCGCCGAGGCACGGGACCGCGAAGGCAAGCCCGTACTGCCAGGGCGCGAAGCCGAGCGGCCCCAGCATCAGGACGGCGAGCAGCGGCGCGCTGGTCATGATCAATGCGTTGACCAGCACGGTGTTGAGGAACAGCGGTCTCAGCTCGCGATGCCCGAGCAGGAAACGGAAGCCGTCACCGAGACGGGCGGGCGGGTGGTCCTGCTTACGGGCGGGAGCTGCCTCCGAGCCGCCGATGGCCCGAATCCCCAGCGCGGAGAGCAGAAAGCTCACCGCGTTGGCGGCCACGGTGAGCACCGGCCCGAACATCCCGACCGCCGCCCCGCCCAGCGGCGGTCCGACCAGGGTCGCGGTCCACATGGTCGACTCGAACCGGCCGTTGGCGGCGAGCAGTTGATCGCTCGGTACGAGCGCCTTGAGGGTGGCACCACTGGCGGCCGTGAAGGCGATGTCCGCCGCGCCCACCACGACCGAGACGACAAGGAGCTGAGCGAAGGAGAGCACGTCCAGCGCATACGCGAGCGGAATGGTGAGCAGCGCCACGCACCGCACGACGTCCATCCCGATCATCACGGGCCGCTTGTACCGGAACTCCATCCACGGCCCGAGCGGCACCGCGACCACAGCCGCCACCGCGGGCCCGATCGCGGCCAGCGCGGACACCCCGGCCGGCCCGGTGTCCAGAGCGAGGACCGCGATCAGCGCGAAGGCGTCGAAGGCCAGCCAGGTCCCGAGAATGCTCACGGTGTACGCGGCCCACAGCCACCGGAACTCACGGCCGAGCGCCGGCTTCGCCTGGGCCTTCGCCATGAACTCCGTCTCCCGGTCGCCGGTGACCCGCCGATCGGGCCGAACGGAGCGAACCTAATCGACGGCACTGACAGTGGGACCGGTGGTGATCACCACTCGGTGATCAATGGCTCGCCCTTCTCCCGCCGACGCCAGGACTCCGTAAGCCGGACAAGCCGGGCCGGGGCAGCGATGCCGCGGACGGTGGCGATGCGGCCGTCGGCGAGGTCGAAGGTGACGGCGCCGATGATCTTGCCGTCGGGCACGAAGAGGAGGGCGGGAGCGCCGTTGACGAGCGCGTAGTGGACGTCGGACGCGCCGCCGGCCAGTCGCTGCTTCGCGGGGGTGGACTTGAAGCCGGCCCGTGCGATGGCCGCGATGCGCTCCGGGGTGTCGTACCGCAGCAGCTTCTCGGTCAGTCCGGCGCCGTCGGAGATCGCGGTCGCGTCGTCCGTGAGCAGCGCCACCAGGCGTTCGGTGCGGCCCGAGGTGGCGGCGAGGATGAACTCCTCGACGATCCTGCGGGCGGACCCGGGATCGACCTCACCGCGGCGCCGTTCGGCGCTGACCCGGCTCCGCGCCCGGTGCAGGTGCTGCTGGCTCGCGGACTCGCTGATGCCGAGGATCTCGGCGATCTCGGCATGGCTGTGCGAGAAGGCTTCCCGCAGGACGTAGACGGCCCGTTCGACCGGCGACAGCCGCTCCATCAGCGTCAGCACCGCCAGCGAGACCGATTCGCGCTGTTCGAAGGTCTCCGCGGGGCCCAGCATCGGATCGCCGTCGAGGAGCGGTTCCGGCAGCCAGGCACCGGCGGCGCGTTCCCGTCGGGTCCGGGCCGAGCGGAGCCGGTCGAGGCAGAGGTTGGTGACGACCTTCGTCAGCCATGCCTCGGGCACCCTGATCTGCTCCCGGTCGGCGGCCTGCCAGTGCAGGAACGCATCCTGGACGGCGTCCTCGGCATCGGTGGCGGAGCCGAGCAGGCGGTACGCCAGCGAGGCCAGCCGGCTGCGGCCGGCCTCGAAGCGCACGGTGTCGAAACGGTCAACGGTGCTGTCCACGTGGATCACCCTAGGCGGCCTTCTGGCCGGATGGGTCGGAGGTCAACTCGGCTGCCAGTCCGGTGCGCACGGCCGGTGCGGTGGACACCCGGTGCTTGCGCTTGGGCAGGCCGAACGTCGGGTGCGAGGTGCCCCAGAGCGACCCCTTTTCGATGAGCGCCTTGATCCGCGCGGCCTTCCTGCCGCCCATGTACTTCGGCTTGGCCTGCGCTTCCCCGTCGACCGACTGCCAGATCGCATCCCGCCGCCCGAGGCTGATCGCGTTGTACGCGTAGACCAGCTTGACGTTCGCGATCTTCCGGCCGGTCAGGCGCCCCACGATCGCCTCGATGGCCTGCCTGCCGGTGTAGCCGGCCGAGCCGCAGGACATCGGCAGGGGCAGGCCGTTGTCGCCGAGCGTGTGGACGCTGTCGCCGACGGCGTAGACGTCCGGGTGCGAGACCGACCGCATGGTGCGGTCGACGACGATCCGGCCGTTCTCGGCGACCTCCAGACCCGCCGTGGCGGCAAGGGAGCCGACCGTGAACCCGGCCGCCCACACGGTCGCGTCGGATTCCAGGACGGAGCCGTCGGCGCACAGCACCCGGTTCGCTTCGACGGATTCGACGGCGGTGTGCTCCACGACGGTGATGCCCAGCCGGTCGCAGGCCCGGCGCAGGTGGCCCCGGGCTCCCTCGGAGAGCCGGGCGCCCAGCTCGCCGCGGGCGACGAGCGCCACCGACAGACCGGCCCTTGCCTCCGCGATCTCGGTGGCGGTCTCGATCCCGGTCAGGCCGTCGCCGACGACCACCACCCGTCCGCCGTCGCCCAGGCCGTCCAGGCGCTCGCGCAGCCGCACCGCCGAGGGCCGTCCCGCCACGTCGAAGGCGTGCTCGGGCACACCCCGGACACCGTGGTCGGCGACGTGGCTGCCGAGCGCGTACACGAGCGTGTCGTATCCGAGCTCGCCGCCACCGTCCGCGTCGGCCACGAGGACGAGCCGGCGCTCGGGGTGCACGGCGGTCACCCGGCCCACGCGCAACTTGATCCCCGTTCCCGCGAAGACATCGGTGAGCTGCGGTGCCTCGATGTCGTGGCCGGCGGCCAACTGGTTGAGCCGCAGTCGCTGGACGAAATCGGGTACGGCGTTGACCACGGTGATCTCGGCGTCCGCCGGGGACAGTCGGCGTGCCAGGTTCCCGGCCACGTAGGCCCCGGCGTAGCCGGCGCCGAGGACGACGATGCGGTGCTTCATGGGGTGCTCCCGTCGGTTCGCTTGCTCTTCGAGTACTGAGCGGGACAGCGCCCCGATTCCTGACAGGAGCCCGCAGTGATCCGGGTCACAGCGCGAACCGGCCGAGTCGCGGACACGAACCGCCCGCGGCCGCCACCGCCCGTAAGCTGGCGAACGTGCCCGACCACCACACGCCCCCACCGCCCACGACCGACCGCGAGATCGAGACCCTCGAGGAGTTCGACGCGGTCCTGGCCCGTGGCTCGCTCGCCCACCACCGCATCCAGGCCGTGGATCTGACGCAGCGCACCTTCGCGCTGCTCACCGCGGACACCGAGGGCGCCGTCTTCCTCGGCTGCCCGATGGAACCGGACGCGGCCGCCAAGGTGCGGGCGGCGGGCGCCCTGGTGTTCCCGCCGGTGCCGGGCCTCCCCTTCGACCCCTACCGCGGGCATCTCTACACGCCCGAGGAGCTGTTCGAGGGACTGGCCGCCTCGTACGAGGCGACGCCCGACGCCCGCGCGTACCAGTGGTTCCAGGAGACCAAGGCCGACGGCGATGTCTTCGCGTCGATGCTGCGCGCGGTGCACGACGACTCCATCTCGGACGCCTTGGACGAACTCCTCGTCGGCGCCCGGGTGGTGGGAGTGATGGGCGGCCACGCGATGGCCCGCGGCACCGAGGAGTACGCGGGCGCCGCCCGTCTGGGGCGGACGCTCGCGCGGGCCGGGTTCACGGTCGCCACCGGCGGCGGGCCCGGCGCGATGGAGGCGGCGAACCTCGGTGCGTACGCCTCCGTGCAGGACGACGCGATGCTCGACGAGGCGCTCGAACTCCTCGCCAAGGCCCCCTCGTTCACCCCGTCGATCACCGACTGGGCGCAGGCCGCCTTCGCGGTGCGCGAGCGCTGGCCGGCCGGCGGCGCCTCGGTCGGCATCCCCACCTGGTTCTACGGACACGAGCCGCCGAACGCCTTCGCCGCCCACCTCGCGAAGTACTTCGCCAACGCCACCCGCGAGGACGGACTGCTCGCGCGCTCCAACGCGGGGGTGATCTTCCTGCCCGGCGCGGCCGGCACGGTCCAGGAGATCTTCGACAACGCGACGCCGAACTACTACGAGTCGCGCGGGGAACCGACCCCGATGGTGCTGGTCGGCCGCTCCCACTGGACCGAGAAGCTGCCCGCGTGGCCCCTTCTTCAGGCCCTCGCGCATCAGCGCCCGATGGAGTCCCGGACCGCCCTCGTCGACTCGGTCGAGGAAGCGGCTCAGGCCCTGCAGCAGCTCACCGCCCGGAACACGACCGGCTGACGAGACCCACCGAGCGGTCGTACGACGGGCCTCGAGCTCCCCGTACGACCGCTCGCGCGCCTACTGGGCAGTCGGCGTCCAGTCACCCAGCCAGTCACCGATCTCCTGGCCCGTGGCCTGGGCGTCGGTCAGCTGCGGCCGGTCCGCGCTCGCCGCTCCGGCGCCGGGGCCGCTGTTCCGGTACTCGGCGAACCGGTCCTGCTTCCACGGGAATCCGCCCATGTCCGTCCACGGCGCGGTCCGTATGGCGGCGCTGAGCGTGGAGTCGCGGACGGTGGTCTGCGGGTCGACGGCGGTGTCGCCGCCGGGGTGCCAGTTGCGGCCGAGGTGGAAGGTCCGGTCGGTCACATCGCCGGTGATGTTGGAGCTGACGATGAGGATGCCCTTGCGGTTCGCCTCCGTGCTCGGCGCGGTGACATAGCCCGCGGACTGGCCGTTCCAGCGCTTCTTCAGCTGGATCACGGACTTGTCGAGTACGGCGGTGGCGCGTCCGAAGACGAAGTCCACGTTGCCGACGACGTACGAGTTCCTGACGTAGACCCGGCCGAGCCTGCCCTTGGCGGCGGTCTCCATCTCCAGGGTGTCCTGGTCGCCGCTGAGGATCAGGGAGTCGAGGAAGACCTTGTCGGCCATCGTGAGCAGGGCGACCGCCTGGTGCCCGGTGATGTGCTGGTTGGCGCCTTCGTCGAAGTCGTTGGTGACGCTGAGGTTGCGCAGCTGGGTGTCGTCGGCCTTGACGCTGACCGTGGCGCTGCCGGGCGTCCCGTACGTCGAACCGTCCGGCTTGGTCATCCCGGCCGCGTGCCCCTCGACGATGACCGTGTCCTTGCGGCTCGGTCCGGTGCCGACGATGGTCACGTGCGGCTTGTCGGCGGGGACGGTCACGGTCTCGCGGTACGTACCGGGGGCGACCTTGATGACCACGCGCGCGGGGTTGTTCGCCGGGACGGCGTTCACGGCGGCCTGGACAGTCTTGTACTGGGCGCCGCTCTTGGCGACGGTCAGGGTGGTGGCGGCCTTCACGGCCGGCGCGTCGGTCGCCGTACCGATCGAACTCCTCGGCCCAGCACCGGACTTGAGCAGAGCCGGCACCTGCGCGGCCGCGTCCAGGGTGTACCCGTAGAACTTCTTGGGATCGAAGGCCGTACCGCCGCTCTCGTTGCGCCCGTTCGTCCCGGAGAAGACGCTGCCGCGCTGCACGACCGCCGCCGTGGCGTCCTTCGTCACGGGATTGTTGATGCCCTGGAAGTAGCTGTTCTCCAGGACCATCTTCGTCCGGCCGCGCGAGTAGTTCCCGTACGAGGACTTGATCTGCGTACCGGCCTCGTCCTGCAGCCAGTTGTTGTACAGGTGCGCGTGCGCGGCGTTGTCGGTCGAGGGGTTGCGCTGCTCGGTCTCGCGGATCCAGTTGTGGTGGATCGTGATGTCGGTGACGAGGTTCTCGGTCCAGCCGATCCCGAAGGCCTTGTTGTTGTCGCCGAGCTTGTTCCAGGAGACGGTGATGTTCGTGGAGTCCTTGCGGACGTCGATCAGGCCGTCGGCCATGTGCCGCAGATCGTTGTGGTCGATCCAGACATGGTGCGCGCCGTCCAGCTGGACGGCGTCGAAGTCGTGCTCCTTGTCGTTCCAGACGCCTTGGTAGGAGTCGCGGATCGTCAGGTTCCTGATGATGACGTTGTGCACGCCCTGGCCGAGGAAGAAGCCGCCGCCGACGATCTCGCCGGAGGTGCCGGCGCCCACGATCGTCTTGTCGGAGGCGACCTTGATCTCCTTGCCGACGGGGTCCATCTTGATCGCCGAGGCGACGACGATGATGTACGGCTCGGGGGCCGTGGCGTACTTCTCCAGGTCGGCGAGGGTCTTCACCGTGACGGTCTTTCCGTCACGGCCGCCGTATGTGCCGTTCTGACCTTGGGAGTTGACGGACGCGAAGCCGTCGGCGGTGTCGTCGGCCCAGGCCGGCGCGGCGGACGCGGCGGAGGCCTTGCCGGCGCCGTCGAAGCCGAACAGGCCGCCGCCGTAGGCGAGGGCGCCGGCCGCGGCGACCGCGAGCGGCGCTCCGACCGCCGTGAAGGTTCTGCGCCTGCGGTGCCGGGCCTTGCTGCGGATCTCACTCATACGCGCTCGCACTCCGTGTGGTGGGGGTGCCCGTGCCGGGCGGCACGGTCCGCCCTCTGGTTGCCGCCGGGGCGGGGAAGGTTGCCCCCGCGTACGGAGCGGAGCGGGAGGGGCGCCTCCCCGTACAGAGCGGAGCGAGGAAGGTTGCCCCACCAATGGAGCGCGCGGAAAGTCAGCCGCCGAGCACAACGATCTCCCCGGCGTCGAAGGCCACCCCGACCTCGCTCCCCGGCTCGGGTGCGTCCCGCAGCGCGCAGGCCGCTTCGAGGCGGGGCGCGTCCGAGGGCTTCAGATGGAGCGCCACGTGCGTGCCGCGGAAGGTGCGGGCGGCGACCGTACAGGTCAACTGCGCCTCGGCGGCGGGCACCAGACGTACGCCCGCGGGCCTGATCAGCAGCTCGCACGGCCCCGACGGGGTGTCCGCGGGCACCGGCACCTTGCCCCATACGGTGTCGGCCGCCTCGCCCGAGACCGTCGCCTCGACCACGTTGTCGAAGCCGAGAAAGCGCGCCACGAAGGCGTCCGCGGGCCGCTGCCACACATCGAGCGGCGCCCCGGACTGGGCGATCCGCCCGTCGCGCATCACCACGACCCGGTCCGCGAGCGCGAACGCCTCGCCCTGGTCGTGCGTGACGGCGAGCACGGTGGTGCCCAACTCTCCGAACAGCTCACGGAGTTCGACGACAAGGCGTTCCCTGAGGGAGCGGTCCAGCTGACCGAGCGGTTCGTCCAGCATCAGGAGCCGGGGCCGGGGCGCGAGCGCACGGGCGAGCGCCACGCGCTGCTGCTCGCCGCCGGAGAGCGAGCCGACCGCGCGCCGGCCCGCGTTGGGCAGACCGACGAGGTCGAGCAACTCGGCTACGCGGGCGGCCTGTTCGGTCTTGGAGGCGCCATGCATCCGCAGCCCGAAGGCCACGTTCCCGCCCACGTCCCGCTGCGGGAACAGCTGATGGTCCTGGAACATCAGGCCCACTCCCCGCTGATGCGCGGGCACCCCGCGCTGGTCACGTCCGCCGAGCAGTACCCGCCCGGAGTCGAGACCCTGGAGCCCGGCGACGACCCTGAGCAGCGTCGACTTGCCGCTGCCACTGGGGCCCAGCACGCAGACGATCTCGTGCTCGGCGACCTCCAGGTCCACGGCATCGAGCGCCGCATGCCCGCCGAAACGGACACCGGCGCCGTCAAGGGCGAGCAGCGTCCCGTCATGTACGGCCATCAGAACTCCCTTGTCAGGGCCATCAGAACTCCCCGGTCCTGTCCGTACGGATCCGTTCGAGCAGCAGCAGCGAGGCGCCGCACACCAGCATCAGCAGCGTCGAAAGGGCCATCGCCTGCCCGTAGTTGAGCTCACCGGCCCGGCCGAGCAGCGTGGCCACGGCGACGGGAAGCGTCGGGTTGTCGGGCCGCGCGATGAACACCGTCGCGCCGAACTCACCGAGCGATACGGCGAAGGCGAACCCGGCCGCGATGATCAGCGCCCTGCGCACCATGGGCAGATCGACCTCGCGCCACACCCGCCACGGAGAGGCCCCGAGCACCGCCGCAACCTCGCGAAGGCGCCCGTCCACCGCCCGCAGGACGGGCAGCATCGTCCGTACGACGAAGGGCACCCCGACCAGCGCCTGCGCCAGGGGTACGAGGATCCAGGAGGCCCGCAGGTCGAGCGGCGGCTTGTCAAGGGTGATCAGGAACCCGAACCCGACGGTCACCGCCGAGACCCCGAGCGGCAGCATGAGCAGCGCGTCGAAGCCCCGTACGAAACGACCCGCGCGCCGAGTGAGCGCCACGGCCGCGAGTCCGCCGATCAGCACGGCGATCGCGGTGGCGACGACCGCGTACTCGAGGGAATTCCACACGGCGTCGATCGGCGGGACGAGGAAGGCCCCGCCCTCCGCCGAGGTCAGCGCGCGGAAGTAGCCCAGCCCGAAGCCCTCGGCGGTGGCGAAGGACCGCTGAACCAGCACCCCGAGCGGCAGCACGATCAGCAGCGCCACCGTCGCCAACACCCCGCCGAGCAGCGCCCATTGGCCCACTCCCCTGGGCTTACGGGCGGTGCGCGCCGGATCGACCAGCTTGAGCGTGGCCTCGCGGCGCCGCACGGTCCACGCGTGCACCGCGAGGATCCCGCAGACCGCCACGAACTGCACCATGGTCAGGACCGCGGCGGTGTCGAGGGCGAGCAGTTGGGCGGTCTGCCGGTAGATCTCGACCTCGAGGGTCGAGAAGGCGGGCCCACCGAGGATCAGCACCACCCCGAACGAGCTGAACGTGAACAGGAACACCATCAGCGCGGCCGCCGCCACCGCAGGCCCGAGCGCCGGCAGCGTCACGGTCCGCCAGGCGGCGAACCGCGAGGCGCCCAGCATCCGGGCGGCCTCCTCCTGGCGCGGGTCGAGCTGCGACCACAGGCCGCCGACGGTCCGTACGACCACGGCGTAGTTGAAGAAGACATGCGCGAGCAGGATCGCCCACACCGTGGTGTCGAGCCGTACGCCCCACGCCTCGTCGAGCAGCCCGCCGCGCCCGAGCAGGGCGAGGAAGGCCGACCCGGCGACGACGGTGGGCAGCACGAACGGCACGGTGACGACCGCCCGAAGCACCTGCTTGCCGGGGAAGTCGAAGCGCGCGAAGACATACGCACCCGGCAGCGCGATCAGGAGCGTGAGCGCGGTCGAGGCGAGCGCCTGCCAGGTCGTGAACCACAGGACGTGCTGGATCCCCGGATCGGAGAGCACCTCACCGAAGCGGCCGAACTGCCAGGCCCCGTCGGCCTTCAGACCACGCCCGACGATCGCCGCGACCGGGTAGGCGAAGAACAGCGCGAAGAACGCGACCGGCACGGCCATCAGACCGAACCGGATCGCGCTGCCCTTCACATCCCTTGCGCGGACGCTTACTTGACGACCAGCGACTGCCACGCCTTGACCCAGTCCTCACGGTTGTCCGCGATCTTCTTGGGGTCCATGGTCTTCGGGTCGTCGACCTTCACGCCGTGCTCGGTGAAGAGCTCGGGCAGCTTGGCGTCCTCGATCACCGGGTTGACGAACATCTGCAGCGGCATGTCCTCCTGGAACTTCTTCGAGATCAGGAAGTCGATGAGCGCCTTGCCGCCCTTCTCGTTCTTCGCACCGTCCAGGAGCCCGGCGAACTCGGTCTGCCGGAAGCAGGTCCCGGTGGCCACCCCGGTCGGCGCCTCCTTGGGCTGCGGCTCGGCGTAGAGCACCTCGACCGGCGGGCTCGATGCGTACGAGACCACGAGCGGCCGGTCGGCCTTGGCCTTCTTGCCGCCGGCCGAACCCGAGAACTCCTCGTTGTACGCCTGCTCCCAGCTGTCGACGACCTTGACGCCGTTGTCCTTCAGCTTGGACCAGTAGCCCTCCCAGCCGTCGTCGCCGTACTGCGCGGCGGTGCCGAGCAGGAAGCCGAGGCCGGGCGAGGACGTGGCGGCATTCTCGGTGACGAGCAGATCCTTGTACTCGGGCTTGATCAGATCGTCGAAGGACTGCGGCGGGTCCAGCTTCTTCTGCTCGAAGTACGCCTTGTCGTAGTTGACGCAGATGTCGCCGGTGTCGATCGGCGTCACCCGGTGCTCGCCCTTGTCGAGCTGGAGCGCGGCAGGGATACCGGCCAGGCCCTTGGCCTCGTACGACTGGAAGATGCCGTTGTCGAGAGCGCGCGAGAGCAGCGTGTTGTCCACGCCGAAGAAGACATCGCCCTGCGGGTTGCCCTTGGAGAGCACGGCCTTGTTGACGGCCGACCCTGCGTCGCCGCTCTTGAGGACCTGGACCTTGTAGCCGGACTCCTTCTCGAACGCGGCGAGCACGTCCTTGGACGCGTTGAAGGAGTCGTGGCTGACGAGCGTGACGGTCTTGGAGCCGCCGTCCGTGCCGCTCCCGGACCCGCCGGAGCCTGAGCCGCAGGCGGCGAGGGCGACCATGCCGAGGCCGGTGGCCACGGCGGTGATCGTGATGGTGCGGGTGTTGCTCACTGATTCCTCCTGGAAGTGACCAGGAAGAGACGCGGCCCTGCCCGGAAACCGCTCATGGGTTTCCGGGCAGGGCGCAACAGCTCGAGTGGTGACCGAACTTCCTACCCGGAATGACCCGGGCAAGGTTCAGAGGGTCTGCGGCGGCCTGTCTCGCATGATGCAGGCGTCCGCACTCTCAGCGCTGTGGCGCTCCCCTGTCGGAATATGCAGATGTTTTCAGCCAGGCTACCTGGTGGCTGCCGGACGCCTGTACGAGCATCACGCCCGTACGGGCTTCAGCGCTCGGACGCCGCCAGCTGGCCGCAGGCGCCGTCGATCTCCTGCCCACGGGTGTCCCGGACGGTGACCGGTACACCATGGGCGGCGATCGCCTCGACGAAGGCCTTCTCGTCCTCGGGCCGCGAGGCGGTCCACTTGGAGCCGGGCGTCGGGTTCAGCGGGATCAGGTTCACATGGACCCGCTTGCCCTTGAGCAGCCGGCCGAGCCGGTCACCGCGCCAGGCCTGGTCGTTGATGTCCCGGATCAGCGCGTACTCGATCGAGATCCGCCGCCCGGACTTCTCCGCGTACTCCCACGCGGCATCGAGCACCTCCCGCACCTTCCACCGCGTATTGACCGGTACGAGGGTGTCGCGGAGCTCGTCGTCGGGGGCGTGCAGCGAGACGGCGAGACGGCACTTGAAGCCCTCGTCGGCGAGGCGCAGCATCGCCGGGACGAGACCCACCGTGGAGACGGTGATGCCGCGCTGACTGAGGCCGAGCCCGTCGGGCTCGGGGTCGGTCAGCCGCCGGATCGCACCCACCACGCGGTTGTAGTTGGCGAGCGGCTCACCCATACCCATGAACACGATGTTGGACAGCCGCGCGGGGCCGCCGGGCACTTCCCCGTCCCGCAGCGCGCGCATCCCGTCCACGATCTGGTGCACGATCTCGGCGGTCGACAGGTTCCGGTCCAGACCGGCCTGGCCCGTCGCACAGAACGGGCAGTTCATCCCGCACCCGGCCTGCGACGAGATGCACATCGTCACGCGGTCGGGATAGCGCATCAGGACGGACTCGACGAGGGTCCCGTCGTGCAGCTTCCACAGGGTCTTGCGGGTGGTGTCGTCATCGCAGGAGATATGCCGCACGACGGACATCAGGTCCGGCAGCAGCGCCTCCTGGAGCTTCCCGCGCGCGGCGGCCGGAATGTCCGTCCACTGCTCGGGGTCATGGGCGTACCGCGCGAAGTAGTGCTGCGAAAGCTGCTTGGCGCGAAACGGCTTCTCGCCGACCGCGGCCACGGCCTCCTTGCGCTCGGCGGGCGAGAGATCGGCAAGATGCCGCGGCGGCTTCTTGGCTCCGCGGGGGGCGACGAAAGTGAGTTCTCCGGGCTTGGGCATGATGGCCCCATTCTCCCAGACATACGACAAGGGGCTCGCCGCGCTGCGGACGAGCCCCTCACCGTATGAAAACCGCAGGTCAGCCAGTGCCGACGAAGACCACGAACAGCAGCCACACGACCGGAGCCGTCGGCAGCAGCGAGTCGAGCCGGTCCATGATCCCGCCGTGGCCCGGCAGCAGCGTGCCCATGTCCTTGATGCCGAGATCGCGCTTGATCATCGACTCGCCGAGGTCACCGAGCGTCGCGCTCGCCGCGACCGCGAGGCCGAGCAGCAGACCCTGCCACCAGGTCCCGTCGTCGATCAGGAACTGCATGCACAGCGCACCCGCGACCATCGCGAACGAGACCGCACCGAGCAGTCCCTCACGCGTCTTGCCGGGGCTGATGCGCGGTGCGAGCTTGTGCTTGCCGAAGCGCCAGCCGACCGCGTACGCACCGGTGTCGCTGACCACCGTCAGGAGCAGGAAGGTCAGCACGCGCTGCGGACCGTCGTCAGCCGTGAGCATCAGGGCGACGAAGGTCGCGAGGAACGGCACGTAGAACGCCGCGAACACCCCGGCCGTGACGTCCTTGAGATAGCCCTCGGGCGGCTCGGTCATCCGCCAGACCAGTACCGCGAGCGCGGTCAGCGCCATCGCGACCCAGGCGCCCTCGGCGCCGCGGACGTACCCGGCGACGACCATGGCCGCACCGCCGACCGCGAGCGGCACCAGCGGCGCCTTGATCTGCTTGCGCTCCTGCAGCCGCGCCGTGAGCTCCCACAGA
This sequence comes from Streptomyces mesophilus, assembly GCF_040300965.1. GTDB lineage: Bacteria > Actinomycetota > Actinomycetes > Streptomycetales > Streptomycetaceae > Streptomyces > Streptomyces mesophilus_A. Next base: position 202 of record NZ_JBEPEW010000167.1, on the reverse strand, counting down.
CCGACCACGACGGCGATCGCTATCACGCCGATGAAGACCGCCTTGACGATGAAGAGCGACGCGATGATCACCGCGCCGAGCCCGACACCGACCCCTATGGCCGCCCGCAGATCCCGGCCGGCCCGCTTCTTCTGCTTGGGTGCGGCGGGCGGCGCGGCCGGCGCCGAAGGGGCCACGGCCTGTGGCCCGCCCTGGTCCCAGG
>NZ_JBEPEW010000166.1:0-16633 GCF_040300965.1 Streptomyces mesophilus | reverse complement strand
CAGCCGGCGCGGGCGCAGCACGACGGCGGCTGCGGCGGAGGCCGCGAGCGGGACGAGGGCGAGCAGGGTGAGGACCGCGACGAGGGGCAACGACTGGCCCGCGCCCAGGAGTTCGGCCGCATCGCCGTCCATGGGGAGGCCGGTGAGATCTCCCCGCAGATGCAGGAAGAACAGCAGCGCGAGCATCGAGCCGAGCGTGCAGGACACCAGGGTGTTCACCGCCGCGAGGACCATCAGCCGGTTGGGGCCGAGGCCCACCGCGGAGAGGCCCTGGTGCGGACGGGTTCCGGGATCGGTGCGCGCGACGGCCACAGCGAGCTGCACCGTCGCGGCGAGCGGCGGCAGGCACCACAACAGGCGCAGGACCGAGGCGCGGCCCGCGTCGGGGTGGCCGAGGGCATAGCCCATCGTGCACAGGAGCAGAAAGCCCGTGCCGCCGGCGGCGGCCGCGACCGCGAGCCGGCGGAGCAGTACGACAGGGTGGGCGCCGCGGGCTAGACGGAGAGCGAGCACGCCGTCCCTTCCGCGGAGGGGTCGGCCGGGGTCGCGACAGCGGCCGGGGCCGCGAGGAGGCCGGACGAAGGCCCGGGCATCCGCAGCGAGTTGACCCTGCGCCCGTCGAGCAGCTGCACCGTACGGTCGGCGAGCGTGGCCACCTCGGCGTCATGCGTGGCGAGCACCACCGTGATGCCGTGCGAGCGCGCCGCCGTCGTGAGCGTACGCAGCACCTGGGCGCGGTCCGCGCGGTGCAGGGGAGCGGTCGGCTCGTCGGCGAAGAGCACGGTCGGCTCGGTGACCAGGGCGCGGGCGATCGCCACGCGCTGCCGTTCGGCCTGGAGCAGGGCGTGCGGGCGCTTGCGTGCGCAGGCGCCGATGTCGAGGCGCTCGAGCCACTCCGAAGCGGCCTTGCGCGCCGGGCGGTTGGGCACCTTGCGCAGCATCAGCGGCAGCGCGACGTTCTCCCACGCGGTCAGCTCGGGCACGAGCGCCGGCTCGGGGTCGATCCAGCCGAAGCGGTCGCGCCGCAGCCGCTCCCGTACGAGCGGGCCCATGGTGTGCACCGGCGTCGAGTTGAACCAGACCTCGCCCTGCTGCGGAAGCAGCTGTCCCGACAGGCACTGGAGCAGGGTCGTCTTGCCGCAGCCGCGCGGACCGCCGACGGCGAGGATCTCGCCTTCGCGCACCTCCACGGAGACACCGGTGAGGGCGGGGGAGCCGTTGTGCGTCACGTGCAGGGCGCGGGCCCAGAGCACGTTGTTGTCCGGCGGGGCCACCATGGCGTACACCTCGGTTCTGTCGTGTGGGCCGGGGTGAAAGGCCGCTAAGTCCCGTACCCCGTAAGGGGGAACGAGGCCTGCGGCCGATCGGTCACACGAACCGTAGGGACGAACCAGGACATAGCAGATAACGCGCGGCCCGGGCACCCCTGTTCTCACTCGAACGGGGCACCCGGGCCGAAGAGCGGGTCCTGCAGCGGGTACTACAGCTTGGTCCACGCCTCCGTGAGCACGGTGCGCAGGATCTGCTCGATCTCGTCGAAGGTCGACTGGTCGGCGATCAGCGGCGGCGCGAGCTGGATCACCGGGTCGCCGCGGTCGTCGGCGCGGCAGTAAAGGCCGTTGTCGAACAGGGCCTTGGAGAGGAACCCGTACAGGACGCGCTCGGTCTCCTCGTCCGTGAAGGACTCCTTGGTGACCTTGTCCTTGACGAGCTCGATGCCGTAGAAGAACCCGTTGCCGCGGACGTCGCCGACGATCGGCAGGTCGTGCAGCTTCTCCAGGGTGGCCTTGAACGCGCCCTCGTTGTCGAGGACGTGCTGGTTCAGCTTCTCCTTCTCGAAGATGTCGAGATTGGCGAGGCCGACGGCCGCGGAGACCGGGTGGCCGCCGAAGGTGTAGCCGTGCAGGAAGGTGTTGTCGCCCTGGTAGAACGGCTCGGCGATCCTGTCCGAGATGATGCACGCACCGATCGGGGAGTAGCCCGAGGTCATGCCCTTGGCGCAGGTGATCATGTCCGGTACGTAGCCGAACTTGTCGCAGGCGAACATCGTGCCGAGCCGGCCGAAGGCGCAGATGACCTCGTCCGAGACCAGCAACACGTCGTACTGGTCGCAGATTTCGCGTACGCGCTGGAAGTAGCCGGGCGGCGGCGGGAAGCAGCCGCCGGCGTTCTGCACCGGCTCCAGGAAGACGGCCGCGACGGTGTCGGGGCCCTCGAAGAGGATCTCCTGCTCGATCTGGTCGGCGGCCCAGCGGCCGAAGGCCTCGGGGTCGTCGCCGTGGATCGGGGCGCGGTAGATGTTGGTGTTCGGCACCTTGTGCGCGCCGGGGACCAGCGGCTCGAACGGGGCCTTCAGGGCCGGGAGTCCGGTGATGGACAGGGCGCCCTGCGGGGTGCCGTGGTAGGCGACCGCACGCGAGATGACCTTGTACTTGGTGTGCTTGCCCTTGAGCTTGAAGTACTGCTTGGCGAGCTTCCAGGCGGTCTCGACCGCCTCACCGCCGCCGGTGGTGAAGAAGACCTTGTTGAGGTCGCCGGGAGCGTGGTGGGCCAGGCGCTCCGCGAGCTCGACGGCCTTGGGGTGGGCGTACGACCAGACCGGGAAGAAGGCCAGCTCCTGCGCCTGCTTGAACGCCGTCTCGGCCAGCTCCACGCGCCCGTGGCCCGCGTTGACCACGAACAGGCCCGCGAGCCCGTCGAGGTAGCGCTTGCCCTTGTCGTCGTAGATGTAGGTGCCCTCGCCGCGCACGATCGTCGGCACGGGCGCGTTCTCGTACGACGACATCCTGGTGAAGTGCATCCACAGGTGGTCGTAGGCGGTCTTGGAGAGGTCCTTGGTGCCTTGGCCCATGGTTATCGGGATCCCCATTGGTAGGTCTGCTTCTTGAGCTTGAGGTAGACGAAGCTCTCGGTGGAGCGCACACCGGGAAGGGTGCGGATCCGCTTGCTGATGACTTCGAGCAGGTGGTCGTCGTCCTCGCAGACGACTTCCGCGAGCAGGTCGAAGGACCCCGCGGTGAGCACCACGTACTCGACTTCGTCCATGGCCGTCAGTGCTTCGGCGACCGGGTCGAGGTCTCCCTCGACGTTGATGCCGAGCATCGCCTGCCGCCGGAAGCCCACGGTGAGCGGGTCGGTGACGGCGACGATCTGCATCACGCCTTGGTCGAGCAGTTTCTGCACCCGCTGCCGCACGGCTGCCTCGGACAGGCCCACGGCCTTGCCGATGGCTGCGTACGGGCGGCGTCCGTCCTGCTGGAGCTGCTCGATGATCGCCAGGGAGACGGCGTCCACACCGTTCGGCGTCGGTGCCGATCTGTTTTCTGCGCTGCGACTGGCCACGGCCCCACTGTGCAGGACAGGTCGTCGTTCTTGCAAGGCCTGAGCGATGAAATTCGTTGTTTGAGGGTGCCGATCACGCGGATTCCGTAGTTGTGACCTGAGAGGTATGTCGAAAGCGTCGGTCGTCGGACTAGGGTGGTGGTCTCACGTACTGGACAGGCAAGCACCACCATGGGAGGCCGGGCAGTGAGCACCGAACTGCGTCGTCTGCGGAACTACATCAACGGCGAATTCCGGGACGCGGCCGACGGCCGCACCACCGAGGTCGTGAACCCGGCCACGGGCGAGGCGTACGCGACGGCGCCCCTGTCGGGCCAGGCCGACGTCGACGCCGCGATGGAGTCGGCCGCGGCCGCGTTCCCCGCGTGGCGCGACCTCGTACCCGCCGAGCGCCAGAAGTACCTGCTCAAGATCGCCGACGCCTTCGAGGAGCGGGCCGAGGAGCTGATCGCGGCCGAGGTCGAGAACACCGGCAAGCCGATCGGGCTCACCCGCTCCGAAGAGATCCCGCCGATGGTGGACCAGATCCGCTTCTTCGCGGGCGCGGCCCGGATGCTCGAAGGCCGCGCGGCCGGCGAGTACATGGAGGGTCTGACCTCGATCGTGCGCCGGGAGCCGATCGGTGTCTGCGCGCAGGTCGCACCGTGGAACTACCCGATGATGATGGGCGTATGGAAGTTCGCCCCGGCGCTCGCCGCGGGCAACACCGTGGTCCTCAAGCCCTCGGACACCACCCCCGCGTCCACCGTCCTGATGGCGGAGATCATCGGCTCGATCGTCCCGAAGGGTGTCTTCAACGTCGTCACCGGCGACCGCGACACCGGCCGCCTGATGGTCGAGCACAAGACGCCCGCGATGGCCTCCATCACCGGTTCGGTGCGCGCCGGCATGCAGGTGGCCGAGTCCGCGTCCAAGGACCTCAAGCGCGTCCACCTGGAGCTCGGCGGCAAGGCGCCCGTCGTGGTCTTCGAGGACACCGACATGGCCAAGGCGATCGAGGACATCTCCGTCGCGGGCTTCTTCAACGCCGGCCAGGACTGCACCGCCGCGACCCGCGTGCTCGTGCACGAGTCCATCCACGACGAGTTCGTGCAGGCCCTCGCCAAGGCGGCGGCCGACACCAAGACCGGCATGCCGGACGACGAGGACGTGCTCTACGGTCCGCTGAACAACCCCAACCAGCTCGCCCAGGTCACCGGCTTCATCGACCGCCTCCCGGCGCACGCGCGCGTCGAGGCGGGCGGCCACCGGGTCGGCGAGAAGGGCTACTTCTACGCGCCGACCGTGGTCTCTGGCCTCAAGCAGGACGACGAGATCATCCAGAGCGAGGTGTTCGGACCGGTCATCACCGTCCAGTCCTTCTCCTCCGAGGAGCAGGCCGTGGAGTACGCGAACGGCGTCGAGTTCGCCCTCGCCTCCTCGGTGTGGACCAAGGACCACGCGCGCGCGATGCGCATGTCCAAGGTGCTCGACTTCGGCTGCGTGTGGATCAACACCCACATCCCGCTGGTCGCCGAGATGCCGCACGGCGGGTTCAAGAAGTCCGGTTACGGCAAGGACCTCTCGGCGTACGGGTTCGACGACTACACCCGTATCAAGCACGTGATGACGTCGCTGGGCTGAGGCCCGGCTGCTTTCGCCCGACGGGCGGTCCCGCAGAAGGGTGCGGGGCCGCCCGTCGGCGTTTCGGTGCGTGGGACGTCAGGCGCTCTCGGTGGTGCCGAGTTGTCCGCCGTCCTCCAGTTCCTTGTGCAGCAGGGGGCCCTTTTCCTTGTCTATGTGCTTGCCGGGCTTCCCGGGCGGCACGGGCTGGTCCGGGAGCGGTACGCCGGCCTTCTCCATGATCGGCGCGCAGGCCTTGTAGGCCTTCTTGTACGCGGCCGAGAACGGTTCCAACTGCTTGGACTTGCCGTCCAGTTCAAGGCGTATGTGGCCGTCCCCCGCGTCCGACACCTTGAACTCGGGGAACTCGCTCAGTCCGTTGTCGCGCATACAGGCGGAGAAGTCCGTGGCTCCTTCCTTCGCCTTGCCGACGTCGGCGCCCTTGACTATGAGCACCATCGCGAACCGGCCCCCGCGCTCGCGGACCACGTCGGAGCCCAGTTCGTGGGTGTCGGGCCCCTCGCCGGAGTCCGAGGGGGGATTCGGCCGCTCGTATCCCGGCGGGGTGCTGCCGTCGGATGCCATGGCCTGGACGGAGAAGACGGTGCCGAGGGCGGCGGCGGAGAGCAGCGCGCCGGCGATCGTGAACCGCCGCAGCCGGGTGCGCGCGGGCCTGGGCTCGGGCGGCGTCCCGGGCTCGGCGGTCACGGGCTCGTTCATCGAAGTCCTCCTGCGGTCGGGGTGGTGGGAGTGCGCGCCATCGGGCGGCGCCTGAAGTCAGCCAAGCGCGCGGGCGGTTACGGCACGGGAACAGCCCACGGGCCGGGCTGACCAGCCCTTCCTTACGCGGCCCTCACTTACGCCCCCGTAACCGCTCCGCCGCGACACTGCGGACATGCGCGTGCTGGTGGTCGACGACCATGTGGAGCTGGCCGAGACGGTCGCCGGGGGACTGCGCCGCGAAGGCATCGCGGTCGACCTGGCCTTCGACGGGCTCACCGCTCTCGAGCGGGCCGAGATCAACGGGTACGACGTGGTCGTCCTCGACCGCGACCTGCCCGGACTGCACGGCGACGAGGTGTGCGCCGCGCTGGTCCGGGGCGGCAGCCGGGCCCGCGTCCTGATGCTCACCGCGTCCGGGCGGATCGCCGACCGGGTCGAAGGGCTCGCGCTCGGCGCCGACGACTATCTGGCCAAACCCTTCGCGTTCGCGGAACTCGTCGCCCGTATCCGCGCCTTGGCCCGCCGCGCCCAGCCCGCCCTTCCGCCCGTCCTCGTCCACGGCGAGCTCCGACTCGATCCGGCCAGGCGCACGGCCCGCCGTGCTGGGCGCGAACTGGCGCTCAGCCCCAAGGAGTTCGCCGTCCTCGAACTCCTGATGGCCGCGCAGGGCGCCGTCGTATCCGCCGAGGAACTGCTCGAACGGGCCTGGGACGAGGCGGCTGACCCGTTCAGCCAGACTGTGAAGGTCACGGTCAGCAGGCTGCGCCGCAAGCTCGGCGAACCGCAGGTGATCGAGACGGTCGAGCGGGCGGGGTACCGGCTGTGAGGTTCGTACTCACCCATGTACGCGGCGCGTTCCCGCGCACGATCCGCTGGCGGCTGACCCTGCTCTACAGCGGTCTGTTCATCGTCGCGGGAACCTTGCTGCTCGGCTCCACCTACCTCCTCGTCTCGCAGGTCGCGCCCGCCGACTACGTACAGAAATCGGTGCAGGTGCCGAAAGCGCTCCAGGGGCTCCCAGGCGGTGAGCAGGGCCTGGACCGGGTCATCGGTGAGCAGGTGGCCGGCGCCCGCGACGACCAGCTCGACGATCTCCTCGTACGGTCGGCCTTCGCGCTCGCCGTCATGGCCGCCGCGTCCCTGCTGCTCGGCTGGCTGGTGGCCGGGCGTGTCCTGTCGCCCCTGCGCACCATGGCCGCGGGCGCCCGCCGTATCTCGGCGGACAACCTGCACGAGCGGCTCGCGGTGCGCGGTCCTGACGACGAACTCAAGACGCTCGCCGACACCTTCGACGAGCTGCTCGCCCGTCTGGAGGACTCCTTCGCGGCCCAGCGCCAGTTCGTCGCGAACGCCTCGCACGAGCTGCGCACCCCGCTCACGCTCCAGCAGGCCGTCATCGACATCACGCTCTCGGACCCCGGCGCGGATCAGGACGCCCTGCGGGACGCACTCGACCGGGTCCGTTCGGCGGGGCGCCAGCAGGAGCGCCTCATCGACGCCCTGCTCACGCTGGCGCGCAGCCAGGGCGGTCTGCGGCGCAGGGAGTGCGTGGATCTGGCGCTGCTGGTAGGGGAGTTGCTGCCCGCCGGCGAGGGCCTGCGGGTGGAGTCCCGGCTCGACGCCGCGCCGGTCCTCGGCGACGCCCAGCTCCTGGAACGCCTGGTGACCAACCTCCGTGACAACGCCGTACGCCATAACAGTCCGGCGCCGCAAGGGGGTTGGGTCAGCGTGCGCACCGGCCTGCGGGACGGGCGCCCCACCCTGCGGATCTCCAACAGCGGTCCGGTGATCAGGGCCGATCAGGTCGCCGGTCTGTTCCAGCCGTTCCGCCGCCTCGGACCCGACCGGGTGCGCGGCAACGACAGCGGTCAGGGCCTCGGTCTTTCCATCGTCGCGGCGGTGACCTCGGCACACGGGGGAGAGGTACGCGCGTGGCCGCGCGCCGAGGGCGGTCTGGACGTGGAGGTGAACCTTCCTGCGGTCTCGTCATGAGGCCCCGCTGGACAGGGTGTCGGGTCAGGGGCCCACCGCTCGACGCCCCGTCCATTGCCCGGGCCCACGGGCCGGGAGAAGCTGCGTGGGTGCGTACGAACCGAAGCGTCAGCCAGCTGTCCCGCCGTAACCTGCTGCGTGCCCTCGGTGGTGGCGCGGCCATGGGTGCGCTGGCCGGGTGCGGGGTGCAGGCCGCGTACATCGGGCCCGAGGACCGGGCCGCGTCCGACCGTTCGGCGAGCGAGAAGAAGCTGACCTTCGCCAACTGGCCGCTGTACATCGACACCGCTGCCGACGGCGAGGGCGCGGCCGAGTCGCTCCGTCCCACACTCGCGGCCTTCGAGGAGCGGACCGGGATCTCCGTGCGCTACACCGAGGAGATCAACGACAACGACGAGTTCTTCGGCAAGATCAGCCCGTCCCTGATCAACAGGCAGGAGACCGGCCGCGATCTGATCGTCATCAGCGACTGGATGTGCGCCCGTTTCGTAGGGCTCGGCTGGGTCCAGGAGATGGACCGCTCGCGCCAGCCCAACGTCACCAAGTACCTCGACCCGCTCCTGCGCGACCCGCACTTCGACCGGGGCCGCATGTCGACCGTGCCCTGGCAGTCGGGCATCACCGGCATCGCGTACAACCGCAAGGCCCTAGGCCGCGAGCTGCGCTCGGTCTCCGACCTGTGGGCGGACGACCTGAAGGGCAAGGTCACTCTCCTGTCCGGTCTGGACGAGGCGTTCGCGCTGCTCATGCAGGGCGAAGGCGTGGACATCACGCGCTGGAAGGCGGACGACTTCCACAACGTCTGCGACCGCGTCGAGAAGCTCGTCGACTCCCGGCACATCCGCCGCTTCACCGGCAACGACTACCTCAAGGACCTGGAGAGCGGCGATGTGCTCGCCTGCCAGGCGTACTCGGGCGATGTGATCCAGCTCCAGGCGGACAAGCCGGAGATCGAGTTCCTCATCCCCGAGGAGGGCGCCGAACTCTGGTCGGAATCCCTGATGATCCCCAACCTGGCCCGCCACAAGGCCAACGCGGAGTTGCTCGTCGACCACTACTACGACCCCGAGGTCGCGGCCGAACTCGCCGCGTGGGTCAACTACGTCTGCCCGGTCCCGGCGGCCCGCGACGTCCTGGCGAACTCCAAGGACGAGGAGACGGCGGCGCTCGCCGAGGACCCGCTCATCTTCCCCGACGACGCGATGCGTTCCCGCCTTGCGATCGCCCGGGACATCACGCCCGATGAGCGGCCGGAGCTGGCGAAGAGGTGGAACGGGATCGTGGGGCTCTGAGGGCAAAGTCCGGTCCACGGTGTCAGTGGGCGACGAGCAGTTTCACGCCGACCACGGCAAGGCCGAGCGTGGCGTTGAGCCCGGCGATGACCAGGCCGCCGAGCAGTCCCGCGCCGATGCGCCGTGCGCCCGCGAACCCCCACGCCGCCAGGGTCGTGAGCTCACTTGCGACCGAGATCCACAGCGCTGTGGTCACGCCCATCAGTCCCACCGCGGACAGCCCGGTCATCAGGAGCGGGCCGATGGCGGTGGTGAGCAGCGGGCTGCTGGTGAACAACATGTGCCGGATCTCGGCGATGTGGGGGAGCCTGCCGTGGGCCACCGGGAGCGACTGCAGATCCGCGATCAGCGTGGCCAGCCACAGGCCCAGCGCGGTGACGCCGACGGACGCCACCACTGCCCAGTGCGTGGAATGGCCGCCCTGCGCGAGGGCGACCAGTACGGCGAGCAGGGAAATCGAGGCGTAGATACGTTCCTTGAGCCGCTCACGCAGCGCATCGGCATCCTCATACGTCTCCGCTCGCGGTGTGCTGCCCTCGGCCATGGACGCACCTTAAGTGGAGGCATCACGTCCGGTGCGGTGCGACAGGCTCGCCCCCTGACAGCCGAGTCCATCTGCGGTCGGGGCAGGCGGGACCCCACTTTTGAACGTGTTCAACGGGGGCGTACGCTCCTGCCATGAGCGAGCGAGCCGCCCTCCTGAAGGGCATCCGTGCGTGGCTGGTCTTCTTCGTCGTGTGTCTGGTGCTGAGCGGAGCCACGGCCTTCCCGCTGGTGCATGAACTGCGCTGGACCGAGGACCTGTTGAGGTGGCTGTCCGTCGGTGACCACCTGCCCGCCCTCATGGAGTGGATGGAACGGGTCAGGCAGGGCCTGGACACGGCCGACGCGGACTACCCGTTCCTCCTCTACGGCACCGACTGGCTGGCCTTCGCCCACCTCGTCATCGCCGTGGCGTTCTACGGGCCGTACCGCGATCCCGTGCGCAACATCTGGGTGATCGAGTTCGGCATGATCGCCTGTGCCGGGATCATTCCGCTGGCGCTGATCTGCGGACCGATCCGGGGGATTCCCCTCTGGTGGTCGGTGATCGACATGGCCTTCGGGGTGTTCGGAGTGATTCCGTTGTACGTGGTGTGGCGGCGGATCAAGCGGCTCGAGACGCTGACCGGGGCTTACCGCCCCGCGGCGGCCGTGGCCGGCTGAGCGGAAGGAGCGGGGCGTGGTCCAGACGGTTCCCGTCCGGCTCGACGAGCCGCCCGAGCCGGTGGCGATCGGGATCGGAGTCCACGGTACGGACGGGCAGGTGGACGACTTCCTGCTGCCCGATCTGTGGCAGTTCCATCTGTACGACTACACCGCCGACTTGACCGTGGGCGGCACCGGGCACGTGCTGCGCCCCGGCTCCGTCAGTCTCGTGCCGCCCGGCACGCCGGTCCGCTACCGCTACCGCGGCCGCTCCGAACACCTCTACGTCCATCTGCGGCTCGGCTCGGGCGGTGACCCGCGGGACGTGCCGGCCGTGCAGCATGCGGGGGCCCAGACCGTGGCGCTCGAGGGGCAGTTGCGGCAGGCGCTCGCCGCGTGGCCGCACACGCGCGGGCGGGCGGTGGCCGAGGTGTGGGCCGCGCTGTGGCGGGTGGCCGGGCTCGCTCCGCCGCAGGGCCGCGGTGCACGGGCGCCGCATCCCGCGGTGGCCGCCGCGGTGGAGCTGATCGAGCAGCGCCTTGCGCAGCCGCTGGCCGTGTCCGAGATCGCGAAGGAGGCCGGCGTCTCCCACAACCATCTGACCCGGCTGTTCCGTACGGCCACCGGGCAGACGGTGGTCGGCTACGTCCGGGCCCGGCGCATGGAGCGGGCCCGGCACCTGCTGCGGGCCAGCACTCTGTCCATCCCCGCGATCGCCGCCACGGTCGGTATCCCGGACCTCCAGGCGTTCAACAAGGCCTGCCGCCGCGAGCTCGGAGCTTCGCCGCGGGCCATCAGGGGCGCCTAGCGGGGAGCGGGGGAGCCTGTGGCATGAGCGGGGTGTCCGGCGTGGGCGGGAGCGCCTGGCACGAGGGTGAGAATCGACCACCGGACGGTGAACGCGACCCACCCGCTCCCCGTACGACCGCTCCTAGCGTGTGCGTCATGACGGAAACCGAGGTGACGAAGAAACCGGGCGGTGCGCTGCTCAGTTCGGTCCAGATGGCGCGGTTCGTGGCGCGCGGTTCGCTGCGGCTCGACGCGGTGGTACCGGAGGAGATGAACGCCGAGGCGCTGCGGGTGCTCGCGCGGGGCATGGCGCCCGTGCCGTACGGAACGCCGGTCTCCCAGGCGTACGCACAAGGGTCGTTCGCTCAGCGGCTGCTCGAACTGCCGCAGGTGGCAGGGGCGTTGCACAGTCTGGTGGGCGGGGAGCCGGTCGTCGACCACCACGCCGTGCACATCCGCGAACCGCACGGAGGCGAGGCCCAGCCGCTGCACGCGGACGCCATCATCGACGTCCGGCGGGACGCCTTCGACGTCCAGCTCATGTACTACCCGCAGGAAGTGACCCTGGAGATGGGCGGCACCCTCAGCGTGCCGGGCAGCCATCTGCGGCGGACCAACGAGACCGACACCGGCCGCTACCAGAACCTGCGCGGCCAGGACCGCCTCGTCTGCCCGGCGGGCACGGTGGTGTTCCTGCACCACGGACTGTGGCACGGGGGCCGGCGCAACGACAGCGACACCGTCCGCTACATGTTCAAGATCCGCTTCGCTCCCCGGGAGCGGCAACGGCTCCTGTGGGACACCGCGGACCTGCACGACCCGCGGGTGCGTACCGAACTGGATGTGCACTTCCCCTGGTACGAGCAGGCCGCGGGCCGCCTCGAGCGGTACAACCGGGTGCTGTTGTGGCGCGAGTTGACCGGAGACGACACCTTCGACCTCGGTGACCCGTGGGTCACCCGCGTGACCAACCGGCCCGCTGCCGCCCCCGCCCCCGCCCGCTCCGAGGAGGACGCCGCATGACCCTCGACACGACGCCCCCCGTGCCTGTGCTGCGGCAACGGGTGCTGGTCCTCTACCTCTCCGACTCGGCCCTCGACTCCCCGGTCGTCGGCTGGTCCCGCTACGACGGAACCGGCCGTACCTCCCCGACCACGGGCGACAGCGACGAACCCCCGTACGAGACCGGCGTGGCGGCCCTCCTCGACGGCTGGCGCCTGATCCAGGCCGCCCAGCTGATCCCGCCGTATCCGGGCGGCGAGTACGACGTCTCGTTCCTGAAGCACGAGTTCGTGTTCGAGCAGCTGGTCGACATGAGGGCCGGGAGCGGCTCCGTCACTGGTTGAACGCCGGGAACGCGAAGCGCATCGCCAGGGGGCCGCCGTCCTGGTGGGCGGCGGTGGCGTTGACCGAGTAGACGACCGTGCGGGAGAGATCCGGGGTCGCGGCGATGACCGTGTGGAATCCGGGCCGGGCGCCGGTCTTGCCCCAGACCACCTTGCCGTTGACCTTGAACCGCTCCAGGCCGGCCGCCATGGTGGCAGGCTCACCCGTCTCGATGTCGTCCACCGCCGGGCGCGTGAACATCTCCTTCAGCTGCGGCTCGGGCACGACCCGGCCGCGGAACAGGGCCACCATGAAGCGCTCCAGATCCCTGGCCGAGGAGATCATGTCGCCGGCGGCGAAACGGTCGGTCATGTTCCACTCGGTGACGTCGACGAGTTCACCGTTCATCTCCTGGTATCCGCGGTGGTGCGGGCCGCGGATCCTCGGGTCGGAGCCCGGAAAGTACGAGTCGCGCATGCCGAGCGGGCGGAAGATCCGCTGGGCCGCCTGATGGGCGAACGTGTCGCCGGTGACCTTCTCGATGATCAGGCCGAGCACCGTGTAGTGGATGTTGGAGTACCGCTGGTACTCACCCGGCTTGTGCAGCGGACCCGCCGCCGCGGAGGCCGCCACGACCTCCTGGGGCGTGAGCGTCTCGAAGCGGTTCGCGTACAGCTCCTCGTCCGTCTCGCCGAGGGCGGCACCCGGCTTCAGGCCGCTGGTGTAGTTGAGCAACTGCCGTACGGTGATGGGCTCGAAGGTGCCCGCGGGGAGCAGGTCCGGCAGGTACTCCTGGACCGTGCCGTCCAGGTCGAGCGTGCCGTCCGCGACCAGCCGCAGGATGAGCGCCGCGGTCACGATCTTCGTGGTCGAGCCGGCGCGGAAGCGGACGTTGTCTCTGGCCGGTGCTCCGGTCCTGAGATTGCTGACACCCGCGACGCCCTGCCAGGTGCCGTTGCCGCCGACCCGTATCAGCGCCGCCGTGGCCTGCTGGTCCGGCAGGCCCTCGAGCGCGGTCTCGAGCGCCTCGACATCCGGACCGCTGGACTGCGTGGCGGTGGCGGTGTCGGCCGCGGGGCGGCCGTCCGCGAAGGCCGGAGAGGCGAGGGTGCCGCCGGCGGCGAGGCCGAGGACGAGAGCGGCGGCGACGGTCGTACGCAGGGAAGCGCGCATGCTGTGAGCTCCAAGAGGCCGTTGGTGCACCGGAATTGGTGCACTTGTTGTTGACGCCTCTCATCCTGCTGATCATGCGACGCCGGCGGATCATCGCTGCGGAGGGTGCGGTCCCTGGGGGGACCCTGGGGTGGCGGGGGCCCGGCGTGCTGGAGTTTTCGGGGGTGGCCCCTAGGGGGCGCGCAGCCACGTTCCGCGGGACACGCGCCACTAGTACTTGCCGTCGATGCCCGCGACGCTTCCTGCGACGTCCGCGTCGCCCAGTGCGGCCCACCAGTTGAAGTGCTGATCCGGGGCGTGGTCCATCGTCACACGCAGGAGGTAGGACTTCCGGTAGCCGTCCGGCACCGGCCCCCGGGAGACGGGGAACGTCACTCGATGGTCATGCTCGGTGGTGGGCAGTTCGATCCACTCGTCGGAGTCCTCGGCCCGGTACTCCATCCGTCCGAGCGGAGGGTCCGGAGCCATGGAGAACTCCACATGCAGCGGCGGATACGGCACACCGGTCCGGTTCTCGACCGTGAAGCGGAGCTCGCCCCAGGCGCCGGACTTCTTGCGGAACGGCTTCGTCGGCTTCACGGCGAACGTCGGCAGAACCAGCTTGACGGGCTTGCCGTCGAAGGCGAGCGGAGTCCTCCCCGGAGACTCACCCACCAGATGCAGCCTGGCCGACACCCCGAAGGAATCGCTCTCTCTGTTGCTGATCGTTTCGATGCGGAGCCGGAACCGGAACCGCTTGTGCGCATCCTCGGCCAGTGAAAAGTCAGCTGTGGCAGGGAAATCTCCGGCCAACGGGACCCAGCGCCCGGCGAGGAACTGTTCGAACTCCGCCGTCTCGTGGACGACATCGCTGCCGTACGAGTTCGTCGCGAGGTCCAGCCGCAGCCGCTGCCGTGGCGCGTTGTTGCGGACCTCGACCTCGAACTCGGCCCAGCCACCTCGTGGCGTGAGCGACGCGGGCGCGGTGACCTCGACACTCTGCCCGGAGTGGTACTGGAACACGAGGTCCGACTCCCACCACCGCTTGGCGCCGGCCGTCGCGGACAGACCGGCGACGATCTGGAAGGCGCGGACATCTTCAGGCGGTCGGTCCAAAGTGAGCCGGACGTCGTAGGTCTTGGTTTCGTGCGGCTCGAAGGCGAGCGGGAGCACGGAACTTTCGACCGGATCGGACTCGCCCGGGTCGACCATGTGCAGCGGTATACGTCGCCAGGCCGAGTCTGTCGTCTCGCGGAACTCCAACTTCGCGCCGTCCGGTGTGACGCCGTAGGCGATGGAGAAGACAAGCTGCGCCGGGACCCCCGCCGGACAGTCGCTCCCGCGCATCGCCAGCTGGAACCGGCCGGTTCCGCCGGACCAGTCGAGATGGCCGTCTCCGGTGAGCTCCGGCTGGTCGGTGCAGCCGGGTGACTTCGACATGGGTTTCGACACGGTGGGGCCGGGCTGCGCATCCGGTGCCGAGCCGCAAGCGGCGAGCAACGCCAGTCCGGTCAGGACCAGCAGACAGAGCAGCCGATGTCCGAGTCCCCGTCCCCGCATGGGTGAGAGCCTCTCGCAACCACCCGCCCCGGCACCAGAGTTCGGTGGATCAGGGAGCGAGCCACTGCTCCGTGTACGTGTCGATCTCCGTGGCGATGCGGTGCTTGCCCTCCGCGTCCAGGAACGAGGCCTCCACCGCGTTCTTCGCCAGGGCCGCGATGCCCCGTTCGTCGAGGTCGAGCAGCCGGGCGGCCACCGCGTACTCGGAGTTGAGGTCCGTGCCGAACATCGGCGGGTCGTCGGAGTTGATGGTGACGAGCACGCCGGCCCCGGTCATCTCCTTGATGGGGTGCTCGTCGAGCGTGGTCACCGCACGCGTGGCGATATTGGACGTCGGGCAGACCTCGAGCGGGATGCGGTGCTCGGCCAGGTGCTTGAGCAGGTCCGGGTCCTGGGTGGAGCTGGTGCCGTGGCCGATACGTTCGGCGCCGAGCTCGTTGAGGGCGTCCCAGATGGTGCCCGGGCCCGTGGTCTCGCCCGCGTGCGGGACCGAGTGCAGACCGGCGGCGAGCGCACGGTCGAAGTACGGCTTGAACTGCGGGCGCGGTACGCCGATTTCGGGCCCGCCGAGACCGAACGAGACCAGACCCTCGGGGCGCAGCGCGTCGTCCGTCGCGAGGCGGGCCGTCACCTCGGCGGACTCCAGACCGGCCTCGCCCGGGATGTCGAAGCACCAGCGCAGGATCGTGCCGAACTCGGACTCGGCCGCCTTGCGCGCGTCCTCGATCGCCTCCATGAAGGCGCGCTCGTCGATGCCCCGGCGCACCGAGCTGTACGGGGTGACCGTGAGCTCCGCGTAGCGGATGTTCTGGCGGGCCATGTCACGGGCCACCTCGAAGGTGAGCAGCCGTACGTCCTCGGGGGTGCGCACCAGGTCCACGACGGCGAGGTAGACCTCGATGAAGTGGGCGAAGTCCGTGAACGTGAAGAAGTCCGCGAGCGCCTCGGGGTCGGTGGGCACCTTTGAGTCCGGGTGGCGGGCGGCGAGGTCCGCGACGATACGGGGCGAGGCCGAGCCGACGTGGTGCACGTGCAGTTCGGCCTTGGGCAGCCCGGCGATGAAGGGGGTCAGATCCGTCACGGTCACGGCGTCCTCCGGATGCGGTGCGATGCGATGGGTTGCGGTGCTGTTGCGACGCGGTCCGCAGGGTTCTGGGGATTTCTCGTCGGGATCATCGTAGGTGTGGGGGTACGGGCAGGGTTCGTGCACCCGGGATCGGGCGGGCGGAGACCGCCAGAGGGGGCGCCGTAGCATGGCGTGACGTGCGGATGTGAAGGGAACGGCGATGTCCGAGCAAGCAGACCAGACGCCCGGCGAGCGGGAGCGGCAGGACCCGTGGGCGCCCCCTGCGGAGCGGACGGTTCCGGACACGGGCGATTCCGACTCCGGTGCTGGGCGGCCGGAACCGGAGTCGGGGGCCCGGACGTTGTCGGGGTCCGAAGTGGAGACCTCATCCGAGGTGGCGACGGCCGGTGTCTCGGGGGCCGAGGCGGAGACGGTCGGTGTCTCGGGTTCCGAGGCGGAGACGGTCGGTGCGTCGGGTTCCGAGGCGGAGACCGTCGGTGTCTCCGGCCGTGAAGCGGAGGCTGCCGCCGGGTCCGTCCCCGCCACCGGGCCCGAGGCAGAGACCATCGGCGCCACCCCGCCCGGCCCGCACGACGGCGGG
>NZ_JBEPEW010000165.1:0-16656 GCF_040300965.1 Streptomyces mesophilus | reverse complement strand
GCTGCTCACGCCGAGCCGCCCGCACCCCACACCGAGCCGCCCGCATCGGCCGCACCCCACACCACACCGCCCGCATCCCCCGCGCCCCAAGACGCCCTCCCCGAGCGCGACATCTGGGCGCCCCCGGCCGAGGACGGCCCGGGCAGCACCACTCCGTACGGCCTCGACCGCCCGGCGGCCGGCCCGGGCGGACCCGGTGCGCCTCAGGCCCCGGCCTACGGGGCCCCCGCCAACCCCTGGCAGAACCCGGGCGGACCGACCCCCGGCTCCCCGTACGCAGCGGGCACTCCTGAGGGCGCCGTCCCGCCTCCGCCCATCGGGCCCGAGGGCCCCGGCCCGGGCTACGGCTACCCCGGTTACGGACCCCAGCAGGGTGCGCCGTACTACGGGCAGCAGCCCTATGGAGCCCAGCCCGGCTACGGCTGGCCCCATATGCCGCTGCCCGCGAACAATGGCATGGGCACCGCGTCCCTGGTGCTCGGGATCATCGCCACCGTCCTCTTCTGTCTGTGGCCCGTCGCGATCATCGTCGGCATCCTCGCGATCATCTTCGGCGCGATCGGCCGTGGAAAGGCCCGCAGGGGCGAGGCGAACAACGGCGGTCAGGCGCTGGCCGGGCTCATCTGCGGCTGCGTGGGGACGGCGGTCGCGGTGCTCTTCCTGATCATCTTCGTCGTCAACAACAACGACCCGTACGACGACGACCCCTACGACTTCGGCTCCCGCATCCACGTCGAGGCACAGCGGTAGTTCCTCACGGAGCGGGTGCGTCGGCCGTGCCGGCCGAGGTGCTCCGCCGCTCCGCGGCGGTGGAGTGCTCAGGGGGCTGAGCCCCGGACCCCCAATCCGGGGCCCCACCTCACCCCCGCAACCGCCCCCGCGCCTCCATCAACGCGAACCCCAGCAGATTGAGCCCCCGCCACTGCGCGGGGTCGTCCGCCCGCGCATCGTCCGCTGCGAGGCCGATGCCCCAGATGCGGTCCAGCGGGCTGGCCTCGACGAGGACTCGGTCGCCGGTCCTGAGCAGGTACTCCCGCAGCTCCGGATGCGCGGCGAACTTGTGGACACCGCCCTCGACCACGATGCCGAAGCGCTCGCGCTCCCAGAGCGCGTCGTCGAAGCCGCGCACCAGGCGCCCGGCCTTCTTCGCGGCCGCGGGCGACTTCGCGGACAGCGCCTTGCGCTCCGCGTCAGCGTCACCGAACAGCCGCGCCTTGGCGGCCATCATCCAGTGCTCGGCCGTCGCGTACTCCACTCCGTCCACCACAAACGGAGCCGGCCACCACTGGCTGAGGACGTGCTTGCCCACCGCCCCGTCCGCCGGTGCCGTATGCCCCCAGAAGTGCAGGAACTTGACCCGCTCCCCGTCCTTGAGCCGCGCCTGAAGCTCCTCGGTCAGGTCCTGTCCGGAACTCGTGTCCATGGCCACCCCCGTCTGTCGCTCCGAGCCATACACGCGAGTTTCGCAGGCACCACTGACAGTCCGTCCTGGGTTTTCCCCGCTCACTCGACATCTGGTCGACAGATTCCGTCGAGTAACCAAAAGGAAACAACGGAATCCCTTGGCGAGAGGGCCCACCTCTGTCAGGATCAGCACTCAAATCGAGCTGGAGCCACGGAAACCCCCGGATCCACGGAAGCCCTGGAGTCACGGGCCCTGGAGTCGCGGCAGCCCTGGAGCCACGGAGAAGCGCGATGAGCTACAGAGAGCGCGATGAGCTACGGAGAGCGCGATGAGTAACGCCGCACACCACCCGCACCCCCACGCAGTTCAGTTCCCCGCGCAGGAGCGCCTCGCGTCCGGAGCCCAGTACATCAACGGGTCCCTGCGCCCCGGCACTTCGGGCCGCACCCACAGCGTGATCGACCCGGCCACGGGCGCCGAGGTCTACACGTACGAACTCGCCGGCACGGCGGATGTGGACGAGGCCGTCGCCGCCGCCAAGGCCGCCTTCCCGGGCTGGGCCGGTCTGACCCCCGGTGAGCGCTCCGACGCCCTGCACCGTTTCGCTGCCGTACTGGCCGAGCGCGCCGAGGAGTTCGCGCGGGCCGAGTCGCTGCAGTGCGGCAAGCCGCTCAAGCTGACCCGTGAGTTCGACGTGCCGGGCACGGTCGACAACGCCGCCTTCTTCGCGGGTGCCGCCCGCCACCTCCAGGGTCAGAGCGCCGGCGAGTACAGCGGGGACCACACCTCGTACGTACGCCGTGAGCCCATCGGCGTCGTCGGTTCCATCGCCCCGTGGAACTACCCGCTGCAGATGGCCGCCTGGAAGATCCTGCCGGCCGTCGCCGCGGGCAACACGATCGTCCTGAAGCCCGCCGAGATCACCCCGCTGACCTCGCTGCTCTTCGCCGAGGCGGCGACCGCGGCCGGAATCCCCGACGGCGTGATCAACATCGTCACCGGCACCGGCAAGGAGGCCGGCGAGCACCTCGTCGCCCACCCCGATGTCGCGATGACCTCGTTCACCGGCTCCACCGCCGTCGGCAAGCGGGTCGCCGAAGTGGCCACCGCCACCGTCAAGCGGATCCACCTCGAACTCGGCGGCAAGGCCCCGTTCGTGGTCTTCGACGACGCCGACCTGGAGGCCGCCGCCAACGGCGCCGTCGCCGGCTCTCTGATCAACACCGGCCAGGACTGCACCGCCGCGACCCGCGCGTACGTCCAAAGGCCGCTGTACGAGGCCTTCGTGGAGCGTACGAAGCAGCTGATGGAGACCGTGCGGCTCGGCGACCCGTTCGCCCCGGACACCGATCTCGGCCCGCTCATCAGCCACGCCCAGCGCGACCGCGTCGCCGGTTTCGTGGAGCGCGCGAAAAGCTACGCACGGATCGTGACCGGCGGCGAGGCGCCCAAGAACGACGGCGCCTACTTCCAGCCCACCCTGATCGCGGACGCCGCGCAGGACAGCGAGGTCGTGCAGTCGGAGATCTTCGGCCCGGTGCTCGTCGTGCTGCCCTTCGACTCCGACGACGAGGGCCTGGACCTTGCCAACGACACCCCGTACGGCCTCGCGGCCTCCGCCTGGACCCGGGACGTGTTCCGGGCGAACCGCGCCACCCGCGAGATCAAGGCGGGCTGTGTGTGGATCAACGACCACATCCCGATCATCAGCGAGATGCCGCACGGCGGCTACAAGGCCTCCGGCTTCGGCAAGGACATGTCCTCGTACTCCTTCGAGGAGTACACGCAGGTCAAGCACGTCATGTACGACAACACCGCGGTGGCCGCGAAGGACTGGCACCGCACGATCTTCGGGGACCGATAACCCTCAGGCCGCTTGACCGGCGGCCGCTGACTCCCTCACTGGGATCCTCCCGAAAGGGCACCACGCGCCATGGAGCAGTACGAGCCCGACCGCCCCACCGCCGTCCAACTCGCCGCCTGGCGGCGCAGCATGACCAGCGGCAGGGGCGCCATGTCCCGGCGTGCGATGCTGCGCGCCACATCCGCGGGTGCGCTCACCGTCGGCGGTCTCGCGGCGCTCAGCGCCTGCGGCATCCCCGCGGCGAGCAAGAACCCGGGCGGCGTCGCGGCGGACGACCACTCGAAGAAGGAGAAGCGCGTCACCTTCTCCAACTGGACCGAGTACATGGACGTCGACGACGAGGACGAGAACCGCCGCCCCACCCTCGAGGCGTTCACCAAACGCACCGGGATATCGGTCAAATACACCGAGGACATCAACGACAACACCGAGTTCTTCGGCAAGATCAAGCCGCAGCTCGCCGCCGGTCAGGACACCGGCCGCGACCTGATCTGCGTGACCGACTGGCTGGCCGCGCGCCTCATCCGCTTCGGCTGGGTGCAGAAGCTCGACCACGCCAACATGCCGAACGCGTTCGCCAACCTGGCCCCGCAGTTCCGCGACCCCGACTGGGACCCGGGACGCGCGTACTCGTTCCCCTGGACGGGCATCGCCACCGTCATCGCGTACAACGCGAAGGCCACCGGCGGACGCGAGGTCACCTCGGTCTCGCAGATGCTCGACGACCCCAAGCTCAAGGGCAAGGTCGGCTTCCTCACCGAGATGCGCGACACCGTCGGCATGACGATGCTCGACATGGGCAAGGACATCGGGTCCTTCAAGGACGACGACTACGACGCGGCCATCGCCCGCCTCCAGAAGGCCGTCGACAACAAGCAGATCCGCCGCTTCACCGGCAACGACTACACCGGCGACCTCGACAAGGGCGACCTCGCGGCCTGTCTGGCCTGGGCGGGCGACGTGGTGCAGCTGCAGGCGGACAACCCGGACATCAAGTTCCACATCCCGGAGAGCGGCTACCACACCTCCTCGGACAACCTGCTGATCCCCAACAAGGCCCGGCACAAGACCAACGCGGAACTCCTGATCGACCACTACTACCAGCTGCCGGTCGCCGCCGAGCTGGCCGCGTGGATCAGCTATGTGTGCCCGGTCGAGGGCGTGAAGCCCGAACTCGCCAAGATCGACGAGGAGCTGGCCAACGACCCGCTGATCGTCCCGGACAAGGAGATGGCCGCCCGCTCGAACTCCTTCCGCTCCTTGAGCAGCAAAGAGGAGTCGACGTACGAGGAGAAGTTCGCCAAGCTCACCGGCGCCTGAGTCTTGTGCCCACCGGCGCCCGAGCCCCGCGCTCACCGGCGCGTGAGCGTCGTCCCCCGCGTGCTCCCTCGTGTGCTCCCGCCCCTCTGAACCCCTTTGTAGGTACGCCATGACTGACACCACCCGCGGCGATGTCCGCCTCTCCGGGATAGCCAAGACCTACGGCTCCTTCACGGCCGTCCACCCGCTCGATCTCACCGTCCCGCAGGGCTCGTTCTTCGCCCTGCTCGGCGCCTCCGGCTGCGGCAAGACCACCACGCTGCGCATGATCGCCGGCCTGGAGGACCCCAGCTCCGGCACCGTGCACCTCGGCGACCAGGACGTGACCTCGCTGCCGCCGTACAAGCGTCCGGTGAACACGGTCTTCCAGTCGTACGCCCTCTTCCCGCACCTCGACATCTTCGAGAACATCGCCTTCGGTCTGCGCCGGCGCGGCATCAAGTCCGTCAAGAAGCAGGTCGGCGAGATGCTCGACCTCGTCGAGCTCGGCGACCACGCGCGCAAGAAGCCGCACCAGCTCTCCGGCGGCCAGCAGCAGCGCGTCGCCGTCGCGCGCGCCCTGATCAACCACCCCAAGGTGCTGCTCCTCGACGAGCCGCTCGGCGCCCTCGACCTCAAGCTGCGCCGCCAGATGCAGCTCGAACTCAAGCGCATCCAGACCGAGGTGGGCATCACGTTCGTGCATGTCACGCACGACCAGGAGGAGGCCATGACGATGGCCGACCAGGTCGCCGTGATGAACGCGGGCCGGGTCGAGCAGCTCGGCTCGCCGGCCGACCTCTACGAGAACCCGCAGTCCACCTTCGTCGCCAACTTCCTCGGCACGTCCAACCTCATCACCACCGAGGTCGCAGCCAAGGACGGCGACCGTCTGGTGGTGAAGGCGGGCGACGCCAAGCTGTCCCTGCCGACCGCGCGCACCAGCGCCGACACCCGCACCGGCGGCAAGGTGCTGCTCGGCGTACGCCCCGAGAAGATCGCGCTCACCCACGCCGACGAGGCGGGCACGATCCCCGAGGGCCGCAACCGCATCACCGGAAAGATCGCGCAGAGCAGCTTCATCGGCGTCTCCACGCAGTACGTCATCGACTCGCCCGTCTGCGACGCCTTCGAGGTGTACGCGCAGAACGTCGAGCGCGACGGCCGGCTCACGCCCGGCGCCGAGGTCGTCCTGCACTGGAACCCTGAGCACAGCTTCGGACTCGACGCCGCCCAGTCCCTGCTTGCCGGGACCGCTGAAGCCGCGGGTACGGAAGAAGAGGTGACCGCATGACGACGGTCGCCGACGCGCCGCCCACGGCGCCCGTCGAGCCTCCCGCGAAGCCCCGCAAGAAGCGCGGCCGCTTCACGCCCTACTGGCTGCTGCTCCCCGGCCTGCTCTGGCTGCTCGTCTTCTTCGCGCTGCCGATGCTCTACCAGGCCTCGACCTCGGTGCAGACCGGCTCCCTGGAGAAGGGGTACGAGGTCACCTGGCACTTCCAGACCTATCTGGACGCGCTCGGCGAGTACTGGCCGCAGTTCCTGCGCTCGGTCCTGTACGCGGGCATCGCCACGGTCCTGTGCCTGCTGCTCGGCTATCCGCTCGCGTACCTCATCGCGTTCAAGGCGGGCCGCTGGCGCAACCTGGTCCTCATCCTGGTGATCGCGCCGTTCTTCACCAGCTTCCTGATCCGTACGCTCGCCTGGAAGACGATCCTCGCGGACGGCGGCTGGGTGGTCTCCACACTCGACTCCCTGCGCATCCTGGACCTCACCAGCACGATCGGCCTGACCGAGGGCGACCGGGTGCTCGCCACCCCGCTCGCCGTGGTCTGCGGACTCACGTACAACTTCCTGCCGTTCATGATCCTGCCGCTGTACACCTCACTCGAGCGGATCGACGGCAGGCTGCACGAGGCGGCCGGCGACCTCTACGCGCGGCCCTTCACCACCTTCCGCCGCGTGACCTTCCCGCTGTCGCTGCCCGGTGTCGTCTCCGGCACCCTGCTCACCTTCATCCCGGCGAGCGGCGACTACGTCAACGCCCAACTCCTC
Source organism: Streptomyces mesophilus (assembly GCF_040300965.1). GTDB lineage: Bacteria > Actinomycetota > Actinomycetes > Streptomycetales > Streptomycetaceae > Streptomyces > Streptomyces mesophilus_A. The sequence continues at coordinate 10,033 of NZ_JBEPEW010000165.1, read as the reverse complement.
GGCTCCACCAGCGAGAAGATGGTCGGCAACGTCATCCAGTCGCAGTTCCTCACGGTCCTCGACTACCCGACGGCCGCCGCGCTCTCCTTCATCCTGATGGCCGCGATCCTGATCATGGTCACGCTCTACATCCGCCGGGCCGGAACGGAGGACCTGGTCTGATGACCGCCGTCACGCGGTGGATACGCCGCAACCTCGTCGTCCTCGCAGGACTTGCGACGCTCGCCTTCCTGATCCTGCCGAACGTCATCGTCCTGGTCTTCTCCTTCAACAAGCCGAAGGGCAAGTTCAACTACGCCTGGCAGGAGTTCTCCACGGAAGCCTGGTCGGACCCCTGCGGGGTCGCCGACATGTGCGGATCGCTCTCGCTCAGCCTGCAGATCGCGCTCTGGTCCACGCTCGGCGCCACCGCGCTCGGCACGGCCATCGCCTTCGCGCTCGCCCGCTACCGCTTCCGCGCCCGCGGCGCCGTGAACTCGCTGATCTTCCTGCCCATGGCCATGCCCGAGGTCGTCATGGCCGCCTCGCTGCTCACGCTCTTCCTCAACATGGGCGTCCAGCTGGGCTTCTGGACCATCCTCATCGCGCACATCATGTTCTGCCTGAGCTTCGTGGTCACGGCGGTCAAGGCGCGCGTGATGTCGATGGACCCGCGCCTGGAGCAGGCGGCGCAGGACCTGTACGCGGGCCCCGTGCAGACCTTCGTACGGGTCACGCTGCCGATCGCGGCACCCGGCATCGCGGCCGGCGCCCTGCTCGCCTTCGCCCTGTCCTTCGACGACTTCATCATCACCAACTTCAACGCCGGCTCGACCGTGACCTTCCCGATGTTCGTCTGGGGCTCGGCGCAGCGCGGCACACCCGTGCAGATCAATGTCATCGGCACGGCGATGTTCGCCATCGCCGTGATCTGCGTCCTGGCCGGAATCCTGGTCGGGAACCGCCGGAAGAAGCACGCATAGGCCCCCGTCCACGGGAGCCTGCAAGGGAGTTGGAAATCATGGCCCCACGTGCCATGAGCAGCACCACGCAAGCCGTGAGCCGCAAGGACATCCTGGCATCGCTCGCGGACGCCAAGCCCGTCTCGTACTGGCTCGACGACCCCGGCCGACCGGACGCACTCCCCGCCCTGACCGGCGACGAGCGGTGCGAACTGCTCGTCGTCGGCGGCGGCTACAGCGGACTGTGGACCGCCCTGATCGCCAAGGAGCGGCACCCCGAGCGCGAGGTGGTCCTGGTCGAGGCGCGAGAGATCGCCTGGGCCGCCTCGGGCCGCAACGGAGGCTTCTGCGCCGCGTCCCTGACCCACGGTCTGGGCAACGGGCTCGCCCGCTGGCCCCGCGAGATCGGCCTGCTCGAACAGCTGGGCGCGCGCAACCTCGACGCCATCGAGGAGGCCGTGAAGCGCTACGGGATCGACTGCGACTTCGAGCGCACCGGCGAGATCGACGTCGCCACCGAACCGCACCAGGTGGCCGAACTCGCCGAGATGTACGAGGAGCTGAAGGAGCTCGGCCTCGAAGGCAACGTCTCCCTTCTGGACGCCGACGCCATGCGCGCCGAGGTCGACTCACCGACCTTCCTCGGCGGCCTCCACGACCGCGACGGCGTGGCCATGCTGCACCCGGCCCGTCTCGCCTGGGGCCTCAAGCAGGCCTGCCTCGACCTGGGCGTACGCATCTACGAGCACACCCGGGCCACCGAACTGGCCCGCACCGCCGAGGGCATGGCGGTCCGCACCCCCTACGGGCGGATCTTCGCCCGCGACGTGGCGCTCGGCACCAACGTCTTCCCGTCCCTGGTCCGCCGGATGCGGCCGTACACGGTCCCGGTCTACGACTACGCCCTGATGACCGAACCCCTGACCGACGAGCAGCTCGCGTCGATCGGCTGGCAAGGACGCCAGGGCCTGGGGGACTCCGCCAACCAGTTCCACTACTTCCGGCTCTCCGCCGACAACCGCATCCTGTGGGGCGGTTACGACGCGATCTATCCGTACGGCGGGAAGGTCCGCGACGAGTACGACCAGCGGCCCGAGACCTTCGCGAAGCTCGCCGAACACTTCTTCACCTGCTTCCCGCAGCTGGCAGGGCTGCGCTTCAGCCACGCCTGGGGCGGCGCGATCGACACCTGCACCCGCTTCTCGGCCTTCTTCGGCACGGCCCACAAGGGACGGGTCGCGTACGCGGCCGGCTATACGGGACTCGGCGTGGGCGCCTCCCGCTTCGGCGCCGAGGTGATGCTCGATCTGCTCGCGGGGGAGCGCACCGAGCGCACCGACCTCGAGATGGTCCGCAGCAAGCCGCTGCCGTTCCCGCCCGAGCCCTTCGCCTGGACGGGCATCGAGCTCACCAAGCGGTCCCTGGCCCGCGCGGACCTCAACGGGGGCCGCCGCAACGCGTGGTTGAAGGTCATGGACCGCCTGGGATTCGGCTTCGACAGCTGAGGCGGCGCCGGCCGCGACGGCGGTTGCGCCGGTCCAATGCGCCGTGTGACCCGCTTCACTACCAACAAGTAGCGAAACCCGCGTAAGCAAGTCGCCCCTCGCCGCTCTCCTTCGTGTCAGGCCCAGCCACGCACACGAAAAGGAGGCCCCGCCATGACCGGCACCGGGGCTAAGGCGGCAGTCGAATGGCTCGTTTCGGTCGCACCGGATCCCGAGGCCTGCCGCTGGGAGTGGGAGCGCAACCCCCATGGGATCGCTCTCCTCCCGGCGGGCAGGCTCTGGGACGTACTGATCCTGCCGGGCGAGCTCGGCTACCCCACGCTCGACATCCTCACCCGCTGCCTCGACCGACCAGGACCCGTCCTCGCCGACTTCGGCGACGCGAGGATGGGTTTTTTCGTGCCCGCGGGCACGGCGGGCCGCTGGGTCGGCACCGGCGTACGGGGCGCCGGGCACGGCACCTGGATCGTCGTCCCGTACCCGGGCCGCGCGACCGGCAGCGGAGTCCGCTGGCTCATCCCGCCGGACGGCTCCGGAACCCTCATCGACCCGGGGCTCCTCGAGCTGGCGATGCACGAGGCGGCGGCCGGGATCGCACGGGACGAGTGAAGGAACCCGGGCCGGCACTGAAGGGGCAGGCGCGTACCTTTCCGGTCATTCACGCACTGCGCGCCGACCTGCCCTTTCCGCATGTCCGTTCCGTACGACGAAAGCGAGCGCGGTCAGGATGAGGCCGCCCAGACACCAGCTCGCCAGCACGTCCAGGGGCCAGTGGTAGCCCTGCCGTACGAGACCGAAGCCGTTCGTCGCCACCACAAGGGCGCAGGCGGCGATCAGTCGGCGCCCGAAGCGGGTGTGCGTACGGAGCAGGAGGGCCGCCGCTCCGTACGCCACGATCGTCGTGGCCGCATGGCCCGACGGGTAGAAGCCGCCGGATCCGTCCATACCGGGCGGGCCCGGGCGGTCGATCAGCGCTTTGAGCGGCACGACCAGGGCGGGCACGGCCGCGAGCGCGAGCGCGGCGGCGAGCTGGGGCACCCATGCCGGTCTGGTCTTGAGGGTGGTCCAGAGGACTGCCGCGCCGAGCACCGGGACCGCCACCGCGATATTGCCGAGATCGGCGAAGAACTCCGCGAGCCCGCGCGGGAAGCCGCCGGTCCTGATCGCGTTCCCGACCCGCTCGTCGAGCCGCCGCAGCGGACCGTCAGTGACGACTTGCCAGGTGAAGAGGGCGAAGAGGGCCGCGAGAACGGTCGCGAGAAGAAGAGTCGGCCGTCCCGGAACAGGGGGGGTGGTTCCGGGACGGCCGATTGGACCGGTGTGCCGCGCGCCCCGGGGGGTTTGGGGCGGGCGGCCGTCCGATCTATGAGGTTCGCCGGAGCCTGGGACTCCGACCGTGTGCGCGAGGGCACGTCCGGAACGGGGCTGGGGAGGCTCCGCGCCGGAATCGCCCGCAGTCCCCTGCGGGCGGGGTGTTTCTCTCATCTGGGAAAAACCTACGCCTGGGGGTGCGGGTGCGACAGGCGGAATGACATCCCGCCATCGCCCCCGCACAGGGTCTTCACAAGCTCTGACTGTTACCCCAGGTCCGCGGGTCCGCATCCGGAAACGTCCACACATGGAGGGACGCATCCGGAGGCGGATATCCCGCTGATACCGGGTCAGATCCGGGCGAAGGCCTGCTCGAGGATGTCCAGGCCCTCGTTCAGGAGGTCCTCGCCGATGACCAGCGGCGGCAGGAAACGCAGGACGTTGCCGTACGTGCCGCAGGTGAGGACGAGCAGCCCCTCCGCGTGGCAGGCCTTGGCCAGGGCGGCCGTCGCCTCGGCGTTGGGCTCCTTCGTGGCCGGGTCCTTCACCAGCTCGATGGCGATCATGGCGCCGCGGCCGCGGATGTCGCCGACGATCTCGTACTTGTCCTGGATCGCGGTGAGGCGGGCCTTCATGACCTGCTCGATCTTCTTCGCCTTGGCGTTGAGGTCGAGCTCCTTCATGGTCTCGATCGCGCCGAGCGCACCGGCGCAGGCCACCGGGTTGCCGCCGTACGTACCGCCGAGGCCGCCCGCGTGCGGGGCGTCCATGATCTCGGCGCGGCCCGTGACCGCGGCGAGCGGCAGACCGCCGGCGATGCCCTTGGCCGTGGTGATCAGGTCGGGCACGACGCCCTCGTCGTCACACGCGAACCACTCGCCGGTACGGCAGAAGCCGGACTGGATCTCGTCGGCGACGAACACGATGCCGTTGTCCTTGGCGAACTGGGCGATCGCGGGCAGGAAACCCTTGGCCGGCTCGATGAAGCCGCCCTCGCCGAGTACCGGCTCGATGATGATCGCGGCGACGTTCTCGGCCCCGACCTGCTTGTTGATCATGTCGATGGCCTGGGCGGAGGCCTCGGCACCGGCGTTCTCGGGGCCGGTCGGCCAGCGGTAGCCGTACGCGACCGGGACGCGGTAGACCTCGGGGGCGAACGGGCCGAAGCCGTGCTTGTACGGCATGTTCTTGGCGGTCAGCGCCATCGTGAGGTTGGTGCGGCCGTGGTAGCCGTGGTCGAAGACGACGACGGCCTGGCGCTTGGTGTACGCGCGGGCGATCTTGACGGCGTTCTCGACGGCCTCGGCGCCGGAGTTGAACAGCGCGGACTTCTTGGCGTGGTCGCCCGGGGTGAGCTCGGCGAGCGCCTCGGCGACGGCCACGTAGCCCTCGTACGGCGTGACCATGAAGCAGGTGTGCGTGAAGTCCTGCAGCTGGGCGGAGGCCTTGCGGACGACGGCCTCGGCGGAGGCGCCGACGCTGGTCACGGCGATGCCGGAGCCGAAGTCGATCAGACGGTTGCCGTCGACGTCCTCGATGATGCCGCCGCCGGCGCGCGCGGTGAACACGGGCAGCACGGACCCCACGCCGCCCGCGACGGCTGCGGTACGCCGGGCCTGCAGCTCCTGCGACTTCGGACCGGGGATGGCGGTGACGACGCGGCGCTCCTGCGGAATTGCGCTCATGAGGGGCTCCTTGGGCGATGTGGGGGTTTCGGACGCGGTTGTTCTCCTTCGCAGGCTAGGGGCGGGGGGCGGGTCGGGGCATGCTCCGTGCTGGAGAAGTACGCGGGTGTTGTTGTCCTCGGCGGCGGGGTGCCGGGGCAGCGGCCCCGCCGGGCGGTGCGCGTTTCGGGCAGGGGCCGGATCGGGGAAGAAGAAACAGGCGCCGACTCGCATCAAGGTGGCGCGGAACCGTGAACTCCCCATGCGTGCCGACTAAATTGAGGCCTCGCACACGACCAACAGACCGCCAGGTCAGGGGGCAAGGGCCATGGACACCCAGGGACCGCAGGAGCCGCGCGCCACGCGCAACACACCGGTGCCGCCACCACGCCCCACGCACACGCCCGGCAGCACCCCGCCCGCACCCGCCGCCCCCCAGCAGTCCCGCGCCGCCGAGTTCCTCACCTGGCTCCGCGCCCCCCGCCCCACCGCCCTGCCCGGCATCTGGCGCCTGGGGCACCGCCCGCGGCCGGCCGAGGAGCCGGAGCTGATCCCGGGGCGGCAGCTGCTCAGCGGCGCACTGATCGCGTTCCTGTGCGGCTGGCTCGTGTGGTCCCTGCTGTGGAACGGCTACCTCGGCGGCTGGTGGGTCGTGCCCCTGGAGCTGGTCACCCCTGACTCCTGGCGCTCAGGGGACGACCAGTTCACCGTCACCGTGGTCTGGTACGCGTACTACGCCTTGATCGCCTTCGGCATCATGGTCGCCGTCGGCCGCCTCGGCCGCTGGTCCGAGGTCTGGCGCCGCTATGCCGCACCCCGCTTCAAGCGCCCCGAACCCCGCCAGGCCCCGGCCGCCGCTCCTCAGGAGGACCCGGCCCGCTGGCCCCACCTCCGCGCCGCCGGCGCCGCCGAAGCGGCCGACAAGCTGGCGGCCGAGGCCGGTGCGGGACGGATGCGGGATGTCGACCTGGCGCGGATCGAGCGGGCCTGGCAGTCGGTGCGTTCCGGCCGTCACCCCCTCGACACCTTCACCCGCGCCGTGCTCAGCGACGGCGCCGCCGCCTGCCTGCACCCCTCCGGCGCGCGCGATCTCAGCACCCGCACCGCCCGTCACGACCTGCGCACCGGCCAGGTCCGCCTCGGCAAGGCGGCGGACGACCAGCGCAACCCGTATGCCTATCGCGGCACAGGACTCGCGCTCGGCCCCGAACTGCTCGGCACCAGCTTCCTCGCCGTCGGCCCGTCGGGCTCCGGCAAGACCGGCAGCGTGATCCGCCCGCTCGCCGAGGCCCTGTGCCTGGGCGCCCTCGCGGGGCGCGCGGCCGTGGTGGTCGTCGGCGCGGCAGGCGTCGGGCTCGGGCCCGCGGAGAACTACGACGTGGTGATCCGTATCGGCCACCCCGACTCCGAGTACGACTTCGACCTCTACGGCGGCACGACCGACCCCGACGAGGCCGCCGCCGTACTCGCCGAGGCCCTCGTCGGCGATCTCGCCGACCCGCACCCGGGCGGCGACAGCCGCCGCTCGGCCACGGTCCTGGCCCAGCTCCTCGGCCCCTACCGGGCCGTGCACGGCCGTTTCCCCTCCGTACCGGAGCTGCGGGAACTCCTCGACGGGGCGCCGGGTCCTTTCGAGGAGCTGCGCAAGGCCCTCGACGAGACCGGCGACGAGCCCATGCTGCGTGAACTCGACGCCCGCGAGCGGCAGTCGGGCGCCTCCGGCGACCCCGGATCCCTGCTCGCCGACCGGGTCGCGCTCCTCGACCGCCCGGCCTTCGCGGGCTTCTTCGATACGACGGGGCAGAGCCGGCCGTTCTCGCTGCGCGCCCTCGACCACCCCGTACGCGTCCGGATCGACCTGCCCGAACGCGGTCACGCGGACGCCTCGCGGATCCTGGCGCGCCTGGTCCTCGCGCAGTTCACCGCGAGCGCCGCGCACCGCGAGGACCGCTCGCTGTTCGCCTGCCTGATCCTCGACGACGCGGCGCGCACCATCACGCCCGAGGCGGTCCGCGGCATCCAGCGGCTGAGGTCGGCGAACGCGGGCACCGTCCTCACCCTCCGTACGCTCGACGAGGTCGCCCCTCCGCTGCGCACCGCCCTGCTCGGCGCGGCCGGCTGCCGGATGGCGCTCAGCGGTGTGACGCCGTGGGACGGGCAGCAGTTCGCGGAGGTCTGGGGCAAGGAGTGGATCGAGGCGCGCGATGTCACCGACCGGCAGATCGTCGCCGACGAGCCGCTGACGAAGGTCTCCCATTTCGTACGGAAGGTCATCACCGGCAAGGCGCCGACCGCCCAGTCCGTCACGGTCCGCCAGGTGGAGCGCGAACGCTGGTCGGCCTCCGAGCTCGCCCACGCCGTGCCGCCGGGGCATGCGGTGCTCTCCCTGACGACGGTGCGCGGGGAGCACGCGCCGCCGCTGCTGGTGGATCTGCGGGGGTAGCGCCCCGGAGTTCCTGCGTCCGGGATCTGGGGGTGGCGCCCCGGGTTGCTTACGTCCGGCTGGCCGCCTGGCACCCCTCCGACTCGCCCGCCTCCTGCATCGGTGCGGAACGGTCGTACGGATCGACGCTCGTGGTGGCGCTCGGGGTGCCGGAGGCGGGGGCGCGCTTGAACGAGGGCTCGAAGTACCCGGTGATCTCGCCGTCGCAGCCCGCGTTGGTGTACTCCGCGCCGTAGTCGAGCAGGGTGAAGGTTCCCGGCGCGGTCTGCCACTTGGTCGGGTCGTCCCAGCTCAGGACCAGCTCGCGGCGGATGATCACGCGCCGCACCTCGTCGTCGCCTTCTTCGACCGTGGTGACCGGGTAGACGAGCGTGACATCGGCGGTCACCACGAGGTCGCCCCTGTTGCCTTCCGCGTAGGTCAGCCGCCCCCGGGTCTTCACGACGTCGCCGACGAGCTTCGTCTTGAACGGGTGGAAGCGGGTGATCAAGTTCCTCGGGTCGTCCTCTTCGCTCGGTTTGCGCAGCGCCCTGTCCATGGTCTGCCGCATATCCGGCTGGTGCGGATTGATCAGCGCGATCGCCTTGGCGGGACGCTCCCCGTAGAGCACTTCGCGGTCCAGGTTCGTCGCCGCGAGGAACTCCCGGGCGAGCACGAGGGCCTGGGTCACCTCGGCCGCGCTCATCCAGGCGGTGGCCCGTGCCACGGGGACGTGCACGCCTTCGGTGCCGTCGGCCCACTGCGCGGCGGGCGATCCCCGGAACGGTTCCGCCAGTGTCGGGGTCTGCGGATCGACCGGCGGCGGCGCGCTCTCGGGCGGCGCGGTCTCGGCGGGAAGGGCCTCGGAGGGCTGCGGTTCCGGATCGCCGCCGGTGAGCAGCGAGGGCTTCATGGCGAAGAGCAGCACCGCGACCGAGCCCGCGATCGCCGCGGCGTATCCCCACCTCTTGGCGCGACCGCGCCTCGGCCCGGCCGCCGGTCCCGTACGCCAGGCGCCGGGCTCCGGGGAGTCGCGCAGCCGGGCCGCCACCTGGCGGGCCCGGGCGGAGGGCTCCGCGGGGGCGGGTGCGGCGCCCGCCTCGGACTCGCGCAGAAACCGTTCCCACTCCTCGTCCGGTATCGACGAGTCGCCCTGGCCTCCGGACGCATTCCCCTGGCCTCCGGACGAATCTCCCCGGCCCCCGGACGAACCCCCTCGGCCCCCGCGTCTGCCCATGCCGTCCGCCCCTTCGTGTCCCCGGCACCGGCGGATGACCGATGCGCACGCGATCGCACAGCAGCCGCCCGGAATCGCACAGCAACAGCCCGCGCTCCCACCGCAGCAGCACAGAATCGCCACGGGGCGCACAAGTTGTCCATACACTGAGGCAGAATTGCGGTACCCGCTTCATACGTCCCGGCCAAAAGCCGACAAGTCGCCCCAGTCCCTGACCGCAGTCACTCATTCCGGCCTCTCGTCCCAGTCCCTCGTCCCGCTGCCTCGTTCTCCTGCCTCGTTCTCCTGCCTCGTTCTCCTGTCTCGTCCCGCTGCCTCGTCCCGCCCAGGAATTCCGGAAGGCCCATGCCGCCCACGCTCGCCTCGCTCGTCCATCACTCCGCGCTCAAGCTCCGCGTGCGCGCAGGTGAGGACCGGCTGGACACCCCGGTGCGCTGGGCCCATGTCAGCGAACTCGCCGACCCCGTCCCGTACATGGAAGGCGGCGAGCTGCTGCTGATCACGGCGCTCAAACTGGACGCCGAGGACCACGACGCGATGCGCAGCTATGTGAAGCGCCTCGTGGACGCGGGTGTGATCGGGCTCGGCTTCGCGGTCGGGGTCAATTACGAGGACATCCCGGACGCGCTGGTCTCCGCCGCGTCCGACGAGGGTCTGCCGCTGCTCGAAGTGCCGCGCCGTACGCCCTTCCTGGCGATCAGCAAAGCGGTCTCGGCGGCGATCGCGGCCGATCAGTACAAGTCGGTGACGGCGGGCTTCGCCGCGCAGCGCGAACTCACCAAGCAGGCGCTCGCGGGCGGCCCGGAAGGGCTGCTCGCCGCGCTCGCCGCGCAGGTCGACGGCTGGGCGGCGCTGTACGACGCGGCGGGCGCCGTCGTCGCCACCGCTCCCGACTGGGCCGCGCGCCGCGCCGCCACGCTCACCCCCGACGTGGAGTGGCTGCGCTCGCGCCC
>NZ_JBEPEW010000164.1:0-16717 GCF_040300965.1 Streptomyces mesophilus | reverse complement strand
ACGCCGTCCACCAGGGCGGCGGCCAGGGGGGTGCGGGCCAGGACGTCGAGGGCGTGCTGCTGCGCCGTCTCCGTGAGCAGGGTCGCGAGCTGTTCCAGGGGTGCGCCGCGCCAGGCGCCCGTGTCGGGGTCGACGGAGAAGTCGATACGGGCCGCCGCCGTGACCGGGTCGCTGATCCGGTACGTCACCGTCGCCTGGGTCGAGACGTCCTGGAAGTCGGCGGTGCGGGCGTGGAAGCTCATTGCCAACTCGCGGTCGTCCACCGGCACTTCCGAGAGCGCGGCGCTGAGCGAGCGGTACCAGAAGCTGAGCCCCGGCCCGTCGTGGACCACCTTGCCCGCGCGGAGATGGCGGATATGCGCGGTGGGCGCGGAACGCAGATGGCGCAGACCGAAGCGCCGGGTGATGTCGGCCATGGACCCCCCTTAGTGTCACTGCGACGATAATCGCGTGTGACGGCTTTAGTGTCAAGGTGACCACCTCAACTGTTGGTGTCCGGGCAGGCGTTGACGACCCTCGTAAGGGCGAAGGGGCCGACGGAAGAAGGAGGGGGAGGGCGACACCCCGACCCCGGGCGCCCCGCATGCCCACGACCCTGGGGCCGGGGCGGAGGGGGAGCGCGGAAGGCGCCCGGGCGGGCGCTTCGGCCGGCTGGCTCACCGACAAGCCAGCCGACCGAGGTCGTGCCGTACGCACACCATTCCCGCGTGTGCCGTACGGGCCTTACTTTGCCTGGTGACGGCCGCATCCGACAGCGGCGGAGTGCCTGATGCGTATACCGAACTTCTCCCCGGGCGGTCCTAGGTATACCGAGGACGGCGCGGCGGCCGGAGCGTATCGTCGACGGCGGGAAGCGGAGGCGAGACACGCCGCGCCCGTCGACCGCAGTGAGGATGGGAATGACTTTGGCTCTTGTCCGCCGCAGGCCGGGGGAACTGCCGGTGGAGGTGACCGGGTTCGTCGGGCGGGGCAGGGAACTGACCCGTGTCGACGAGGCGTTGCGGCAGGCCCGCATGGTGACGGTGACGGGGCCCGGCGGTGTGGGCAAGACCCGCATCGCGCTGCGCGCCGCCGCGCGGGTCGCGGGCCGCTATGAACACGGCGTCTGTCTGGTCGAGCTGTCGGAGCTGCGCGACCCCGAGCTGCTGCCGCACACCGTGGCCGGCTGTCTCGGGCTTCCCGAAGGGGACAGCCGGCCGCCGCTCGACGCCGTCCTCGACCATCTGCGCGAGCGCAAGCTGCTGTTGATCCTGGACACCTGTGAGCACCTCGTCGACGCCTGCGCGATGCTCTCCGACATCGTGCTGCACGAGACCACGGGCGTCTCCGTGCTCGCCACCAGCCGGCAGCCGCTCGACGTGCCGGGTGAACACATCTGCCAGATAGCGCCGCTGCCGGTGCGCACCACGGGCGGCGACGCCGTGGACCTGTTCGCCCAGCGGGCCAAGGCGGTCGATCCGGCCTTCGAGGTACATGACGGCAACCGCGCCGACGTGGTCGCCCTGTGCCGCCGGCTCGACGGCATGCCGCTCGCCATCGAACTGGCCACCGTACGGCTGCGGGTGCTGCCCCTGGAACAGCTGGTGGCCCGCCTCGAGGACCGCTTCCGGCTCCTCACGGGCGGCCGGCGCACCGCACTGCCGCGCCATCAGACGCTGCGCACCGCCATCGAGTGGAGCCATGAACTGTGCACCGGGCAGGAGCAGTTGCTGTGGTCACGGCTCTCGGTGTTCGCGGGCAGCTTCGACATCGCCGCCATCGAGGAGGTCTGCGCGGGGGGTGAGCTGCCGCGCGAGGAGATCCTCGAGGCGCTCGTCGGACTCGTCGACAAATCGGTGGTGCAGCGCGAGGGCGTGGACGGCTCGCGCTACCGGATGCTCGACACCTTGCGGGAATACGGGGCCGAACATCTCGTGGTGCGCGGTGAACAGGCGCAGATGCAGGAACGGCACTACGCCCGCTATCTGAAACTCGCCGAGGACTTCGACCGCAACTTCCTCGCCGACGACCAGATCCAGCGCTATCACGCGCTGCGCGAACAGCACGCCGACATCCGCCTCGCGATCGAGTACGCGCTCGCGGCGCCCGGCAAGGATCACGAGGCGGCCGCGCTGGCCGGCGCCCTGTGGCCGTACTGGCATATCGCCGGTCTGCACACCGAGGGCCGCTACTGGTACGCGAAGATCACGGACCGCTTCCCCGGCCCCGTACGCGAACGGGCCTGGGCGCTTGCGCAGAGCGCGTATCTGGGTGCGTTCCAGGCGGATCCGAAAGCACTCGACGAGGCCCAGGAGTGCGTACGGATCGCCGATGAACTGGACGATCCGGTGGTCGCGGGACGCGGCCGGGTCTACCTCAATCTGTCGCTCACCTTCATGGAGCGGCACGAGGAGGCGGCCAAGGCCGCGGACGAGGCCCACCGGATCCTCGAGGAGGCCGGGGACGTGGTCGGCCTGGTGACCCTGGAGACGCAGATCGGCTATATGCGGCATCTGAGCGGTCAGCTCGATGCCGCGCTCGAAGTCTGCGAGCGCGGGCTCAGACGGCTGGGCGAGGGATCCACCGAGGGCTGGGTGCGCGGCTATCTGCACATGGTGATCGGCATGGCCCGCTTCCGCCGCGGCGAGTACGAGCAAAGTCGCGCTTCGGGCGTCACCGGAATGCGGATCAAGCATGAGCTGGGCGACGGCGTGGGGTTGGCGTACTGCCTCGAACTCCTCGCCTGGCTGGCCGGCCACGACGGCCGGCACGAGGAGGCCATCTGGCTGCTCGGGGCCGCGGATCCGCTGTGGGCCGGCGCCGGTGCTCGGCTCGGCGGCACCTCGCTGATGGAGGAGTTCCATCAGACGGCCGTCCGCGCCGCGCAGGAAGCGCTGGGCGAGCAGCGGTGCGCCGAGCTCAGGGCGGACGGGGCCTCGCGGCCGCTGGAGCAGGTCGTCGCGCTCGCCACCGGTCAGGAGGAGAAGCAGCTGATCCCGGCGCCGCGCGCGCAGTCCCATGACCTCACCCGGCGCGAGCACGAGGTGGCCCTGCTGGCCTCCGAAGGGCTGTCGAATCGCGAGATCGCGGAACGGCTCGTCATCTCCAAACGTACGGTTGATGCCCATCTGGAGCGGATTCTGGCGAAGTTGGGGGTCCCCGTACGCGGTGAGATCGCCGGACGGCTGGGGGAATTGGACGGCTGACAGCCGGTATCGGTTGCTCTGCCCGCGAATTGAGGGCGCGGCGCCCGCGGGAGGTCGTTTCACGTAGCATCCATCCCGTATGGACATATCGCTCTGGGGATTTGTCGCCCTCGCGCTCGCTGCCGCGCTGGTCGGGTTCTCCAAAACAGCCGTCAGCGGGGCGAATACGGTCAGTCTGGCCGTATTCGCGGCCATTCTTCCCGCGCGGGAATCCACCGGGGTGCTGCTCCCGATTCTGATCGCCGGGGACATCCTCGCCGTCCTCACCTATCGCCGGCATGCCCACTGGCCCACGTTGTGGCGGCTGTTCCCGGCGGTAGGCGCCGGGGTCCTGGCCGGCACGGTGTTCCTGATGTGGGCGGACGACACCGGGGTGCGCACATCGATCGGGGCGATTCTGCTGCTCATGGCCGCGGTGACCGTCTGGCGGCGGCGGGTCGCGGCACGTCAGGAGGAGGACGCGGCCGGCGGCGCCGGACGCTGGAAGGCGCCTTCGTACGGAGTGCTCGGCGGGTTCACGACGATGGTCGCCAATGCCGGCGGCCCGGTGATGTCGCTGTATCTGATCTCCAGCGGATTCCAGAAACTGGGCTTCCTGGGAACGTCCGCATGGTTCTTCCTGATCGTGAACACCTCGAAGGTCCCCTTCAGTGTGGGCCTCGGCCTGATCGACTGGCAGTCGCTGCTTCTCGACGCGGCCCTCGTTCTCTTCGTGGTGCCCGGCGCGTGGCTGGGTCGCAAGTGCGTGGACCGGATCGACCAACTCCTTTTCGAGCGGCTTGTGATCGGGGCGACCGTTCTGGGCGGAATTCAGTTGCTGGTGCGATGAAGTGGGCACGCGTTGCGGGGAGCGGGGGTCCGGGCCGTACGGTGCACCGATTACGATCCTTGGCCATGAGCGCATCCGATCAAGAGGCCGTCACCACCGAGGAATCAGCGACCGCCACAGCGGAACCGGAGACCACGGTCGTCGCACCGGCAACGGCTGACCGCCAGGGCATGACCCCGCGCCAGGCGCGCCGGCTGCGGATCGCCGCGGCCTCCGCGCTGATGGTCCTGGTCGCCGCGGTCCTCACGATCCGCCTCGCCAGCCGCTCATCCGTCCTGGTCGTCGGCGTCTACGGACTGCTCCTCGTCCTGTGCGGCCTGGTCATCGAACTCAGCCGCCGGGGCCGTACGCGTCTGGGAACGTATCTGCTGGGCGCGGGACTTGTGGGGGCGCTGCTGGGGGACTGGGTGCTGCTGCCGTAGGGGTTCTGCGACGGCCCCGCATCGGGATCGGACGCGCAAGGTCCCCTGGACAGGCCCTAGACCCCGAACGCCCCATGCCGCCCCGCCCCCGCCGTGAAGCGGGCCGCGCCCTCGAGGCTTTCGAGCAGGGCGGTGGAGCCGTGGCGGAGCTCTCGGGCGAGGGCGGTGTGTTCGTCCTGGCCCTCCTGGTCCAGGACGGAGGCGCGGTCGGCGCGCAGGCAGGCCTGGGGGAACGCGGCGAGCTCGACGGCCAGTTGCTCGGCCGCCGCGCGCGAACCGCCCGTCGGTACCACGCGGTTGGCGAGGCCCATCGCGTACGCCTCGGTCGCGGGCACCGGGCGGCCGGTGAGGATCATGTCCATGGCGCGGCCCGTGCCGACGATCCGCGGCAGCCGCACCGTGCCGCCGTCGATCAGCGGGACTCCCCAGCGGCGGCAGAACACCCCGAACACGGCGTCCTCCTCGGCGATCCGCAGATCGCACCAGAGCGCCAGTTCCAGGCCGCCGGCCACCGCATGACCGGCGATCGCCGCGATCACCGGCTTCGACAGCCGCATGCGGGTCGGCCCCATCGGACCGTCCCCGTCCTCGGTGACCTGGTTGCCGCGCTCCGTACCGATCGCCTTGAGGTCCGCCCCCGCACAGAACGTGCCGCCCTCGCCCCACAGCACGGCCACGCGCGCCGACTCATCGGCCTCGAAGGCGCGGAACGCCTCGGCGAGCAGGGCCGCCGTCGGCCCGTCGACGGCGTTGCGTGCCTCGGGGCGGGCGAGGACGACGGTGGTGACGGGGCCGGTGCGTTCGATACGTACGGTCATGGCACGCAGTGTGCCGTGCCGGTCAGCGCCGCAGCCAGTCCCCGGCGGCATGCACCCAGTGCGTGAACAGGGCCTCGTCACCGAAGACTTGGAGCGCACCTTCCGGCGCGCTGCGTTCGTACAGCGCGCCGCGTTCGTACAGCGCGAGCAGGAGCGCACCGAGCGGCCCCCGTACGGCGGTGGTCGCCTTGTGGTGGCCGTGGCTCCAGCTCATCGTCGTGGTGGAGAGGTCGATCAGCCACTCGCCCGCCCCGGACGGTGCGTCGGTGCCGTGCAGATGGAGGGTGCGGTCCGGGGCGATCAGCGCCTGTTGCTCCTCGGCAGAGGCGTACGCCTGGGGGAGTGTGCTGAAACCGAGCCACTCCTCGATGCCGTCGGCCGCCGTCTCGGCGTCCAGGGTGTACGTGCCGCCGACCGCGGCGGTCGCGTCGAAGCGGTGCACCACCGTCTCGTACGTCATACGGCGGGCCCAGAACGCCGGCCTGCCGCCGGGCGCCACCGTCCACACCGGCGTGTCCTCGGGCGTGGAGCGCAAGGTGGCCGCGAACTGATCGGCCCCGTCCAGCAGCCAGGCGGTCAGGCCGGGCAGGTCGTCGTCCTTGTCGGGCGTGACGTCGTTGACCTGGTCGTCGGAGACCGGCGCGGTGGCCCGGGTGCGGATCACCGTCTCGGCCCAGCGGTGGGCGCCCCCGACATGGCGCAGGAGATGGGCCAGGGTCCAGCCGTCGAGACCCGGTACGGGGGTGGTGGTGTCCGCGCCGTCCACGGCGGCGGTCAACTGGCGGGTCTGGTCGGTGATCCGGGCGGCGTAGAGCTCGTGGACAGATCGCGTCATGAGCTCACCGTAGCCCGACCGGCGCGCCGCGACCCGTGGAGCTAATCGCGCAGGAAGCGCAGCACCGCGAGGACGCGCCGGTTCATGTCCTCCGACGCGGGCAGCCCCAACTTGCCGAAGAGGCTGGCCACATGCTTCTCGACGGTACCCGCGGAGACATGCAGCGCCGCCGCGATCGCGGCGTTGGAGCGGCCCTCGGCCATCAGGCCGAGCACCTCGCGCTCGCGGGCGGTCAGCGTCGCGAGATCGTCGGTGCGGCGGCTGGCCCCGGCGAGCTGGGTGACCACCTCGGGGTCGAGCGCGGTGCCGCCGGCCGCGACCCGGTCGAGCGCGGAGGTGAACTCCGCGATGTTCGCCACCCGGTCCTTGAGCAGATACCCGACGCCTGCCGAACCGCCCGCGAGCAGCTCGGTGGCGTACTTGGTCTCCACGTACTGCGAGAACAACAGCACGCCCATGTCCGGGTGTTCGCCGCGCAGCGCGATCGCCGCGCGCAGCCCTTCATCGGTGTGGGTGGGCGGCATCCGGATGTCGACGATCGCGACGTCGGGCCGGTGCTCGGCGACGGCCGCGCGCAGGGCCTCGGCGTCGGGCACGGCGGCCGCCACCTCGTAGCCGCGGTCCTGAAGCATCTGGACCAGGAGTTCCCGCAGCACGGCGGCGTCTTCGGCGATCACTACACGCATGCGGCCCATGCTGCCAGGCGCGACGAACAGGAGCGCCTGGAACCCCGGTATGCAGCACCCCTGTCGCTTACACCGCATACGTGTCGTACGTGCTCCACGCGTTCTACGTGACGCACGTCGCCCCCACCACTCACGCGCGCGGCGGCAGTTCCACCGTGACCATGGTCGGACCGCCCTGCGGGCTGCGGATCTCCAAGGTGCCGTCCACCGTGCGCACCCGCTGCAGCAGCCCCGTGAGTCCGCTGCCCGTACCGGCTTCGGCGCCGCCTTGCCCGTCGTCGCCGACGCGCAGCCGCAGCGTTCCGTCCGGCCGGGTGACGGCCGAGACCGTGGCGCGGGTGGCGCCGCTGTGCTTGATGACATTGGTGAGCAGCTCCGCCGTGCAGAAGTACGCGATGGACTCGATCGCGGGCGACGGGCGTTCCGGCACGTCCACGGTGAGCTGCACCGGCACGGTGGAGCGCGCCGCCAGTGTCTCCAGGGCGTGCGCCAACCCCTCGTCGAGTACCGGCGGATGGATACCGCGGGCCAGATCGCGCAGTTCGGTCAGGGCCTCGGTGGCGTTGAGGTGCGCGCCGTCCACGAGCCGCCGTACGGCGTCGAGATCGAGCGTGGACTCGTCCGCGAGCTTGGTCTTCACCATGTCGAGTCCGAGCGCGAGGGCGACAAGCCGCACCTGCGCGCCGTCGTGCAGATCGCGCTCGACGCGACGAAGGAGCGCCACCGAGTCGTCCACGGCGAGCGCACGGGTCTCCTCCAGATCGCGTACGCGCTGGGCGAGCGACCCCGGTCCGAGCAGCGCCCGCATCAGCCGGCGGTCGGCGAGCACGACGAGCCGGGTGAACCAGGGCGCGATCAGCAAGGTGACCAGGCCCATCGGGAGGCCGATCAGCGTGCCCGCGAAGTCGTGCACAGTCGGGCTGCCGCCTGCGGGCAGCGGTGTCATCAGGAGCATTCCGCCGCCGTCGCCCTGGCCGAACAGGGCCCAGCGCACGGGTGCGGTCAGGTTGATCAGACCGATCACCCACCACTGCACGGCGTACAGCCCGATCAGCGACAGCGGCAGCTTCGCCAGTACGTAGGCCACGTGCCGCCAGCCGGTCGCGTCCCGCAGCCGTGCGTCGAGCCGCCCGAACAGGCCGAGATCCGCACGCCCGGCGGGAGACCGGGGTGCGGGGATCCGCTCGCCGAGGAGCCCGGCCGCCAGGCGACGCTGGATGCGGCCGAGCGCACGGGCCAGGCCGAGACCGGCGACGGTCAGGACAAGGCCGAGCAGGGCGCCGAGCAGGGAGAGGACGAACCCGAAGCCGAGGGCGAGCAGCACGAGCAGGAGCACGGCGCCGACGAAACCGCTGAGGCCGGTGATCAGGAGGTACGCGGCCTCGCGCCAGGCCCGGCGGGTCAGCGGGGCCCTGAGCACCTCGACGAGCAGGCCGGCGGGCGAGGGGGCGGCGGGGGCCATGGAACCGGTGGGTGAGGGGGTGGCGGGGGCACGGGAACCGGCGGGCATGCCGACGATGATCCCGTGTCCGGCGCCGGGCCGCTCACCGGGTGGCGTGTCCACGAGTCCCGTGTCCGCCCGGTCCGCGTCCACCCGTCCCATGTCCACGAGCCCCGTGTCCGCCCGGTCCGCGTCCACCCGTCCCATGTCCACGAGCCCCGTGTCCGCCCGGTCCGCCTCACGCATCGCGTCGTACCAGGACCCGCACCCCGGCCCCGTACACCACGGCGGTGTACACGAGAAGCAGCGCGAAGCCCGCCCACGGTGTGAGCATCTCCGGCATCGGCCGCGACACCGCGAGGGAGTTCCCGGCGATCATCGTCGGGAAGAACTTGGCGACGGTCGTGCCCGTGGCGCCCGCCAGCATCGCCGGCAGCACGAAGAGCAGCCCCACCAGGGCGCCGATCGCGCTCGCGGTGTGCCGGACCAGCGCGCCGATACCGACGGCCATCACGGCGATCAGACCCAGATAGGCCCCGGACATCAGCACGGCGCGCAGCACGCCGCCGTCGGTGAGCGAGGGCTGCTCGATCGCCGGGTCGAGGGCCGCGCGGCCCGCCAGGAACGTGAGGAAGGCGATGACCTCGCTGAGCACCAGGGTCACCCCGCCGAACACCGCCGCCTTCGCGGCGAGCACCAGCGGTCGGCGAGGTACCGCGGCCAGCGTGGAGCGCATCGAACCGGACGAGTACTCGCCCGTGACGAGCAGGACGCCGATCACGCCGATGACCAGCTGGCCGAGCGCGACGCCGGCGAGCACGTTGTTCGTGGGGTCGAACGTGGCCGCCTTGTCGGCCGACGGCGCCTTGGTGTTGGCCATGGTGACCACCCCCATGGCGATCATCCCGGCCACCACGACGAACAGCGCCCACCACGTGGAGCGCAGACTGCGGAGTTTGATCCACTCCATCCGCAGCACGTGTGTGAAGCCGTACCGGTCCTCGGGTACGGGGAGGCCGGGGGAGAGTGCGGCGGTGCTCATCGGGTGCTCCGGTGGGAGGTGGTGGTCGGTGCTGCGGACGACGGTGAGGCGGTCGAGGCTCCGGTGGTGCCGCGGTACGTGGCGGAGCCGCTGGTGAGCCGGAAGAAGGCCTCCTCCAGGGAGCCGCCGTCGGCGGTGAGTTCGGCGACACTCGTATCGGCGAGCAGCCGGCCCTGGCCGATCACCACCAAGTGGTCGGCGGTGAGGGCCATTTCACTGATCAGGTGGCTGGAGACGAGCACGGTACGGCCCTCGGCGGCCAGCCCCTTCATCAGATCCCGGATCCAGCGCACGCCTTCGGGATCGAGCCCGTTCACCGGTTCGTCGAAGAGCAGCACACCGGGGTCCCCGAGCAGCGCGCCAGCGATCCCGAGCCGCTGCGACATACCGAGCGAGAAGGTCCCCGCCCGCCGGTGCGCGACCTCGCTCAGGCCGACGGTCCGCAGCACCTCGTCGACCCGGGCGCCCGGGATGCCGCCGCCCGCGGCGAGTGCGCGCAGATGCCAGGACGCGCTGCGGCCCGGATGGTACGTACGGGCTTCGAGCAGCGCGCCCACCTCACGCAGCGGCCAGGCCAGCTCCGCGTACGGGCGGCCGTCGACCAGGGCCTGGCCCGCGTCCGGGGCGTCCAGGCCCATGATCATGCGCATGGTGGTGGACTTACCGGAACCATTGGGCCCGAGGAAACCGGTCACGGCGCCGGGCGCCACGTCGAAGCTCAGGTCCTCGACGGCGGCGGTCGAGCCGTAGCGCTTGGTCAGTCCGCGGACCGAGATCATCGTGACCCCCTCGGGGCGGTCGTCTTCGTGTTCATGCCTCGAAGCTAGATCCGCCCGGGTGGCCCGCGGAACGCGGCTTTCCTCCGTCCTGCTTGGGGGAAATCCCCCAGCGCCCGCGCTCAGGCGCCGGGCACGGTCTGCTTGACCTGCTGGAGGAAGGCCGGGTTGTCGGGGGTTTTGCGCAGCTGCTCGATCAGCGCTTCGGTGGCCTGCCCGTTGCGTGACTGCAGAGCCCGGCGCAGCGCCCGTACGGCGGTCAATTCCGCTGCCGGTACGAGGAGTTCCTCGCGCCGGGTCCCGGACGGGGTGACGTCCACGGCCGGGAAGACACGGTGGGCGGCGAGGGCGCGGTCGAGACGGAGCTCCATGTTGCCGGTGCTCTTGAGCTCCTCGAAGAAGTAGTTGTCGGCGAGCGAACCGGTGTCCACCAGTGCGGTGGCGAGGATGGTGAGCGAGCCGGCCTCCTCCGTGAGCCGGGCGGCACCGAACAGGCGCTTCGGCCCGATCAGCGCGCCCGCGTCGACACCGCCGCTGAGGGTGCGGCCGCCGGAGGACGCCGCGTTGTTGTACGCGCGGCACAGACGGGTCAGGGAATCCAGCAGCAGCACGACGTCGCGGCCCTGTTCGACGAGCCGCTTGGCGCGCTCGATGGCGAGCTCCGCGAGGGCGATGTGCTCCTTGGCGGGCCGGTCGAAGGTGGAGGCGAGCACCTCACCGCGCACTGAACGCCGCATGTCGGTGACCTCCTCGGGCCGCTCGTCCAGGAGCAGCACCATGAGGTGGCACTCCGGGTGGCTCTCGGTGACGGCCGCGGCCAGCTGCTTGAGCAGCATGGTCTTGCCGGTCTTCGGCGGCGCGACGATCAGCCCGCGCTGGCCCTTGCCGACCGGCGTGACCAGATCGACGATCCGGGGCGTGATGCCGCCCCCGGAGTGCTCCAGCGTCAGGCGTTCGCGCGGATGCAGGGGTGTGAGGTCGCCGAAGTGCGGTCGTGCGCCGGGGAGTCGGCCGTTGACCAGGGATACGTGGTCGAGTGCGCGCCCCTTTGCGGCGCGAGTCGTCACCCCCGTGGTCGTCCCTTCGACGGCGTCGCCCTTGCGCAGGCCGTGGCGGCGGATCAGCGCCGCCGGTACGTGGATGTCGCCGGGCGCCGGCAGCAGGCCGGGGGTGCGCAGGATGCCGTTGCCGTGCGTGGTGAGATCCAGGACCCCGTACGCCGTGGGCAACTCGGCTGCGACAGGGGTGGGTTCAAGTGTGGTGGTGGTAGTCATGGTGGCGCGTCCTTTCATGGACGGTGAGTTGGCATACGTGAGGGGGGAAGGGCTCAACGCGACGCAAGGGCGGGGCGCCTGGGATCAGGCGCGCACCGCACGTCGGCGGAGCGTGGGGAACCGGCTCATGGGCGGCTGTCGGGAGGCTGAGCCATCCCGAAAGGTGCGGCGGAAGCGCGGTGAGACAGGGACAGAGACTGTCCGGGAGCCCGACGGAAGCGGGCGGAGAGAGGAACTGCACCGGCGCCCGATGACTCAGGGCGTACACAAGTGCCACTCGCACTGTAGCAGAGCGCTCGTGCGGCGAGTTTTCGGATTCCGTGCGGACGGACCCTTGACCTCAAGTTTACTTCAGGTTCTAGGTTCCAGGCATGAGCATGGAAACCACAGCCTGGACGCAGCTGCACAGCGTGATGAACGCCCAGCAGGACCAGCGTCCCTTCGCCCGGGCCACACTGCGCCGTATCGCCGACTTCGCCCGCCCGCACCGCCGACGTATCGGACAGTTCCTGCTCATCAGCGTGGCGATGGCGTTGCTCGCCGTGGCCACCCCGGTGCTCGCGGGCCGGGTCGTCGACGCCATCGTCGACGGCAAGGAATCCGGTGTCGTCGTCCGGCTGGCCCTGGTCATCGCGGTGATCGCCGTAGCCGAGGCCGGCCTCGGCCTGCTCAACCGCTGGCTCTCCGCGGGCCTCGGCGAGGATCTGATCCTCTCCCTGCGCACCGCCGTCTTCGACCATGTGCAGCGGATGCCGGTCGCGTTCTTCACCCGCACCCGCACCGGCGCACTCGTCAGCCGGCTCAACAACGATGTGATCGGCGCCCAGCGCGCCTTCTCCAACACCTTGTCCGGCGTGGTGTCCAACGTGGTCACGCTGCTGCTCACGCTCGCCGTGATGCTCAGCCTGTCGTGGCAGATCACGCTGCTCGCCCTGGTCCTGCTCCCGGTGTTCATCGTGCCCGCCCGGCGCATGGGCACCCGGATGGCCAGGCTGCAGCGCGAGGCGGCCGCGCACAACGCGGCGATGGGCACCCGGATGACCGAGCGCTTCTCGGCCCCGGGCGCGACGCTGATCAAGCTGTTCGGGCGGCCCGGCGAGGAGTCCGAGGAGTTCGCCGAGCGGGCCCGCCGCGTACGGGACATCGGCGTACGGACCGCCATGGCGCAGGCCACCTTCATCACCGCGCTCACCCTGGTCTCCGCGCTCGCCCTGGCACTCGTCTACGGCCTCGGCGGCTGGTTCGCGATCCGCGGCACCCTGGACGCCGGCGCCGTGGTCGCCCTGGCCCTGCTGCTCACCCGGCTCTACGCGCCGCTGACCGCCCTGGCCGGTGCCCGGGTCGAGGTGATGAGCGCCCTGGTCAGCTTCGAGCGGGTCTTCGAGGTGCTCGACCTCAAGCCGCTGATCGAGGAGAAGCCGGACGCCCGCAGCGTGCCGGACGGGCCGGTCGCCGTCGAGTTCGACAACGTCCGCTTCGGCTACCCCTCGGCCGACAAGGTCTCCCTCGCCTCCCTCGAAGAGGTGGCCTCGCTCGACACCCGAGGCGGCGAGGAGGTGCTGCGCGGGCTCTCCTTCCGTGCCGAACCCGGCCAGACCATCGCGCTCGTGGGCTCGTCCGGCGCCGGCAAGTCGACCATCGCCCAGCTGGTTCCCCGGCTGTACGACGCCGACGACGGTGTGGTCCGTATCGGGGGAGTGGACGTCCGTGACCTCAGCGCCACCTCCATGCGGCAGACGCTCGGCATGGTCACGCAGGACGGACACCTCTTCCACGACTCCGTACGCGCCAATCTGCTGCTCGCCCGGCCGGGTGCGTCCGATGAGGAGTTGTGGGACGCGCTGCGCCGGGCGCGGCTGGAGCCGCTGGTCCGCTCCCTGCCGGACGGCCTGGACACGGTGGTCGGCGAGCGCGGGTACCGGCTCTCCGGAGGTGAACGTCAGCGGCTGACGATCGCCCGGCTGCTGCTCGCCCGTCAGCGGGTGGTCATCCTGGACGAGGCGACCGCCCACCTCGACAACACCTCAGAGGCCGCCGTCCAGGAGGCGCTCGCCGAGGCCCTGGAGGGCCGGACCGCCCTCGTCATCGCCCACCGTCTGTCGACGATCCGCTCGGCCGACCAGATCCTCGTCGTCGAGGACGGCCGGATCGTGGAACGCGGACGGCACGAGGAACTGCTCGCCCACGGCGGACGTTACGCGGAGCTGCACCGGACGCAGTTCGCCGGACAGGAGCGGATGGCCGAGGCGGCGTGAACGAGCGGATGGCGCAGCCGGCATGACCGAGGCGATGGCCGAGGCGGTATGACGCCGGGCGCAGGGCCGGGACCGCGTGTGTCGGTCCCGGCCCTTGCGCGTCAGCGCTCGAGCGTCGTCACCTCCAGCTGCGGATCGCCGAGGATCTCCGCCTCGGTGAACCGCTCGCTCACCCACCGCCCCCGCGAGAACAGCCGGGTCTGATCGGTGTAGTGCGGCGAGGCCTCGTCGGCCGACTGCCCGTAGGTGAGCAGCGTGGAGGCGCGCGGCCCGTCGTCGGTCAGCGTCACGGCCATCAGGAAGCTGGTCCCGAACGTGCCGCCCCGGGGCGTACCCGTACCCGAATCGGCGCTCCCCTCGAGGACGTTGAAGCAGCCCTCCGAGCCGTCGCAGCCGGGCAGCGGCACCCCCGCCCACTTCTGCACCGCACCGAGCGCGGCATCCGCCGGCAGCCCTTCGGCCGCGAACTCCTGCACGGTGTCGGCGAGGGCGCGTCGCACGTGCGGATCCTCACCCTTGATGCCACGCGGTGTGGTGAGCGGCTCCTGAGGGTCGTACGGCACCTTGTGCCAGCTCTGCGACGGCCCCCTCTCGGCGAGCCGTCCGTAGAACGAGATCCACAGCGCCGCACCGCTGCTGTCGGCGTCCGCCCGGCCGTCCCAACGCCCCAGCGCGGCACAGGCCTTGCGCACATCGACCACCTTGCCGTCGGTGGCTTCCAGCCGAGGATGCGCCCGGCACAGCGCGAGGATGTCCGCGCGGCCCGTCTCGGCCGACAGAACACGGTTGCCGAGCATCGACTCGCGCAGCGTGCGCAAGGTGAAGCCCGGTGCGCCCAGACCGTCGGCGCCCGTGCCCCGCTCCTCGATCATCCGCAGACCGAGCTGCGCGCGCGGGCCGAGGCGGGGGTTCACGTCGTAGACGGACGGGATGCCCGTCAGCGGAGCCGACGGATTGGTGTACTGCGGACCGTTGTTGGAGTTGGCCACGAAGTCGCCGCGGCTCAACTCGGGCTGCCGGGACGGCCCGTGGATACCGGGGACTAGCGCATCGGGATCGCTGCCCCAGGCACAGTCCGTCCGTGAACCGTCCAGCGCTTCGGGTGCCTCATCGCCGCCCGGCACGGCGCAGCGTTCCAGCTGCTCGTCCGTGAGGTGCGGGACGGCCGAGGCGTCCGTGAAGTACGTATCGCCGCTGCTGTCCGCGGCCAAGGTGTAGGTCCACGGGATGCCCTGCGAGGTGTCGTGCGCAGCGCGCAGCCCGTCCAGATCGCGTGAAGTGCCCATCGCGAGCCAGGTGTTCATCGAGCGCAGATTGCTCTCGTTGGCGTCGCGCAGCGCGTACGCGTGGGTGCTCGTCCAGCCGAAGTTCAGCACGGCACCGAAACGCGTGCCGTACACCGTGCGCCGCTCGGTCCGCGCCCTGCCGTCCTCGCCTTTGACCACGACCTCGACGGTGGTACGGGTCATCCGCTCGCGCTTCCCGTCGACCACGTGGCTCGTGGGGTCATCGGGCGCGAGCTTCAGCCGGTAGAGCGAGCCGTGCTGGGCGTTGCTCGCGGTGTGGGTCCAGGCGAGCGTGCGGTTGTGCCCGATCTCCACCATGGGCGTGCCCTGAAGGCTCGCGCCGGCCACGTCCAGCGTGCCGGGGATCGTCAACTGCACCTGGTAGAAGCGGGAGTTGCCCACCCAGGGCAGATGCGGATTGGCCAGCACCATGGCGTTTCCCGCTCCGGGGCGCAGCACCTCCCGGCCGAGGGCCCAGCCGTTGCTGGCCGGCCGTGTCTCCGGTTCGTGCAAGGCCTTCGGCCGGGCGCCCGCCGCTCCCGGCGGCTTGGCGTCGCCGATGGCCGCGGCGTAGGGCGCCGCCCCGGACGCGGCGTTGACGTCGTACACGAGGTGCCACAGGTCCTCGGCCGTGACCGGCCGTACCCACGGTCTGCCCTTGCACCGGGAGTCGGGGATCCAGTCGACGCCGGTGTCCCGCAGATAGCGGTTGTACCCCTCGGCGTACCCCGCGACCATCCTCCTGAGCTCATCCACCGGCCCGAGCGGAGCCTTCCGCGCGAGCAGCTTGCGCACGGTGCCGGCCTCACGCTGCGCCTTGTAGTAGGTATCGCTCGCCAGGTTGTACGGCAGCTCCTCGCCGGGTCCGTCCCCGCCGCCCGCCGGTTCGCCCTGCGCGCCGAAGTACCGCGACCGTTCGCCGCGCAGCGTCAGCACCGTGTCGGCGAGCTCGCACACGTTGTCCTGGGCGAACGCGTATCCGTATCCGTAGCCCAGCGAGCCGAAGTCGCGGGCCACGATGTGCGGGACGCCGTACGCGGTCCGCCGGATCTGCACGCCTCCGACGCCACCGTCGCCACCGGACGCGCCCGCGGCGGGCGCGGGCAGCAGCCCGGTCGCGAGCAGTCCGAACGCGGCGGCTCCGACGGCCGACCTGAACTGAAGGGATCTTGCTCCGAATAAGCGCATGGGGCCAGGCTCCCGGGGGACCGTCTGCCCGGGCATCCGGCCCGGGGCCCGTTTCCCGGGTGCCCCGTCGGCCGGAGGGAGTAGTCCGAAGGACTACGGCCCGCCCGGCCGGCGTCGCGTTGTTCCCGTCAGGCCCCGGCCGCCCGCAGCAGCTCGGCGATCTCGTCCTGGCCCTTGTCCTCGGCGTGCTGCAGCGGGGTCACCCCGTCGCCGTCCGCGAGGTCGGGATCGGCGCCGCCGTCGAGGAGCGCCTCGACCGTCTCCTGATGGGCCGCACCGCCGTCGCCGAGGATGACGGCCTCCAACAGGGCGGTCCAGCCGAGGTTGTTGACGTGGTCGACGTCCATGTCCGTGTTCTTCAGGACCTCGCGGATGTAGTCCGCGTGGCCGTGCTCGCCCGCCGGGATCAGGGACGTTCCGCCGTAGCGGTTCTCCAGTGCGTAGTCGGGCCCGGCGGGGATCAGTACCCGGGCCATCTTCACGCTGCCGGTCACGCCGGTCACCAGCCAGGCGCTGTCGTCCTGCTCGTCCTGGGCATCGGGGTCGGCGCCCGCTTCGACCAGGATCCGCGCGGCCACGTCATGGTCGCCGGTCGCGGCGAGCAGCAGCGGCGTACGGCCCCGGTCGTCGCGGGCCTCGATATCGGCACCGTTGTCGAGGGCCTCGCGTACGGCGGCGGG
>NZ_JBEPEW010000163.1:0-16739 GCF_040300965.1 Streptomyces mesophilus | reverse complement strand
CGGCCCGTGGCCCGGCGGCGCGGCGGCGCACCGCGGCCTGGTTCACGCTGCACGTCGGGGTGGGCGGGCTGCTCAGCGGCGCGATGCTGGCGCTGCCGCCGTTCGCGGTCTCGGTGCTGCTGCTGCCGGTGCCGGCCGTACGGGAGTTTCTTCGGCTGCCCGCGTCCCTGGACCGTACCTGGGTGTTCGTGCTCGGCCCGTTCGCCGGAATCGCGATGCTGCTCGCCCTCGCCGTCTGCGCCACCGCGGCGGGCGGCCTGCTCGCCCGGTACGCACCCGTCCTGCTCGGCCCCACCCCCGCCGACCGCCTCGCCGCCGCCGAGGCACGCGCCGCCGAACTGGCCGTACGCAACCGGCTCGCGCGCGAACTGCACGACTCGGTCGGCCACGCGCTGAGCGCCGTGACCCTGCAGGCGAGTGCCGCCCGCCGGGTGCTCGACCGCGATCCCGCCTTCGTACGGGAAGCGCTGTCCGCCATCGAGGACACCACCCGGCGCACCGTCGGTGAACTCGACGCGGTGCTCGGCCTGTTGCGCGAGGGCGACGAGGCGGCGCAGGCTCCCGCGCCGACGCTCGCCGAGGACCTGGCCGGCCTGCTCGCCCGCACCCGGGCCACCGCGACGCCCGTCGACGCGACGGTGAAGGCCGATGTGCCGGCGCTGCCCGCGCTCGTGTCGCGCGAGGCGTACCGGATCGTGCAGGAGGGACTCGCCAACTCGCTTCGGCACAGCGCCGGTTCACCGGTCTCGCTGCGGATCACCGAGGCCGCCGACACAGTGGAGATCGTCATGGAGAACGCGCTGTCCGGGGCCGCCGCCCCGCGCCCCGGCGGTGGCAACGGGCTCAAGGGCATCGCCGACCGCGCCCGGCTGCTCGGCGGCGGCTGTACGGCGGGGCCCGAAGGCGACCGCTGGCGGCTGGCCGTCCGGCTGCCGCTCACCACGGGCGGCGCGCGGTGAACGCCGCGCCCGTACGGATCGTCCTCGCCGACGACGAGCGGCTGGTCCGCACCGCCCTGCGCGCCATCCTCGACGCCGAGCCCGGCATGGAGGTGGTCGGCGAGGCCGCGAGCGGCGCCGAGGCCGTCTCCGTGGTGCGCGCCCTGCGGCCCGACGTCGTCCTCATGGATGTGCGCATGCCCGAGGTCAACGGCATCCGCGCCACCGAACAGATCCTCGCCTCGATGGACGCCCCGCCCCGGATCATGGTCGTGACCACCTTCGAGAACGACTCCTACGTGTACGACGCCCTGCGCGCCGGAGCCGCGGGATTCCTGCTCAAGCGGACCGACGCCGACCAGCTGGTGCAGGCGGTGCGCACGGTGGCCCGCGGCGACTCGCTGCTCTTCCCGGCAGCGGTACGCGTCCTCGCCACCGAGCACGCACCCCGTACCCGCCCCGCACAGCCGGCCTGGGTGGCCCGGCTCACCGGCCGCGAGGCGGACGTGCTGCGGGCGATGGCGACCGGCCTGACCAACGCGGAGATCGCCGGACAGCTGGGGCTCGGGCCCGCCACGGTGAAGAGCCATGTCGCGGCGGTCCTGGCGAAGACGGGCGCACGGGACCGGACCCAGGCGGTGATCGCGGCGTACGAGGCGGGGTTCGTCGGCGGCTGAGCACCCCCCGCGGCACCCGCACGGCCACACGCCTCGTACATGAACGCTTCGTGAGAAACGCAACGAGCAGGAACGAATCGCACTCCCCCGCTCGTCTCCCCGAGTGCGATGAACAAGACGATCAGACGAATCTCGGTCTTCACCCTGCTCCTCGTGCTCTCCCTGCTGGTCAGAGCCACGTGGGTGCAGTTCTACGACGGCCAGGCCCTCGCGGACAACAAGCACAACCGGCGCGGCACCATCGACAAGTACGCGTATCCGCTGGGCGGCATCATCGTGGGCGGCGAGGACATCACCGGCTCGGAGCGCACGAAGGGCAGTGACCTTGCGTACAAGCGCACGTACAAGGACGGCTCGCTGTACGCGGCCGTGACCGGCTACAGCTCCCAGGTGTACGGGGCGACCCAGCTCGAGGGCATCTACCAGGACGTCCTCGACGGCACCGACACCCGTCTGAAGAACCCCCTCGACACCGTCACCAACAAGCGGGCCGACCCGGGCGACGTCGTCACCACCATCGATCCGGCCGTGCAGAAGGCCGCGTACAAGGCGCTCGGGGACAACAAGGGCGCGGCCGTCGCGATCGACCCGAAGACCGGCAAGATCCTCGGGATGGTCTCGACACCTTCGTACGACCCGTCGAAGATCGCCGGTTCCACGGACGGCGACGCCTGGGAGAAGCTGACGAAGGACGAGGACAAGCCGCTGGTGAACCGGGCGATCCGGCAGCCGCTGCCGCCCGGCTCGACGTTCAAGCTGGTCGTCGCGGCCGCCGCGCTCGAGGACGGTCTGTACGGATCGGTGGACACGAAGACGGACAGCCCCAACCCGTACCGGCTGCCGGGCTCCACCAAGGATCTCGTCAACGAGAGCGCTTCGGCGCCCTGCGAGAACGCCAGCATCCGCACCGCGCTGCAGTACTCGTGCAACAACGTCTTCGGCAAGCTGGCCGTCGACCTCGGCCAGGACAAGGTCAAGGCGATGGCGGAGAAGTTCGGCTTCAACGACAAGGAGCAGGACGTCCCGGTCCGCGCCTCGCAGAGCCTCTACCCGTCCGGCATGGACAAGGCCCAGACCGCCCTGTCGGGCATCGGCCAGTTCGACGTGACGGCGACCCCGCTGCAGATGGCCATGGTCTCGGCCGCGATCGCCAACGGCGGCACGCTGGTCGACCCGCACATGGTGTCGCAGGTCACGGACGCGGACGGCTCGGTGCTTCAGAGCTTCGACGACGCGGGCAGCTCGCGCATGGTCAGCGAGTCGGTGGCCGAGCAGCTGCAGTCGGCGATGCAGACGGTGGTGAACGAGGGCACCGGCACCAACGCTCAGATCCCCGGCGCGACCGTCGGCGGCAAGACGGGTACGGCACAGCACGGCGAGAACAACAAGAGCACGCCGTACGCCTGGTTCACCTCGTACGCGAAGGGAAGTGACGGCAAGGAGGTCGCGGTGGCGGTGCTCATCGAGGACTCCGGTGCCGCACGCTCCGAGGTGGGCGGCAACAAGCTCGCGGCGCCGGTCGCGAAGGCGATGATGCAGGCGGCCCTGAAGGGCTGAGGGGTCGGCTCCCGGTGTGGGGGTACGGGATCTTCCCGTACCCCCACACGCGTCACTCGCCGTCGAGCAGCTGCTCGATCGGATCGATCCCGAAGTAGACCAGGAACAGCGCGGCCGCTCCCCAAAGCAGCCAGTGCACCTCGCGCGCCTTGCCGAGGACGGCCTTGATCACCACGTACGCGATGAAGCCGGCGCCGATGCCGTTGGTGATCGAGTAGGTGAACGGCATCACGACGATGGTGAGGAAGGCCGGGATCGCCAGGTCCCAGCGCTCCCAGTCGATATGCCGCACCTGCGCCATGAGCAGGAAGCCGACCGCGACCAAGGCGGGCGCGGCGGCCTGGGCGGGCACCATCAGGGCGAGCGGCGCGAAGAAGAGGGCGAGGGCGAACAGACCACCGGTGACGAGGTTCGCGAAGCCGGTCCGCGCCCCTTCGCCGACGCCGGCCGCCGATTCGATGTACGAGGTGTTGGAGGAGGCCGAGGCGGCTCCGCCGGCCACCGCCGCCGCACCGTCGATGAGCAGGACGCGGCCGAGGTTGGGCACCTTGCCCTGCTCGTCGAGCAGCCCTGCCTCGCTGGAGATGCCGACGACCGTGCCCATGGTGTCGAAGAAGTCGCTCAGGATGAGCGTGAAGATCAGCAGCACCAGGGTGACCGCGCCGACTTCGGAGAAGGCGCCGAACGGACTGAACGCGCCGAGCAGCCCGAAGTCCGGTGTGGCGACGAGATCGTCCGGAACGCTCGGGGCGGTGAGCCCCCAGGCGGTGGGCGCGAGGTCGGCGATCTCGTTGACGATCACGGCGATCACCGTGGTGACCACGATGCTGATGAGGATCGCCCCGCGCACCTTGCGCGCGAGCAGCGCCACGGTGAGCAGCACCCCGATGCAGAAGACGAGGATGGGCCAGCCCGCGAGCCGTCCCGCGGCGCCGAGCTGCACGGGCACGGAGCCCGTGTCGCCGGGGATACGGGTGGCGAACCCGGCGTCGATGAAACCGATGAACGCGATGAACAGGCCGATCCCGACGCTGATCGCGTGCTTGAGCGCCGGCGGGATGGCGTGCATCACGGCCTCGCGCAGACCGGTCACCACGAGCACGCAGATCAGCACGCCTTCGACGAAGACGAGGCCCATCGCGTCCGGCCAGCTCATCTGGGGTGCGAGCTGGAAGGCGACGACGGCGTTGAGCCCGAGGCCGGCGGCGAGGGCGAGCGGCAGATTGCCGCCGACGCCCATGATGATCGTCATGACCGCGGCCACCAGGGCGGTGGCGGTGACCAGTTCGGGGCCGTCGAGGGTGTTGCCGTACTTGTCCTCGGTGGTGCCGAGGATGATCGGGTTCAGGACGAGGATGTAGGCCATCGTGAAGAACGTGGCGAATCCGCCGCGTATCTCACGGCCGAAGGTCGAACCGCGGGCGGTGATACGGAAGAAGCGGTCCAGGGGACTCGCCGGCGGCTCCGGTATGTCGTCGGTCTTGCCGGCCGGATCGGCTGTGTGCGCCACGGGGGTGCTCCTGAGGGGTCAGGGTGCGGGTGTTGGCTGGATTGTTCCCCTGTGACGGCCGGTTCAGGTTTTCGGCGTGTTACGGATTGGCGGTCAACTGATCTGTTCCGCCTGCCTCTTGGCGATCTCGTACGCCTCCGTCTCGCGGGCGCGCAGCGTGTGTCCGCCGAAGGCCCGGGCGGCCCTGACGGTCGCCTCGTCGGGTGTGAGACCGGGGCCGACATGCGTGATGAGCAGGGTCCGGACCGCGGCCTCCCGCGCCAGGGCGCCCGCGTCCTCGGGGGTCAGGTGCACCGGTTCGCCCTCGTGCCGGTCGACATAGGCCTCGGCGAGCAGCACATCGGCGTCCCGGGCGAGTTCGGTCAGCTGCGGGCAGGGGCCGCTGTCTCCCGTATACGCGAGGACGGCGCCCTCGTACGTGATGCGGGCGCCGTACGCCTCGATGCCGTGGGCCACGGCGCGGCTGGTGAGGACCGGGCCGCCGAGGTCGATGTCCGCGCCGTCCTCGATCGTGTGGAAGGCGAAGACGCCGGTGAGCGGCCCGGGGTCCGGCATTCCGTAGAACCCGGCCAGGCGGTGGGGTGCCCCGGCCGGGGCGTGGACAGGGATCGGGCGCCCGACGTCCAGGCCCCCGTCCGCGATGCCCGCTTCGGCGGCGATCAGGTCGGTCCAGTGGTCGGAGTGCAGATGACTGATCCAGATCGCCGCCAACTCACCCGGTTGCACATGCCGTTGGAGCTCGGCGAACGTGCCGGGCCCCGCATCCACCCACACCTTGGCACCGCCCGCCTCGACGAGGTACCCGGAGCAGGGACGGCCGGGCTGCGGGTGCGGGGCGGCGGTGCCCAGCGGGGTGAGGGTGAAGGTCATGGGGCGAGGCTAGCCCCGCGCTCAGCGTCGGGGCGCGGCCCAGTGGGGGTCGCGGCCGCTCAGGCCGATGACGCGGTCGAGGAGCGGAGCCGACGGCGGAACGGGGACCGGCGGGCCGAAGATGCTGTCCGCGGCCTCCTGTTCGGAGAGGGCCGACCTGTCGTCCGCGTCAGGGCTCAGCAGCGCGTACGACACCTGGAGCTCGGCCTCGCCCGGCGCGTACTCCTGGCCGGTGGCCCGCGCCAGGTCCCAGCCGTGGACGACCAGTTCGTCCATCGCCACCTGAGCGGCGACCTCGGCCGGCAGGTCCACACCGCCGGCGCGTGTGAAACCCTCCCAGGCCTCGGGCGCCTGCCAGGCCTCCGCCAGCTCCTGGAGGTTCTTGCTCAGGTCGCCGCGCCAGGCGGGCCCGAGGTCCGGCACCGTGTCGCCCGGCGGTGTGTCCGTGGTGGGCCCGAGGTCCTTGCGCGCCGCGTCGCGGAAGGCCGCGGTCAGGCCGACGAGGTGTCCGAGCAGGTTCCGTACGGGAAGTTCCGGGCAGGGCGTGGGCAGGTCGAGCTGCGCCTCGGTGACCCGGTCGGCGAGCCGGGCCACGAGGCGGGTCTGTGCGGTGAAGTCGAAAGACGGCATGAGCGCTCCTGGGATCCGTTGCTTGGAGTGGAGACTCCGGACGCTCCCGGAACTCATCGCCCGACGGCTCATCATGCGGCAGAGAACCGCACACGCCTCCTCGGAGAGCCGCACAGGCAGCGCGCCCCCTGAGGACCACCGCACCAGCAGCGGGCCGCCCCCTGAGGACCACCGCACCAGCAGCGGGCCGCCCCCTGAGGACCACCGCGCGCCCGAAGTAGGGCACCTTCCCGATGCCGCCCGTCCGGCCTTAGCGCGAGCCTGCCCCGTATGGCATGGACGACTTGGCAGGTGCTCCGCCACCGCAACGCGGGGCTCTATCTCGGCGGTGTGGTGGTCTCCGGATTCGGCACGTCCGCGATGTGGCTGGTCTCGGGTGTCTGGGTCAAGGAGCTCACCGGATCGAGCAGCCTGGCCGCACTCGCGACCTTCGCGCTGTGGCTGCCGGTGCTCGCCGGCCCGCTGCTCGGCACCCTCGCCGACCGCACCCGCCGCAGACCGCTGCTGATCTGGACGAACGTGGGCCTGGCCGTGCTGCTGTGCGCGCTGCTCGCGGTGGATTCGGCGGACCGCGTCTGGATCCTGTTCGCGGTGCTCTTCGTGTACGGCGCGGCGGGTGTGGTGCACGACGCGGCGGAGGCCGCGCTGATCGCGTCGGCCGTCGACAAGAAGCTGCTCGGCGACTTCAACGGGCTGCGGATGACGGCGAACGAGGGCATGAAGCTGCTGGCCCCGCTCGCGGGCGCCGGCCTGTTCGCCGCGTACGGGGGTGCGCGGGTCGCTCTGCTCGACGCGCTGACCTTTCTCGCGGCGGCGGGGCTCTATGCGCTGCTACGGGTGCGGGAGGAGCCCGGAACCGCTCCGGAACCGGGCAGTTGGTGGACGCGCGCAGTCGAGGGCGCGCGGTATCTTCGCCGCCAACCCGCCCTGCGCACGCTCGCCCTGGCCGGCGGCTTCACGATGTTCCTCGCAGGCGTCAACGGAGCGCTGATCTTCGCCGTGGTCGACGAGGGCCTCGGCCGCTCCCCCGCCTTCGTGGGCGTGCTCTACGCCGTGCAGGGCCTCGGCTCCGTGGCGGTCGGACTTCTGTCGGGACCGCTGCTGCGGCGTTGCGGGGAGCGGGTGTTCGCGGGCGCCGGGCTCGCGCTGTTCGCGTTGGCGGTGGCCCTGCGGGCGCTCCCGTACGACGCGGTGGTGCTGGCGGCCAGCGCCGGGATCGGTGTCGGACTGCCGTGCGTGCTGATCGCGGTGCTCACGGCGGTGCAGCGGGAGACCCCGGACCATCTGGTCGGGAGGGTCGCGGCGACCGCCAACACCCTGGTGTTCGCGCCGAACGCGGTGGCCCTCGGCGTCGGGGCGGGTCTTGTCGCCCTGGTCGACCACCGGGTGCTGCTGGTGGCGCTGGGCGTCGCCGGTCTCCTGGCGACGCCCGGCCTGCTGCGCCGTCAGCCGAGCGCGGCCCGCACCAGCTCCAGGTCCGCGTCGGACGCCAACCCCGCGTGATACAGCCGCAGTTCGGTGGCCCCGAGTTCCGCGGCCCGTGCCGCGTCCTCGCGCAGCCGGGCGGGAGCGCCGCCCATCCCGCTCACCACGGTGAAGTTCGCGGCCAGCACCGCACCCTCAACACCCTCGGCCGCGAACGGTGCGAGGAGATCCGCGCCGCCCGTGCACGGCACGACCACACCGTCGGCCACACCCAGGATGTGCGCCGGGTGCACGCCCGCGTTGGCGCCGCAGTGGTGCGGGACCGGGTCGGCGTGCAGCAGCACCTGGAAGTCCGCGGGGGCCGCCGCGCGGACGGCCGCGACCGCCT
The DNA here is from genome assembly GCF_040300965.1 of Streptomyces mesophilus. Classification (GTDB taxonomy): domain Bacteria; phylum Actinomycetota; class Actinomycetes; order Streptomycetales; family Streptomycetaceae; genus Streptomyces; species Streptomyces mesophilus_A. The sequence goes on along the minus strand of NZ_JBEPEW010000163.1, from coordinate 8,744 downwards.
CCTCCTGGAGCGACCGGGCCACCGAGGACCTGAACTCCAGGGTCGCGGCGAGCAGTTCGGCGTCCAGGAGCTTGTCCAGGGGCACGTCCGGCGCCGCCTCGCCGCGCCAGACGGGTTCGAGCGCCTGCCGGACCGCCGTCGCGAGGTCGTCGGGGTCGAGATCCGCCCCCGTATAACCCTCGCGGCAGGATCCGCAGAAGCAGAGCGACATCAGGTACTGGGCGGCTTCACCGAGCCCGACCCCGCCGATCTTGTCGTGCGCGTGCAGATGCGCCAGGCCGTACCAGCCGCAGGACTCCAACTCGGTGCCGCGCGCACCCGGCCGTACGGCCGCCTCGGCCGCCAGGTCGACCAGGTACTCACGGGTGGCGGGCTGTGCGATGCATGGTGCCCACGGGTAGCGGTCGCCGTAGGCGTTCACGACCGAGGTGTCCGGATGCCCGGCGCCCATACGGGAGTTGTGGGCGAGCACCACCCAGGTGTGGACCTCGAGGCCCGCCGCGTCGAGCGCCGCGGCCGCCGCGCCGAAGGCGTCACCGGGAGCCCAGGCCCCGGCCGCGTACGGCCGCAGCGTCCGCCCCTGCCAGCGCTCCCCCGGCGGGTACAGGACCGCCGCGTGCTCGGCCGTGACGATGCGGTGGGAAGGGTGGCGCGGGGTCAGGGCGCGGGTGGAGTGGTACGCGGAGGCGAGGGTGACCTGCCCGACGCCGAGTGCGGCGATACGCCGGGCGGCGGCGGGGTCTCCGTTGACGTCCCAGGGGTAGACGAAGGCGGAGGTCTTCATGGGGTCGGCCGGGGTCCCGAGGCGGCCGTGGGTCGAGGTGGTCACGCGTCCGCCCCCTCGGCGAGCAGCGCACGGCCCCGCTCGATCAGCTCGGCCAGCTCCTTGACCTGCTGGTCGCTCGGCTCGTGCAGCGGGGTGCGCACCTGGCCGACCTCCAGTCCGCCCAGCCGTACACCGGCCTTCACCAGGGCGACCGCGAACCCGCGGCCCTGGTTGCGGAGTTCGACGAACGGCCGGTAGAAGCCGTCGATCAGACGGGTGGCCGTCTCGTCGTCGCCCGTGTTGAGCGCGCGGTGGAAGGCCTGGGCGATGTCGGGCGCGAAGCAGAACACCGCCGACGAGTACAGCGAGACCCCGATCCCGCGGTACGCGAGGCCGGTGAGCTCGGCGGTCGGCAGTCCGTTGAAGTAGAGGAAGTCCGCGCTGCCGGCGGTCCCCGCGCTGCGGACCGTGCTGACGATCCGCTGCATCAGGTCCATGTCGCCGAGGCCGTCCTTGAACCCGATGATCTTCGGGTGCCCGGCCAGCTCGACCACGGCCTCGGGGGTGAAGACGGCGTTGTCCCGCTGATAGACGATCACTTCGAGCGAGGTGGCGTCGGCGAGCGCGCGGTAGTGGCGCACGAGCCCCTCCTGCTCGGCCTTGACGAGATACGGCGGCAGCGCGAGCAGCCCGTCCGCGCCGGCCTCCTCGGCGAGCTTCGCGTACGTGAGGGCGAGCGCCGTTCCGTAGCCCGCGCCCGCGATCACCGGCACCCGCCCCTCGGCCGCCTCGACCGCCGCGGCCACACAGGCACGGAACTCCTCAGGCGTGACGGCGTGGAACTCACCCGTACCGCAGACGGCGAACACCGCCGCACCACCGGCCTCGACGCCCGCGCGCACATGCGCGCGGAAGACATCGAGATCGAGACCGCCGTCCGGACCGAAGGCGGTCACGGGAAAGAACAACGGTCCGCTGGGGATGCTGAGTCGAGCGGCGAGCGGGGCTGACGTCACGGGCTCTCTCCCTGGGCGCGGCGGACCGGGTGCACCGCATCTGTCGTGCCGCGACAGATCGTGCACGTTTCTGATCCGCGTCTATATTTCTGAACAAGCTCACGCTAAGGCGCCCCAACACCGCCGGTCAAGCGCCGAGGTCAGCCTCATCATCAGCGAATTCGCCGTCAATGGCGCCGCCTTGACGGCCGGTCGCGACCCCTTGACGCACCCACCGAAAGATCCATAGCGTGTCCATGGATGTGAATGGCGTACAGGCATGCGTTCATCGGGTACGTGCCGGTGCCTCTGCGCCCCCGCGCGTATACGTTCGTGTCTGAACGCCGCCCAGGCACCGGACCCGACCCAGGCACCCGAGGAGACCACCCCATGCCCGCTCCCCGCACCGTTCTGCTCACCGGCGCCGCCGGCGGTCTCGGCACGCTGATGCGGGGGCTGCTGCCCGCGTATGGCCACGAGCTGCGACTGCTCGACATGGTCGCGATCGAGAGCGTCGAGGGCGAGCCGGCCGCGATCAAGGCCGACCTCTCCGACAAGGAGGCGCTGCGCGAGGCGGTGCGCGGGGTCGACGCGATCATCCATCTCGCGGGTATTTCGCTCGAGTCCACCTTCGACAAGATCCTCAAGGCCAACATCGAGGGCACCTACAACCTGTACGAGGCGGCCCGCGAAGAGGGCGTACGGCGGATCGTGTTCGCCTCGTCGAACCACGCCGTCGGCTTCACGCCCCGGCCAAGGGGCGACGACCCGCTGATCCCGATCGACACCCCGCGCCGGCCGGACACCTTCTACGGTCTGTCCAAGTCGTTCGGCGAGGATCTCGCCCAGTTCTACTGGGACAAGCACGGCATGGAGACGGTGTCCGTGCGGATCGGCTCGTGCTTCATGGAACCCACCTCGCTGCGGATGCTGTCGGTCTGGATGTCGCCCGGCGACGGCGCACGCCTCTTCCACGCCGCGCTCACCGCTCCCGACGTGGGCCACACCGTCGTCTACGGCTCGTCCGCCAACACCCGGCTGTGGTGGGACCTTTCGAGCGCCCGCGCGCTCGGCTACGACCCGCAGGACGACTCGGAGCAGTACGCCGAGAAGCTGATCGCCGAACAGGGCGAACTGTCCGACGACAACCCGGACCACGCGCACCTGGGCGGCCACTTCTGCACGAACCCGCCGATCTGGCCGTACTAGCCCCACCGGCCACGGGGGCACCGAAATCCGGTGTACGCCACCAGGAGGTGCCCTCTAGGCTCCGGGCATGCCAAGGCCCCACGGATTCCGTTACGAGCAGCACGGCGACGCCTCCGTCACGATCACCCACCACGGTCGCGCCGCCTCGACGCTGCGCGGGTCGCGTGCGCAGAAGTTCCTGGCCGAAGTGGCCTCCGGCGACGAGCAGTTGGTGATGGCCCGCTGGACGGGGGCGTACAAGTTCGGCAACGAGCGTGTCGCCCGCAACCATCCGCGCAACCGGGGCTAGAGCCCGGGCCTGAGCCGCACGAGGGGACGGCTCAGGCCGTGGCCGGCGCTCGGGGGCTCAGCCCGTTGCGGGAACGTTGGTCTTGGTCACCTCGCCGACCTTGCAGGACTTGGCGGACGGCGCCTTCTGGCCGGGGCCGATGCCGAAAGTGCCCTTGCTCTCGCCCTGCCAGGAGCCGCCGGGCTGGATCTGGTACTGGACCACCTGGCCGTTGGCGCGCAGCGTTCCGTCGGGGTCGACGGCCATCAACCGGCCCACATAGTTGGCGGCCATGTCCGAATTCCCGTTGGTGACCTCGTACTTGAACGTGATGATGCCCGTGGAGTCCACCGGCTTCCCCACGACACAGTCGACGATCCGCACCTCGCCCTTGACGGACGTCACCTTCCCCTTGCGGGCAGGGGGCGCCGTGGTCACCGGGATGTCGGACGTCGGCACTCCGGCCGTATCCGTCGGCAGCGGCGGAACGGTCGTCTCGACCACGTCGACGCCCCCGCCGGAGCCGCCGCTCGAGCCCGAGCTGTCGTGATCGTCGTCGCATCCGCCGTCACCGCCGCGCCGGGCGCCGGTCAGCGCCACGACGACCAAGGTGAACACGGCCACCGCACGCGCATGCCGCAGCTTCACGCTTCCCCCCCCCAAGGAATGCCCCGCCCGCTCGGGCGTGTCAGGTGCGCGACAGAGTAGCGGTTGGGGCGGCGCCGGGCGCTGGGGTAGCCGGCACAAGACAGGCACTAGGCTCCGGGGTTCATGAAGGTATTGATCTCTGTCGACATGGAGGGCGTCTCGGGGATCGTGCACCCCTCCGAGACCGGTCCCGAGCGCTACGACTACGAGCGCGGGCGGGAGTTGATGACCGCCGAGGCCAACAGTGCGATAGCCGGGGTGCTCGACGCCGCGCCCGACGCGACAGTCTGGGTCGCCGACGCGCACGGCCCGTTCCGCAACCTCCTGCCCGAGCAGCTCGACCGCCGCGCACGGCTGGTGCGGGGCAAGCCGCGGCCGCTCGGCATGCTCGGCGGCCTCGACCGCGAGACCGACGCGGTCCTGCTCGTCGGCTATCACGCGCGGGCCGGCAGCGGGCCCGCCGTACTCGCCCACACCATGAACGACGGTCTCCTCGACGTACGGGTGGACGGGCGGTCCATGGGCGAGATCGGCCTCAATGCCGCGATGGCCGGTCATCTCGGCGTACCCACCGTGCTGTTGAGCGGTGACGACGCGGCGTGCGCCGAGCTCCACGACCTCGTCCCTTCGGCCGTCACCGTCGAGGTCAAGCAGGCCCTCGCCCAGGGCGCGGCCGTCGCCCTGCACCCCGAGGAGGCACGCGGCCTCCTGCGTCACTCGGCGGCCCAGGCGGTGCTCCGCCGCTCCGAGATCCGGCCCTTGACCCTCACCGGCCCGGTGGAGGTCGAAGCCGACCTCGCGGCCCCGTTCATGGTCGACCTGGCAACCCTGATCCCGGGCGTCACCCGCACACACGGCGGCCGCACGGTCTCCTTCACGGCCTCCGACTTCGCCGAGGCCTACCGACTCCTGCTCCTGCTGGCCCAACTGGCGACGATCAGACCGGCCTAGACAGCCGATCCGCAGGAGACAGCCGTGCCATCCGCCCGTGTACGCGTCGCCGCGTACGTCACCCGACCAGGCCCTACCGGCCCCGAACTCCTCGTCTTCGACCACCGCGACCAGCCCGAGGCCGGCACGCAGATCCCGGCGGGCGGCGTAGCCCCGGGCGAGCTCCTCGCGCAGGCCGTTCTGCGAGAGGTACGGGAGGAGACCGGCGCGATCGGCCTGGTGCTCGGCCCCGCCTTGGCCGTGCAGCAGCGGCCGCACCCGCGGACGGGGCAGCCCCGCGTCACCGTCTTCTTCTATATCCGGACCGCGGAGACCCGCGCCTCCTGGCCCCACACGGTCAACGGCCAGGAGGGGGACGGGGACAGCGGCATGGACTTCGACTGCTTCTTCGTCCCGCTCCGGGAAGCCGCCGGTCTCCTCGTGGACGGACAGGGCGAGTTCATCCCGCTCCTCATGGGACAGGACGGCCCTTTCACGGGACGGGACGACCTCTTCACGGGACGGGACGACCGCATCAGGCCCGAAACCACTTGGTGATCCCGCAGAGCTCGGCCAGACTGGCGGGCATGATCTCCGTGGTGCAGAACGTGGCAATCGACTGTGCCGACGCCTATGCGTTGGCCCGGTTCTGGAGCGAGGTGACCGGGCATCCTGTGGGTCCGGAGACCGCACCCGGTGACCACGAGACGCAGGTGCTGCTGCCCGAGGGGCCGGTGCTGTACTTCAACCAGGTGCCGGAGCCCAAGACGGTCAAGAACCGTATCCACCTGTGCCTGCGCCCGAGTTCCTCGCGCGAGCCGGAGATCGACCGCCTCCTGGAGCTCGGCGCCACCTGGGTCGGCGACCACCGGCAGCCGGACGGCTCGGGCTGGGCCGTCCTCGCCGACCCGGAGGGCAACGAGTTCTGCGTGCTGCGCAGCGAGTCCGACCGCGCCGCGATGTCCCACTGACCGTCGCCACACTCTGGGAGCCGTGCATGCAGGTAGCCGTAGTCACCTTCGACGGGTTCAACGAGCTCGACAGCTTCATCGCGTCCGCACTGATCAACCGGTGCCGCAAGGACGGACTCGAAGCCTTCATCACGACGCCGACGCCCCAGGTCACCTCGATGAACGGGGTCGAGGTGACCGGGCAGCGACCGCTGGAGTTCATGGCCGAGGCCGATGTCGTGCTGATCGGCAGCGGGATCAGGACCCGGGACGTGGTCGCCGACGACCAGCTGGTGTCCCGGCTCACGCTGGACCCCGCACGCCAATTGATCGGTTCCCAGTGCTCCGGCGCCCTGGTGCTCTCGCGCCTGGGGCTCCTCGGGTCCATGCCGGCCTGTACGGACAACACCAGCCGGCCCTTCGTCGAGGCGTCCGGGGTCACCGTCCTCGACGCCCCGTTCCACAGCGAGGGCAATATCGCCACGGCCGGCGGCTGCCTGGCCTCGCAGTACCTCGCCACCTGGGTGATCACCCGCACCCTCGGCGAGGAGGCCGCGCGCGCCGTCCTCGATTACGTGGCCCCGGTGGGTGAGAACCAGGAGAGCGTCGAACGGGCCCTGCGCACCGTCCGCTCCGGCGAGGCCGCCGCCCTGCGCTGACCGGTGCGGGCCGCGTTCAGCGCCGTACGACGCAGAACGGATGCCCCGCCGGATCGGTGAACACCCTGGCCCGGTCGCCGTCATGCGGCTGATGGTCCGGCTTGCCCGCGCCCAGCTCGAGCAGCCGGGCCTCGACCTCGGCCAGGTCGTCCTGGACGTTGAAGCAGATGTGCAGCTGCTGGGGTACGTCCGGCTCGGGCCAGGTGGGCCGCCGGTGGTCGTCGACCCGTTGGAAGCCGAGGAGGGGCCCGTCCTCACGGTTGAGGCCGGCGAAGTCGGCGTTCGACTCCGGATGAGGTTCGAGTCCCGTGACCTGTTCGTAGAACGCGGCCAGGGCGAGCGGGTCCGGGCAGTCGAGCGTGATCGCACCCAGTTGCATCCGCAGCGGCATGACGACTCCTCGGGCAGATCGGTGATCTTGTCGCTGCCCACCCTAAGCACCCCCGCCCGCACGGCGTTCGGCGTCCGATGCGGCGAGTGCGGCCGCGGCACAGAACCGGCTCCGGGCCGGGGCCGTCCCTCCCTCTATGAGGCATGACGACGAAACCCTCCTCGCCGAGCAACGGGCCTACTACCGCGCGGCCGCGGCCGAATACGACCGGCCCTACGAGGACTTGGACGAGTTGCGACGCCTGCTGACCGTGGTCGACGAGCTGCCGGTCAGGGGCGATGTGCTGGAGCTGGCCTGTGGAACGGGCCAGTGGACACCGCTCCTCGCCACCCGGGCGCGGTCGGTGACGGCTGTCGACGCAGCCGCCGACGTCCTTGCCGTCGCCCGGACGCGCGCCGCGCTGCCCCACGTACGGTTCGTGCAGGCCGACCTGTTCGAGTGGCAGCCGTCCCGGCGCTACGACACCGTCTTCTTCGCCTTCTGGCTCTCCCATGTGCCGCCCTCACGGCTGGCCGCGTTCTGGGAGGCCGTGGCCGCGATGCTCGTCCCGGGCGGCCACGCGGTCTTCATCGACGACGGTCCCGCCGTCGCCGCGACCGAGGAAGGCGTCACCGACGGGCCCGTTCCCACGGTGTTGCGCCGGCTCGACGACGGCAGCGAGTACCGCATCGTGAAGGTGTTCCACGACGCCCGTTCACTGGAGGACGACCTGACGGCGCGCGGCTGGACCGTACAACTGCGGACCATGGAACGGAGCTTCGTCGGTATCGCCCGGCCGCCGGGCTGAGTCACTTCGGCGGAGTGGCCTCGCCCTGCCAGAAGCTCCACCGGTAGCCCCAGGGATCGATGACCGTGAAGGTGCGCGGCCCATACGGCTGGTCCTCGGGAGGCGTCACTTCGGTGTGCGTGGTTTTACGGACGTGGTCGTAGCACCCGTCGACATCGTCCACGTGCACGATCAGGAGGGCGTTCCTGCCGTCCTGGCTGGTGTCGCCGCCGCTGATGGAGATCTTCACCGGTCCGGCCTGGATGTCGGCCTCGGTCGTCCGCCCGGAGTCGTCCCGCCAGCGGACCGTGTCGGTGAAGCCGAGAACGCGCTCCATCCAGTCAAGGGCGGCGTCCGCGTCGTCATACCGGAGGTAGGGGGAGATGCCTTTGATCGCCATGCGACGTTCCTCCTCGTATGGGTGGAGTTCAGTCTATGAGTGGGGCGGCCTCCACGGGCGTCGGCAACGGAAAGCGCCCGTCGTGCCGAACTCGGCACAACGGGCGCCCCGGTAGGAGTGGCGGCTACAGCGCCTGAGCCGCCGGCTTCACCATCCCGCGTACCGTGCGGGACTTGACGAAGTCGCCCATCGCCGTCATCTCCCACTCGCCGGAGAACTGGCGGATCAGCTTCGCCATCATGACGCCCGTCTGCGGCTCCGCGCCGGTCAGGTCGAAGCGGACCAGCTCCTCGTCCGTGGCCGCGTCGACAAGGCGGCAGTACGCCTTGGCGACCTCGGTGAACTTCTGGCCCGAGAAGGAGTTGACCGTGAAGACCAGGCCCGAGACCTCCTGCGGGAGGCGGCCCAGGTCGACCACGATGACCTCGTCGTCGCCGCCGCCCTCACCCGTGAGGTTGTCGCCGGAGTGCTTGACCGCGCCGCTCAGGATCGTGAGCTTGCCGAAGTAGCAGCTGTCGATGTGGTTGCGGTTCGGCCCGTACGCGATGACCGAGGCGTCGAGGTCGATGTCCTTGCCGCGGAAGGCGGGCTCCCAGCCGAGGCCCATCTTGACCTGGGACAGGAGCGGGCGGCCGCCCTTGACCAGGGAGACTGTCTGGTTCTTCTGGAGGCTGACGCGGCCCTTGTCCAGGTTGATCTTGCCGGTGCCGGGAGCAGGCGGGGCCGGCGCTGCGGCGGCGGGCGCCGGCGCGGGCGTCTAGA
>NZ_JBEPEW010000162.1:0-16767 GCF_040300965.1 Streptomyces mesophilus | reverse complement strand
GCGGCGGCGGTTGCTGCGGCTGACCTCGGCCCGCGCCCGTCGCCCCACGACGGCCCCGGGCATCAGTGCGTCACCGCACCACCGTCCCCGACCCGGCCCCCAGCAAGGGAAGCTCAGCCCGCGTAGGCGCCCCCTCCCAGTCCCCGTGGGAGGCGACCGCGAAGGCGCCGGTGGTCACCGCCCGGTCGAGGCGGCCCGCCGCGTCCTCGCCGTCGAGCAGCGCGGAGAGGTAACCGGCGACGAAGGCGTCACCCGCACCCACCGGGTCGACGGCCCGTACGGTGCGGGCCGGGACGCGCAGCTCGCCCTCGCCCGTATGGACCGCGGCACCGTCCGCGCCGTACTTCACGACCACCTCGCCGATCCCCAGGCCGAGCAGCAGCTTGGCCTGGTCCGCGACGTCACCCGGGGCGTCGGAGGGCAGACACAGCGCGAGCTCGTCGTCGGAGGCGATGAGGACATCCACGTACGGCATCCACTCGCTCAACACGTCACGGGCGTCCTCGGAACTCCACAGCCGGGACCGGAAGTTGACGTCGAGGCAGACCAGCGTCGAACGCTCGCGCGCGAGCCGCAGCGCGCGCCGGGCGGCGCACCGGGCCGAGGGCCCGAGCGCCGGAGTGATCCCCGTCAGGTGCAGGATCCGCGGCGGTGCCGCGGTGAACGCCGCCTCGACGGCGCAGGCCTCGAGCCGCGACCCCGCCGAGCCCGAGCGGTAGTAGTGCACCCGCGTCACCTCGGGCAGCCGCGGCTCGAACAGGATCAGACCGGTCGGCGCCTCGGCGTCCCGGCTCGCCCCCGTCACATCGATGCCCTCGGCGCGCAAAGTACGCAGCACGAGTTCACCGGCCTCGTCCTCGCCCACCGCGCCCGCCCAGCGCACCCGGTGGCCGAGCCGTGCAAGGCCGATCGCGACATTAGACTCGGCGCCCGCCACGGACACCCGCATCGTGCCGCCCAGTTTCAGCGGACCGCTGCCGCGCAGCGCGACCATCGTCTCGCCGAAGGTGAACACATCCGGGACCTGAACGCCCTCGCTCATCGTGCGCACACCGCCTTGAACTGAGCCGCGCGACGGCGCAGTTCACCGAGGTCGCCACCGTCGGCCGCGTCGCCGATCAGCGGGGAGCCCACTCCCACCGCCACGGCACCGAGCTTCAGATACGCCTGCGTCTCGGCCACGCCGACCCCGCCGACGGGCACGAACGGCAGGTCGGGGAACGGGCCGCGCAGCGCCTTGAGATAGTCCGGGCCGCCCATCGCGGAAGCAGGGAAGATCTTGAGCGCCGCAGCGTCCGTGGCGGCGGCCTCGCATATCTCGCTCGGCGTCAGGACCCCGGCGAGCACCGGCAGCCCCTGCGCCAGGGAGGCAGTGCAGCCCGGGCCCAGCCCCGGCGTGACGATGAGGTTCGCGCCGGCCTGGGCGGCGCGCTGGGCGTCCTCCTCGGTGACCACGGTGCCGGCGCCCAGCCAGGCCTCGTCGCCGAGTTCGGTCCGGGCGCGCTCGATGACCTTGAGGGCGTCGGTTCCGCTGAGCGACACCTCCACAAGCCCGATACCCGCCTCGACCAGGGTGATCACGCTGCGGAAGGAGGCCTCCGGGTCGCGGCCGCGGATGATCGCGACAAGCCGTTCCTCACGCAGTGCGGTACTGAAATCCATGCTCTTTACTTTCTTTCTTTCTCTTCTTGCAAACCCGTGCAAACCCGTGCAAACCCGTGCAAACCCGTGCAAACCCGTGCAAATCCGTGGAAATCCACGGCAGTCCGTGGTGGTCGGTGCGCCGGTCACCATTCGGCGAACGAGGCGTCGTCATGGCGCCAGACCGGGTTGCGCCAGGCGTGCCCGGACTTGTCGGCCGCGCGTACGGCGGCCTCGTCGATGTCCACGCCGAGGCCGGGGCGTTCGGTGCGGACCAGGGAGCCGGCGTGGAAACGGAAGGGTTCCGGGTCGGCCACGTAGTCGAGGAGTTCGGCGCCCTGGTTGTAGTGGATGCCGATCGACTGTTCCTGGATCAGGAAGTTCGGGGTGGTGAAGGCGACTTGGAGGCTCGCGGCCAGGGCGACCGGGCCGAGCGGGCAGTGCGGTGCGATCTGTGCGCCGTACACCTCCGCGAGCGCGGCGATACGGCGGAGCTCGGAGATTCCGCCGGCATGCGAGATGTCCGGCTGGACAATGGCCACACCCGATTCCAGCGGAGCCAGGAACTCACGCCGGGTGTAAAGCCGTTCACCCAGTGCGATCGGGATGTTGGAAGCGTTCACCAGGTCCGCCACGACGTTCATGTGGTCGCTGAGCACCGGCTCCTCGACGAACATCGGGGCGTACTCGGCGAGCAGCGGAAGGAGCCGCCGTGCATTGGCGGGGGACACGCGTCCATGGAAGTCGAGCCCGAAGTCCCGTTCCTCACCCAGGACTTCACGGGCGGTCTCGGCGCGCCGCAGGCAGTCCCGTATCTCGGCGCGGGTCGCCAGGGGTGTCATACGCCCGGTGCCGTTCATCTTGACGGCCGTGAAGCCCGCCTCGACCTGGGCGGTCACCGCCTCGCGTATCTCGCTCGGCTCGTCTCCGCCGACCCAGGCGTACGCGCGGATCTTCGACCGTACGGGACCGCCGAGCAGCTGGTGTACGGGCTGGCCGTAGGCCTTGCCCTTGATGTCCCACAGGGCCTGGTCGAGCCCGGCCACCGCACTGGAGAGCACCGGACCGCCGCGGTAGAAACCGCCCTTGGTCATGACCTGCCAGTGATCCTCGATCCGCATCGGGTCCTGGCCGATCAGATACTCGGCGAGCACATCGACCGCGGCGCGCACCGGTTCGGCACGTCCCTCGACGACGGGCTCACCCCATCCGACAAGACCGTCGTCGGTCTCCACGCGGCAGAACATCCAGCGCGGCGGGGCGAGGAATGTCTCGATCCGGCTGATCCTCATGGCGGCGTTCCTTCCTGTCGTATCCGGGTGCGCTTGCGATGGAGCGGTGCGTCCATGGCGTGGGCGTGCGGTGGTGGCAGGAGCGGCGGGCCGCGGGGCCCGTGTGCGGTGCGGTCGGTGGCTGCGTGGAGGCGGCTTGCGGGCCCGGCTCCCATGCTGTGCACACCAGTCGACCGACCGGCTCAGGTCAAGGGTGGTCGCGCATGGACATGTCCAGGAGGCGGAGCATCGCCTCGTGCGCACCGTCCGGGTCCCCGTCCCGGATGCGTTCCACCACGGCGGTGTGCTCGGGGAGGGGGTCGTCGTGCGGGCGGGAGTGCACCGTGCGGTCGCGTTCGATCAGGGCCGGGATGATCACGCGGTGCAGCTGGGAGAAGAAGCGGTTTCCCGAGGCCCGGAGCAGTGCCAGATGAAAGGAGGCGTCGGCCCGTACGACGAGCACGGGATCGTTGTCGTACGCGGCCATCGCGGCCAGGGCCGCATCGAGCGCGGCCAGGTCCTCGTCGGTGCGGCGCACGGCGGCGAGGGCGGCGGAGGCGGGCTCGACCGCGCGGCGCAGTTCGAAGAGGTCCGCGAAGAAGTCATGGGGTGCGCCGGAGGCGAGCTTCCAGCGCAGTACGTCGGGGTCGAGCAGGTTCCAGTCGTCGCGGGGGCGTACAAAAGTGCCCCGCTTCTGGCGGGCGTCGAGCAGACCTTTGGCGGTCAGCACCTTGATCGCCTCGCGCAGTACGGTCTGGCTCACGTCCAGGTCCGCCATGAGCTGGGGGAGGCCGAGGATGTCCCCTTCCTCGTACGTCCCGTCGAAGATCCGCCGCGCGATCGCCTCGACGGCGGTTTTGTGGATGCCGCGTCCTGCGTAGGCGCCGGCTTCCGAGGGAGTCATGCCTCGTACCCTCGCACGACTCCTGCTTATTTATCAATTATCGGTCGAGGCCCTCAGGCGCTCGGACGGCGCTTGGGGACGGGCGCCTCCGGATGGGCGACTGAGCTCGGAGCCTGCAGCGGGTCCGCACCCGTGCAGCCACCCCGCCTGAGCCCGCGCTGCTCGTGCGCAGCCTGCTCGGGGTGGCGGGCCCTCCAGTACGGGTTGTCGTGCGGAAGCGTCGCGCTGACCCGTCCGTACATGCCGAAGAACATCAGCATCACGCCGACCACGAAGCTGAACAGCACGTTCTGGATCTCGAACGCGAGGAAGTTGTAGTCCGTCTCGAGGAGGGCGAGATTGACGAACCCGCTGAGGATGAACGCAACTCCCAGGACCATGTTGAGCGTTGAGGCGAAGTTGCCGCCGATCACCATGCCCACGAAGAGCAGCAGCCCCACGCAGATGGAGAGCACGCTCAGCGCGCCGTTGGTGTTGAGGCCGGCGACCCGGTCGCCCCCGGTGTCGAAGAAGCCGACCCGGTCGATCAGACCGAGGATGCCGAAGGCGAGCAGCACCAGACCGGTCAGACCGGCTCCGATCCGGTAGACCGTGCTGAGCCGGTGGTCGACGGGCAGATGCTCGTCGAGTCTGACGCGCCGCCGGGGTCCGGGGTGCCGCCGGGATCCGGGCTGAACTGCATGCGTGGCCATGTCCGCCTCCCTGTGGTCGCGGAGGCCGTGCAGGCGTACGCGGAAGGTCCCGCGTACCTGCTTCCAGGATCCGCCTGCGCGGCGGCGCTGTCACATCCTGCGCGGTGGCGCTGTCGCAGGGGGGCGTGCGCTCCCGGCAGGCTGGGAGTCCCGGCAGGCTGGGAGTCCCGGCAGGCTGGGAGTCAGTCCCCCGCCTCCGGCAGGCTCAGCCCGCCCCGTCCCGCCCCTCCGGCAGGCTCAGCCCGCCCCGCCCCCGCGCTCCTCGCGGATCTGGGCCACGACCCGGGCCACGGTCTGCCGCACCGACTCCGTCTCCGTGAGGAAGTGCCAGTAGTCGGGGTGGCGCCCCTCCAGCGTCGCGATCGCACGGTCGAGCCGGCTCACGGAATCGTCCAGCGGCCGGGCATGCCGGGGATCGGCGGTGTGCCGCCCGGCCATCGCGAGTCGCTGGGCGTCCCGGATGGCGAACCGGGTCCGCTGGATCTCCTGCTCCGGATCCTTGGACACGGCGTTCAGCCTGGTCAGACGGTCACCGGCGGCGGAGACGGCCTCATCGGTCGAGTTCAGCAGGGCACGCACCGTGCCGAGCAGCGCCGTCGCGTCCGGCCAGCGCTGCTCGTCGCGCGCCTTGCGGGCCTCGGTCAGCTTGGTCTCGGCCTGCTTGACGTTCTCTGCGGCCTGAGCGGGCACCGACTGAAGGTCCTGCCAGCAGTTCGTGGTGAACCGGCGGCGCAGTTCGCTGAGGATCGGCTCCACCTTCGAGGCCCGCGTGGTCAGGGCCTGCGCACGGGTGCGCAGCGAGACGAGCCGGCGGTCGATCTCGGCCGCACGCTCCGGCAGCCGCTCGGCCTCGGCCCGTACCGCCTCGCCGTCCCGCGCGACCCGGTCCGCGCGCTGCAGCGTCTCCGCGATCCCATGACGGCCGGCACCCTGGTTGAGCTTGGTCAGCTCGGGGCCGAGCGCCGCAAGCCGCGCGGCGAGATCGTCGGCCTTCAGGCCGGAGGCCCGTACGGCATCGAGGGCCGTGCTCGCGGCAAGCAGCGTCTGACGCGCGCGCTCCACGGCGGGAGCGAGCCGGGCGAGCTGGGTCTCCGCCTTGTCGAGCAGCGGGCCGAGGCCCTGCGCGAAGCGGTCGAGATCCTGCTTCGTCCTGGTCAGTTCGTCCTTGGCGGTGGTGAGTTCGGTGCGGGCGCGCGCCGCGACCGAGGCCTCCAGATCGTCGCGGTCGAGGTCATGCGCGTCGACGGCGGCGATGTACTGATGGCTGACCTCGTCGATCCGCCGCCCGAGCGCCGCGAAATCGTCGACGGCGCGACGGGCGGCCGGAGAGGTGTCCACCGCGGTGATGGTCTCTATCGAGATCCGCAGATCGCGCTGGGCGCTGTCCAGATCGTAGAAGGCGGCGGCCGCCGCGTCCTTGGCGGCCTGGGCGTCGGCGCGCTGGCTCTCGCCCCGCCCGCCGAACCACCGGCGCGTGCCGCCTCCGGCGAACGCGGCCGGCAGCACCGCCATGGCCAGCGGCACCGGCAGCAGCACCAGCGCGAGCACATCGCGGAAGGCGCCCACGGCCCTGCGTGGATGAGCAACTTCCGCGTAAGGCTGCGATGGTGTCGCCGTCACATCCCACTCCCGTGCTGTCATCCGCCCTGCCCGGAGCCATTCTCCCACCGGTTAAGGACGAACACACGGGTCGTTTAGTTCGCGCTTACGGCCCCTGGCTGAGGAAAGATCCGCCGCAGCTCGTACGGAGTGATCGTCTTCCCGTACGGAGTGATCCTCATTCCGTACGGGATCATCTCCGCGATCCGGTACGGAAGGGGCGTCGTTGCCGCGTACGACGGTCCACGCCCGTACTCGGCCTCAGACCGTGTGTACGCGGATCCGGCCGTCCTGGCTGACCGCCGAGACCACATGCGGACTCGACTCGTCGCGCGGGACCTTCACCTCGACCGAACCGTCACGGGCCTCGGCCCGCACGTCGTACGCGGCCTTCGGCAGACCGATCTCCACCGAGCCGTCCTTGCTGCGTACGTCGATCCGGTCGGGCACCTCGGTGAGGGCGAGGCGCACCCGGCCGTCCCGGGCGTGCGCGCGGATGTCGCGGGAGGAGACGCCGACGGCTTCGAGCGAGCCGTCCTCGCTGTCGAGATCGAGCGGACCGGCCGCGTCCTTCACCGTGATGCGGCCGTCCTTCGACTTGATCTTCAGGGCGGTGTCGAACCCTGTGGCGTTCACCCGGCCGTCCTGGTTCTCGACGGTCACAGCGACCTTGCGCGGCACCTCGATGCGATGGCTCGCGTCGCATGCGGTGATGACGCCTTCGCACTTCACACGCAGTTCGAGCCGCTTGCCGTCGACCATGCGCCAGGACACGTCGGCGTCACCGATGACGGCGTTCCCGTCGAACCAGCGCGTGACGCGTACGTCATCGACATCGGCGACCACGACGTCGAGCGCGGAATCGTCCGAGTCGATGGTCAACTCCCGCCCCTGGAGCGCGAAGTCCCGGTTCTCGGGATCCTTGTCCTTGCTCACATCGGAACAGCCGACGATCACCAGCGCACCGGCCAGCGCACCGGCCGTGACCAGCGAGCTGCGGATACGGGTACGTACGCTGCGGACGGTCATCTCGGCTCCTCCTGCGGGCGGAACGGCCCCCGGGCCGCGCTTGTCTTTGACCGTAGAAGCGCCCGCCGCCCAGGGGCATCCGGACCACTCCCGGATCCGGGGTGGGGTTAACCCCCGACGCCCCCGATACGGGCGCGGGGCACCGCCCCGGATACGGGTTTGCGGGGCACCGCCCAGGGCAAGGTAGGCTGTCGATCGCTCCCGGGCGCGTAGCTCAGCGGTAGAGCGCCGCCCTTACAAGGCGGATGTCGGCGGTTCGAAACCGTCCGCGCCCACCGGTGCGAAGGCCCCTCGCCGATCTTGGCGGGGGGCCTTTGACGTCTCGGAGGTCTGCCCGTGTTCACCTCGATCCACTGGCGCTGCTACATGCGGGCCGGCGACCGACAGAAGGCCGAGCGTCTGGTGGGGCGTATGGAGGCCGGCTCGCACGAGGCTGGAGTGTGAGCAACTCTGATGGGCGTCAAGAGTTCGAGGTGCTCATACCGATCCGAACTCGACCTCCAGGTAACGTGCCGCACCTGGCCGACTGGGGAGGACGCTTGTGGCACAGCAATGGCCGGAAGGTCCGCACGCCGATCCCGATGCGGCGAGGGCGCGTTACGACGTCGGCATGCGGGCATCACGCGGTGCCGTTCTGAACGTCTTTCGCGTGGAGATGTCCATCGCGCACATGGGCTTCGGCATCGTGATCATCGCGTGCGCGCTTGTCGGTGTGGTCTGGTCACCCCGCGCAGCGGTGATCATCGCGGGAGCGTTCTTCGCCTGCTTCCTCGTAGCTCTGGTGGTTCTGCTGTGCACCGGCAGGCGAGGTTGGGCAGCGGTCCGTGCCGCGTACAAGTCCGCTTTCGGTTGGGCGAACTGGATCACACCGTAGATCGCCGGTGTGCCCCAAGCCCAGCGGGAGCAACGCGGACCGCCCCACCCCGTGTACGGGATGGGGCGGTCCGCTCGTGGTGGGTCAGGAGCGTTCGACCGGGAGCCAGAGTTCGCACGTCGCGGTGCTGAAGTCGGGGGCGCGGTCCAGGGTGGTGACGATCGAAGGGCCCGGTCGCAGCTGCCACGGGTTGGAGGGGAACCACTCGGTCGCGGTAGCCGCCCAGGTGGTCTGCAGGGCCTGCGGGTGCGGTCCGCTGGTGCGGAACACGGCCCACATTCCGGCCGGTACCTCGATGGAGTCGAGGCCGTCCGGGGCAGGGGTGTCGCGGTTGAGGGCGACGCCGTGCATGTAGGTCAGTTCGCTGCCCTCCGTGCCGTCGGGATCGACGTCGGCGCTGACCTGCAGCAGGCCCGCGGGCTCGCTGTTGCTGAGGGACTTGAGCCGCAGGTGCTCCTCCTGCGGCAGTGCGGCGATGTGCTCCTGGATGTGCGGGTTGACGCCCCGGTGGATGAGCGGAACGCGGGTGGCGTGGCCGACCAGCCGGAATGCGGGGCGGTCTACGAGGCGGGTGTCCATGGGGACACTCCCTTCGACGGTCAGGCGGAACCTGAGCTGCGGTTGTGTACGCAAGGGGCCTCCATCACGGCGCACATCACTGGGGCCGGCGCCGTGGACCGCCCGGAAGGCGCGTCCGAACGCCTCGCTCGAGCCGTATCCGTACCGGACGGCGATGCCCAGCAGATCCCGCTCGCCGCGTACGACATCGGCGGCGGCAACGGTCATACGGCGCCGTCGCACGTACTCCGACAGCGGCATGCCGGCCAGCGACGAGAACATCCGGCGCAGGTGGTACTCGGTCGTGCCGAGCTCCGCGGCCACGCCGTCGATGTCGAGCTCCTCGGCGAGGTGCTCCTCGACGAGATCGACCAGCTTGTTGAGTGCCGAGATCATGAGGCCTCCTTTCGGCTTCCACGTTGGCAGCGGACAGCCCGGCCGTACCCGATCGCTGCGGTCCGATCTGATCATGCGGTGCGCCAGGGCGGCTGGAGGACGGGCGGGGAGAGGACCGGCAGGGAGAGGACAGGCGGGGAGAGACCGGCGGGGAGAGGACGGGCGGGGAGAGGGCACACTCGCGCAGGCGGTAGCGCCGGGCCGTTTGCGGATTGCGTTCGCCCGAGCCCGACACCGGTCGCCCGTCGCCCGTCGCCAGTCGCTGGTCACACAGCCAGCCGGTCAGCCGGGCGCACGGTCACCCGACCACCTGGTTCTCCAGTCACCCAGTCACCCGGTCCCCAGTCACCTTCCCCACCTCGGGCAGCGCCTGCTGAACGGTGTCGAAGAGGGGCAGGCGGCCGGCCAGGCCCACGAGGTGCAGCACCTTGCGCGGCAGCGATCGGTCGGTCACCAGGCGTGCGGGCACGCCGAGTTGGTTCAGGCGGTGGTGGAAGTCCTCGAGGACGGCCGTTCCGGCCATGGTCAGGAAGCCGGCGGTGGACCAGTCCACCACCACGAGCCGTACCGAGAGGCCCTGGTCGCCGGTCAGGCGGGTGCGGCACACTTCACGCAACTCACCCGCGATCTGTGCGGCGTTGCTGATATCAACCTCTGCGGGCATCGACAGCACCAGAGCGGTGCCCCGTTGTTCCATCTGCAGTGTCATCGTCTGACCGGCCTTCCGCGGTCCGTTCGGCAGCCAACGGCGCCATATGGCGGGCACGGTGCCGGTTGTCCGCCGTGTACCGCAAAGCAGCCGGTATAGCCCGCATCGGCGAGGTGAATCGATTGCTCGCACAGGGGTTCCCCTGGCCGGGTGCCGTCCGGCCCGGCCTTCCCGTGCCTCGCCTGATCAGCCATCATGTGCCGCGGTCAACCAGGACCGGTACGAGGGGGACTCGACCACATGCTCGACCACATGAAGGGTGTACGGCGCGCAGTCGCCGCTGCCGCGCTGCTCGGCGCGGCGCTGGTGGGCTGTTCGACGGGCGGGGACGGCAGGGCCGACGGGGCGCCGGAGCAGACCGCCCCCGCAGCCACCCCGGCCACCGCGGCCGAACCGCCGCCGGGGCCCGAGGGGTCCGAGGAGCCCGGTGGCCCCGAGGACCCGATGTCCCCCGGCCCGGAAAAGGTCCGCGACGCCTTCGCGGGGCTCCAGGCCACGCTCGGCGACACCTGTACTCCGGGCGCCGGCGACTGTGCGTACCACCTGGGGCGGGTGCATGAGGAGCTGACCGGTCTGGAGGCGGCGATGAAGAACGACCCGAAGGGCCCGGGCCATTTCCCCGAACCGCTCGTCTGGATCACCGACTTGAACAAGTCCCTGGACGGCGACCTTTCGGCGGAGAACCTCGAGGCCCATATGAAGGACCTCACGGGTGTACGCGACCGCATCAACACCTGGATGCAGGACCACCCCGACGACTACCGATAGACCCACCGCGAACCGACCGGGAATCGCACCGCGAACCGACCGATAGACCCACCGCGAACCAACCAGGAATCAGACCGCGAACCACCGAACCGCTAAGCCGACTGCTCGTCCCACCCCTGGGACGGCCGCGGGATCAGCGTCGGGTTCACGTGGTCGAGGACCGTCTCGCGGGTGATGACGACCTGGGCCACATCGTCGCGGCTCGGCACCTCGTACATCACGTTGAGCAGGACCTCCTCCAGGACGCTGCGGGCCGCCCGCGCCCCCGTCCGGCGCAGCAGAGCCTGGTCGGCGATCGCCGCGACCGCCTCGTCCGTGAACTCCAGCTCCACGCCGTCGAGTTGGAAGAGCTTCTGGTACTGCTTGATCAGCGCGTTGCGCGGCTCGGTGAGGATGCGGATCAGGGCCGTACGGTCCAGCGCGTGCACCGAGGCCGTGAGCGGCAGCCGGCCCACGAACTCGGGGATCAGGCCGTACTCGCGCAGATCCGCCGCCGTCACCTCGCTCAGCGGCTCGGGGATGCGCAGCGGCGTCGGGCCGAAGCCGATGGTGCGCTTGGACGAGCGCCGCTCGACGATCTCCTCCAGGCCGGCGAAGGCGCCGCCGACGATGAACAGGATCTGGGTCGTGTCGAGTTGGATGAACTCCTGGCCCGGGTGCTTGCGGCCGCCCTGCGGCGGGATCGACGCGACGGTCCCTTCGAGGATCTTGAGCAGCGCCTGCTGGACGCCCTCGCCGCTGACGTCGCGGGTCAGCGAAGGGCCTTCGCTCTTACGGGAGACCTTGTCGATCTCGTCGACGTAGATGATCCCGCGC
The DNA here is from genome assembly GCF_040300965.1 of Streptomyces mesophilus. GTDB lineage: Bacteria > Actinomycetota > Actinomycetes > Streptomycetales > Streptomycetaceae > Streptomyces > Streptomyces mesophilus_A. Next base: position 5,510 of record NZ_JBEPEW010000162.1, on the reverse strand, counting down.
TGGGCCCGCTCGATGTCGTGGTCCGCCGCCTGCACCAGCTTGAGCAGGATGTTCTCCACGTCCTCGCCGACATAGCCGGCCTCGGTGAGCGCCGTGGCGTCGGCGATGGCGAAGGGGACGTCGAGGATCCGGGCCAGCGTCTGCACGAGGTAGGTCTTGCCGCAGCCGGTCGGCCCGACGAGCAGGACGTTGGACTTGCCGAGCTCCACGTCGGAGTCGGGCGAAGTCCGGTTGCGGATCCGCTTGTAGTGGTTGTAGACCGCCACCGCGAGCGTCCGTTTGGCCCGCTCCTGGCCGATGACGTAACTCTCCAGATGCTCGAAGATCTCGCGGGGCGTGGGGAGTTCGGCGGGTGCCTGGTCCGTCGCCTCGACGAGGTCCTCCGCGATGAGCTCGTTGCACAGCCCCACGCACTCGTCGCAGATGCAGATCCCGCCCGGGCCCGCGATCAGCTTGCGGACCGACTTCTGGCTCTTCCCGCAGAACGTACAGGTCAGCAGGGAGTCGCTGTCACCGACGCGTGCCACTCGGATTCGTCTCCCTCGACCACATGCTCGGACTTCGATCTGCCGGATCCCCGGACGTCGCTCCGGATTTCAAATGACGGCATCATCTGAATCAACCAGTGGTGACGGTAACGTGACCGCGGGGCCGACGGCAACGCGGCTGGAAAAACTGTGAATCGGAGAAGGACGACGACGATGGCCCGGCTCAGCAGAGTGGAGCTGCAGGCGCAGAACCGGGCGAAGGTGCTCGCCGCGGCCCGCGCCGAGTTCGCCGCACGCGGTTTCGACGGCGCCAAGGTCGACGCCATCGCCGAACGCGCCGGCCTCACGCGCGGCGCGGTGTACTCCAACTTCTCCGGCAAGCGGGCGCTCTACTTCTCCGTACTCGCCGAGCTGGCGCAGGGCGCCCCCGCGCCCGGGCCCGTCAAGTCCCCTGCCGCGCCCGTCAAGTCCCCTGCCACGCCCGCCGAAGCGCTCGGCGCGTTCGCCCGCGTGCTGCTCACCCGGCTGCCCCTGACCTCCGAGCACGGCCGCCTCGGCAGCCGGCTGCAACAGGAGATCCTCGCCGAGGAGAGCACCCGCGGCGCCTACGCCCAGCTGCTCAAGCTCGACGCGATCCTGCTCGGCCTGTGCCTGGAGGCGCTCGGCGGGGACCGCCGGATGGTCCGTGCGGCCGAATCCGCGCTCACGTTCCTGCACGGCGCGCGCCAACTCGCCGATTCCGCCCCGGGGTTCGTCGACCCCTTCCAGGCCGTCACCGCCTGCGAACGCCTAGCCGTCATCGAGGACGACGGCTCCTGGCCGCCCGCCCATCTCCCGTACGGCGTCCGGGCCGTCTCATGCGACCGTCCCTGGTCACCGCCGCCCGCCACGGACATCCTGCGGTCCGGGCCGGCCCGTCTCCAGGAAGGCGTCGTGGCGGTCCTCGGACTCCAACGCCTGGAAGCGGTCGAGGAGTTGGTGCGCTCGGCACCGCCCGGCACGCAGGTCACCGCCGTCCTGGTCACCGCGGACCCCCATGAACTCGCCCCGCTCGCCCGCCTCGCGCTCGCCGAGTTGAGCACCTGTCTGAGTTCCGTCTTCCCGCCGCCCCTGCGGCCCGCGCTCCAGCTCGTTTACGACGAGTCCGGCGCCGTCGCCGCAGCGCTGGGCCTGGACGGGGACGACGACGGCACCGAGGCGGCCGTATGGATCGAAGACGGCCGGATCGTCGCCACCGCGACCGGCCGGGGTGCCTGCCACGCGGCCGCGGCCCCGGCGTCCGTCGGCTGACCGGTCACCGCGGTCTCCGTGGGCCCCGGCATGTGACGCACTCCGCAGCACGGCGCTCTGGCCCATTGTGCAACCAGTTGCATAATGAGGAGGCAGCCGCCCCGCCGTGACCGAGGAGCCCCGGATGAGTGCTTACCCCCACCTCATGACCCCCCTTGACCTGGGCTTTCTCACCCTCCCCAACCGGGTCGTGATGGGCTCCATGCACGTCGGTCTCGAAGAGGCCGAGAACGGCTTCGAGCGGATGGCGGCCTTCTACGCGGAGCGCGCCCGCGGTGGCGCCGGTCTGATCGTCACCGGCGGCATCGCGCCCAACGACGCGGCCCGCCCGTACGAGGGAGGTGCGAAGCTCACCACCGACGCGGAGGCCGAGCAGCACCGCACCGTCACCGAGGCCGTGCACCGCGAAGGCGGGCGGATCGCGCTGCAGATCCTGCACTTCGGCCGGTACGCCTACCACCAGGACCTGGTCGCTCCCAGCGCGGTGCAGGCGCCCATCTCGCCGTTCGTGCCGCACGAGCTGACCGACGACGAGATCGAGCGGACCATCGAGGACTTCGTGCGCACCGCCGTGCTCGCGAAGAAGGCCGGGTACGACGGCGTCGAGATCATGGGCTCCGAGGGCTACCTGATCAACGAGTTCATCGCCGCCCAGACCAACCACCGCACCGACCGCTGGGGCGGCTCGTACGAGAACCGGATGCGCTTCCCGGTCGAGATCGTGCGCCGTACGCGCGCCCGCCTCGGCCGCGAGTTCCTGATCGTCTACCGCCTCTCCATGCTCGACCTCGTCCCCGGCGGCTCCACGCTCGACGAGGTCGTGACGCTCGCGCGCGAGATCGAGGCGGCCGGCGCCAACATCCTCAACACCGGCATCGGCTGGCACGAGGCGCGCATCCCGACCATCGCCACCTCCGTGCCGCGCGGCGCCTTCGCATGGGTGACCAAGAAGGTGATGGGCGCGGTCGAGATCCCGCTCGTCACCAGCAACCGCATCAACACCCCTGAAGTCGCCGAGCAGTTGCTCGCCGACGGGCACGCCGATCTGGTCTCGCTCGCGCGGCCCTTCCTCGCCGACCCGGAGTTCGTGGCGAAGGCCGCCGAGGGGCGCGCCGAGACGATCAACACCTGTATCGGCTGCAACCAGGCCTGTCTCGACCACACCTTCAGCGGCAGGATCACCTCCTGTCTGGTCAACCCGCGCGCGTGCCACGAGACGGAGCTGACGCTCGGTCCCGTCCGCAAGGCCAAGCACATCGCGGTCGTCGGCGCGGGACCGGCCGGTCTCGCCTGCGCGGTCTCCGCCGCCGAACGAGGCCACCAGGTCACGCTGTTCGACGCGGCCGACGAGATCGGCGGCCAGCTGAACGTGGCCCGCAAGGTCCCCGGCAAGCAGGAGTTCGACGAGACGCTGCGCTACTTCCGCGTACAGCTCGAAGAGCGCGGCGTGGACGTCAAGCTGGGCGTACGGGTGGCGGCGGCCGACCTCGCCGACGGCTCGTACGACGAGATCGTCATCGCCACCGGAGTGGAGCCGCGCACGCCCGCCATCGAGGGCGTCGACCACCCGAGCGTGGTCAGCTATCTCGACGTGCTTGCCGGCGGCACCGAGGTGGGGGAGAAGGTCGCGGTCGTCGGGGCCGGCGGGATCGGCTTCGATGTCGCGGAGTTCCTCACCGACGGCGGCGAGGGCGCGAGCGCGGATCCGGCCGTGTACTTCCGGCAGTGGGGCGTCGACATGGAGTACCGCACGCGCGGCGGCCTGTACGAGGCGGAGCGCCCGCGGCCTCCGCGCCAGGTGCATCTGCTGCAGCGCAAGGCGAGCAAGGTCGGCGCCGGGCTCGGCAAGACGACGGGGTGGATCCACCGCACCGAGCTCAAGCACCGGGGCGTGACGATGCTCGCGGGCGTCACGTACGACCGTATCGACGACTCCGGACTGCATATCTCGGTCGAGGGGCAGAGCTCGGTGCTCGACGTGGACACCGTGGTGCTGTGCGCCGGCCAGGAGCCGCGCCGCGCGCTGTACGACGCGCTGCTGGCCGCCGGGGCGAACGTGCATGTCATCGGCGGTGCCGACGTGGCCGCCGAGCTGGATGCCAAGCGTGCGATCAAGCAGGGTACGGAGCTGGCCGCGTCCCTCTAGTCCCCCACTCCGGAAAGGGGGAACCCGGTGTCCCTGCCGCACGCGATCCTGACCGCGCTGCTCGAAAAGCCCTCCTCGGGCCTCGCGCTGACGCGTCGCTTCGACAAGTCGATCGGCTACTTCTGGTCGGCCACGCACCAGCAGATCTATCGCGAGCTGGGCCGCCTGGAGAAGTCGGGGCTGATCAGGGCGCTGCCCGCGCAGGGACCTTCGCGAGGTTCCAAGAAGGAGTACGAGGTCCTCGAGGCCGGACGCGAGGAGCTCGCCGCCTGGGTCGCGCGCCCCGAGGACCCGCGCCCCATCCGCGACCCGCTGCTGCTTCGCGTGCGGGCGGCGGGCGTGGTCGGCCGGGCCGGTCTCGAGGAGGAGCTGCGGCGCCATCTGGCCCTGCACCGGCGGCAGTTGGCGGAGTACGAGGCGATCGAGGCGCGGGACTTTCCGGGGGGTTCGGAGGGCTCGGGTGGTTCGTCGGGGTCGGGGCGCTCGGCGGGATCTGGTGGTTCGTCGGGGTCGGGTCGCTCGGCGGGCTCCGATGGCTCGGCGGGGTCGGGGCGCTCGGCCGGTGAGAAGGGCGCGTCGGCGGATCAGCTGCAGCATCTGGTGCTGCGGGGCGGGATCGACCTGGAGACGTTCTGGGTGGCCTGGCTGGAGCGGGCGCTCGAGGAGTTCGAGGGCTGAGTCGCCCCGCATCGCGGGGTGAGCCGCACGCTTCGGGCGCTGGGAGTCCTCTCCGCGAGGGCTGAGCCGCCCCGCGAGCCGGCGCGGTTAGTCGCCGGCCCCTCGCTGCTCGTGCACATGCTTCAGGAGCATCCGGGCGCTGACCACGTCGGGCGTGGCCACCTCCTTCCAGTAACGGTGGCCGCTGACGAACACCGCGAGCTCACGCTCACGCCGGCGCAGCTTCTCCACCTCGGCCTGCTCGTCCTCGGTCCAGCCGGGCGATGCGGGGCGCTCGACCTTGCGCCAGCCGCCCGTGTCGCTGAAGCCGTCGAGCGGCACGACGGACCAGGGGAGCCGCTTCAGCAGCGCCAGGAGTTCTGACCTGATCTGATGCAGCTCCTCCTGACCTGCGAGGAGGTCACTCGGGAACTCAGGAGTCACAGCCACGCCGCAATGCTACGTCTGTTCGATTTCCAGAGGCGAGCGAAATCGGGGAGTTCATGCGAACGGGTGTTCCTTCGGAGATCGCGGGCCACACTGGAGTCATGTGCCGCAGCATCAAGACCCTTCGCCCGCCGGTCCTCGAGCACGACGCCACCGAGGAGGACATCCGCGCCGCAGCGCTTCAGTACGTACGGAAGATCTCCGGCTTCCGCGCCCCCGCCGCCCACAACCAAGAGGTCTTCGACCGCGCCGTCGACGCGGTCGCGGAGGCCACCGGTGAGCTGCTCCAGGACCTCGTCGTACGGGGAGCGGGCGGCGCGAAGGCGAAGGGGGCGGCGTAGCCGGGTGGCCGGACAGCCGGGCGGCCGGACAGCCGGGCGGCCGGACAGCCGGACCGCCGGACCGCCGGACAGCCGGACCGCCGGACGGCGCGAAGGCGGAGGGCGCCGCGTAGCCGGGCGGGCGTTGGCGGCGGGCGTCGG
>NZ_JBEPEW010000161.1:0-16948 GCF_040300965.1 Streptomyces mesophilus | reverse complement strand
CCGCGACGGAGACGCGCTGGTTCTGCTTCTTGGCCTCGTCCAGGGCGGCGTCGGCGGCCTTGGCCGCGGCCTCGATGGTGAGGTGGTTCGTCTGCGCCAGGTTGCCGTCGGCGGCGTCCGCCGCGACCGTGGCCGCCGGGGCGGAGTCGGTGGAAGCACCGGCGGAGTACGCGCCGAATCCGCCGGCCGCGATCGCGACGGCCACCGCGCCGCCGGCCATCACACGCGTACGCCGGGAAACCTTCTTGACGTGCTTCATCGCCGAAAACTCCTGAGGTTCGATGGTCCCTGCGGGCCGGCCTCCGCGGCCGTCCCGATGACAAGTCCCATCCTCGTCCGGCGAACGCCGCGCCTCTTCGACGGACCGGCTGTCAGTAGCGCGCGGGACGGTTGACGGCCGCATCAACCGATCGGTTGATGCGGCCGTCCTCAGCCGGTGCAGGGAGCGGCCTGCCTCAGACCATCACGCGCCGGTGCAGCGCCGTGACGACGCTGCGGGCGGAGGTGAGCGCGCCGTGCTGCCAGGCGATCGCGTTGGAGAGGTGGTCGCCCGCGAAGTAGACACGGCCGGCCGGTTCGAGCAGTTTCTTGTACTCGGGGGTGGCGGCCCCGCCGTGGCTGTCGCCGGCGCCCTGCCAGGAAGCCCAGGCGCCTTCGGAGTACTTGGTGCGGCGCCAGCTCCCGGAGAACGAGGACGTGATGTCGCGGCGGTAGGCGTCGCCGTGGATCTCGACTCCCTCCGCCACCGCCTTGGCCAGCCGCTGCTTGTGCGTCAGCGGTTCGAACGCCTCCTGCCGGCGGCCGGTGTTGTAGTAGCCCACGACCACGCCGCGGGCCGCGTTGTAGTGGTCGAAGGGGAACATGATCTGGGAGATGTCCCGGTCGGTGTTGCTGGCGCCGCCGAAGATCCGCTGGTCCAGTTCCCACCAGCGCCGCGAGTACTCGATGGCGAGCTTGCCCGCGGCCACGGGCTTGGCGGCGCCCAGCGCGCTCAGCACGTCCGCGGGCAGGTTCGTGCGCAGCCGTCCGATCAGCTGCGGCGGGATCGTACAGATCACGTAGTCGGCGCGGACGGACCGGTCCCTGCCGCCGGCTCTGTAGTCGACGGTCACTCCCGAGGACGTGTTGCGCAGGCCGGTCACCTCGGCGCCGTAGGTGATCCGGCTGCGGCCGATCCGTTCCTGGAAGGCGTGGTAGATCCGGTCCATGCCGCCGACCGGCGTGAACATCATCATGGCCTGGTCGTAGCCGAACTCGAAGGCGAAGTTCCGTCCGATGCCGGAGCGTATGACGTCCGACATCGGGGCTGGCCGGGTCTCGCTGCCGAAGTCGAGCCCCGCGCCCGGCTCCGCGCTGTAGCCGCGGCGCGAGGACCCCAGATAGCGTCCGTCGTTCGACAAGTCGCCGAAGCCGGAGAGGAATTCGGAGAGCGCCTCCTTGTCCTCGTGGCTCAGCACCTGATCGAGCGCCCCCTGTGAGGTGGCCTTCTGCAGGAGTTCCGACATGTAGCCGTACGTGTCCGCCTTCGCGGCCCGGTACGTGACAGAGCTCTTCGACAGCGGGGTGTCACCCGCGTAGTTGACCATGGCGTTGGCGTTCTGGTTGGGGAACACCTGGAGCTCGACGCCCAGTTCACGGCAGTAGTCGATGGTGATGTGGCTCTGCGGGATGCGGGTGGCGCCCAGGTTGAAGACCTGGCCGTCGGAGAACGTGCACCGCTGTGTCTCGCCGTCCAGATCGGTCTCGGTGGTCCCCTTGCGGACCGTCCAGACGCGGCCTCCGGGACGGCTGCGCCCCTCGAGGACCGTGACGTCGTATCCGGCCTTGCGCAGTTCATAGGCGGAGCAGAGTCCGGCGGGGCCCGCACCGAGCACCACGACCTTCGGCGCTCCGCCGGGCCGGCCGATGAGATCGTCCATCTTCGGGCCCTGGAAGGAGTGTTCGGCCGCGGTGGCCGTGGGTGCGAGGCCGATCGTGGCCATCGCACCGTAGGCCAGGCCGGCGCCGCCGGTGACGCCGAGCCCGTGCATGAACGATCGTCGTGTGACTGCCACTTGCGGTTCCATCCCATCTTCGGGGCGTAAGGGGGTACGGATCGGGCGTCGTACGGGGAGCGAGCCGGCCTGTACGGCCCGCTCGTGGGCCCGGGGCTAGCGGCGCGGATACGCGGCCGTGACCTCGACCTCGACGAGCCAGCCCGGCACCGCGAGGGAGGTGACCTCCATCGTCGCCCGCGCGGGGCGGGCGGAGTTGACCGTGAGCGGCGCCTTGGGCGCGGAGGTGCCCATGGGCACCGGAACGACCTCACCGGTACTCAGGTCGGTGTTGGCGAAGTACTGCCGGTAGGCGCGGTTCCAGCCCGCGTAGTCGGCGGTCGCTGCGCCGGGCGGCTTCATCAGATAGCACTTCATCGTGATCACGTCGTTCGGCCGCAGTCCGGCGGCCTTGAGGTTGGCCGCGATGTTCCGCAGCACCACCAGCGCCTGCGCTTCCGTGACAGTGACACCTTGCGCGCCCTCCGTCAGGGCCGGATCGGTGTACCGCTCGGGCGAGTTGGCCGGCGCCGACGGATTCAGGGCCGTGGGGCCGAGTCCGCTGCTCTGGTAGAGCGCGACCTCGCCGCCGGTGGCGACCCCGTTGGCGATGGCGGGGTTGCTCTGCCCCTCCGGCAGTGCGACCCGCACTTCGTGGTCGCCGACGCGCCACCCCTTCGACTGGGCGACCGCCGTACCGCCGAGCGCCAGCGTGGCGCTGACCGCGGCGGCGGTGAGTACCCTCGTGCGTCTGTTCAACGTGTCATCACCTCTCGTTGACCGGTCCGTTGCTTCACTTCGGCCGACAGCCTGGCTCCGGAGTGTGTCGCCGCCGCGAACGCGCCGCTACGTCCGCCGTCCGGCGCGTGGGAATAAGTGCCGCCGCAGTTCCCACCGCGCGTCGACCTTCCGTATCCGCGCCGAAACACCGGTGAAATCCGGCCTGCCTACGGTCGCGCCATGCCTCCCCGCGCCCCTCGCCCGAGCAGCCCCGTTCCCACGGGAACGGCACTGCACGAGGCGATCGCGCGGTCGTTCTCCGTACACGAACCACCGCGTGCGCTCTCGCCGTTGAGGGCCCTCGGCAGACGGCAGCTGTCCGGCGTCGAAGTGATGGCGCAGTCGATCGCGACGACGGCGCCGGCGGCCTCGATGATCGGTCTGCCGCTCGCGATGCTGGGGACTTCCGTCCTCGGCGGCGTCCTCGCGATCGTCGCCTCGGTGGCCGTCATGGCACTGATCGCGCTCTGCGTCTCGCAGTTCACCCGGCGCCTGGCGGCCGCCGGCGGTCTGTACACCTTCGTCACCAAGGGAGCGGGCCGGCGCCGCGCGATGACCGTCGGCGTGGCCATGACCGTCAAGTACTGCGGCAGCGCCGCCCTCACGCTCTACCAAGGAGGGCAGGAGGTCATCCGTCTGCTCGGCGCCCTGGGCGTCGACGCAAGGGGGCCGGCCGGATCCGCGGCCGTGCACTGCCTCGTGACGGTGGTCATCCTGCTCGTCGTGGTGCGCGGCGTGCGCCGCGCCATGCTCGCGATCCTCGTCGTCGAACTGTGCTCACTGGCACTCATCGTGGGCCTGTTGCTGTCCGGGGACAGCGGTGCCCGGCTGCCGCAGCCCGGGCCGCCGGCGTCGTCCCACGCCACGCTCCTGCTCGTCCTCTCGGCGATGTTCGCCCTCGCCGGATTCGAGAGCGCCGCCTTCCTGGGGCCCGAGGCGAAGCGACCTTTGGTGACCGTCACACGCACGGTGCTGTGGACGCCCGTCATCTGCGGGGCGCTGTTCCTGCTCGCCGCCTGGGCTGTCTCGTCAGGACGGGCAGGCATGCTGCTCAACGCCTACACGGGCGGTGCGGACGGCGCGGTGGACCCGGGACTCGGCACCGCACTGCACATCGGGGTCATGTGCTCGTGGCTCGCCTCGGCGATGGCCTCGTTCAACGCTGCGTCGCACCTCTTCTACACGATGGCCGTCGAGCGGATCCTGCCCTCGCCCTTCCGCCGCGTCCACGCGACCCACCGCACCCCGTACGGAGCTCTCGCCGCCGTCGCCTTGCTGGTGTGCGCGGTCTGCCTCGCCCTGAACGCGGTACGCCACTCGGCCGCTGCCCCGCCGGTGGCCCTCAGGCTGACGGTCCAAGGCACGCTGGTCATCGCGTACGTCCTGGTGACGCTCGCGTGTCTGCGATTCCTGGCGCGCATCGGGGAGTTGACGCCGCTCGTGAAGGTGGCGGCGACGCTGGCGAGCGGCGCGGGTACGGCCTTGCTCGGCTCCCTGCTGTTCGTGACCGCGACCGGTCACGACAAGGTGGTGCTCGCGGCGCTGGGCGCGGTCGCGGTGTCGGGAGTCGTCGTGGTCGCCGTACTGAGACGGCTCAGACCGGACGCGCTGGAGCGCGTCGGCGTGTTCGACTCGGCCGAGTCCGACGACGTACTGCCGGGCTCGGCCTCGTACGGAAGGAACGCCCGCGGGCTCGACTCCCTGGTCCGCAGACCATGACCGCGCACCCGGTCCAGCGGGCGCTGGCCATACTCGAAGCGGTGGCCCACCTCGGCCCGGGAGCGACGGCCCGCCAGATCGCGGTCTTCACCGCCACACCGGCCTCGACCGCCTACCGTCTCCTGAACCTTCTCGTCGCCGACGGCTATCTGGTGCGGATCGAGGACCTGTCAGGATTCGCCCTCGGCCGGCGCACCCGCGAACTGGCGGGCGCGGAACCGGAGGACGAGTCGTACGAGTCGGTCCTCACCGAACTGCGCGGACGCGTCCGCTTCGGCATCCACCTGGCGGTGTTCGACGGGACCGGCATCACGATCGCGAGCCGCGACCCCGACCACGCGCCGGCCGGGGAGGGGACGCTGACCGGCCACCCCCACGCCTCGGCCGTCGGGAAGATAGCGCTCGCGTTCCATCCCGGGCTGTTCGCCGACCGGTCCCTGCACGGCGTCACCCACCGGACCATCACCTCCCCGGACGTCCTGTCCGCCGAACTGGCCCTCGTGCGGCAGCACGACATTGCCACCGAGGTCGAGGAGTCCCGGATCGGCCGCTGTGCCGTGGCGGTCCCGGTCCGCGACGCGCACCATGTCGTCTGCGGCGCCCTGACGGCACTCGGCGGATCGGCCGGCCTCCGGGTCGACGACACGGATCTCGCCGACCTTCTGCACACGTATGCGGCCCGGCTTGCGGGCGTCTTCGGTCCGGTTGCGACCGGTCGGCGCACCGAGACGTGCGGGTGAGGGCGGTGCGGGAACGGCGATGCCCGCTTGGAACCCGCTCAGCCGCCCGGCCCGCTCAACCCGTGACCCCGACCGTCCGGTCCACGGTGAAGCCGAGCGGCCCGCGCCGATCCGTCGCCGACCCGTGCACCCGAAGCCGCGCCGAAGCGCCGGCGACCGCCGTTGCGGGTGCCGTGACCCGCCACTCGGCCGTGGCGGACTCACCGGCCGCCAGCCGGCCGGCACGGCCACCGGCGACGGACTTCACCCGCCAGCCCTCCGGCACAACGAGGCGCAGGCGGACGGCAGTCCAGTCCTCGTGCGTCCCGTTGCCGAGCACGGCGCTCACGGTGAACGTCTCCGAGGCGCCCGCGCTTGTGGGCGCCGTGGGGTGCACTCCGAACACCGTCCGCTCATAGGAGGAGGTATAGGCGGCGCGCGCGTCGGCCGTCAGCCTGTCGACGATGCCCGGGTGGGCGGCGGCGACGTTCGTCGTCTCACCCACGTCGGCCGCGAGATGGAACAGCTCGGTGGTCCACTGGGCGTCGGGCACGCCGATGTCACGGCCGGGCGCATAGCGCACGAGCTTGAAGTCCCCGGCCCGTACCGCTTCCGCGGTGCGCAGGCTCCGCCCGTTCTCCGCCTCCCAGGACAGCGCCGTGTAGTCGAACTCATTGCGGTACCAGTACAGCGAGGCATGGTCCGCCTGCCGCCCCGCGCCGGTGAGCAGGGGCGCGAGCGACAGGCCGTCGAGGTCGTCGGGCACGGGAGCGCCGGCGAGGTCCGCGAGCGTGGGGAACAGGTCGACCTGAGGGGTGGGGCGCGTGACGGTGGCCGCGGCGGCGTGCCCGGGCCAGTAGGCGATCAGCGGGATACGGATGCCGCCTTCGTACAGATTGCGCTTGTAGCCGCGCAGCGGGCCCGCCGGGTCGAAGATCCGCGGGTCGAGGGCGCCGATCGCGCCACCATTCTTGCCGGTCTCGCTGTGCGGCCCGTTGTCGCTCGTGATCAGTACGAGCGTGTCCTGGTCGATGCCGAGCCGGGCGAGCCGGTCCACCACGGCGCCGACGAACGAGTCGAAGCGGGTGATCTGCCAGGCGTGTGCCTTCTGCGCCTTCGTCCACGCCGTGTGCTCGTACTCCCCGTACTCCGGTACGTCGCCGGGGGCGTGCGGCAGGCTCGGCGTGAGGAAGAGGAGGAACGGCTCCTCGGCGTGGGCGTCGATGAAATCGAGGGCGCGGCGCTCGAAGAGATCGACGGCGTACGCACCGCGCCTGCCGTCGAGGTTGGCGTCCAGGGTCTGCTTCTCGCCGTTGTGCCACAGGTAACCGGGGTAGTACTCGTGCGCATGGATATGGGAGATGTAGCCGTAGAACTCCTCGAAGCCGCGCCGATTGGGGTGCGAGGCCGCGGTGGTGTCGCCCGACTCGTCGCCGTAACCCCACTTGCCGATCACCGCGGTGCGGTATCCGCGGGCGCGCAGCGGTTCCGCGAACGAGGTGTCGCTGTCCTGGAAGTAGACATACGGACCGTCGGTCGGATTCTCGCGCACCGTGGCATGACCGCCGTGCAGGCCGGTCAGCAGGGAGGCCCGCGACGGTGCGCACAGCGGGGCGTTGGCGTAGGCGTCGGTGAAGCGGATGCCTTCGGCGGCGAGCCGGTCCAGGTGCGGGGTGCTGATCAACTCCTGCCCGTAGGAACCGAATTCGCCGTATCCGAGGTCATCGGCGTTGATCAGCACGATGTTGGGGCGGCGGCGGTGCGTCGCGGCGCGCGCCGCGGAGGCGGTGCCGAGGGACGAGAGGGCGGATCCGGCCGCGACGGCGGTGGCGGCGGTGAGGAAACCTCTGCGGGTGGGCACGTCGGACGCTCCAGCGGTAGGCGGTAGGCGGTAGGCGGTACGTGGGAGGGGCGTGAGCTGGTGGGGTTGCGCCGATCTTGGTCCCGGGACGCCGGCTGGCACCCACCTGTTCCGGAGACCGACAAGGGATCGACACATCGCCGCAACACTCGGCGTTCAGCGGCGCATAAGGTGACGGTCGCCGAGTTCCTCAGCCGAAAGTCCACGCCATGAGCCAGGCAGCCGCCGACCCGCTCCCTGCGCGCGTCCCCACGGGGACGGCGTCCTGCTGTGCCCCTGCGCGCGGCCCGGTGGCACTGCTGTCACCTGGAGCGCGGCAGCTCGGTGGCACCCGCGAACAGGCCCCGCCCACCGAGCTGTTGACTCTTCCCGGCGGCACCTTCCGTATGGGCGGCACCGACCCGGACGCCGTCCCCTCCGACGGTGAGGGGCCGGTGCGTGAGGTGACGCTCGCCCCGTTCCGGATCGCGGCCACCACGGTCACCGTCGAGGAATACGCGGCCTTCGTGGCCGCCACCGGCTACCGCACCGACGCCGAACGCCTGGGCTGGAGCTATGTCTTCGCCGGCTTTCTCACCGGCGCCCTGCGCAAGGTCTCCCCGAGGCCCGAGCGCGCACCCTGGTGGTGCGCGGTGACCGGCGCGTACTGGAACGCCCCCGAAGGGCCCGGGAGTTCGGCGGCGGACCGGCCCGGCCACCCGGCCGGCCACCTCTCCCACAACGACGGGCTCGCCTACTGTGCCTGGGCCGGAATGCGGCTGCCCACCGAAGCCGAGTGGGAGTACGCGGCACGTGGCGGCCTCGACCAGAAGCGCTTCCCCTGGGGCGATGAACTCGAACCCGGGGGAGTGCCCCGCCTCAACATCTGGCGCGGGAGGTTCCCCGTACGCAACACCGCCGCCGACGGTTTTCGCTCCACCGCGCCCGTCACCGCCTTCGAGCCGAACGGCTTCGGCCTGTACAACACGTCCGGCAACGTGTGGGAATGGTGCGCCGACTGGTGGACCACCGCCCACGGCACCGTGCCCCGCACGGCCCCGACCGGTCCGCGCACCGGCTCGGCGAAGGTGCTGCGCGGCGGCTCACACCTGTGCCACGACTCCTACTGCAACCGCTATCGCGTCGCTGCCCGCACCTCCAACGCACCGGACGCCGGCGCCGGCAACATCGGGTTCCGGGTGGCGGCCGACGCCTGACCGGGTGCGCTCCGTCACCCCTCGATCAGCACTACGTCGAGACGCCGGGGCCCGTGCACGCCCTCGACGCGGTCGAGTTCGATGTCGCTGGTCGCGGAAGGGCCGGAGATCCACGTCAACGGGCGGGCGGGATCGAGGAGTTCGAGCGCCTGGGGTACGGAGGCGACGACCTGGTCGGGTACCCGTACGAGACAGATGTGATGGTCGGGGACCAGGGTGCCGCGGCGGGTGCCCTGATCGGCGCCCGCGTCCAGGACGAGCGTGCCGGTCTCGGCGACGGCCACCGCGCAGCCGGTCACCACGCTGTCCACACCGTCGAGTTCCTGTGCGGTGAGACCGGTCCCGTCGTCCAGGACCTCGACGGCCGCCCCGTCCAGCAGCTCCCGTGGCAGCCCCGCAGGCAGCAGCACACGGCGTGCGTCGCGCTCGTCGAGCAGCCGGGTGAGGAGCGCCGTGAGCCCTTCCGGACCGCAGCGGTGGACATGGGCCCGGTAGTCGGCCAGGTTCTCCGCGAGGAGGTCCACGTTCTGCGCCTGGGTGCGGGCGCCGTGCTCCCGCGCGTAGGCGCGGGGGACCGCCCGGTCGTACGGCGGGTCGGTGGCGGGGACGTCCGACAGGGCCCGTCGGATCCGGTCGAGCACCAGCGCTCGGCTGCTCATCGGGTGCCCCCCTCTCGCTTACGGCGTTCCTGGCGCTTGAACCAGGTGCGGAAGGACTCCGCGGGGAAGGCGGGCAGATCGCGGCTCTCGGTCCAGGCGCGGCCCGGGCCCGGCAGCTTGGACGGGTGCAGACGCCGGGTGAGCGAGGCCAGGCGCTGGCCGGCCGCGAGTACGGACGGATGGTCGAAGGCCTTGGCCGCGGCGCCCATGGCGGCCCGCTCCAGGCGGTGGCCCGGCTGTTCGGCGACCTGTTCGCGCAGATGGACCAGGACTTCGGGGATGTCGATCGCGACGGGGCACACGTCGTAGCAGGCGCCGCACAGCGAGGAGGCGTACGGCAGCGAGGCGTCGATCTCGCTCTGCGTACCGCGCAGTTGAGGGCTGAGGATCGCGCCGATCGGACCCGGATAGACGGAGCCGTACGCATGCCCGCCGGCCCGCTCGTACACCGGGCAGACGTTGAGGCAGGCCGAACAGCGGATACAGCGCAGCGCCTGGCGGCCGACCTCGTCGGCGAGGATGTCGGTGCGGCCGTTGTCGAGCAGGACGAGATGGAAGTTCCGCGGTCCGTCCCCGGGTGTCGTGCCCGTCCACATCGAGGTGTACGGGTTCATCCGCTCGGCCGTGGAGGAGCGCGGCAGGGTCTGCAGGAAGACCTCGAGGTCCTGCCAGGTCGGCACCACCTTCTCGATGCCGACCACCGAGATCAGAGTCTCCGGCAGGGTCAGGCACATCCGGCCGTTGCCCTCGGACTCGACCACGACCAGCGTGCCCGTCTCGGCCACCATGAAGTTCGCGCCCGAGACCGCCACCTTCGCGCGCAGGAACTTCTCCCGCAGATGCAGCCGCGCCGCCTCCGCCAGCTGAGCCGGCTCGTCGCTCAGACCGTCCGGCGCCGCGCGCCCCCAACGCCCCATCTCCCGCCGGAAGATGTCGCGGATCTCCCCGCGGTTGCGGTGGATCGCCGGGACCAGGATGTGCGAGGGGCGGTCCTCGCCGAGCTGCACGATCAGTTCCGCGAGATCGGTCTCGTACGCGGCGATGCCGGCCGCCTCCAGGGCTTCGTTGAGGCCGATCTCCTGCGTGGCCATCGACTTGACCTTCACCACCTCGCTCTCGCCGGTCGCTCGGACCAGGTCGGTGACGATGCGGTTCGCCTCGTCGGCGTCCGCGGCCCAGTGCACGGTGCCGCCCGCGGCCGTCACGGCCTCCTCCAACTGCACCAGGTAGCGGTCGAGATGGCGGAGCGTGTGCTCCTTGATCTGCTTGCCGGCCTCCCGCAGTTCGGCCCAGTCGTCGAGCTCCGCCACCGCCGCCGCGCGCTTGGTGCGGATGGTGTGGGTGGCGTGCCGGATGTTGCCGCGCAGCGTCGGGTTGTGCACGGAGGTACGGGCGGCCTCGGGGAAGGCCGGCATACCGAGGAACGTTCCGCTCATGTCGAAGGCCTGTCTTCCGTCGAGGGCGCCTCTTCGGTCATCCGGGGCGCGACTTCGGGCGTCTGCGGCACGACTTCGGACGTCTGCGGCACGACGTCGGTCTCCTCTTCGGTGCAGGCCAGGATCTCCGCGAGGTGCAGCGCCCGCTGCGGGGAGTCCTGGCGGTGCAGGATGCCGCCGATGTGCATCAGACAGGAGTTGTCGGCACCGCACAGCACGCCGGCGCCCGTCGAGGCCGCGTTGCGCACCTTGTCCTCGCCCATCGCGACGGACACATCGGGGTTCTTCACGGCGAACGTACCGCCGAACCCGCAGCACTCGTCGGCGCCCGGCAGCTCGATCAGCTCAAGTCCCTTGACCGCTCCGAGGAGTCGGGTGGGCCGGTCGCCCAGGCCCAGCATGCGCAGGCCGTGGCAGGACGGGTGATAGGTGACCTTGTGCGGGAAGTACGCGCCCACGTCCGTCACACCGAGCACGTCCACCAGGAACTCGGTGAGCTCGTACATCCGGGGCACCAACGACTCGGACACCGCGGTGAGTCGGGGGTCGCTGCCACGCCGGGCGATCCGCGGGTAGTTGTCCCGGACCATCGCCGCGCAGGACCCGGACGGGGTCACCACATGGTCGTAACCCTCGAAGGCCCGGCCCATCCGCCGCACCAGCGGCTCGGTCTGCCGCCGGTAGCCGGTGTTGTACTGGGGCTGGCCGCAACAGGTCTGGGCGGCGGGGAAGTCCACCCGCACGCCGAGGCGTTCGAGGAGCTTCACCGTGGCGATCGCGGTCGACGGGTACAAGGCGTCGTTCACGCACGTGGCGAAGAGGGCGACTCTCATGACGTACGGCCTCCTGCGAGGGACTCGATCCGGGCCGCGGCCGCGTCCCAGGCGGCGGCGTTCCCCCGGGGCGTGTAACGGCGCAACTCCTGCGTCCCGGCGACAAGGCGGCGCATCGCCGCCAGATCGCCGACCAGGCCGGCGGACCGGGCCTGGACGAGGACGTTGCCCAGCGCGGTGGCCTCGGTGGGGCCGGCGATCACCGGCAGTCCGGTGGCGTCGGCGGTGAGTTGGCACAGCAGGGCGTTACGGGAGCCGCCGCCGACCAGATGGATATGGGAGATCTCCCGGTCCGCGAGCGCCGCGGCCCGGCGCAGTGTGCGCCGGTGCGCCAGGGCCAGACTCTCCAGGATGCACCGCACCAGGGCGCCCTGGCCGGCCGGCGCGACCTGGCCGGTGCGCAGGCAGAACTCCCGTATCCGTGCGGGCATATCGCCAGGCGCGAGGAACTCCGGCGCATCCGGATCGATGAGGGAGACGAACGGCTCCGCCCGTCCCGCTGCGGCGAGCAACGGCTCCAGGGCGCTCGGCAGACCCTGCGCCTCCCAGGTGCGGCGGGACTCCTCGAGCAGCCACATGCCCATGATGTTGCGCAGATAGCGGATCGTGCCGTCGATACCGCGCTCATTGGTGAAGTTCGCCGCACGGGACGCTTCGGTCAGGACCGGGGCGTCGAGTTCCAGCCCGGCCAGGGACCAGGTGCCGCAGGAGATGTACGCGAAGTCCGGTGCCGTGGCCGGTACCGCCACGACGGCGGAAGCCGTGTCGTGCGAGGCGACGGTGGTCACCTCCGTGCCGGCGGGCAGTCCTGTGTACGCGGCGACATGCGGCAGCAGCGTGCCGGCCGGATCGCCGGGCGCACGCAGCGGCGGCAGCATCCGCGGGTCGAGGCCGAGGCGGTCGAGGAGGCCGGTGGACCAGGCCCCGGTGCGTGCGTCGAACAGACCCGTGGTGGAGGCGTTGGTCTCTTCCGCGCCGATCGATCCGGTGAGCCAGTGGATCAGCAGATCCGGGATCAGCAACAGAGTGTGCGCGGCGGCGAGTTGCGGACCACCGGCGGAAGCGGCGAGCTGGAAGACGGTGTTGAACGGCAGATGCTGAAGCCCGGTGATCCGGTACAGCTCGCCCGGTCCCACCCGGGCGTGCACGTCGTCGGCCATGCCGTCGGTACGGCTGTCGCGGTAGTGGAAAGGCTGGCCGAGCAGGGCGCCGTCCGCGTCGAGCAGCCCGTAGTCGACCGCCCAGGTGTCCACGCCGATGGAGGCCGGTGGGCCGTCCGTCGCACGAGCCGCTCGGCGCAGACCGTCGAGGATTCCCTGGTAGAGCGCGAGGACGTCCCAGCGCAGCCCGTCGGGCAGCCGCACCGGGATGTTGGCGAACCGGTGCACCTCGGTGAGGTCGAGCCGATCGGGCCCGACCCGGCCGACGACCACCCGCCCGCTGGTCGCGCCGAGATCGGCCGCGGCGAACGTGCGGGGTGGGGCGGAGGGAGGTGGAGAGACGGTCATGTGGTGCTTCCTCCGCGAGGAGCGTGAAGTCAGGGGTGCGGGAGGTGGGGTGGGGAGTCGCCCGGTGGCCGGCGCGTGGATGCGGCGCCGGCCACCGGGCGGAGGGATCAGCGCAGGAACGCCGCCGCGACGCCCGCGTCCACGGGGATGTGCAGCCCGGTGGTGTGCGTGAGGTCACCGCCGGTCAGGGCGAACACGGCGGCGGCGACATGCTCCGGAAGGACCTCGCGCTTGAGCAGGGTGCGCTGCGCGTAGAACTCGCCGAGCTTCTCCTCCTCGATGCCGTACGTCGCCGCTCGCTGGGCGCCCCAGCCGCCGGCGAAGATGCCGGAGCCGCGCACCACACCGTCCGGGTTGACGCCGTTGACACGAATCCCGTCGGCTCCCAACTCGGCGGCGAGCAGGCGTACTTGATGGGCCTGGTCGGCCTTGGTCGCCGAGTACGCGACGTTGTTCGGGCCGGCGAAGACGGCATTCTTGGAAGCGATGTACACGATGTCGCCGCCCATGCCCTGGGCCCGCATCGTCCGGGCGGCCTCGCGGGACACCAGGAACGAACCGCGCGCCATGATGTCGTGCTGCAGGTCCCAGTCCTTCGCGGTGGTCTCCAGGAGCGGCTTGGAAATGGAGATCCCCGCGTTGTTGACGACGAGGTCGACCCCGCCGAACGCGAGGGCCGCCGCGCGGAACGCCTCGGCGATCTGCTCCTCGGACGTCACGTCCACCGTGACCGCGACGGCCTTGTCACCGCCGCCGAGTTCGGTGGCGACCGCGGACGCGTTCTCACCGTTGAGGTCGGCGACCACCACGCACGCGCCCTCCGCGGCAAGGCGGTGCGCGATCGCCTTGCCGATTCCGCTGCCCGCGCCCGTCACCAGGGCCACACGTGTGGCGAGCGGCTTGGGCTTCGGCATCCGCTGGAGCTTGGCCTCTTCGAGGGACCAGTACTCGATGCGGAACTTCTCCGCCTCCTCGATCGGCGCGTACGAGGACACGGCCTCCGCTCCGCGCATCACGTTGATCGCGTTGCGGTAGAACTCGCCCGCGACACGGGCGGTCTGCTTGTCCTTGCCGAAGCTGAACATGCCGACGCCGGGCACCAGGACGATCGCCGGGTCCGCGCCGCGCATGGCGGGCGAGGCGTCGTCGGCGTGCCGCTCGTAGTACGCCGCGTACTCCTCGCGGTAGGCGGTGTGCAGTTCCTCGAGCCGCTCGACGACCGCGTCCGGTTCCGTGCTCGGAGGCAGGTCGAGGACCAGCGGGCGCACCTTGGTGCGCAGGAAGTGGTCGGGGCAGGAGGTCCCGAGGGCGGCGAGCCGCGGGTGCTCGGCCCGCGCCAGGAAGTCGAGCACCTCCTCGGAGTCGTCGAAGTGGCCGACCTGCGGGCGGTCCGTCGAGGCGAGCCCCCGTATGAACGGGACGAGTTCCGCGGCCCGCGCCTTGCGCTCGACGGCGGGCAGGGCGGCGTACCCCTCGATGACCGGTCCGAACGGCTCGGCCTTGCCGCGCTCGACCAGGAAGGCCTCAGCGGTACGGATCATCCAGAGGGCGTTGTGCTCGCACTCCTGGGACGTCTCGCCCCAAGCGGTGATGCCGTGCCCGCCCAGGATCACGCCCACGGCCTGCGGGTTGGCCTCCTTGACGGCGGCGATGTCCAGGCCCAGCTGGAAACCGGGACGGCGCCACGGCACCCAGGCCACCTTGTCGCCGAAGCACTCGGCGGTCAGCTTCTCACCGTCCGCGGCGCACGCGAGGGCGATCCCGGAGTCGGGATGCAGATGGTCGACGTGCGCGGCCTCCACCAGACCGTGCATGGCCGTGTCGATGGACGGCGCGGCACCGCCCTTGCCGTGCAGGCAGTAGTCGAACGCGGCGACCATCTCGTCCTCGCGCTCCACCCCCGGATACACGTTCTTCAGCGCCCGCAGCCGGTCCAGGCGCAGCACGGCCAGGCCCGCCTCGGTGAGCGTGCCGAGGTCGCCGCCCGAGCCCTTGACCCACATCAGGTCGGTGCCGGAGCCCGTGACCGGGTCGGTGGCGGTGCCCTTGGCGGAGGCGTTGCCGCCGGCGTAGTTGGTGTTGCGGGGATCGGAGCCGAGCCGGTGGGCGCGCTCCAGGAGTGCGGCGACTTCGGGGTGCGTGTCGGTGGCCATGAAGGTGTCCTCGGGGCTGAGAGTGCGGTCTGCGGGATGGCGGCGTGTCCGGTACGGGGGTCGGGCGCGGATCAGGCTCCCCAGCCCGCCTGCTCGCCACCCACCCGCTCGGCGACGATCCGCTCCTGCCAGCCGGAGGCGCGGTAGGCGGCGACGGGGTCGGGGTGCAGACCCCGCTCCTCGCGCCACTCGGCGAGCAGGGGACGGACATCGGTGTTGTACGCGTCCATCAGGGCGGCGTTCGCGCTCAGGACGTCACCGGCGCGCTGCGCGGCGGCCAGCGCCTCGCGGTCGACGAGCAGTGCCTTGGCGGTGGCTTCCTGCACGTTCATCACCGAGCGGATGATCGCCGGGATCTTCGCCTCGATGTTGTGGCACTGGTCGAGCATGAACGCCACGTTCGTCTCCCGCTCGAAGCCGCCGTTCTGCGCGACCTCGTGCAGGATCCGGAAGAGCTGGAAGGGGTCCGCGGAGCCGACCATCAGGTCGTCGTCCGCGTAGAAACGGGAGTTGAAGTCGAAGGCGCCGAGCTTCTTCTCGCGCAGCAGGAACGCGACGATGAACTCGATGTTCGTGCCCGGCGCGTGATGCCCGGTGTCCACGACGACCTGCGCCTTGTCGCCCAGCTTCAGGCAGTGCGCGTACGAGGTTCCCCAGTCCGGGACGTCCGTGGTGTAGAAGGCGGGCTCGAAGAACTTGTACTCGAGCAGCAGCCGCTGATCGTCACCGAGGCGCTCGTAGACGGTGGCGAGCGATTCGGCGAGACGGTCCTGGCGGCCCACGATGTCGTCCTGGCCCGGGTAGTTCGTGCCGTCGGCGAACCACAGCTTCAGGGACTTCGAACCGGTGGCGTCCATGATGTCGACGCATTCCAGGAGGTGCTCGACGGCCTTGCGACGCACCTTCGGATCCGGGTGGCAGACGCTGCCGAGCTTGTAGTCGTCGTCCTGGAAGGTGTTGGAGTTGATGGCGCCGAGTTCGAGTCCGCGTGCTTTCGCGTGGTCCCCGAGCGCCGCGTAGTCGTCGACCTTGTCCCACGGGATGTGCAGCGAAACGGTGGGCGCGATGCCGGTGAACTCGTGCACCTTCGCCGCGTCGTCCAGCTTCTCCCGGGGCGTGCGCGGCACACCCTCCTGTGCGAACACCTTGAACCGGGTGCCGGAGTTGCCGTAGCCCCAGGACGGCGTCTCGATCCGCTGGTCGGCGAGTGCGGCCTTCACGGCAGCGATATCAGGCATGTCCACCTCTGGATGCGTGGGGAGCGTCGGGCCCTTACGGGAACGGGCCGACGAGAGCGCGGAAGCTCGACATGAATCGATTCATGTCAACGGGGAAGCTAGCCCCGGGCGTCAGACTCGTCAAGAGGGTCGGACGGATGCCAACCGCGTTACGCAATCGTGTCGTTGGCGGTGTCGTACCTCTGCTCCGGCCGGTCTATCAGTGCAGTTCACATGGAAGAGGTCGGAACAATTCGGCACATCGCGCCATGCTCGGACTGCTCGCCGCAGCCCTGGCTATTGACCAGCCCGACGGACGGGGCTAGCTTCCGGGCAACTTCACTGAAACATTTCAGTTCGAGGGATCCTCCGGCTGCCGAGCCGCTCAAGTGCCCCGCGCACGACCTCGACACACCCATGGAGATACGCAATGACGCATCCTGAACCGGAGACGACTCCGGTACTCGCGCTGGAGGGGGTGAGCAAGTCCTTCGGTGCCGTGCGGGCCCTGCGCGGAGTGAGCCTGCGGCTGTACGCGGGAGAGGCGCACGCCCTGGCCGGCGAGAACGGCGCGGGCAAGTCGACGCTGATCAAGGCGCTCGCGGGCGTGCACCGCCCCGACACCGGCACGGTCCTTCTCGACGGCGAGCCCGTCGAGTTCCACGGTCCCGCCGACGCCCGTGACGCGGGCGTCGCCGTGATCTACCAGGAGCCGACGCTCTTCCCCGACCTGTCCGTCGCGGAGAACATCTTCATGGGCCGCCAGCCGCGCCGGGCGCTCGGCCGCGTCGACCACGCCTCGGTGCGCCGGGCCACCGCGGACCTCTTCGCGCG
>NZ_JBEPEW010000160.1:0-17213 GCF_040300965.1 Streptomyces mesophilus | reverse complement strand
GCTGGTCGGCCTCGGGCCAGCACAGCGCCATCGCCTGCTCGCGGTGCAGGCGGTGGCCGGGCGTGACGGCGAGCAGTTTCACCAGGGCCTGGGCGCTGGGCCGCGGCCACCGTTCGGGAGCGGCCGGACCTTCCTCACGTATGGCGCGAAAACCACCCATGAGGTGCAGACGCAGCACAGGAGCGTTGTCGCTGCTGCCCGTTGTCTGCCGTGCGTCCATGAGGGCGCCAGGTTAACCGAGCGTGCCGAGGGCCCCCTGGGGCGAGCCAGGGGGCCCTCGGCGCGGGGCAGGGCGGATCAGGACAGCGTGTACGTCGTCATCTGGTGGATGGCGTTGTCCACGGACAGCACCCCGCCGCCGAGGAGTCCGGCCGCGCGGTTGACCCCGAAGTGGTCGAAGTTGAGCGAGACCACATCGTCGACACCGTCCCCGTCGAGGTCGGCGGCGAGATAGGCCCGGCTGCCCATCAAGGTGGCGCCGCCCCGGCTCGACTGGAAGGAGTCACCGCTGGTCAGCTGCGACGGGTCGTACGCGGCCACACCGGCCTCCGTGCCGCCGAGCACCAGCTTGCGGCCGCCGGGCCCGGTGGCGAAGTCCGCGGTGCGCAGACTGGCGATCACGGAGCTGCGGGTGTCGACGCCGCCGGCGCCGTAGCCGCGGAACGTACCGAAGCTGATCGCGTACAGCGGTTCCTGCGCTGCCTCGCTCTCGTCGTCGATGAAGAAGTTGCCGTGCGACCAGGGGCTGCCGGTGGCGTCCTGGTGCAGCAGCTCACCGGTGCGGCCGTCGCGGATCTCCACGATGACCTTCGGCGACGCGGTGCTCAGGTCACCGGCGACGGTCGGGTCGGCCAGCACGATCCAGGTGTGCACGACGGCGTGCCCGTCCGCGTACGGGATCTTCGGCGAGGTGAACACCCCGTGGTCGAGGACCGCGCCGTGCAGCTT
Organism: Streptomyces mesophilus; assembly: GCF_040300965.1. Lineage (GTDB taxonomy): Bacteria > Actinomycetota > Actinomycetes > Streptomycetales > Streptomycetaceae > Streptomyces > Streptomyces mesophilus_A. The sequence continues at coordinate 16,265 of NZ_JBEPEW010000160.1, read as the reverse complement.
GCCGTCCACGGCCCGCTCGGGCGCCTCGGGTTCGGCGTTCCACTCCACCTTGCCCGTGGCGCCGTCGAGCGCCGCGCCGCCCACGACCGCGTCGCCCGCGAAGAGCGCGTTCTCGGTCGTGTACTGCGTGTGCACCCGGCCGTCGGCGACCACCGTGTCCGAGAAGACCACATCGCTGCGGTCGGTCGGCGCCGAGTACGTCCACAGGACCGCGCCGCTGCCGTCGTACACCCGCAGCGCGTCGGTCGGGACGAGGATCTCGTCCTTCCCGTCGCCGTTCACGTCGTCCACGGTCACCGAGCGGACGTACTCGCCCGCGCCGTCGATCGTGGTCCGCACCTTGCCGGTCGCGCCGTCGAGGACGACGGTCGCGGTGTCCGCGGCGACGACCACCTCGGGCTTCCCGTCGCCGTCGACGTCACCGGTCGCGATGTTCCGTACGGAGCCCGGCACTTGGGCCTGCCACAGCTGCTTCGGCTCGCCCCTGACCAGCGAGGGCCCTGACCACGCCCACACGCCGTTCGACGTGCCGCCCGCGATGACGTCCTGCTGCTTGTCACCGTCCAGGTCGGCGGCCTGCGCGTAGTTCAAGTCGCCTTGCAGCGCGGTGAGTTCCTTGGCCTTGCCACTGCCCAGGTTGTACGTGCGGATGTTCTGCGCCTGGTCGACGAGGCGTACGAAGTCCGCACCGCCCGAGCGGTAGATCTGGTGGTGCAGCGGCGAGGCGGCCGCACCCTGCTTGCGCCAGGTGACCTTGCCGCTGCCGTTGAGCACGGTGATCGAACCGTAGATCCGGCCGCCCGGGTTCTCGGCCGTGGTGATGCCGCGGTCGTCCTGGGAGGAGGCGACGAGCGTGCCGTTCACGGCGTCCAGGTCCCAGAAGCTGGGGCCGCTGCCGCCCGCGTTCTCGGCGTCCCGCTTGAGGGTGTGCGTCCAGTCGACGGTCGTCCCGTCCTTGCCCTCGAGCACCCGGATCGTGGCGGCGTTCACGGCGCCGTACGGCGTGAGCGTGGACTCGCCGACCGCGTACTCGGCGCCCGCGCTGTCGCTCACGTCGCCGACCGTCATGGCGGTGGCCAGCGCGTTGATCCTGGTGTCCAGGGTGGTGCGCGCGCCGCTCGCCAGGTCGTAGGAGACGAGTTCGTACTTCACGGCGTCGCTGGTGTCGGCCTGCTCCAGGGCGACCACGCGGCCTCGCGCGGCGTCCAGGTGGAGCTGTCGGCCGTAAAGGCCGCTGCCCGTGGACCATTTGACCGAACCGTCGGCGGTGTCGAGCACGAGCGTGGTGCCGTGCGCGGCGACATCGGCGGTCTTGCGCAGGTTCCAGGACACGGCGACCTTGCCGCCACCCAGATCCGCGAGTCCGCCCCAAGTGGCGGCACGGGCCTCGCCGGTGTCATGCGTCCAGGTCGCCGACGGAGTCAACTTGCCGTCCGCGTAACCGAATCGGATGCCCCGGAGCTTCGCGGTCTCGGTCGCCGGAGCGCCCCCGCTGTTCAGACGCGGGGAGTCCGCGACGAGCAGCGTCCCGTCGACGATCTTCACCATCGAGGCATACGAGTAGAGCTTCGACCACAGCGTCCTGCCGGTTCCGCCGTCGAGCACCGTCACGAACGTGCCGGTGTAGAGCGAGGAGCCGGGTGAGCTGAACGGCCGGTACGGGGAGTCGCCGACGGACGCCGCGAACACGAGGTCCGGGATGCCGTCACCGGTCAGATCCCCGGTGTCGTAGCCCTGGTCGGAGTAGGGCGCGAAGGGGCTGACGGCGTTGTAGCCCATCAGGGTCCGTGCCGGGTACGGCTCCTGCTGCCAGGGGCGCAGCGGCTTGACCTGCCAGTCCGCGTACAGCGAGGAGTTGGTGCGGGCCCACGCGGTGGAGCCGTCGGCCCGGTGCAGCTGGATGTTCCCCAGGCTGTGGACGGTGAAGTACCGGCCGCCGGCGGCAGGCACGGTGGCGCCGATGCCGCGTACGCCTTCGAGGGTGGACTTGGCGGTGAAGGCCACCGGGCCGTCGGCGGCGGTCTCGCCGGCCGTGGCTCCGTCGGCGGCCGCTTCCTCCGGGGTGGTGGAGTCCACGGCCGCCGACGCGTCGCCGTACACATCGACACCGATGCGGTCGGCGAGCTTCTCGGCCTCGGCGCTCGTCAGCCTCATCACCGGGCTGTCGTCGCCCTCGGCCGCCAGCGCGTGCGGGGCGGCGGTGAGGGTGAGCCCCGCCGCCATGAGCCCGGAGGCCAGGCGCAGACCGCGCCTCGAGGTGGGTGTTCCGGTCATCACTTGGCTCCCTGCACGATGCGGATCGCCGAACCGTCACCGAGGACGGCCTGGTCGAACGAGTACTGGAGGGCGTCGGAACCGCTCTGGTCCTCGATGCCGACGGTGGCGCCCGAACCGGCGCCCGGCACGGACTGGTACTGGAAGGTCACATCACCGGTGGCCTCGTCGAAGACCGCCTCGAAGGTGACGCGGCTGCCGGCGGACACCAGCACGGCCTGGTTCCAGACGACCGCGAACTTGCGGCTGCCGGCCTTCCCGGTGGTGGCCGTCTGCACGCTCGACTTTCGGTCGAGGGCCAGGTCGTCCCAGAACGGGGCGACGATGCCGTTGGGCTCCTCGGCCCCGGGCAGCGGGGTGTTGATGTAGTCACCGAGGCGCGGCTGCAGGAAGTTGACCAGTCCGTTGGTGGTGACGGACGCGCTGGAGTACTCGACTCCGTACAGGCTTACGGGGAAGGGTAGTTGGACTGTCTTCGCGTCCTCGTCCCCGCTGAGTGGGACGGCGGTGGAGCCCTTGATCCAGGAGTACGCGGCCGGGGTGCAGCCGTTGCCGTACCGGTCGGTGCGCGCGGGCAGCCGGACCGTCTCGTTCTCGGCGCCGTCGACGGTCAGGGGCGTACGCGAGACGCCGTTGCAGAGCACCGGCTCGGTGGGCGTCACGGTCAGCGTGTAGCCGCCCTCGGCGACCTTCGGCAGCGTGAACGTGCCGTCCGTACCCGTGCGGACCGCGTCCACCGGGATCCCGGTGACCTCGACGGTCGCCTTGGCGAGGGGCTTGCCGGTCACGTCGAGGACGGTGCCGGTGACGGCGTGGCTGGCGACCGCGTCCAGGGCGATGTCCTGCACCAGCGGCTGCCCGGCGGTCAGTTCGACCCCGGTGAGCTGCTTGGGGGCGTATCCGTAACCGCTGAGCGCGAACCCGTACGTGCCCGGGTCCACCGGCACCCGGTACGAACCGTCCGAGCCGGTGCTGACGATACGGGTGCCGGTCGTGGCGCCCGTGACCTTGATGTCGATGCCGGGCAGCGCGGCGCCGGTCGCCTTGTCGGTGACCTTGCCGGACACGGTGACGGCGGTGTGCGGGGACTTGTCGATGGAGGCGAGGATGTCGAGCTTGCCCTCGCCCCAGACGTTGTTGGCCTCGGCGGTGCCGCCGCAGCGGGTGTCCTCGACATTGCGGGCGCCCTGGTTCAGGAACGCGCGGGTGGCATCGATGTCACCGATCAGCGAAGGGGCCGCCGACCACAGCAGCGCGGTGGCGCCGGCGACGTGCGGGGTGGCCATCGACGTGCCCTTGATGGTGTTGTACGCCGAGCCGGGCCAGGTGGAACGGATGTCGACACCGGGCGCGGTGATGTTCGGCTTCATCGAGCCGTCGACCCGTGAGGGACCGAACCCGGAGAAGTTCGCGATCTTCCCGCTGCTGTCGTAGGCGCCGACACCGTAGGAGGGCGCCTGCGAGCCCGGGGCCTCACTGGTGGAGCAGGTCGTGCCGTCGCCCTTGTTGCCAGCGGCGAACGCCTCGAAGATCCCGGCGGCGTTCCAGGCCTCGACGATGTCCTGGTAGAAGGTCGTGTGGCCGCCGCCCCAGGAGTTGTTGACGATGTTCGGCGCCAGCTCGGGCTTGGGGTTCAGGCCGTCGCCGTCGGTCGGCGCGAGGATCCACTGCCCGGCCGCGAGCAGGTAGGAGTCGGTGCACTGATCCGTCTCGCACCCCTTGGCGGCGATCCACTTCGCCTTCGGCGCGACACCGATCCCGTTCGCGCCGACCATGGTGCCCATCGTGTGCGTGCCGTGCCCGTTGTTGTCACAGGGGACACCGCTCGTGGGGCACTGGCCGGTCGGGTCGTACCAGTTGTAGTCGTGGCTGAAGGTCCCGTCGCCCTTGTTGCCGCGGTAGTTGGAGACCAGATCCGGGTGGTCGAACTGCACACCGGAGTCGACGTTCGCGATGACGATGCCCTCACCGCGGTTGTCGTACTGCTCCCACACCTGATCGGCCTTGACATCGGCGATGCCCCACTCGGGCGTGCCGTCCGCGGCGGAACCGGTTATGGCCGGCCCGGCCTGCTCGACCTCATCGAGCGCGTACTGCCGCTCCTTGACCAGCTGGGCGACATCCGACCGCGCGGCGAGCTCCGCCACGAGTTCGGCATCACCCTCGACCCGTACGACATCGGCGATCCAGAAGTCCTGGTGCCCCACCTTCTGCTTGTCGAGGAAGGCGGTCAGGGACCGCTGGTTCTCCCGCGCGTGCTCACGCAGCGCGCCGTACGCGGCCTTCGCGCGCGCACCATGCGCCTTCTCGCCGCGCGCGGCGGACAGATCGGCCTGATCCTCGAGTACGACGAAGAAGGCGGCCTCGCCACCGTCCTCCACCGCGCTCGCCAGCGCGGAGTCGACCTTGGGACTGAGGCCGTTCCCGCTCTTCGCGTCATCGGCGGCGGCGGGCAGGGGGCTGGACAGCAGGGCGGCCGCCGCGGACAGCGAAACCGCCGCCCACAGGGCACGGCGACGCCGGGCCGGTCTTGGCAGGTGCATCGGGGGCTCCTCCAGGGAGGGTTCGGGGGAGCCCGGACGCTAAACAGCACCTGTTACTCGGACATTACTGAGCCTGCCGCATGTTCTGGAGCGGCCGGTTCGGCCGCTGGATCTACCCAGTTTGCGATGAACTCGTCAAACTCCTCTTCATGGACCAGGGGGTTGCTGCTGTGTGGGCTGCGGGTGTGGCCGGCTTCGCCAGCGCGGCAGGTGCCGCCGTAGGAGCGGGTGTGATGGCGCGCGGCGTTCGCAATCAAGTGCTCCAGCAGAGCGAACTCGACTCGCTCAGACAGCGGAGAGACGAGCTCAAGCAGAACTGCGCGGCCTTCCAAGCGACGCTCCGCGAGGCGCTGTTCGCACTGGAGGAGTCGGCGGAAGCGATGCGTGCCGCCTCGGACGAGGCGCACAACCGGCTTCGCAAAGCCATCCTGGCGGTGCACACCGGCCACTTCGACCACGTGATGACGCATGCGACGGGCAACATAGTGAACGTCGCGGCTGAGGCGCTCGACCGCCTCCAAAGGGCCGGCCGCGCCCTCGACACCCTCCGCCGGAACCCTGGTGAAGCCACCCCGGATTCGCCGTCCTACCTCCATTGGCTCGACCAGCAACGCAGCTACCTCGGCGCATACGAAATGTTCTGCAAAGAGGTACAACAACAGGTCACCAACGAAGCCCGAACGGCTTGACCCTCCTCGCGCTCCGGCGCGCACGCGAACAGGGCGCCACCCTCCGGAAGGCGCCGCCCTGTTGATCAAGCTTCTGTTCAGAGGATGCCGGTCAAGCCGGCAGCAAGATCGGCCACAAGCTCCAGACAACGAAAAGCCCCCGGGCCGATGACCTGGGGGTTCGAAGTGGAGCGGGTGACGAGAATCGAACTCGCGCTCTCAGCTTGGGAAGCTGATGTTCTACCATTAAACTACACCCGCATAACACGCGGCCGATGACCAGCGCATCGTCGCACACGATACCCCATCGACGGCCCCCGGTGCAGAGACCGGGGCCGTCGGCGTTCGCCCGCCGGGCGCCTTGGCGGGCGGACCGATGGTGGAGCCGGAGGGCGAACCGGGTGCGGGGGGCCGGAGTTGAGGCGTACCGTTGGAGCGCGGAGTGCCGCCTGGAGCAGCGTCCCTTTCATCCCGTAATGTGAGCTTTCGCCGTCACGACATGGGGAAGGGACCCGAGGACTTGATGGAACGCACCGTCGTCCGCTGTGCCGAGGGGCACGTGTTCAGCACCGTTTCGTTTCCGATGCAGCAGGCCGATCGCCTCGGCCCCGGACGGCTGATCCGCTGTCCTCGCTGCGCCCGGCTCCGGCATGCCGTGCCGGTGGAAGCGGCCAAGCAGCACTGAGCACAGTCACTTAACGACAGCGCGCGGGCCCGCCGGGATTTCGGCGGGCCCGCGCGCTCTGCGTATCCTCGGGACGTGCTTCTCTCAGACAAGGACATCCGGGCCGAGATCGATGCCGGGCGGGTACGCATCGATCCCTACGACGAATCCATGGTGCAGCCGTCGAGCATCGACGTGCGCCTCGACCGCTTCTTCCGGGTGTTCGAGAACCACCGCTACCCCCACATCGACCCCGCCATCGAGCAGGCCGATCTGACGCGGACGGTCGAGCCGGAGGGCGACGAGCCGTTCATCCTGCACCCCGGCGAGTTCGTGCTGGCCTCCACGTACGAGGTCATCACGCTCCCCGACGATCTCGCCAGCCGCCTCGAGGGCAAGAGCTCGCTCGGCCGCCTCGGGCTCGTCACGCACTCCACGGCAGGGTTCATCGACCCCGGCTTCTCGGGCCATGTGACCCTCGAGCTGTCTAATCTCGCCACGCTGCCGATCAAGCTCTGGCCGGGCATGAAGATCGGCCAGCTGTGCATGTTCCGGCTCTCCTCGCCGGCCGAATTCCCGTACGGCAGCGAGCGCTACGGCTCCCGCTACCAGGGGCAGCGGGGCCCGACGGCCTCCCGCTCCTTCCTCAACTTCCACCGCACCCAGGTCTGAGAACAGGTTCGAGAACAGCATGAGTGACGTACGCGAGAACCTGACTTACGACGGCTTCGGCGAGGCGGTCCGCGAACTCGCGCAGACCATCGCCGACGACGGCTACCGCCCCGACATCGTGCTGAGCATCGCGCGCGGCGGCGTCTTCGTCGCGGGCGGTCTCGCCTACGCCCTCGACTGCAAGAACATCCACCTGGTCAACGTGGAGTTCTACACGGGCGTGGGCACCACCCTCGACATGCCGGTGATGCTCGCCCCGGTGCCGAACGCGATCGACTTCTCGAACAAGAAGGTCCTGATCGCGGACGACGTCGCCGACACCGGCAAGACGCTCAAGCTCGTCCACGACTTCTGCCTCGACGCGGTGGCCGAGGTCCGCTCCGCCGTGATCTACGAGAAGTCCCACTCGCTGGTGAAGTGCGAGTACGTGTGGAAGCGCACGGACGAGTGGATCAACTTCCCGTGGAGCGTCCTGCCTCCCGTGCACAGGTCCGGCGAGGCGGCCAAGGAGAACAAGGAAGCCATCTGACCGGCGACCTCTGTTCGTCTGTCGGTACGCAGTTCATGGCGGTACGTGCCCGCCCCGACTGAACGGCCGGCCCGGGAGAATCCTCAGTCGAGGCAGAACTCGTTGCCCTCGATGTCCTGCATCACGATGCAGGACTCGTTCTCGCCGTCGGCATGCATCGTTCGCACATGGACCGCGCCCAGCGCGACCAGCCGCGCGCACTCGGCTTCCAGCGTGGCCAGACGCTCCTCGCCCACCAGCCCGATACCGGCCCGCACATCAAGATGCAGCCGGTTCTTGACGACCTTCCCTTCGGGAACACGCTGGAAGAGCACGCGCGGGCCGGCACCCGAGGGATCACTGCAGGCGAAGTAGACCGGCTGGTCCTCGGGCGGCAGCGAGTGGTGGTACTCCTCCCACGTGGCGAACCCCTCCGGGGCCGGAGGGACGACATACCCCAGCACTTCGCACCAGAAGGCGGCGAGACGCGCAGGTTCCGCGCAGTCGAAGGTCACTTGGATCTGCTTGATCGTCGGCATCGGCGCACGATAACAAGGCCGCCTGGCATACGACTTCGCAGGGCTGTCCGGCACAGGAGGAACGGGGACGGTCGGGCACGTACAGCCCTAGAACGTCCCGAGCTTGATGATCGAGAGGATCGCGATCAGCTGGATCGCGCTCGCGCCCAGGGCGCGGGGCCAGGGCAGGTCATGGGACTTGGAGACCATGGTCGTGAGCAGCGCCGCGGCGCCGATCCACGTGGCCCAGCCGAGGATCTGCACCAGGGGCGCGTCACCGCCGAGGAACATCGCGAAGATCAGGCGGGGTGCGTCCGTGAGCGACATGATCAGCATCGAGAGGCCGACCGTCGGCTGCCAGGCCCCGTCGCCGCCGAGCTGACGGGCCACGGTGTGGGTCACGACGCCGAGCACGAAGGCGCTGAGCACGATCGCCACACCCGTCGTCAGGACGATCGGGACGCTGGTCGCGAGCGTCGCGTTGATCGCGTCCTCGCGGGCGCCGTCGAAGCCGAAGACGGCGAGCAGTCCGTAGACGAACGTGACCAGGACGGCCGGGACCCACATGGTGTGGTCACGCATCTGCAGATACGTCTGGTTGGGGCGCAGGACCACCCCGCTGAGCAGCTGCTTCCAGTGCAGCCGCGGCCCGATCGGCGCGGGCGCCGCGCCGGCGCGGTAGGTACCGCCCTGGCTGTACGGGTCCTCGCCGACGGAGAAGGCCTGGGTGTGGCCCGGGTTGTTGTGCGGCGCGTACGGGTCGTGCGGAGGCCGCTGCTGCTGGTACGGGTCACCGAAGTACTCCGGCTCCCCGTGCGCACCGTGCCCCTGCCCCGGGTGGCCGCCGGCCTGCGGCCACTGCTGCTGCCCGGGCTGCTGCGGGTACCCGCCGGGGTACTGCTGCTGAGGGTACGGAGGCGCGGCGGGGCGGCCGTACGGCTGCTGCTGTCCGTACGGCGGCTGCTGCGGGTCGTGTTGCGGGCGCGGGGACTGGGGACGGTTGCCCCGGTTGCCGCGGCCGATCCTGAATCCAGCCACGTCATCGAACGTACCTGGTTCTGCTGTGCCCGTGGCCGGAGCGGCCGCAATACGGCCCCTTTGCGGCTGAGCTGTGACAACCCCTAGGGGGTCCCTGAGGGGGTGGCCGGATTGACGTCCGGCCGCCGTGCCATGAGGAGTGGTGGGCCGCCCGGCACCCGTGAACGCCGGGAAGGGTTGTACGGAATGTGGAGATTCTGTGGGAGCCGGGGCGGGACGGGCGGGGCCCGGGTCCGTATGAGGGGAGGCGGCTGCAGCGTATTGGTTGAATACGGGTGCATTTACGTTCTTGAGGCCCAATTTCGGGGTGCCCGTTACATTACGTACGGCTTACGCGGATCTCTCCCTCGTACCTTCGAAGAGGTCGTGCCGCACGGGCCGCGACCGCCGTACGAGATCCACGAGGACGTCATGCGAGTCACCCGTCGCGCCATCCGCGCCGCCGCCGTCAGCACCGGAGCCGTCGCCGCGCTGGCCGTGCCGGCCGGTGCGGTCGCCGCGCTCGCGCTGCCGGCCGGGACCGCGTACGCGGCTTCCGGGGCCGGCCAGGAGTCCGACGGCACCCGCATCACCATGCCCGACGGCCGTACCGCCAGGTTCGTCCACGGCGGCGCGGACGGCCTCCGGGTCGACATCGCGCTGCCGAACGGCGGCTTCCTCGGCTCGGTCGACCCCCGCAGCCCGAGCACCGTCAATGACGGCTGGACGTACAAGCTCGTACGCGACGGACGCGCAGGGGGCGCAGGGGACGACGCATCCAAGTTCGTCGTGGTCGACGGCCGCGGCGGCTGCAGCTGGGTGTACGACGTGCGCGGCCGGCTCCTCGAGAAGCACTCGGCCGGCAAGCCCTCGGCCGACCGCCCCGGCGGTGCCCGCGCCTCCTCGTACAGGAGCCAGGTCACCACACCGCTCGGCGGCGTCCGCGCCGGTACGCAGGAGCAGCAGGTCTCCCGCCCGGTCAGCGCCCCCCTCGTCGCCGCCGGCGGCGGTATCGCGGCGGCGGGGGCGGCCGGTCTCGGCTTCGCCGTGCTGCGGCGGCGCGCGAGTTGATGCCGGCGGCGGCGACCGCGGGGCATCCCACAAACTGACTGAGGGGCCGGCACGGGGCGGCCCCTCAGTCATTTCCTTCGTACGGGCGAGTCGGCCGGCCGAGCGAGCAACTCGGCTGTCCGAGCCGGCAACTCGGCTGTCCGGGCCGCTACTTCACCGGCTCCGGCTCCGGAGCGTCCTCGGTCTCCTGCGAACCGGCCGGGTCCACCGGGGTCTTGACCGAGTCGAGCAGCAGCTGGGCCACGTCCACGACCTGGAGCGATTCCTTCGCCTGGCCGTCGTTCTTCTTGCCGTTGACCGAGTCGGTCAGCATCACGAGGCAGAACGGGCAGGCGGTCGACACGATGTCCGGGTTGACGGACAGCGCCTCGTCCACGCGCTCGGTGTTGATGCGCTTGCCGATCCGCTCCTCCATCCACATCCGCGCACCGCCGGCGCCGCAGCAGAAGCCGCGCTCCTTGTGGCGGTGCATCTCCTGCTGACGCAGGCCGGGGACGGCGGACATGATCTCGCGCGGCGGCGTGTAGATCTTGTTGTGCCGGCCCAGGTAGCACGGGTCGTGGTAGGTGATCAGACCCTCGACGGGCGTGACCGGGATCAGCTTGCCCTCGTCGATGAGGTGCTGGAGCAGCTGCGTGTGGTGGATGACCTCGTAGTCGCCGCCGAGCTGCGGGTACTCGTTGCCGAGCGTGTTGAGGCAGTGCGGGCAGGTGGCGACGATCTTCTTCGCGGACTTGGGCTTCGCCGACTCGGGAGTGACCTTGCCGTCGTCGTCCATCTCCTCGCCGAACGCCATGTTGAGCGCCATGACGTTCTCCATGCCGAGCTCCTGGAACAGGGGCTCGTTGCCGAGACGGCGTGCGGAGTCACCGGTGCACTTCTCGTCGCCGCCCATGATCGCGAACTTGACGCCCGCCATGTGCAGGAGCTCCGCGAAGGCCTTCGTGGTCTTCTTGGCGCGGTCTTCGAGCGCACCCGCGCAGCCGACCCAGTACAGGTACTCGACCTCGGTCAGGTCCTCGATGTCCTTGCCGACGACCGGCACCTCGAACTCGACTTCCTTGAGCCACTCGAGGCGCTGCTTCTTGGCCAGACCCCAGGGGTTGCCCTTCTTCTCCAGGTTCTTGAGCATCGTGCCCGCCTCGGACGGGAACGCGGACTCGATCATCACCTGGTAGCGGCGCATGTCGACGATGTGGTCGACGTGCTCGATGTCGACAGGGCACTGCTCCACGCAGGCGCCGCAGGTGGTGCAGGACCACAGGACGTCGGGGTCGATGACGCCGTTCTCTTCGAGCGTGCCGATCAGCGGGCGCTCGGCTTCCGCGAGAGCGGCGGCGGGCACGCCTGCCAGCTGCTCCTCGGACGCCTTCTCCTCGCCCTCCATCGTCTTGCCGCCACCGGCGAGCAGATACGGGGCCTTGGCGTGCGCGTGGTCGCGCAGCGACATGATCAGGAGCTTGGGCGAGAGCGGCTTGCCCGTGTTCCAGGCCGGGCACTGCGACTGGCAGCGGCCGCACTCGGTGCAGGTGGAGAAGTCGAGCAGACCCTTCCAGCTGAACTGCTCGACCTGCGAGACACCGAAGACGTCGTCGTCACCGGGGTCGGTGAAGTCGATCGCCTTGCCGCCCGACGTCATCGGCTGCAGTGCGCCGAGCGCGACCTCACCGGTGGCGTTGCGCTTGAACCAGATGTTGGGGAAGGCGAGGAAGCGGTGCCAGGCCACACCCATGTTGGTGTTGAGCGAGACCACGATCATCCAGATGAAGGAGACCGAGATCTTGATCATCGCGACCAGGTAGACCAGGTTCTGCAGCACCCCGAGGCTCAGGCCCTTGAAGGCGAGCACCAGCGGGTACGAGGCGAAGTACCCGGCCTCGTAACCCTCGACGTGGTGCAGCGCGCCCTCGAGTCCGCGCAGCACGTAGATCGCGAGACCGATGGTGAGGATGACGGCCTCGACGAAGTACGCCTGGCCGGCCTTCGAGCCCTGGAAGCGGGACTTGCGGCCGGGCCGCGTCGGCAGGCTGAACACCCGGATCGTGATGAGGATCGCGATACCGATGATCGTCATCGCACCGATGAACTCGGTGTACATCTCGAACGGCAGCCACTCACCGATGACGGGGAGCATCCAGTCGGCCTTGAAGAGCTGACCGAACGCCTGCACCAGGGTCGGCGGCAGCGTCAGGAAGCCGATCGCCACGAACCAGTGGGCGAACCCGACGATGCCCCAGCGGTTCATCCGCGTATGCCCGAGGAACTCCCGTACCAGCGTCACACTGCGCTGGTACGGGTTGTCCTTGCGGGCGCCCGCAGGCAGCGGCTGGCCCAGCTGGAAATAGCGGACGAACTGGCCGATGGCGCGTGCGATGAGCGCGACGCCGATCACGGTCAGAACCAACGACACGATGATCGCGGCGAGTTGCATGAGGGCTCCTCGGGCCTGCGAGGCGGGGGCTTCAGTGAAGATTACTAAGCGGTAACTTACCCGGCTCGTCTGAGCCTACCCACTTCCGATGGTGCAATGTAGCCAGGCTCACGGTGATCTGTGTCGCTGAGGTCTGCCTTGGTTGGGCCGCGGGGCCCGCTACAGCCGCTCGACGCCCGGTGCGCCGGCGCACCGGTTGCGGGCGTCGAAGACGTAACCGGACTCGCGCGTCACGAGCCCGTAGTCGAAGCAGTCGTGGTCGGTGGCGATGATCACGGCGTCCGCCTCGCGCAGCTCCGGCGCCGTGAGCTCCACGCACAGCACCTCGGACGGCAGCCGGAACGGATCGGCGTAGGGCTCGACGGCGCGGACCCGGGCGCCGCGGGCCAGGAGCAGTTCGGCGATGGCGACGGCGGGGGATTCGCGTACGTCCCCGGTGTTCTTCTTGTACGCGAGCCCGAGCAGCAGGATCCGCGCCCCCGTGAGCGGGCGGCCCAGGCCGGTCTCGACGCGGCGGACGACCTGCTCCGGCATCCCGTCGTTGATCTCCTGGGCGAGTGAGACGAACCGGACGTCGTGCTGCAGCTGCTGCCGCACCTGCCAGGACAGGTACGAGGGGTCGACCGGCAGGCAGTGTCCGCCCACGCCGGGCCCCGGGTAGAAGGGCATGAAGCCGAAGGGCTTCGTGGCCGCCGCGTCCACCGCCTCCCAGATGTCCACGCCGAGCGGCCGTGCGCACAGGGCGAGTTCGTTGACCAGGGCGATGTTGACCTGCCGGAAGGTGTTCTCCAGGAGCTTGGTCAGCTCGGCGGTGCGGGTCGAGGTGACCGGGACGGTGCGCGCGACGATCCGGTCGTAGAAGGCCTCGACGGCCTCCAGGGACTGCTCGTCGACGCCCGAGACGACCTTGGGCGTGTTCTCGAGCCGCCAGCGGGAGTTGCCCGGGTCGATCCGCTCGGGGCTGTAGCCGAGGTGGAAGTCGCGGCCGGGGCGCAGACCGCTGCCGGCCTCGAGCAGCGGGGCGAGCACGTCCTCCGTGGTGCCGGGGTAGCTGGTCGACTCCAGGACGACGGTCGAACCGGTGCGTACATACGGGGCGATCGCCCGGGCCGCGCTCTCGATGTACGAGAGGTCGGGGGCGCCGTCGAGCAGCGGGGTCGGCACGGTGATCACGCAGACGTCGAAGCCCTCGGCCGCGTCCGGATCGGCGGTGACCTGGAGCCGGCCCTCGTCGAGCGCGGCGAGCAGCCGCGCGGACTCGATGTCCTCCACGTACGAATCGCCCATGGCCAGCTGCTTGATCCGCTGCCGGTCCGTGTCGATGCCGACGACCCGCAGCCCGGTCTCCGTCGCGCGCAGCGCGAGCGGCAGGCCGACGTAACCGAGGCCGATGACCACGACGCGCTCGGACGAAGGGGTTTCCGATACGGCCATGCGCTGCTGCATGAGCTGCCCTCAATTCGACTGAATCTGATCGATATCGACCAGGCGTTTCGGTCAGATGTGATGAAGCGAATCGTGTTATTCACCACATATTGGGACATAGCGAACTAGCTTATGGAGCGCTCGAACCCGGTGCGTGCGTGCTGCATCACCCCGATACCGCAACAGAACGGGCGGATTCATGGCCAGCGACTCCACGACGTACCTGGTGACCGGCGGTGCCGGTTTCATCGGGTCGCATCTCACCGAGGCCCTGCTCGCCCGCGGCGACTCCGTGGTCGTGCTCGACGACCTCTCGACCGGGGACCTGGCCAACCTCGCCGCGGTCATGGACCATCCACGGCTGCGCTTCGTGCGCGGCTCGATCCTGCAGCCCGAACTCGTCACCGATCTGACCGGGCGCTGCGACGCCGTGGTCCACCTCGCGGCCGCCGTCGGGGTGCGGCTGATCGTCGAGCAGCCGCTGAAGTCCTTCGTCACCAACATCCGCGGCACCGAGAACGTGATCGCCGCGGCGCACCGCCACCACCGTCCGCTGCTGCTCGCCTCCACCTCGGAGATCTACGGCAAGAACGGCGCGGGCCCCGTCGCCGAGACCGCGGACCGGATCCTCGGCCAGACCGGCGTCGCGCGCTGGTCGTACTCCACCGCGAAGGCCGTCGACGAGATCCTCGCGCTCGCCCATCACCACGAGTACGGCCTGCCCGTCGCGGTCGTACGGCTCTTCAACACCGTCGGCCCGCGCCAGTCCCCCGCGTACGGCATGGTCATCCCGCGCCTGGTGCGCCAGGCCCTGGCCGGCGAACCCCTCACCGTGCACGGCGACGGACGCCAGCGCCGCTGCTTCGCCCATGTCGCCGACGTGGTCGACGCACTGCTCAAGCTCCTCGACCACCCGGGCGCCGTCGGCGGCATCTTCAACGTCGGCACCGGCGAGGAGACCTCGATCGCCGAACTCGCCGCCCGGGTCGTCGCCCGCACGCAGAGCCCCTCACCGATCGCGCTCATCCCGTACGAGCAGGTCTACGCGAGCGGGTTCGAGGACATGGAACGCCGCGTCCCCGACACCACCCGGCTGCGTGAACTCACCGGCTGGGCGCCCCGGTTCGGCCTCGACGAGATCCTCGACACGACGATCGCCGAGATGCGCCGCCACAAGCCCGACACCCCGGGTGTCCCGCGCCCGGCTCCCTCGGACCTCGCCTCCGTGCCGAGGGCCTGACAGGACTGAAGGCCATGCTCTACACCCTCGTGGCGGCCGTCGCCGCCGTGCTCCTGACCGCACTGCTCACCCGTTTCGTCCGCGTACTCGCGCTGCGCACCGGCCGGTTGGACCGGCCGGGCGCACGCAAGGCGCACAGCCGGCCGACGCCGCACCTCGGCGGTGTCGCGGTGGCCGCCGGCACCCTCGTGGTGAGCTGCACGGGGTACGCCCCGCTCGGCCCCGGCACGGAACGGCTCCTGTGGGCCGCTTCGGCCGTGGCCCTGCTCGGCCTCCTCGACGACATGCGGCCGCTCGGCGCACGGATCCGCCTGGTGGTGGAGGGCGCGGCCGCGCTCTTCGTGGTGTACGACAGCGGATTGACGTTCCTGGCCGGGCTCTGCGCCGTGGCGTGGATCGTCTTCGTCACCAACGCCTTCAACCTGCTCGACAACTCCGACGGCGCGATGGGCACGGTGGGCGCGGTCACCGCGCTCGGCCTCGCCCTGTGCGCGGCGGCCGAAGGACGGGCCGACCTGGCCCTCGTCCTGACGGTCCTGGCCGCGGCGCTCGGCGGCTTCCTCGGCCACAACTGGCATCCGGCCAAGATCTTCCTCGGCGACTGCGGCTCCCTGTTCACCGGCTTCCTGCTCGCCTCGGCCGCGGTCGCCGTGCACACCGGGCACGAGGCGCTGCCCACCGCGGCGGGACTGCTGACCCTGACCGTGGTCGTCACGGCCGACACCGCCCTGGTCATCGTCTCGCGCCGCCGCGCGGGCCGCCCGCTGCTGCTCGGCGGCACCGACCACACCGCCCACCGGCTGCGCCGGGTCGGGTTCACGGTGCCGGGGGCCGCGGTGGTCCTCGGCGCGGTGGCCTTCGCGGGCACGCTGACGGCGTTCCTGATGCACCGGGGCGTGGCGGGCCCGAGCGCGGCAACTCCCTTGCTCCTCGCGGTGGTCGGCGGACTGTGGGCCTTGCTGAAGGTCCCGGTGTACGGGGCGCATGCGCGGCTCGGGGGTGCGGGGCGTGCAGGTGCAGGCGGTACGGCGCGTACGGGTGCGGGTGCCGCGGGTGCGGGACGTACGCCGGTCGCGATCACCCGCCCGTCGGCCACCGGCTCGACCCGTTCCGCCACCGCGGTGCGCAAGCGCCCGGTGGGCGGCCCGCGCATCGTGGCGGCCGCGGCCCGCACGGCCGACGGCCCGCGGACGCTGGCGCTGCGCACGGGCGGGGCATCCCGTACCCGTCCGGT
>NZ_JBEPEW010000159.1:0-17325 GCF_040300965.1 Streptomyces mesophilus | reverse complement strand
AACGCCCGGTTACATTCCGAACCCGGAAGCTAAGCCTCACAGCGCCGATGGTACTGCAGGGGGGACCCTGTGGGAGAGTAGGACGCCGCCGAACTTATTTTGGAGAAAACCCCCGCACCATTTTGGTGCGGGGGTTTTCTGCGTTATGGGTGTTTCATGGCCCACCCCATGGCGGCCGGCCGTCGCCACGGAGGGTAAGGTCATGGGGCATCGTAGGAACGTTCCCACAGGAGGCCCCCGGGTGGAGGTCCAGGAAACCCGTGTCCAGACCGACCGGGTTCTCACCATCCCGAACATCCTCAGCATGGCGAGGCTGCTCGGCGTACCTCTGTTCCTGTGGTTGATCCTCAGGCCCGTGTTCGGCGGCCCCAACAGCGACGTGTGGGCACTGATCGTGCTGATGCTCAGCGGGATCAGCGACTATCTGGACGGGAAGCTCGCGCGACGCTGGAATCAGATCAGCAACCTGGGCCGGCTCCTCGACCCGGCTGCGGACCGGCTCTACATCCTGTCGACATTGGTCGGGCTCACTTGGCGCGAGATTCTGCCGCTGTGGCTGACTTTGGTGCTACTCGCGCGTGAAGCGGTCCTCCTGGTGATGGTGGGAATCCTCCGGCGGCATGGCTATCCGCCGCCGCAGGTGAACTTCCTCGGGAAGGCAGCCACCTTCAACCTGATGTACGCCTTCCCGTTGTTGCTGCTCAGCGATACAAGTGGCTGGCTCGGGACGCTCGCTGCTATTTTCGGATGGGCGTTCGCAGGATGGGGTACAACGCTGTATTGGTGGGCAGGGATCCTGTACGTGGTTCAGGTCCGCCGGCTCGTCAGAGCGGACAACACGGCCGACTGAGCCTGCCGTATTCGGTGGCGTTTTAGGCGGGCTGAGTCGGCAAGACCGTCGTCTCTCAAGGAGGACGCTTCCGACATGAAGGCCGTCGTGATGGCTGGAGGCGAAGGCACACGCCTTCGCCCCATGACCTCGAGCATGCCCAAGCCGCTCCTGCCTGTGGCCAATCGGCCCATCATGGAGCATGTGCTACGGCTGCTCAAGCGGCATGGGCTAAACGAAACCGTCGTCACCGTTCAATTCCTCGCCTCATTGGTGCGGAACTATTTCGGTGACGGGGAAGAGCTCGGAATGGAGCTCACCTATGCCAATGAGGAGAAGCCACTCGGCACCGCCGGCAGCGTCAAGAACGCCGAAGACGCGCTCAAGGATGACGCATTTCTCGTCATCTCCGGTGACGCGCTCACTGACTTCGACCTCACCGAGCTCATCAATTTCCACAAGGAAAAGGGTGCGCTTGTCACCGTATGTCTGACGCGGGTCCCGAATCCTCTGGAATTCGGGATCACGATCGTCGACGAGGAAGGCAAGGTCGAGCGGTTCCTGGAGAAGCCGACCTGGGGTCAGGTCTTCTCCGACACCGTCAACACGGGCATCTATGTGATGGAGCCTGAGGTGTTCGACTACGTGGAGCCGGATGTTCCGGTGGACTGGTCGGGCGATGTCTTCCCGCAGCTCATGAAGGAGGGCAAGCCCATCTACGGGTTTGTCGCCGAGGGGTACTGGGAGGACGTCGGCACCCACGAGAGCTATGTGAAGGCACAGGCCGATGTGCTCGAGGGCAAGGTCGATGTGGAGATCGACGGCTTCGAGATCTCGCCGGGTGTCTGGGTCGCGGAAGGCGCGGAGGTGCATCCGGACGCCGTACTCCGTGGTCCGCTGTTCATCGGTGACTACGCGAAGGTCGAAGCCGATGTCGAGATCCGCGAGCACACCGTCATCGGCTCCAATGTCGTCGTGAAGACCGGTGCCTTCCTGCATCGCGCTGTTGTGCACGACAACGTCTACATCGGTCCCCACAGCAACCTGCGCGGCTGTGTCGTCGGAAAGAACACCGACATCATGCGCGCCGCGAGGATCGAGGACGGCGCGGTCATCGGGGACGAGTGCCTCGTCGGTGAGGAATCGATTGTTCAGGGGAACGTACGCGTCTACCCCTTCAAGACGGTCGAGGCCGGCGCCTTCGTCAACACCTCGGTGATCTGGGAGTCCAGGGGGCAGGCCCATCTGTTCGGCGCCCGCGGGGTGTCCGGGATTCTCAACGTCGAGATCACGCCCGAGCTCGCGGTGCGTCTGGCGGGTGCGTATGCCACGACGCTGAAGAAGGGCTCCACGGTCACCACCGCGCGCGACCATTCGCGAGGTGCCCGGGCGCTGAAGCGAGCGGTGATCTCCGCGCTGCAAGCCAGCGCGATCGACGTGCGGGACCTGGAGAACGTGCCGCTGCCGGTGGCCCGGCAGCAGACCGCGCGGGGCAGCGCCGGCGGCATCATGATCCGGACGACTCCCGGGGTGCCGGACTCCGTCGACATCATGTTCTTCGACGGACGGGGAGCGGACCTCTCGCAGGCGGGGCAGCGCAAGCTCGATCGCGTCTATGCCCGGCAGGAGTACCGGCGCGCCTTCCCCGGTGAGATCGGTGATCTGCACTTCCCGTCGAGCGTCTACGACTCGTACACGGGATCGCTGCTGCGCAATATCGACACGAGCGGCGTCGCGGAGTCCGAGCTCAAGGTGGTGGTCGACGCCTCGAACGGAAGCGCCGGGCTTGTGCTGCCGAGCCTGCTCGGGCGGCTCGGGGTGGATGCCCTGACCATCAACCCGGGTCTCGACGAGTCGCGGCCCACCGAGACCGCGGACGCCCGCAGGTCGGGTCTGGTGCGGCTCGGAGAGATCGTCGCATCGGCGCGGGCCGCGTTCGGCGTGCGGTTCGATCCCGTGGGCGAGCGGTTGTCGCTGGTGGACGAGAAGGGGCGGATCGTCGAGGACGACCGCGCGCTGCTCGTCATGCTGGACCTCGTGGCGGCCGAGCGGCGGAGCGGGCGTGTGGCGCTTCCGGTGACCACCACCCGTATCGCCGAACAGGTCGCCGCGTACCACGGCACTCAGGTGGACTGGACGACCACGTCGCCCGACGACCTGACCCGTGTCGGCAGGGACGAGGCGACGATCTTCGGCGGTGACGGTCGTGGCGGCTTCATCGTGCCGGAGTTCAGCAGCGTCTTCGACGGTACGGCCGCGTTCGTGCGGCTGATCGGGCTTGTGGCGCGGACGCAGCTCACGCTCAGCCAGATCGATGCCCGTATCCCGCGTGCCCACGTGCTCAAGCGGGATCTGGCGACTCCGTGGGCGGTCAAGGGACTCGTCATGCGGAGGGTCGTCGAGGAGGCCGGAGAGCGGTCCGTGGACACCACGGACGGGGTACGGGTCGTCGAGACCGACGGGCGCTGGGTGATGGTGCTTCCGGATCCCGCCGAGGCCGTCACGCACCTGTGGGCCGAGGGCCCCGACGACGCCTCCGCGCAGGCCCTGCTCGACGAGTGGTCGGCGGTCGTGGACAGCGCCGGACGCTGATCTTCACCGCGCGCCGGGCCCCGGCAGTTCAGCCGGGCCCGGCGCGCCGGTGGGGCCATTCGGAGGTACGGGGCGCGACGTGCGACGATGTGCGGCATGCCGCAGCAGCCCCCCGTTCGGAGCACCGATTCGCGCCCCCCGCGCCTGGACGCTTCGATGTCGCTGCTCACCAATGTCATGGACCACAGCCTCGACGACGGTTACGCGGAGGCGGCGGCACGCAAACAGGCGCAGGGCGAGGGCGGATTGCCCCGTACCCTGCGCGCGAAGCTCGGTCTCGCGGCCGGGCTCGTGCTTGCCGCGCTCGTGGTGACGGTGGGTGCCGCCGAGGCGCGGATGGCAGCTCCGGTGCTCGCCAAGGAGCGCGAGGAGCTCATCGACCGGATCGAACGCGAATCGTCCGACGCCGACCACCTCGAGGACGAGGTCGACGCGTTGCGGGACGACGTGGACGAGCGGCGCAGTCGCGCCCTCGACGAAGACGGCAGCGGCCAGGGGGAGTTGGTGGCGCTGCTCGCGGGGGACACCGAAGTCACCGGTCCCGGGATCAAGCTCGTCGTGGACGATGCTGGTGGCGACGGCGAGGGCGGCGACGGACCGCGCGGAGAGACGGGTTTCTCCGACAACGGGCGCGTACGCGACCGGGATATGCAGCAGGTCGTCAACGGCCTCTGGGCGTCCGGTGCCGAGGCCGTCTCGATCAACGGGCAGCGGCTGACCGCCCTGTCCGCGATCAGGGCCGCGGGTGACGCGATACTGGTCGACAACAAGCCCCTGGTGCCGCCGTACACCGTGCTCGCCATCGGTGACGGAAAACAGTTGAGCACCAAGTTCCAGGACAGCGCGGACGGGCTCTATCTGCACGCGCTGAAGGAGAACTTCGGGATCAAGGCGGATATCTCCGTCGAGGACGAACTGCGGTTGCCGGCTGCGCCGAGCCTGATCGTACGAACCGCAGAGCCGAAAGCAGGGAAGGGCACATCGTGATCGCCGTACTGGGCCTCGTCGTGGGCGTCGTCGTCGGACTCTTCGTCCGGCCCGAGGTGCCCGCAGTGGTCGAGCCGTATCTCCCGATCGCGGTGGTCGCCGCGCTCGACGCGGTGTTCGGAGGGCTCCGCGCGATGCTCGACGGCATCTTCGACGACAAGGTCTTCGTGGTCTCGTTCCTGTCCAACGTCGTGGTCGCCGCGCTGATCGTGTTCCTCGGCGACAAGTTGGGCGTCGGTGCGCAGCTTTCGACGGGTGTGGTCGTCGTGCTCGGCATCCGGATCTTCTCCAACGCCGCGGCCATCCGCCGCCATGTCTTCCGGGCGTGAAGCCGATGAGCAACCCTCAGGAAAACCTCGTGCCGGATGAAACGCCCGCGCCGGAAGTCACCGGCCGGCAGCGGCTGTTGCGGAGTCTGTGGCCGCCGAAGGTGTCGCGGGCGCAGCTGATCGTGGCGCTGCTGCTGTTCGTGCTCGGGCTCGGACTTGCCATTCAGGTGCGTTCGAACAGCGAGAGCAGTGCGCTGCGCGGAGCGCGTCAGGAAGATCTTGTCCGCATTCTCGATGAACTGGACGACCGCACCCAACGTCTAGAAGACGAGAAGCAGCGTCTCGACGATCAGCGGACCGAGTTGGAGAACAGCTCGGACCAGGCCGAAGAGGCGCGCAGGCAGACGGTGGAGAAGGAGCGGCAACTCGGGGTACTCGCAGGGACGGTGGCGGCCGAAGGGCCCGGGATCACCGTGACCGTCACCGACAGCAAGGGAGCGGTCGAGGCGGACATGCTGCTCGACGCGATCCAGGAGCTGCGGGCCGCGGGCGCCGAGGCGATCCAGATCAACGATGTGCGGGTGGTGGCGAACACCTACCTCACGGACGGCTCCGACGGGGTCGAGGTCGACGGTCGCCCGGTCGCCGCTCCGTACCGCTTCAAAGTGATCGGCAAGGCGCAGGACCTCGAACCGGCCCTGAACATCCCCGGAGGTGTCGTGCAGACCATGGAGAAGGAGCAGGCCACGGTGGAAGTGACACGCGGCGAGAAGATCGTCGTGGATGCCTTGCGACGGGCGAATCGTCCTGACTACGCTCGGTCGTCCTCCCAGTGAGGCAGGGGCGTGTCACAGGCCGTGAGCGAGGGCATGAGGTTGCGGGGGGTCGGCGCACCGGAAGGGTGTCGCGTGGTGGAAACTGTCCGGAGGTTGCGGACGTTGAGAAGGTGTCTGCGTCGCCGATGTACGCCGGTGTGAGCAGTCAGGGTTCGTCCTGCCCCACGGGCGGGTCTGTTTCGGTCAAGGGGAATCGCCCGTGAAGTTGTTTCAGAAGTTGTTCGGCAAGAGCTCGCGCGAGGACGGCGGCGCCGCCAGGCACCGCGCTCCGCGGCATGGAGGAGAGCCCGAGGGCCAGGGTGGTGAACGCCCGCTGTTCCGCGATCAGGTGGGCGGCGCCGGCGGTGACATTTCGGGCGCTCCGGGCGCGTCTTCTGTTGACCCTGCTGTGTCCGGCGGCATAGGTTTCTCAGAACCATCAACCTCAAGTACGGGTGGAGAGTTCGGCGCCGGCCCGTATGCGTCCCACGCCCCCGCGGGGCAGCCGCGGCAGGAGGATCCGTCCATGTCGGCCCTGGTGTGTACGAGGTGCGGTAACCGGAACGCCGAGGCCAGCCGGTTCTGCTCCAACTGCGGCGCGCCCCTTCGGGCTCCGGGTGGCGAGCGGCCCTCCGAGACGACCTCGACCATCTCGATCTCGGGACTCGAGGCCTACGAGGCGGAGGTGACGGGCCAGACCCCGACACCGGGACTCTCGCCGGAGGCCCAGGCCGCCGTCGACGCACTGCCGCTCGGTTCGGCGCTGCTCGTCGTGCGCCGCGGGCCGAACTCGGGCAGCCGCTTCCTGCTCGACGGTGAGCTGACCACCGCGGGACGTCATCCGCAGAGCGACATCTTCCTGGACGACGTGACCGTGTCCCGTCGCCATGTGGAGTTCCGTCGCGGTGCGGACGGGATCTTCACCGTCTCCGACGTGGGCAGCCTCAACGGCACCTATGTCAACCGTGAGCGCATCGACGCGGTGCAGCTCTCCAACGGTGACGAGGTGCAGATCGGCAAGTACCGCCTGGTCTTCTACGCGAGCCAGCGGGCCATCTGACCTGCAGGGAAGGCCCATGCTTCACACACCGAGGGGCGGTGCCGGAAACGGCACCGCCACCGCGGACGGCGAGCCCGTCAGTATCGGGCAGGTACTGAATCTGCTGCGCGAGGAGTTCCCCGAGGTCACCATCTCCAAGATTCGTTTCCTGGAGTCCGAAGGCCTGGTGGAACCGCAGCGCACCCCGTCCGGGTACCGGAAGTTCAGCGCCGTGGACGTCGAGCGGCTCGCTCAGGTGCTGCGGATGCAGCGCGACCACTACCTGCCGCTCAAGGTCATCAGGGAGCACCTGGACGCTCTGGAGCGCGGAGAGCAGGTACCGGCGGCCCATATGGGCCAGCAGCGGACCTCTGACGAGGACCTTCCCGTCGGCCTCGCCATGCCGGCCGACCAGCCCACCGCGGGCCGGATCAGCCGCGCCACGCTGCTTGCGGCGGCACAGGTCGACGCGGACGAGCTGGCCGAGTGGGAATCGTATGGCCTGATCACGCCGTCGGCCGAGGGCGACTACGAAGCCGACGCCGTGCAGATCGCGAAGCTAGTCGTCGAACTCGGAAGCTCGGGAATCGAGCCGAGGCATCTGCGGGCCATGAAGGCCTCCGCCGAGCGCGAGGCGGGCCTGGTCGACCAGGTGGTGGCTCCGCTGCGGCGGCACCGCAATCCGCAGACCAGGACCCATGCCGAAGCCCGTACGAAGGAGCTGGCGGCGCTCACGATCAAGCTGCATGCGGCGCTTGTCCAGTCGGCGCTCAGGGTACGCCTGTAGTGACTGGGAGGGTGCCCGACTACCCAAACCGGTCGGGCAGGTCCTAGGGTTGCTGTGTGAATGAGCTCGACGTTGTCGGTGTCCGGGTCGAAATGCCCTCCAACCAACCGATCGTGCTCCTGCGTGAAGTGGGTGGCGACCGCTACCTCCCCATCTGGATCGGACCAGGGGAGGCGACGGCGATCGCCTTCGCTCAGCAGGGCATGGCCCCCGCACGGCCGCTGACGCACGACCTGTTCAAGGACGTGCTGGAAGCCGTGGGCCAGGAGCTCACAGAAGTGCGCATCACCGACCTTCGGGAAGGTGTCTTCTATGCGGAACTTGTCTTCGCGAGTGGTGTCGAGGTCAGCGCGCGGCCCTCGGACGCCATAGCGCTCGCCCTGCGTACCGGAACGCCGATCTACGGCAGCGACGGCGTCCTCGACGACGCCGGAATCGCGATTCCGGACGAGCAGGAGGACGAGGTCGAGAAGTTCCGCGAGTTCCTGGACCAGATCTCACCCGAGGACTTCGGGACGAACAGCCAGTGACGCCGCCCGTACCAGCGGGCCGGCGTGCGCATTCGGCTAGCCTTTCCACGCGGTGAGGCGGCTCAAACCACACTTCGGGTGATTATCACTCGGCGTGCCGAGTGTGGCGTTCGTTGACGTGCTCCTGGGTACTGCCTACCGTCGAGAAGGCAGGTCAAGGACGGAGGCCGACGTGAGAAGCAGCGGCGACGGTACGGCTGGGGGTGCCCCCGGACGAAGTCTGGGGGAAGGTCCGTACCCGCTTCACAGCGGCGCGACCGATCACTCTCCGCAGCGGCCGGCGGCAGCGCGGGGGAACAGCGGTGAGGCGGCCGAACAGGTCGGCTACCGCGGACCGACCGCCTGCGCGGCGGCCGGCATCACCTATCGGCAGCTGGACTACTGGGCCCGTACAGGGCTCGTGGAACCCAGCGTGCGCCCCGCCTTCGGGTCGGGGACGCAGCGGCTCTACAGCTTCCGGGACGTCGTCGTCCTGAAGATCGTGAAGCGGTTCCTGGACACCGGGGTCTCGCTGCAGAACATCCGCACCGCGGTGCAGCATCTGCGCGAGCGGGGATTCGCGGATCTGGACCGTATGACGCTGATGAGCGATGGTGCGACGGTCTACGAGTGCACCTCGCCGGACGAGGTCGTCGAGCTGCTCCAGGGCGGTCAGGGGATCTTCGGGATCGCGGTGGGCGTCGTATGGCGTGATGTGGAGGCTGCGCTGGCGCAGCTGCACGGGGAGCGCGTCGACACCGGCGAGACGCTCATCGGGCACAACCCTGCGGATGAGCTGGCGCGGCGGCGGGGCAATCGCGCCGTCTGACAGCTTGCGGCGGTGGGGAGATCGCGCTGTCCGGCAGCCCGCGGGCGGTGACGTGATCGCGCCGTCCGACGCGCGGCCCCGGCGTCTTCGGGGCCGTTGTCAGTGGCGTAGGGCAGCATCGGTGCTGTGAGAGCGGCGCCCACCATCCTGCACCTCGACATGGATGCCTTCTACGCCTCGGCGGAGCAGGCATCCAAGCCGAGCCTGCGCGGGAAGGCCGTGATCGTGGGCGGGCTCGGGCCACGCGGTGTGGTGGCCACCGCTTCGTATGAGGCACGTCGGTTCGGGGTGCACTCGGCGATGCCGATGGGGCAGGCGCGGCGGCTCGCGCCGAATGCGGCCTACCTGGTGCCGCGGTTCGGGTTGTACCGGGATATCAGCGAGCAGGTCATGGGGCTGCTGAAGGAGCTGTCGCCGCTGGTCGAGCCGTTGAGCCTGGACGAGGCCTTCGTTGATCTGGAGGCGGGCGAGGTGGCCTGGGACACGGCCTCCGCGCTGGCGGTGGGGGAGAAGCTCAGGGCCGACATACGGGCGGTGACCGGGCTCACCGGGTCGGTGGGGCTCGCGGCCTCCAAGATGCTGGCGAAGATCGCGTCCGAGGATGCCAAGCCGGACGGGCTGCGGCTGATCGTGCCGGGGACGGAGCGGGAGCTGCTCGCGGACAAGTCGGTGCGGATCCTGCCCGGTGTCGGTCCCGCGACGGGTGATCACCTGCGGCGGGCCGGGATCACGACGGTGGGGGAGATCGCCGAGGCCGGTGCGGACGAGCTCGTACGGCTGCTCGGCAAGTCGCATGGCGGGCATCTGTACACGATGGCGCTGGCTGTCGACGAGCGGCCCGTGGTCGCCGAGCGGGAGACCAAGTCGGTGTCCGTGGAGGACACCTTCGATGTCGACATCCACGACCGGGTGCGAGTGCGGTTCGAGGTGGACCGGCTTGCGGAGCGGTGTGTGGGGAGACTGCGGGCCGGTGGGCATTCGGGGCGGACCGTGGTGCTCAAGGTGCGGCGCTATGACTTCTCGACGCTGACGCGGTCCGAGACGCTGCGGGGGCCGACGGACGACCCGGCGGTCGTACGGGAAGCGGCGGCGCGGCTGCTCGAGTCCGTGGACACGACGGGTGGGGTGCGGCTGCTCGGGGTCGGCGTGAGCGGTCTTGCCGACTACACGCAGGAGGATCTGTTCGCTCAGGCGCAGGCTGCTGAGGCGGAGCTTGCTGCTGCGGCCGCCGACTCGGCTTCGGCTGCCGATTCCGGGGACGGAGCTGTGAGGGACGAGGAATCGGCGCTCGGGGCCGAAGCGGCCGAAGCCCCTGAGACGGCGCCTGCGGAGCGGAGGTGGCATGCGGGGCACGATGTGCGGCATGCCGAGTTCGGGCCCGGGTGGGTGCAGGGGAGTGGGCTCGGGAGGGTGACTGTGCGGTTCGAGACGCCGGGGTCGGGGCCGGGGCGGGTGCGGACGTTTCGGGTGGATGATCCGTTGCTGGCTCCGGGGGAGCCGTTGCCTCTGGTGGGGTCGGCGGAGTAGCGCCGGGTCCGGGGGCTCGCCCACGGACCCCCATTGCATGAACTCCATGGAGTGGGTAGCCCGCGGGGGCTCCGCCCCCTGCTCCCCCGCATCCGGACTTCGTTCGGATCTGCTCAATCGCCGCAGGGGCTGAATTACTCGCCGGCGAGTTGGCCGAAGTCGCGGTCCGCTGGGGGATCGGTGTCGTCCGTGAGGGAGATGCCGTAGTGGTGGTAGAGCTGGAGCTCTTGTTCGGGGGAGAGGTGGCGGCCCACGCCGAAGTCGGGAGCGTCCTTGATCAGGGAGCGTTCGTACGGGACGTGCAGGGTTCCCTCGACCAGTTCGCTGGGTTCCAGGGGGACGAACGCGTCCCTGCTGAACAGTCCCGTGCGTATCGCCGCCCACTCGGGGACACCGGTCGCATCGTCGAGATAGACCTCGTCCACGGTGCCGAGTTTTGAGCCGTTGCGGTCGAAGGCCTTGCGGCCGATCAGACTGCGGGGGTCGATGTCGGTCTGCACAGGCCCTCCAGACAAGTCGCACGTCAGCCGGACGTCAGTCGCAAGTCATCCGTATTGACTACGAAAGAGCACATTGCCGCCCTCGGCCACTCGGGGATTTCGGGGTTTGTAGGCGAGGAATCGACGGGTGTGCCCGCTGGTAGGCTGGCAGACGGCTGCTGACCCCGTGCGGGAGAGCTCTCCGGGCCCAGTGAACGTGCTGGCCGGAGGCGCCGAAGGAGCAAATCCTCCCCGGAATCTCTCAGGCACCCGTACCGCACGGACGAGGTCACTCTGGAAAGCAGGGCGGGCGTCCACGGCTTCCGCTCTCACCGACGGTGAAAGTCGGGCTGTGCACATCGTGAAAGATGGAGCACGGTCCGGTGAAACTCTCAGGTTGAGATGACAGAGGGGGAGGCCGTCCGGGTACCCGCGCCGTGGTACCCCTCGCAGGTCGTATCGACCAGGAGGCCTCCGTAATGACCGCC
Source organism: Streptomyces mesophilus (assembly GCF_040300965.1). GTDB lineage: Bacteria > Actinomycetota > Actinomycetes > Streptomycetales > Streptomycetaceae > Streptomyces > Streptomyces mesophilus_A. Next base: position 6,175 of record NZ_JBEPEW010000159.1, on the reverse strand, counting down.
AACCGCATCCCGCTGCACGAGCTCGAGCGTGGCATCCCCTTCGAGCAGCGTCACATCGGGCCCGACGCCGAGGCGCGCGCCAAGATGCTCGCCCAGGTCGGCTACGGCTCGCTCGACGAGCTGACCGCGGCCGCGGTGCCGGACGTCATCAAGAGCGCCGAGGCGCTGGATCTGCCCGAGGGGCGCAGCGAGGCCGAAGTCCTCGCGGAGCTGCGCACGTTGGCCGACCGCAACCAGGTGCTCGCGCCGATGATCGGTCTCGGCTACTACGGCACGTTCACGCCGCCGGTGATCCTGCGCAACGTCATGGAGAACCCGTCCTGGTACACGGCGTACACCCCGTACCAGCCGGAGATCTCGCAGGGCCGGCTCGAGGCGCTGCTCAACTTCCAGACCGTTGTTGCCGATTTGACCGGTCTGCCCACTTCTGGCGCCTCGCTGCTCGACGAGGGCACCGCCGCCGCCGAGGCCATGGCGCTGGCGCGACGGGTCGGCAAGGTGAAGCAGGGCGTCTTCCTGGTCGACGCCGATGCGCTGCCGCAGACCATCGCCGTGATCGAGACCCGCGCCGAGCCGACCGGTGTCGAGGTGGTCGTCGCCGATCTCTCGCAGGGCATCCCGGCGGAGGTCGCCGAGCGCGGCGTCTTCGGTGTGCTGCTGCAGTACCCGGGCGCCTCCGGCGCCGTCCGTGACCTCAAGCCCGTGATCGAGCAGGCACACGAGCTCGGGGCGATCGTCACCGTCGCCGCCGATCTGCTCGCCCTGACGCTGCTCACCTCGCCCGGCGAGCTCGGCGCGGACATCGCGGTCGGTACGACGCAGCGCTTCGGTGTGCCGATGGGCTTCGGCGGTCCGCACGCCGGCTACATGGCGGTCCGCGAGAAGTTCGCGCGCAGCCTGCCCGGTCGCCTGGTCGGTGTCTCGGTCGACGCCGACGGCAACAAGGCGTACCGCCTCGCGCTGCAGACCCGCGAACAGCACATCCGCCGTGAGAAGGCGACCAGCAACATCTGCACCGCGCAGGTGCTGCTCGCCGTCATGGCCGGTATGTACGCCGTCTACCACGGCCCGCAGGGGCTGGCCGACATCGCCCGCCGTACGCACCGTTATGCGACGATCCTCGCCGAAGGCCTGAAGGCCGGTGGTGTCGAGGTCGTGCACGGCTCCTTCTTCGACACCCTCACCCTGCGCGTCCCCGGGCGGGCGGCCGAGGTCGTGTCCGCCGCGCGTGAGGGCGGGGTCAACCTGCACCTCGTCGACGCCGACCACGTCTCGCTGTCCTGTGACGAGACGACCACCCGTACGCAACTGGCCGCCGTCTGGGCCGCGTTCGGGGTCGAGGGCGACATCGTGGCCCTCGACGAGGTCGCCGGTGAGGCCCTGCCCAGCGGGCTGCTGCGCACCGACGAGTACCTCGCGCACCCCGTGTTCCAGGAGCACCGTTCCGAGACCGCGATGCTGCGCTACCTGCGCAAGCTCTCGGACAAGGACTACGCGCTCGACCGCGGCATGATCCCGCTCGGCTCCTGCACCATGAAGCTGAACGCGACCACCGAGATGGAGCCGGTCACCTGGCCCGAGTTCGGCCAGCTGCACCCCTTCGTGCCCGCCGAGCAGGCGCAGGGCTACCTGACGCTGATCCGTGAGCTCGAGGAGCAGCTCGCCGAGGTCACCGGCTACGACAAGGTCTCGCTGCAGCCCAACGCCGGCTCGCAGGGTGAGCTCGCCGGCCTGCTCGCGGTGCGCGGCTACCACCGCGCCAACGGCGACGACCAGCGCACCATCTGCCTCATCCCGTCCTCCGCGCACGGCACCAACGCCGCGAGCGCCGTGATGGCCGGCATGAAGGTCGTCGTGGTCAAGACCGCCGACGACGGTGAGATCGATGTCGAGGACCTGCGTGCGAAGATCGAGCTGCACAAGGACCAGCTCGCGGTCCTGATGATCACGTACCCCTCGACGCACGGTGTCTTCGAGGAGCACGTCGCCGACATCTGCGCCCAGGTGCACGACGCCGGCGGCCAGGTCTATGTGGACGGCGCCAACCTCAACGCCCTGGTGGGCCTTGCCAAGCCGGGGCACTTCGGCGGCGACGTCTCGCACCTGAACCTGCACAAGACCTTCTGCATCCCGCACGGCGGCGGCGGTCCGGGCGTCGGTCCGGTCGCGGTGCGCGAGCACCTCGCCCCGCATCTGCCCAACCACCCGCTGCAGCCCGCCGCCGGTCCTGAGACCGGTGTCGGTCCGATCTCCGCCGCGCCGTTCGGCTCGGCCGGGATCCTGCCGATCTCCTGGGCGTACGTACGTCTGATGGGCGGCGAGGGCCTCAAGCGCGCGACGCAGGTCGCCGTGCTCGGCGCCAACTACATCGCCAAGCGCCTGGAGCCGCACTACCCGGTGCTCTACACCGGTCCCGGCGGTCTGGTGGCGCACGAGTGCATCATCGACATCCGGCCGCTGGCCAAGGCGACCGGTGTGAGCGTGGACGACATCGCCAAGCGTCTGATCGACTACGGCTTCCACGCGCCGACGATGTCCTTCCCGGTGGCCGGCACCCTGATGATCGAGCCGACCGAGAGCGAGGACCTGGGCGAGCTCGACCGGTTCTGCGACGCGATGATCGCGATCCGCGCGGAGATCGAGAAGGTCGGCTCGGGCGAGTGGCCGGCCGAGGACAATCCGCTGCACAACGCACCGCACACGGCCGCGACCATGGCCGGTGAGTGGGAGCACCCGTACACCCGTGAAGAGGCCGTCTTCCCGGGCGGTCTGGTGGCGGCGGAGAAGTACTGGCCGCCGGTGCGCCGGATCGACCAGGCGTACGGCGACCGCAACCTCGTCTGCTCCTGCCCGCCGCTGGACGCGTACGAGAACTAAGTCCCCCGGGACATACATCAGGGCCGGTTCGGAGAGTGGATCTCCGGGCCGGCCCTCGGTGGTGCTGGGTGGTGCCCTCAGGCCGCGCGGACCACCGAGCCGGTGCCCAGAGGCCGGTGCGGCGCGATGATCTGTCCGTCCGGCAGCAGCTCACCGGTGTCCTCGAAGAGCAGGACGCCGTTGCACAGCAGGCTCCAGCCCTGCTCCGGGTGGAAGGCCACAAGGAGCGCGGCTTCCCGGTCGGCTGAGTCGGCTGTGGGACAGGCTGGCTGGTGCTGGCACATGGAAGGGTTCTTTCGCTGGTCCGTAGTGGTGATCTGTGTCCCGCGGATGGATCGGTGTGCTGCGGTGTTCATTGCCGCCCCCGTGTGGTCGGTCCGGAACCAGTGTTGCCCTACGGGCTCGATTCCGCAGGGATTTACCGGCAGCGCTCCTCACCAGGAAGTGACGCATCACCCGTGCGGACGGTTCAGTCCAACTCGGCGGTCTCTTCGGGTGGTTAGGGGTGGCCTGAAGGGGCTAGTCCGGTCGGGCGGTGCGAGGCGGGCCCATGTAGGGGCCACGCGGGTTGCCTTTCCGCGACATGCGTACGTCCTGTGCTCTCTGCGCCCCGCGACATGCCTGTGCCCCGCGACCGGCTGGATCGCGGGGCACAGGAACACGTGCTCAGACCGCCTGGCCGAGCAGGGAGGCGGGAGCGAGCCGGTGGGTCAGGACCGGGAGCAGCTCCGCCGCGAGGTGCGGTTGGTGGGCGGCGATCCCGGGGGGCGCGGGGGCCAGGGGTACGAGGACATCCGTGGAGGCGAGGCGGCCCTCCGTACCGTCCGAGGTGCAGTCGTTGTGCAGCCACAACGTCAGCATGTACAGCTCGGGCACCGAGAGCAGACGCGGCTGGCAGCGCGTCTGCAGGGACTCCGCCTGGCGCAGGGCCCGTTCGGTGGAGGTGATGTACGGGCCTTCGAAGAAGTGCGAGAAGGTCCAGCCGTCCGCCGTGAGCATCGTGTCGCAGGCGGCCACGGTGCGGCCCTCACTGCGCAGCAGGAAGCGCCATCCGGTGAGCCGGGTCCGGGGTGTGCCGGCCTGGTTCAGGACGTGGACGGGCAGCGGGAGTTCGGCGGTGACGGGTCCCTGTGCGTTGCGCAGGGACGGGGTACGCGCCTCGCGTACGGCGGTGGGGGAACCAAGTGCCGCGAGGACGCTGCGCAGGGCTGGCGCGGGAGCCGGAGGGACTTGCAGCGGCATGATGGGTCGCCTCTCATGAGACAGGCTGGTGGTGCGGGGGCGTGGGTGCAGACGGCGTTGTCAGCTCTCGGGGCCAGAGGGGCGGGGGATGGCCAGGATCCAGTCCGCGAGCGCCAACTCTCTGCCTCGTTCGCGGAGTTTATACGACGCGTGTTCTCACAATGTTTCGGGTAGCCGTCGTCAGTATTGCGGGCAAGGCGGTATTCGGTCGCCGTGCCGCGGTATTTCTCCCGATTCCGTACCGGGGTGGCGCCGCTGACCTGGGGTATGTCCGTACGGGCGGTCGGCCGATTCTCGTCGGCGTATTCCACCACTGCTCTCGCGGGCGCAACTGCGCTGTGCCGCATGCCGCGTGAATGTGCCGCGGGTGAATGTGATTGAGGGTACAGCCGGGTGGGCAGATGCGGGGCGTTATCGATCACATTGCCTGGGCATCATCCCCGGTGACATGGCCGTGGACTGCCCAATCGAGGAGGGGACACTTCGATGGGGGAGAAGGTCGCGGCGGGAGCGTTCGACCTGTCCGATCGGCAGCGCTACCGCAGAAAGCTGCAGCAGTGCCTCGCCGGGCTCGCGCGTCTGCTGGACGAGAAGCGGTTCGACCGGCCCCGGAATCTCATGGGCATGGAGATAGAGCTGAATCTCACGGGGCCCGATGGTCTGCCGAGAATGATGAATGCGGAAGTTCTCGAACGGATCGCGAGCCGTGATTTCCAGACCGAGCTCGGGATGTTCAATCTCGAAGTGAATATTGCTCCGCACGCGCTGGGCGGACGCGTTCTCGACCAGCTCGCGGAGGAGCTGCGTACCGGACTGAACTATGCGCACCGTAAAGCGAACGAAGTGGCCGCAGGGATCGTCATGATCGGAATTCTGCCGACGCTCGGGCAGGACGATCTGGTGTCGTCGAATCTTTCCGCCGTCGATCGCTACATGTTGCTCAACGACCAGATGGTGGCTGCCCGGGGCGAGGACTTCCATCTCGAGATCGAGGGTGTCGAGCGGCTCAGCTGCACCTCCGCGTCGATCGCGCCCGAAGCGGCCTGCACCTCCGTGCAGTTGCATCTGCAGGTCACACCGGGGCGGTTCGCCGATGTGTGGAACGCGGCGCAGGCCGTCGCGGCCGCGCAGATAGCCGTGGGTGCCAACGCGCCCTTCCTGTTCGGTCGCGAGCTGTGGCGTGAGTCGCGGCCGCCGCTGTTCCTGCAGGCCACCGACACGCGTCCGCCCGAGCTTCAGGCGCAGGGCGTGCGGCCGCGCACCTGGTTCGGGGAGCGGTGGATCACCAAGCCGTACGACCTCTTCGAGGAGAATCTGCGCTACTTCCCGGCGCTGCTGCCGATCTGCGACGACGAGGAACCGCTGCGCGTGATCGACGAGGGCGGTGTGCCGTCGCTGGCCGAACTCGTGCTGCACAACGGCACGGTGTACCGCTGGAACCGTCCCGTCTACGGGATCGCCGACGGTGTACCGCATCTGCGGGTGGAGAACCGGGTGCTGCCGGCCGGTCCGACCGTCACCGATGTCATCGCCAACGCGGCCTTCTACTACGGCGTCGTACGGGCGCTCGCCGAGGACAGCCGGCCGGTCTGGACGCGGCTGCCGTTCGAGGCGGCCGCCGCCAACTTCGACGCGGCGTGCCGGTACGGCATCGAGGCCGAGCTCGACTGGCCGCGCCCCGGGCGCTTCGGGGGCGTGGCGCGGATGCCGGCCGTCGATCTCGTACGCAACGAACTGCTCCCGCTGGCGGCCGCGGGGCTCGATGCGTGGGGCGTGGCGCCCGTGGACCGGGACCACTATCTGGGGGTCATCGAGGAGCGCTGCAAGCGCCGGGTGAACGGGGCCTCCTGGCAGGTGGCCACCTACCACCGGGCGCTGGAGAGCGGTCTGGGCCGGGAGGCGGCGCTGGCCGCCACGACGCGGCGCTACTGCGAACTCATGCACGCGGGCGAACCCGTGCACACCTGGCCGGTTGGGGCGCTGCCGGACGCGGTGGTGGCTCCCGGATGAACCCGGGCTCGAGGCGCGCGGCGGGCCGGGTTCGCCCCGGCCCGCC
>NZ_JBEPEW010000158.1:0-17636 GCF_040300965.1 Streptomyces mesophilus | reverse complement strand
CGGAGCGCACCGGCCGTCAGCCCGGCGGCGGCGCCCACGAGCGAGGCGGGCCCCAGGCGCAGGGGCATGCCGAAGTTCATGTCGGTCCCTCACGTGAGCCGGAGTGCGTACGACGTGCTGGTGCGCATGGCCGGTACGAAGTGTCTGTAGCCCTGACGTGCACGGACGAGTGATCCGCCGTGGCAACACGAAACCCCGGGCAACCGCTGTGCTCTCCCGGAGGGTTGGCAGGGTGAAGGCGCCTGATCCGCTGGGGCAGGATCGAGAGAAGTGAAATGGATCGGAGCGGCGAACAGGTCGCCACCCGCTCGATGCCGGCGGGCGTCCGCGATACTGCGGGCGTGGAGTACGTGTCCAGATTGCCGCGACCGCCGCTGGACGGGCTGATCGACGACCTCTACTACCTGGAGGGTGCGTCGCCGTACGCCCGGCTGACGCTGCCGCCGATGCCGGGAGCATTTCTCATCGTCAACCTCGGAGCGCCGTTCCGCATCCGTGCCGGCACCGACTCCCAGGCGGCCGAGTACACCGACGGCTGCGTGGTCACCCCGCCCACCCGCGCTCTGGAGTTCGGCTACCCGCTGTGGACCCGGTCCGTGGGCGTGCACTTCAAGCCGTGGGGCCTTGCGCCGTTCATGCCGATGCCCGCGGCCGAGCTGTGCGACCGGCCGGTGACGGTGGAACAGGTGTGGGGCCGGCCCGCCATGGCTGAGCTACGCGACCGGCTGGCCACGGCCGGCGGGCCGCACACGATGCTGACGCTGCTCGAGGAGGAGCTGATGCGACGGCTGTGCGAGACCGACGGCCTGGAGCTGGTCCGCCATACGAGCAGCGTCATCGCGGCGACGAGCGGGGCGGTGCCGATCGGAGATCTGACGCTCGCAGCCGGTGTCAGCAGCACTCATCTGGCCCAGCGGTTCAAGGAGCTCGTCGGCGTCACACCGAAGCGGCTGGCCCGCACCCACCGCTTCACCGCAACCGTGTTCGCGATCGACCCCGCAGGACCGGTCGACTGGAGCGGACTCGCCGGTCGCGCAGGCTACTTCGACCAGGCCCATTTCAACCACGAATTCCGGGCGTTCACCGGGCTCACGCCGACCAAGTACGTCGAAGTCCGGCGGCGCTTCCTGAGCGAACATCCCGGCCACGTGCTGGACAGCTGGCCGCTGCCTGCCGATTGAATTCGCTTCCGGCCGATTGATTTCTTACAAGAGCGACAGCTCACGGCACGCTAATTTGGGGCCCCCGAAGCAGAGGAGCTCCCCGTGGGCAAAGTGGTCATGTACAGCTCGGTGTCGGTGGACGGCTTCGTCGCGGACGAACATGACCAGCCCGGACCACTGTTCGACTGGTTGTCCAGCGGTGACGTCCCGTTGGACGAGAGCGGCGCGCTGAAGGTGTCGCAGTCGTCCTACGACTACACCCGGCCGTACTGGGACGAGATCGGGGTGACCATCGTCGGCCGCCACGTCTTCGACCTCACGGACGGCTGGGACGGAAAGCCTCCGGGCGGGATCGACCACGTGGTCGTCGTGACGCACCGGCCGGAGCCCGAGAACTGGGACCCCAAGGCGCCGTTCCACTTCGTCGAGGGCGTCGAGGCCGCCATGGCCAAGGCGCAGGAGCTCGCGGGTGACCGCACGGTCGAGGTCGCCGCCGGCGACGTCGGTGGCCAAGTGCTCGCCGCGGGCCTGGTCGACGAAGTGCGCATGGACGTCGTACCCGTCGTGTTCGGCTCCGGCAAGCGCTACTTCGGGTCGGTCGACGCACAGCACCTGTTGGAGGACCCTGACGCGGCGATTCAGGGCAACCGGGTGCTTCACCTGCGCTATCGGGTACGCCGTTGAGCGGGTGGGCGAACCAGGGCCTGCATCGAAAGCACTTTCTGGTAGATCAACTGCTCGACTACGGTACGGGCATGGTGAACTTCGTACTGGTGGCAGGTGCACGGCTTGGGGCCTGGGCGTGGGACGAGGTAGCGCCGCATCTGCGTGCGGCCGGTCATGGCGTTTACCCGTTGACGCTGTCCGGTCTCGCTGAAAAGCGGGGTGTACCCGCAGGGCAAGCGACCCACGTCCAGGACATCGTCTCCGAGGTGGAACACCAGGGTCTGCGTGACGTAGTCCTGGTAGGCCACAGCTACTCGGGCATCCCGGTCGGCCAAGCCGCGGAGCGTATCGGCGACCGGCTGGCCCGCGTGGTATTCGTCGACTCGAGTGTTCCAACGGACGGCGAGTCGTTTGCCTCCGCCTGGCCCGATGGCGGGGCTGCGGTGAAGGCATCGATCGCCGAGAACGGTGGGTTCTGGCCGGTTGTGCCGGCTGCTCACTATGAAGGCGAAGGCCTCACCGATGAGCAGGTTGCAAGACTCGTCCGTGGATCAACGCCTCACCCAGGCGCCACGCTGACCGAGCCCGCCATGCTCGCAGGGTCGCTCGGCAAACTTCCGGCGACGTACATCCTTTGCCTGATCGGCGGGTCCGAGCCCGATGACGCCGAGCCCGACGAAGACGTGGCCGAGCTGCTGAACAGCGAGCACTGGCGGCTGGTCAAGATGGACACCGGCCATTGGCCGATGTTCTCCCAGCCGCGTGAACTGGCGCAGATTCTTATCGATTCCGCCGTGGAGTGACAGCACCCTCTGACGCAACTGACGTACCTGAGCCGCCCGACGCGACGCTGTGTGCGCTTACGGGACAGCCCTCAGTTGATCGATTCCAAGGCGTCAGTGATCGTAGGCGGTCAGCTCATCGGCCAGCAGGTCCATCAGGAGCCCGTTGTGCCAGCTGCCGTCCGGTCCGCGTTCGTAGTTGCGCATGATGCCGACCGGGCGGAAGCCGACCTTGGTGTAGCAGCGGATGGCGGCGGCGTTGTCCGCGGCCGGATCGATCACCAGGCGATGGAAGCGGTGGTCGGTGACGAGGTGCCGAGCCAGGGTGCGGACGGCGTCGGTGCCCAGGCCCCGTCCGTGCGCCGACGGGTCCAGATAGAGGTCGATGTTCGCGTGCCGGTAGTCCGGATCGGTCTCCTCGCCCCACTGGATGCCCCCGACCGTGCGGCCGTCCAGCTCGATGACCAGCAGGTTGACGCCGGGGTCTTCGAGGTCGCCGGCGACCTCCGCGGCAAGGTCCGCGTCGCCGCGCCAGCGCGCGTAGACCTCGGGCTTCGCCCGGATGGCGGCCAGCGCCGGAACGTCGGAGGGGGCAGCGGGCCGGAGGGTCACCTCGGCGCCGTACAGAAGCGTCTCCATGGGCGGGAGGCTAACTGATCGCTTCCTGGGGATCGATCGGTTAGTTGATGATTTCGGCACGGTCATCGGCGCGGATGGCGGCCAGCCGGTCTCGCCACAGCTGAAGAGCTTCGGGTGTCTGCCGCGTCCAATCGGTGATTTCGCCAACGATCCGGAGCGGTTCCGCGCTGCGATATGAGCGGGTGGGATTTCCGGGGAACTTCTTGTCGGTGACATTGGGATCGTTCTCGAACTCCCCGGTGGGTTCGACCACATACACGCGCGGAGCGCCGTCCCCTGCGGCGAGTTCGGCAGCCAGTCCCGCGCCGTCACGCAATGCCGTGAAGTAGATGTGGTTCATGACGACGTCGGGCCGGTAGTTGGAACGGAAACCAGCGGTGAGGTGATCTCCGACCCGCAGGTCGGCCTTTGTTCCGTGGAAGAAAGGCCCCTCGTCCAGCACGGGATTCATCGCCGCAGGCTATCAAGCCGGTCTTCCGCGCGGCAGCGCGCCACAGAGTCCGCGACCCCGTGGCGCGCGCCGTCACGTTTCCGTCCCTTCGTTACGGCAGGGTCCATTTCTGGTTGGCGCCGGTGTGGCAGGTCCACAGGTGAACCGGTGTGCTGTCGTTCCACGTTCCGCCCGACGCGTCCAGACACTTCGCGGACTGCGGGTTGCGGACCGTGCCGTCGGACTGTGCGACCCACTTCTGCGCACCCGAGCCGTTGCACGTCCACAGCTGGATCTTCGTGCCGTCCGCGCTGCCACCACCGGACACGTCAAGGCACTTGCCCAATGCCCGCAGCGTCTGGTCCGCAGCCACGGTCCACTGCTGCGCCGCCGAGGTGTTGCAGGTGTAGATCTGCACCTGCGTCCCGTCCGCACTCGCCCCGCCCCGCACATCCAGGCACTTGCCGTTCACCCCTTTCACCGCACCCGTACGCGGCGTCGGGTCAGTGGTGCCGGCCTGCTTGATGCGGACGTTGCGGAAGGCGACGTCGTCCCCGCTGCCGTGGTTCTGGAGGCCGATATGACCCTGCTTGAGGCTGCGGGCGGGATCCGTGTTGGTGAAGTCGTTGATCTTCCGGCCGTTGAGGAAGATCTCCAGACGCTCACCGGTGACGCGGAGTTCGTAGGTGTTCCACTCCCCCGGCGGGTTCAACGCCGCGTCGCGTGCCGCGAGGTCGGCCGACTTGAAGCCGTACACCGAACCCGTGGTGCGGTCCGCGGTGTCCGTCGCGTCGATCTGGATCTCGTAGCCGTTGTTCACCGCCGACCAGGGATCGTCGGAGGCCGGGAAGCCCACGAAGACACCGGAGTTGTCGTCGCCGGCCATGCGCCAGTCGAGCTTGAGCGAGTAGTCGCCGGTGAATTCCTTCGCGTTGTACCAGAGCATGCCGAGACCGTCGTACGAGGTGAGCGTGGAGTCGGCCAGGGTGAAGCCGCCGGGTCCCGCCTGCTTCCAGCCGGTGGTGGAGGAGCCGTTGAACAGTGAGGTGTAGCCGGTCTCCGGCCGGCAGTCCGCCTCGGTCATCCCGGCCGCCCAGCGGATGCCGCCAAGGAGATGCCGGGTGAACGCCGTCTCGCTGAAGGACCCCTCGGTGTGGCCGCCTCCGGTGTAGAAGGCCCGGCCGCCCTGGTAGTCCTTGCACCAGGCGATCGGATGGTCGCCGAACATGCTGCCGCCCGAGTAGCTGGACTCGTCGAGCGAGGCCAGGACGTGGGCCGAAGTCCGGGGGTTGGAGCGGTAGTTGTACCACTCGTCGGTGCGCTGCCAGGTCGTCGGCAGATGGGCCGTGGCGTCGTGCGCGCGGTCCTCCACTTTTACGGTCGCCGTCTGGATGGCCGGATGCGACTGGAACAGCGCCCCGGCAAGGCCCGCGTAGAAGGGCCAGTCGTACTCGGTGTCGGCGGCCGCGTGGATGCCCACGTAACCGCCGCCTCCCTTGATGTAACCCTCGAATGCGGTCTGCTGCGCGCCGTCGAGGACGTCGCCCGTCGTGGACAGGAACACGACCGCTTTGTACTGGCCGAGGTTGGCCGTGGTGAAGGCCGCGGCGTTCTCCGTGGCGTCGACGGTGAAGTTGTTCGCCGCGCCGAGTGAGCGCAGGGCCGTGAGGCCCTCATCGATCGAGGAGTGCCTGAAGCCCGCCGTCTTGGAGAAGACAAGCACCTTGTACGCCGGGTCGGCGGCGCTGCGCGCCTGTTGCGCGGCGGCCGGAGCCGTCCGTTCGGCGGTCTGCGCCACGGCCTGCGGGCTCAGCAGCAGGGCCGCGCCCGCGAGGAGGCCGAGCAGTGTTCGCGGGCCTGAGCGTGTGAATCGTCCTGTACGCATGGTGTGTTGCACCTCCGTCCCTTCGTTACGGCAGGGTCCATTTCTGGTTGGCGCCGGTGTGGCAGGTCCACAGGTGGACCACTGTGCTGTCGTTCCACGTGCTGCCCGACGCATCGAGGCACTTCGCCGACTGCGGGTTGCGGACCGTGCCGTCGGACTGTGCGACCCACTTCTGCGCACCCGAGCCATTGCACGTCCACAGCTGGATCTTCGTGCCGTCCGCGCTGCCGCCACCGGACACGTCAAGGCACTTGCCCAATGCCCGCAGCGTCTGGTCCGCAGCCACGGTCCACTGCTGCGCCGCCGAAGTGTTGCAGGTGTAGATCTGCACCTGCGTCCCGTCCGCACTCGCACCGCCCCGCACATCCAGGCACTTGCTGTTGACCCCCTTGACGGGTCCCGTGCGCGCGGTGGGTGTGCCGGTGGTGAAGGAGAACTCGTCCACGTCGAACAGGGAGCCGGTGGCGCCCTTGAAGACGAGGTACAGACTCGTCGACGCGGCCGGCTGGTTGCTCAGAGTGGCCGTGACGTCCTGGAAGGTCTCCCAGCCGCCGGTCACCGGCACGGTCGCCGTGCCGAGCAGCGTGCCCGTGGCCGACCCCGCCCGGACCTCGATGGTGCCGCCGGCACCGCCCGAGGACACTCGCGCCGTGAACTTGGTGGCATTGGCCAGCGCGTACGGCGTGAAGGCGATCCAGTCGCCGTTCTCGATGTAGCCGACGGTCTTGCCGCCGTGCGCCGGGGTGTGGCTGACGACCTGGACGCCCGAGGACGAGGAGTAGTGCTCGCCCTGGCGGTGGCTGGGCTGGACGACCTGCTGGTCGTGGGTGGTCAGCGCGGGCTGGCCGTTCGCGCCCTTGTCGGTGTACTCGGCGTCGATGACCCCGAATATGTTGGCGTTCGGGTCGTGTTCGCCGTCGGCCAGGGTCTGCAGGGTGCCCGTGCAGCCGGTGGCAGAGGTCTGCGGGTGGCCGTGGCTGTCGTGGCCGACGATGAAGTTGACCTTGACCTTCGAGCAGTCGATCGTGCCGTCCTCGGGATCGGTCACCGTCACCTTGAACGGGATCGCCGCGCCGAAGTCGTAGATCGCCCCGTCCAGAGGCAGGTCGACCCGGACCGTGGGCGCCGTGTTGCCGACCGTGATCTGCACCGACGCGGTCGCCGACTTTCCGGTCGTGTCCGTCGCCTTGAGCGTGGCCGTGTACTGGCCGTTGGCGGTGTAGGTGTGCGACGGGTTGGCGGCCGTGGAGGTCGCGCCGTCGCCGAAGGTCCACGCGTACGTCAGCGCGTCACCGTCGGCGTCGGACGTGCCCGCCGAGGAGAACGCCACCGCGAGCGGGGCCTTGCCCGAGGTCACGTTCGCCTTGGCCTGTGCGACCGGAGCGTGGCCGCCGGTGATGTGCTCGATGCGGTACAGGGCCGAGTTGGCGTCGCCGTTGAAGTAGCCGGTGCCGTAGTCGAGGACGTACAGCGCGCCGTCCGGGCCGAAGGCCATGTCCATCACCTGGGTACCGGTCCAGGGGAAGGCGTTGATGGACTGTACGGTTCCGTCGCCCGCGTGCTCGATCCGCTTGATCCAGCGGCGGCCGAACTCACCGGCGAAGAAGTCCCCGTCGTAGGTCTCGGGGAACTTCACGTCCGAGGTGGAGGCGGCGTCGTAGCGGTAGACGGGCCCGCCCATCGGCGACTCGGATCCGGAACCGAACTCGGGTACCGAGCCGCCGTCGTACGGAATCCACGCGGCCTGGGCCGGCGGCAGGTCGGTCAGGCCGGTGTTGCGCGGGGAGGTGTTCTTCGGCGCGGCGCAGTCGAACTTCGCGCCGGAGGCGTTGGTGGCGAAGTTGTAGTCCACGTAGGCGTCGTTCTTGCCGGTGCAGTACGGCCAGCCGAAGTTGCCGGCCTTGGTGACGCGGGCGAACTCCACCTGGCCCGCGGGGCCGCGGGTCGCTGAAGCGGTTCCGGCGTCGGGTCCGTAGTCGCCCACGTAGACGATGCCGGTGGTCTTGTCGACGCTCATACGGAACGGGTTGCGAAAGCCCATCGCATAGATCTCGGACCGGGTCTTCGCGGTACCCGGTGCGAACAGGTTGCCGGCCGGAGCGGAGTACGTGCCGTCCGCGTTGACCTTGATGCGCAGGATCTTGCCGCGCAGATCGTTGGTGTTGCCGGCGCTGCGCTGGGCGTCGTATGCGGGGTTGCGGTTGGTGCGCTCGTCGATGGGCGTGTAGCCGTCGGAGGCGAACGGGTTGGTGTCGTCGCCTGTGGACAGGTAGAGGTTGCCGGCCTTGTCGAAGTCGATGTCGCCGCCGACGTGGCAGCAGATGCCGCGCGAGGCGGGCACGTCGAGGATCTTCTTCTCGCTGGCCAGGTCGAGCGTGCCGTCCTGCTTGAGGACGAAGCGCGACAGCCGGTTCACACCGTCGAACGGGGCGAAGTCCGCCGCCGCCCCCTCGGCCGGGGCGTCGCCCGCCGGAGTGGTCAACTTCGGCGCGTAGTACAGGAAGACGAACCGGTTCGAGGCGAAGGCGGGGTCGATGCCGACGCCTTGCAGTCCCTCTTCGTCGTGGCTGTACACATCGAGCTTGCCGGCCACCTTGGTGGTTCCCGCGGCGTCCGTAAGGCGCAGTGTGCCGTCGCGTGAGGTGTGCAGTACCGAGCGGTCCGGCAGTACGGCCATGGTCATGGGTTCGCCGGTTTCGGCGACACCTTTGGCCAGCGTGACCTGCTGGAACTCCTCGGCCGCCGCGGACGGCTCATCCTCTGCGGCTGCCGCGACCGGGCTCAGGGCACCGGCGGCGAGCAGCGCCGAGACGAGCAGTGCCGGCAGGCGGCGGAGTCTTCGATGTCTTGGTGCTCTCGTGGATCCAGGCATGCGTGTGCGCACGGGTGCCTCCCGTTGGGGGGTCAAGGCCTGAACAGGACGGGCAAGGGAGAGCTCGGCGCGCGCCGTCGCGCCTTGGTCGGCCGGCCCACCCAAGAGTTGACCGGTCCATTTCAGGAAGTTAGCGGCGTTGGTCCGATCCCGGAAGCCCTTCGGCGCGCACGCTCGCTACTTTCCCCACGGGCAGGACAAAGGGAGGGGTCAGGTCTGCGCGCGGGCCGGCGGGCCTTTGGCTCTCTTCGTGGCAGCTTCGGTGTCACCGTTCGCCGTGCCGCGAGCCCGTACCTGCGCGACGCTGGAAAGTGCCGGAGCGGCCGTACGCGGTCGCAGTCCCGCAGGCCGGAGGTGCCGATGGAGCCCGTGGAGGCACTGGAGCGGATCGCCTTTCTGCTGGAACGGGGCCGCGCACCCACCTACCGGGTGCGTGCCTTCCGTACAGCGGCCGCTGTCGTACAGGGCCTTGCCGAGGGCGAGGTCGCGAGCCGCGCCGCCGACGGGTCCCTCGAGTCGCTCAAGGGCATCGGGCCCAAGACCGCCGGTGTCATCCGTGAGGCCCTGGCCGGCGACGTACCCGCTTATCTGGAGCGGCTGGAGGCGGAGGCGCGCGAACCGATCACCGGGGGTGGCGCCGAACTGCGGGCGCTGCTGCGTGGCGACTGTCACCTGCACTCGGACTGGTCCGACGGCGGCAGCCCCATCGAGGAAATGGGCCGGGCCGCACGGGACATCGGGCACGAATGGGCGGTGCTCACCGACCACTCGCCGCGGCTGACCATCGCCCGGGGCCTCTCCCCCCAACGGCTGCGGGAGCAACTGGATGTCGTCGCCCGGCTCAACGAGAGCTGGGCGCCTTTCCGGCTGCTCACCGGCATCGAGTGCGACATCCTGGACGACGGCTCCCTGGACCAGGAGCCCGAACTGCTCGACCGGCTCGACGTGGTGGTCGTCTCCGTCCACTCCAAGCTGCGCATGGACGCGGTTTCGATGACCCGCCGCATGATCCGCGCGGTCAGCGACCCCCGCGCCGACATCCTCGGGCACTGCACCGGCCGGCTCGTCACCGGCCGCGGCCGCCCCGAGTCCGAGTTCGACGCGGACAAGGTGTTCGCCGCGTGCGCGGAAGCGGGCACGGCTGTGGAGATCAACAGCCGTCCCGAACGGCTGGACCCGCCACGGCGCCTGCTGCGCAAAGCGGTCGAGGCAGGGGTGCTGTTCTCCGTCGACACCGACGCCCACGCGCCCGGTCAGCTGGACTGGCAGATCATCGGCTGCGCACGGGCCGAGGAGTGCGGCGTTCCCTTCGAGCGCGTGGTGACCACCTGGACGGCCGACGAGCTGCTGGCGTGGACACGCAAGAGCCGGGCCCGGTCGGCCAGTTGACGGTGGCGGGCGGATGGTCCAGGGCGTGCTGCGGTCAGGCTCGGCCGTCCAGTGCCGTCAGCACCCGGTCCGGTGTGAGGGGCAGTTCCCGCAGCCGCACGCCCGTCGCGTGATACACCGCGTTGCCGATGGCGGCAGCCGTCCCGACGATGCCGATCTCGCCGATCCCCTTGCTCCCCATGGGATTGAGGTGAGGGTCCTCCTCGTCGATCCAGTGCGCCTCGACCAACGGTACGTCGGCATGCGCGGGCACGTGGTAGCCGGCGAGGTCGGACTCGGTGAAATCGCCGAAGGCCGGGTCCATCGTGCTGCCTTCCGTCAACGCCATCCCCAGTCCCATGACCATCCCTCCGACGAACTGCGAGCGTGCCGTGCGGGCGTTGAGGATGCGCCCGGCGGCGTAGACCCCGAGGAGGCGGCGCACCCGGACTTCACCGGTCACCGTGTCGACGCCGACCTCGGCGAAGTGGGCGCCGAACGCGTGCCGCGCGAAGTCACTGTCGGCGTCGGCGGCACCCGCCGTGTCGGCCCTGGCGCTGATCCCCTCCGGGGGCAACTCCTTGCCCCCGGACCTCGTGAGCCGCTCGGCCAGCCGCGCACAGGCCTCATGCACGGCCCAGCCCCAGGACGCCGTTCCCGAGGATCCGCCGGCCAGCGGCGCGGCCGGCAGGTCACTGCTCCCGATCTCGGTGCGCACCCGTTCCACCGGCACGCCCAGCGCGTCGGCGGCGACCTGCGCGAGCACGGTACGCGCGCCCGTACCGATATCCGTGGCGTTGACCCGCACCACGTAACTGCCGTCCGGGAAAGCGTGGGCGACGGCCTGGGACGGCGAGGCGTTCACCGGGTAAGTGGCCGCGGCCACTCCGCTCCCCAGCAGGACGGTCTCCTGCGAACGGGACCGGGGGCGCGGGTCGCGCCCGGCCCAGCCGAAGCGGCGGGCGCCCTCCCTCAGACACTCGGCGAGATGACGGCTGCTGAACCGTTTCGAGCTGTCGGGCTCGGTGTCGGTGTCGTTGCGCAGCCGCAGTTCAACCGGGTCGACGCCGAGTTCGACGGCCAGTTCGTCCATCGCCGACTCCAGCGCGTACATGCCGGGCGCCTCCCCCGGCGCCCGCATCCAGGACGGGCTCGGCACATCGAGGGGCACCACGCGGTGGGTGGTGCGCGCATGCGGGGACGGATACATGACGCGGGTGGCGGCCGCTCCCGTCTCCACGAACTCCTTGACGCGGGAGGTGTGACCGGTCACCTCATGGATCACCGAGAGCAGCGTCGCGTCGTCCTGTGCCGCGAGCCGCAGCCGGTGCACGGTCGGCGAACGGTGGCCGACCACGGCGGGCAACTGCCGCCGGGGCAGGGAGAGTTTCACGGGCCTGCCGGTGACGTGGGCGGCCATGGCGGCGAGCACCACATGCGGCCGCGGTGTGCCCTTGGAACCGAAGCCGCCACCGACATGCTCGGAGACCACCGTGATCCGCTCCGCAGGCAGTTCGAACAGGCCGGCCAGCACATCGCGGACGGTGGTCGCCCCCTGGCTGGAGTCGTGCACGGTCAGATGCCCGTCGTGCCATTGCGCGGTGGCCGCGTGCGGCTCCATCGGGTGGTTGTGCAGGGGCGGCACGTGGTATTCGACATCGACGCGTACCGGCGCGGACTCGAATGCCGCCTCCGCGTCACCGCGCACATGCTCCCCCGACGTGCCGTCCTTGTCCTCGGGCACGTACGCGTCGGGATGGTCGGTGCGCAGAGTGACGTCATGGTCCGCTTCGGCGTAGTCGATCCGGACAGCCGCGGCGCCCTCGCGTGCCGCCTCGAGCGTGTCGGCGACGACGAGCGCGACGTACCAGCCTCGGTGCGGGACGCGGTCGTCCTGCAGTACCGCGAGGGTCGCGTCGTCCGGTTGGGCAAGGCGCGGGGCGTTGAGGTGGCTGAGGACCTTGATGACGCCGGGCACCGCGAGCGCCGCCTTGTCGTCGACGGCCGTGACCTCGCCGCGGGCCACTCCGGCAGGCACGGGCCAGGCATAGGCGCAGCCGTCGGGCAGATACTCGGCGGCGTAGCGCGCGGTCCCGGTCACCTTGTCCGGCCCCTCTCGGCGCTCGGCAGGCGCCCCGAGAGCACTGACGGTGTCCGGCATGAGGTTCTCCCTGGAAACGGATCGGACGGTTCAGTTCGTCGTGGCGGGGGCTGCCCAGCACGTCGTGGCGAGGGCCGCTCCGCACGTCGCGGCGGGCGCCGCTCAGTACGTCGAGGCAGGCGCCGCGGCCAGGCGGCGCAGCACGTCGCAGGCGATGTTGCGGGCGAGCGGCACCTTGAACGCGTTGTCGCGCAGCGGCTCGGCCTCGGACAGGTCGCTGTCGACGGCCCGTAGGAACGCCTCGTCGGTCGGCGCCTGGCCCAGGAGCGCCTCTTCGGCGCGCAGGGCGCGCCAGGGCCGGTGCGCCAGACCGCCGAAGGCGATCCGCACCGTGCGTACGGCGGAGTCCTCGATGCCGAGCACCACGGCGACGGATGCCAGCGCGAAGGCGTACGACGCGCGGTCGCGCACCTTGCGGTAGGCGCAGGGCAGGCCGGCGGTCGAGGGCGGCAGCAGCACGCCGGTGATGAGTTCGCCGTGGTCGAGCTCGGTGTCCCGGTCCGGGCGGTCGCCCGGCAGCCGGTGGAACTCGGCCGCGGGCAGCGTCCGCGGACCTTGCGGCCCGCGCAGCTCGACCTGGGCGTCCAGCGCGGCGAGCGCGACCGCCATGTCGGAAGGGTGGGTGGCCACGCACTGCGCCGAGTGGCCGAGGACGGCGAGGTCGCGGCTCACGCCCTCGCGCGCGCCGCAGCCGCTGCCGGGCTCGCGCTTGTTGCAGGGCTTGTCGAGGTCCTGGAAGTAGGGACAGCGCGTGCGCTGGAGCAGGTTCCCGCCCGTGGTGGCGGCGTTGCGCAGCTGGCCGGAGGCCCCGGAAAGCAGGGCTTGGGACAGTACGGGGTAACGGTCGCGGACCAGCGGGTGGGCGGCGAGGTCGCTGTTGCGCACGGTGGCGCCGAGGCGCACCGACCCGTCGGCAAGCTCCTCGACACCGTCCAGGTCGAGACGGCTCACGTCGATCAGGGTCTCGGGCCGTTCGACGCCCAGTTTCATCAGGTCGACGAGGTTGGTCCCGCCTCCCAGATAGCGGGAAGTGGCCCGGCCTGCGTGGGCGGCGGTCGCCTCCTCGACGCTGTGGGCGCGTACGTACCGGAAGGGCTTCATCGCGCATCGACCTCGTCGTACGCACCCTGCGTGCCACGGCCGCCCTGGTCATGGTCGGCGAGCTCCTCGCGAGTGACGTCCTCCACCGCTTCGACGATGTGCGGGTACGCGCCGCAGCGGCACAGGTTCCCGCTGAGCCGCTCCCGGATCTCGTCCTTGGTCAGCCGTACGGGGGCGTCGGTGGCGGCATCCGGACCCGTCACGTGCGAGGGGTGGCCCGCCTCGGCCTCGGCCAGAACGCCGGCGGCGGAGCACAGCTGTCCCGGGGTGCAGTAACCGCACTGGAAGGCGTCCCGCTCGATGAAGGCCCGCTGAAGAGGGTGCAAGCGCTCACCGTCGGCGTCCCGCAGCCCTTCGACGGTGGTGATCTCGCATCCCTCGAGGGAGACGGCCAGCACCAGGCAGCTGTTGACGCGGCGACCGTCGACGAGGACGGTGCAGGCTCCGCACTGGCCGTGATCGCAGCCCTTCTTTGCACCCGTCAGGTCCAGTTGCTCCCGCAGCACGTCCAGCAAGGTCGAGCGGTGATCGACGACAGGACTGTGCCCCGCGCCGTTCACCGTCATGGGCACTTCCGAATGGAACACATCGGTTCCCATGGCGCGCTGCTCCCTCATCCCTGACGTGGTCTTTGCGGTCCTCCTGTAACCAGCCTGAGCCAGCACACACATTCCGGCATGCCGGAATGAAGCCAGAAGCATGGGCGCAGCAGTGCTCGCGCCGCTGGTCGCCGGTCGTCCCAACGGGAAGCCGCGCCGACAACCGAGAGGGCCCCAAGGTTGTACGGCTCACTCATTCGGAACGCTTTCAACATTTTGTTGATGCCCACTTGTGATGATCTTGCACCGGGCAATGTCCGCTTCCTGCCGATGTCGTGATGATCTAATGCACGAGCCGTCCAGACGGGGAAGGGTTGGCGACTCCAACACCCCCGCTGCTTACGGCCGTTGCGTAGGCAAATCGCCCCGCAGCACATCAACTCCGCATGGATGAACGTCCGCTGGGCGTGAGGCTTCCTGATGCAGTCAGGGGCACCCTCGCGCGCGGACCGTCGTCCACGCGGCACACGAGGGGGAACGGCAATGTCTGCCATGACCAAGAAGAACTCCGTCCGCGCCGCAGCCGCCGTGGTGGCTCTCGCAGCCTTCGGCATGAGTGCGCCGCAGGCCTCGGCCGGGGAAGCTCCCGCGAAGACGGAGCTGAAGATCTCCGCGAAGGCGGATGACACGACGCGGGCCATCGCCGAGGAGGAGACCGCGGCGGTCCTGGCGACGGGCAACCTCTGCGGCAGCAGCTACCAGCTCTACTACGCCGAGCGCCTGCCCGACGCGACGCGTCTGGGCACCCTGTTCGTCTACAACCAGACCTCGGGTGACGGCGTCTGCGCCATCTTCGACAACAACACCGGCTCCGCCAAGTACATGAAGGTAAAGGTCTGCGACTACAAGACGACCCCCACCTGCGTGACGGACGAGGGAACCTTCAGCCAGTACGCCGGCCCCGTCCGCATGAACGTGACCACGTACTGCGCCACGGCCATTGCCGTCATGAAGACCTCGAAGTCCGCCACCACGGCACTCATCGACCGCAAGACGAACGCACGCCCCTGCAACTAGCAGCGGCGCCCGCGGTCAGCCATGTCCGATCGGGCGCCGCCCACCGCTGTCCGCATTCACGCGATCCCAACTCGGAGTCCTCATGAAGAAAGCACTGGCCCGCACCGCGACCGTCTCGGCGGCCATCGTCGGGATGAGCCTGGTACCCCTGGCCGGCACCTCCTACGCCGCGAGCTGCAGCGGCGCGGGCTGCGACAACCAGGGCCCGCGGGCCACGGGCTGCGAGACGGCGAGCGTCTCCACCCAGAGAACCATCGACAACAACAGCCGCAGGGCCGAGCTGCGTTGGTCGGCGGGGTGCAGCGCGGCCTGGGTCCGGGTCACGAACAATTCCTCGAACTCGCTCTACAACTCGTACGGCTACATCGAGAAGTACGACTCGGCCGGCAAGCTGATCCGCTCGCTCAGCATCCGGGTGCCGGACAACAAGGGTGGCACGGACTGGTCGAACATGCTGGGCGGCGCCAGCTACTACTACCGCGTCTGCATCGCCTTCGTCGGCAACGAGTACCCGATGAAGTGCAGCACGAAGTTCTGAGCCATCGACCGAGCATGACGCGGCAGTAGCCGACGCAAGAAGCCAGACCGGCCCCGCCTGCGCCGTCCCATCTCACGGGGGATTCGGGCAGGGGCCGGGCGGCGCACCGCAAGCCGTCGATTCCACGCGGTGGTGCTGCTTCACGTAGACAAGGAAAGTTTGTGCACATCCCCAAGCGAACGACGAGTGTCACCGTGGCTGTCATGCTCGCGACAATCACTCTTGGTGCGTGCTCGTCGTCCGGATCGTCCTCCCACGCAGCGAAGGGCCAGGCACCTGTCGACCGCAGCAACTGGCCTGCGCAGACGCCTGCTTCCGGGCTGGCCAAGGGCTTGGCGCTGCCGCTCGAGGCCTACATGACGGCGTATGCCGATCAGGTCACGGTCGACACGGCCCTGCGCACGCTGCAGACGCGCTGCATGTCCGAGTACGGATTCACCGTCGACCTGCCACGCCCTGGTGTGAACCCGCCGGCCAGCAGCAACTCCATCAATATCGAGCGCCGTTACGGCATCACCGACCGCGCCCAGGCGAAGAGGTACGGCTACCTGCTGCCGCCCGAACTGCGCAAGCACACCGATCAGGAGCTGCCCGACCTGCCCGATGTCCAGGTCGAGGTCCTCACCGGTCACACCAAGCCGGAGCCGGTCGCCGCGCCCACGGGCGGTGACGGTTCCTACTTCGGCGCGTCCGAGAAGACCGAGCCCGCTCGTGCGGAGCACAACGGCAAGAAGCTGCACAAGGGCGGCTGTATCGGCTGGTCGCAACAGCAGCTCAAGCTCGACGAGTTGGATGCGGGCTTCGTCTCCCAGCTCGCCTCGAGGAGCCTTTCCGATTCCCGGCCCGCCAAGCCGGTGGACAAGGCGATCACGGACTGGTCGGCCTGCATGAAGGCCAAGGGCCACAAGGCCGCCGACCCGTTCCGTGCCATGGAGCAGGGCCTCGCCGACGGCGACGGCGACCACGCCACGAAGAACGCGATCGCACTCGCGTCGGACGACCTCGACTGCAAGAAGCAGACCCGTCTGATCAAGGTCTGGTTCCAGGAGGAGTCGGCCGTCCAGAAGCGCCTGATCAAGGAGAACAAGGACCGACTCGCCGCCGTCAAGGCGCGCATGAGCGAGATCCTCGCAGCCGCCAAGGCTGTCAAGTAACCAGAGAAGGAAGAACGTTGAGACACAGACGTATCCGTCTGCGCGTGCCGGTCACCCTCGCGGTGGCCACCGCGCTGGCGATACCCCTGGGCCTGCCCGCGCAGGCCGAGGAATCAAAGCCGCCGCAGGGCGCGGCTCAGGGCTGGAGCGAATCCACCCAGCAGCAGAGCAAGGTCTCCCTGAAGCCCTCCGCCATCCCCGCGAAGGATCGTGCCGGCCTGCTCGGCAAGGACTACGCGGACTCCGCCGACACCGCGGTCACCGCGACCGGCGACGGCACCGGCTTCCACCTCCTCGCGGGCAAGGAGAAGGACGGCTACCAACTGCGCACGATGGCCAGCCTGTTCGAGGACGGGTTCGCCTCGGACACCTGGATCGGCAACCACTGCGTCACCGGGTCAGGCAAGTTCGCGGCCGTCTCCTACGCCCCGCGCATGTTCACCAACAAGCCCGAGCTGATGGTGCGCGGCGCCTTCACCGCGGTGGTCGACCTGACCTCGGGCAAGGTCACCAAACTGCCGTTCCAGTCCTCGCTCGCGTACTTCTCGCCCGGCTGCGGCCAAGGCGACCAGGCGGTGTTCACCCAGCTCACGCACGACGGTGACAAGAAGCAGCAGACGCGCCTGATCGCCGTCGACGCGGCGACCGGCAAGAAGTCCGAGCCTGTCACGCTCGGCGGGCAGATCACTTCGGCCATCCCCACGGCCGAGGGCATCGTCGCCGCGCACGGGAACAAGCTGGTACGGATCAACGGCAAGACCGAGAAGACCCTGGCCTCCACGACAACGGTGCCGTTCCAGATCACCGCCGACGCCGACGGCGGCATCACCTTCATCGACCGCGAGCTCGACAAGTCCACGTCCAAGACGCCGGCCGGCTGGGCCAAGCACCTGGACCGCGCCAAGGTCGCGCAGGGCAGGAAGACCACGCCCGTCACCGTCGCCTCCGGCAAGCTGCACGCCTGGGACCTGACCCGCTCGGCACGCGGCGAGGTGTTCATCACCGGTGAGGCCACGTCGAAGACGCTCCCCCGGCGGGTGCACAACCCCGGCAGGCTCCCCAAGGGCGCGGCGATCTCCAGCCACGCCCGGGCAGCCCTGACCACCACGTGGTCCGACGGCAAGACCACCCTGGTCAACCCGGAGGACGCCGCTGCCCCGCGTCCCGCGCGTACCGCGCTGCGCCTGCTGGAGTCCGGCAAGTCCGTGACCCTTGACCTGCGTCCCGGCGCCGACCGCACGGGCAACGCGGCCGCCGGGCG
>NZ_JBEPEW010000157.1:0-17934 GCF_040300965.1 Streptomyces mesophilus | reverse complement strand
GACGGCACCGGCGGCGGGAGCACCGGCGGTGCGGACGGCTGCGTCGGCGCGGACGGTTCGGCGGAGCTGTCCTCCGCGTCCTCGGCTCCGTCCTCTTCCTCGCCCGGTTCGTCCGAGTCGACGGGCTCGTCCGTGCCCGTGACGTCTTCCGCGTCCGGCTCCGGAGGCGGGGGCACCTGGTCCAGGAACGAGCCGAGGCCCGCGGCCTGCAGCAGGTCGTCGGTGAGCTTCGGGATCTTGGTCTTGGCGTCCGCTGCGGCGAGCACATCGCCGTTCAGGGCGGCGGTCTGCAGCCGCTGCAGCTCCTTCTTGAGCGCGAGCCGCGCGGGACCGACGGGCCAGTCGGCGGCCTCCTTGCCGCCGTCGTCCTCACCGAGCACGGTCTCGATCTCGCGGTCGATCTCGTTCAGCCAGAAGGGGTCGGCCACACCGAGGTTGGTGAGCGGCGAGGCACTGAGACCCTCCACGGCCTCCATCAGATCCTCGAGATCGGCGGGTACGCCGGGCAGGTTGGGCCCGGTGGGCTTCTCGGGCAGGTCCGGCCGCTCGGGCAGCGCCGGCTTTCCGGGCATCCTGGGCCGCTCGGGAAGCGCGGGCCGCTTGACCGACTCGGATCCCGCGGTGGGCGGGGGATCGGCCTTGCCCGTGCCGGCCGCCGCCGTGCCCGGCAGCCCCAGTGCCAGCGCACAGGCACAGGCGCCGACCGTCAGCGGCAGCGTCCCGCGCCATCTGCGCGGTGCCTTCTTGGCCCGGTGCGCCGTCATGGAGAGTCCTCTCGACCTGGGCGCCGGTGGCCCGGCGCTTGTTACGGCCACCCTCGAAGCGCCGTACACAGTCCGCAACCAGACGGCTGCGGAGCGTGGCCATCCGGGTGTACGGCGCGGCCTGCCGGGCTACGGCGTTAGGGTCGAGGCCGCACATGGACAAGGCGGAGCGGCAGTGGCGAGCAGGTGGGGCGGCAGATGGGCGAGATTCCGGAGCAGGGCATGACGGATGCGTACGGCCATCCGCAGGGCTGGCCCGCCAATGAGCTGGAAGAAGTGCTCGGCGCCTCGCTCGGCGCAGGACCCGCGGCGGCCGGCCGCATCCTCGAGGTGCTCGGCCGCAGCTTCGTCTGGGTGCCGCTGCCCAATGGGGGCGGCCGCGGCAGCCAGAACCTGGACGTGCCGACCCTTGAACTCCAGGGCCAGGCCTACGTCCCGGTCTTCAGCTCGCAGCAGCAGCTCGTCCAGGTCACCGGGCCGGCCATGTCGTACACCATCGCGCCCGCCGTGGACTTCGCACGCGGCCTTCCGCCGCAGGTCGGCCTGGTCGTGAACCCCGACGGCGCGATCGGTATCCCGCTGCCGCCGGCCGCCGTCGCCGAACTGTGCAAGGCCGGCCGCACCCCGCTCGACGGACCCGCGAGCGGCGGCCGCGTGCAGCTGCGCGAGCCGGACTGGAAGGAGGACCCCGTCGACTTCCTGCGGGCGGCCTCCGAGGAGTTCGAGGCCACCGGCGTCGTGGTGTCCGCGCGCCGCTGTCTCGCCGCGATCGAGACCGCCGACCCCGTGCTCTTCGTCGGTGTCGAGCTCTCGCGGTGGGAAGGGCCGGGCCGCAACCTCCCGATGGACGCCCTGGGTCGCGCACTCGGCCGGATCGCGCCGCCGTGGCCGGTGAACCTGGTGCTCCTGGATGTGGCACAGGATCCGGTCGGTGACTGGATGACCACCAAGGTCCGTCCGTTCTACCGGCGCGAGCACGCATAGCGCGTTTTACGGAAAACACGCGGGCGAATAAGTCACCGGGACCGTCAAGTCGGTGTCAGAAGCGCCGCATAAGCTGGTTACATAGCCCGGGCCGGTACGTCTTGTTGACGGACGTAATGGTGCGGGGTGAGGGAAAACGGGGCGAAGGGGCGGTCAAGAGTGAGTGCGTCGGGCACGGCTGCGGCCGGGCAGGTCGAGCACATGCTGCGCCAGGTGACACCCGGGCGGTACGACGCGTACGAGGCGCTGCTCCAGGCCATCACCGATGGCCGGATCTGGATGCTGCTCTGGCACGGCCAGGCCGGCTCGCCCGACGCGCAGTACGGGAACATGGAGATCGACGGATTCTCGTACGCCCCCTGTGTCACCTCCGCCCAGGAGCTCGCCGCCTCCGGCTGGAACCGGGCGCACGAGGTCGTCTCCGGACTCGACGTCGCCCACACGCTCTACCCCGACCACTACGGCCTGTGGCTCAACCCGCACGCCCCCGGCGGCGGGGTCGGCGTCCCATGGCTGGATCTGCGCCGTATCGCCACCGGCCTCGCCAAGGTCCCGGCCGGACCCCTGCGGCTCTCCGAGCCGGCCCTCGACATCGCGCAGTTCTACGCGCAGCTCAGCCAGAACGCCCACCGCACCCCCGCGGTCCGCTCCCTGCGCCGCGCCTGGGTGCAACCTGCCCTCGGTGCCCCTTATTTGGCGATCGGTCTGGATGTGTACGACACGTCCCCGTCCGCGGTCGACTCGGTGCGCGTGATGATGCAGCAGTCCATCGCCTCCGTCCCGGACGGTCTGCCCGTCTCGACGGTTGCGATGTCCGACGAGTACGACCCGATCACGATGTGGCTGCGCGCCAACTCCCGCCCGTTCTACGACCGCGAGGCGCACGGTCCGGCCGGGGTCGGTGGCTACGGGTATCCGCCCGTCAGCTGAGCGCGAGCATCGGCGCCGAATCCACCCCATCGCAGGGTGAGTGAGCCGGTTGGGGCGCCATGTCCCGTACCGGGGCGATTTGTTGGGGCCCTGGGTCTCATCTAGGTATCACCGTTATGCGGACCATTCTCCGCGGTGAGCGGTGACTGTAGTGTGCGGCGAAGTTCATGATCTCCCGGCATTCGCCGAACTCAGGGGTGGAGCAATGCGAATACTGAAATCCCGTGGTGCGCGTATGGCCACGGCGGCCGTCGCGGCCACGCTGGTCGTCACCGCTTGCGGAAGCGACCGCGACAAGGGCAACGAAGGCAAGGACGGCGACAAGGACACCTTTGTCTTCGCCGGCGCCGGCGACCCGGCCTCCCTCGACCCCGCCCTGGCGAGTGACGGCGAGTCCTTCCGTGTCACGCGTCAGGCCTTCGAGGCGCTGCTCGAGCACGAGCCCGGTGGCTCGAAGCTCGTCGGCGGTCTTGCCGAGAAGTGGTCGAGCGACCCGGCCGGCAAGGTGTGGACCTTCAACCTGCGCAAGGGTGTGAAGTTCCACGACGGCGAGGCGTTCAACGCCGCCGCGGTCTGCGCCAACTACGACCACTGGTTCAACTGGACCGGTACGTACCAGTCGAGCGCGGTGTCCTACTACTGGCAGGCCATCATGGATGGTTACGCCAAGAACGAGGACAAGGAGCTCAAGCCCTCCAACTACAAGTCCTGCACGGCGAAGGACGACAACACCGCGGTCATCGAGGTGAACAAGGCCTCGGCGCAGCTGCCCGGTGGCTTCTCGCTGAACGCCCTCGCCATCCACTCTCCCAAGTCGATCAAGGAGATGGAGAAGCAGGAGGCGACCGCCAAGGGCGACGCCATCACGTACCCCAAGTACAGCCAGGAGGCCGGGATTCTCGCCGGCACCGGCCCGTACAAGTACGTGAAGTGGAACAAGGGCGACAAGCAGGTCGAGATGACCCGCTTCGACGACTACTGGGGCGAGAAGGCCAAGGTCAAGAACCTGGTCATCAAGACCATCGACACCGAGGACGGCCGTCGTCAGGCCCTCCAGGCCGGTGACATCGACGGTTACGACCTGGTCGCTCCCGCCGATGTGAAGACCCTCGAGGACGCGGGCTACGAGGTCCCGACCCGTGACGTCTTCAACCTGCTGTACCTGGGCATGACGCAGTCGAAGAACAAGGCGCTGCAGAAGCCCGAGGTCCGTCAGGCCATCGCGCACGCCGTCGACCGCGAGAACCTGGTCAAGACCCAGCTGCCCGAGGGCGGCAAGGTCGCGACCCAGTTCATGCCGGACACCGTCGCGGGCTACACCGACAAGGTCAAGAAGTACGAGTTCGACACCGCCAAGGCGAAGTCGCTGCTCAAGGGCGCCGGTGAAGAGAAGCTGAAGATCGACTTCTGCTACCCGACCGAGGTCTCCCGCCCGTACATGCCGAACCCGCAGGACATCTTCGAGCTGGTCAAGAACGACCTCGAGAAGGCCGGCATCACGGTCACCCCGAAGCCCATGACGTGGGCCCCGGACTACCTGGACGCCACCGAGGCGGGCTCCTGCTCGCTGCACCTGCTCGGCTGGACCGGTGACTTCAACGATGGCTACAACTTCATCGGCACCTGGTTCTCCGGCAAGGACAAGCAGTGGGGCTTCGATGACAAGAAGGTCTTCGACGCGGTGAACGCCGGTGCCGAAGAGCCCGACTCCACCAAGCGCGTCGCCGACTACGAGGCCGCCAACGTCGCGATCATGGACTACCTGCCGGGTCTCCCGCTGTCGTCCTCGCCTCCGGGCATCGCGTTCGGCAAGAACGTGAACCCGCCGAAGGTCTCCCCGCTGACGCAGGAGAACTTCGCCGAGGTCTCCTTCAAGTAATCGCACATCACGCAGGGTTCGCCCGGTCACAGGCAGCGTCGGTGACCGGGCGTTCCCGGTTCTCAAGCAAGTAGAAAGGGGCACGCGGGGTGTTGCGACTTGTCATACGCAGACTGCTACAGCTCATACCCACCCTGCTCGGCCTGTCGGTTCTCCTGTTCGTCTGGCTGAACCGACTGCCCGGCGGACCCGCCTCAGCGATCCTGGGCGAGCGGGCGACCGAAGCCGAAGTGGCGCGCATCAACAAGCTTCTGGGGCTCGACCAGCCGCTGTACATCCAGTACGGCCGGTTCCTCAAGCGCATCGCCGAGCTCGACCTCGGCACCTCCACCCAGACGGGACAGCCGGTCTGGGACGAGTTCACCCTGCGCTTCCCGGCGACGGTCGAGCTCTCCATCGCGGCGATGGTCATCGCGATCGCCGTGGGTATTCCGCTCGGCTACCTCGCCGCTCGGCACCGCGGCGGCTGGCTCGACGTCGGCAGTGTCACCGGATCGCTGATCGGCATCTGCATCCCGGTCTTCTTCCTCGCCCTGATCCTCAAGGGGATCTTCGCGGTCGAGATGGGCATCTTCCCCACGACCGGCCGGCAGTCGACCGATATCAACGCCACCGACATCACCGGTTTCGCGGTCCTCGACGGACTGATCACCGGTGAATTCGACGCTTCCTGGGACGCGTTGGTGCACCTCGTGCTGCCCGCCGTGACCCTTGCCTCGATCCCGCTCGCGGTGATCGTGCGCATGACCCGGGCCAGCGTGCTCGAGGTGGTCGGCGAGGACTACGTCCGTACCGCCGAGTCCAAGGGCCTCGAGCGCAAGGTCGTCCGCGGCCGGCACATCATGCGCAACGCCCTGCTGCCCGTCGTCACCGCGGTCGGTCTGCTCACCGGATCGCTGCTTTCGGGTGCGGTGCTCACCGAGTCCGTGTTCACCTTCGGTGGCATCGGCTCGTTCATCCGTACCGCGATCTCCGAGCGTGACTACCCCGTGCTCGTCGGCTTCATCATGTTCATCGCGCTGATCTACGTACTGATCAATCTGTTGGTGGACCTCGCGTACAGCCTGATCGACCCGAGAGTGCGGGTGCACTGACATGACCACCAGCACAAAGGCCGCGAAGATCGAGCGGCTCGCGGAACTCACCGCGCAGAACGAGACCTCCAGCGGCGCGAGCCTCTGGCGCGAAGCCTTCCGCCGCCTCAAGGGCAGCAAGATGGCGATCATCGGCGGCGTGGTCATCGCGCTGTTCATCGTGATGGCCGTCATCGGACCGTGGGTCGCCCCGCACAGCCCCAAGGCGCTGACGTGGAAGGACGAAGTCTTCCTCAACCGCGGGGAGTTCGTCGGACCGCGCGGCGAGAACTGGTTCGGTCTCGACCACCTCGGGCGCGACATGTTCTCGCGCTTCCTCGTCGGTGCCCGCCAGACCCTGCTCGTCGGTGTCGTCTCGATGCTGATCGGCCTGATCATCGGCGCGGTCATCGGCGTCGTGTCCGGCGCGGCCGCGACGCTCGGCGGTGCGGCCGGCCGTCGGGTCGACACCGTTGTCATGCGAATCACCGACATCATGCTCGCGCTGCCGTCGCTGCTGCTCGCGGCGTCGATCGCGGCCGTGATGGGCCAGTCCCTGACGACGGTGATGATCGCCGTCGGTGTCGTCCAGATCCCCATCTTCGCCCGCCTGCTGCGCGGTTCGATGCTGGCGCAGGGCAGCAAGGACTACGTCCTGGCGGCCAAGTCGCTCGGCATCCGCAAGCGCCGGATCGTCGTCACGCAGATCCTGCCGAACTCGCTCAGCCCCGTGATCGTCCAGGCGACCCTCAGCCTCGCCACGGCGATCATCGAGGCGGCCGCGCTGTCGTACCTGGGACTCGGCAACCCCGACCCGTCGGTGCCCGAGTGGGGCGTCATGCTCTCGCAGGCACAGCGCTTCTTCGACAACGCGCCGATGATGGCCGTCTATCCCGCGGTCGGCATCATCATCACCGCCCTCGGCTTCACCCTGCTCGGCGAGGCCATGCGGGAAGCCCTCGACCCGAAGCTGCGAGGCTGAACTGCCATGGCACTGCTCTCAGTTGACGAACTCTGCGTCACCTTCGGCGGCGTCCACGGACGCAAGGAATCCACGGCCGTCGACGGCGTCTCCTTCGATGTCGACCAGGGCCAGGTCGTCGGCCTGGTCGGCGAGTCGGGCTGCGGCAAGTCCGTGACCTCGCTCGCGCTCATGGGGCTGCTCCCGGGCAAGGGCGTCAAGCTCGGCGGGCGCGCCGACTTCGACGGCAACAACCTGCTCACCATGAGCCAGCGCGAGCTGCGCGAGATGCGC
This sequence comes from Streptomyces mesophilus, assembly GCF_040300965.1. GTDB lineage: Bacteria > Actinomycetota > Actinomycetes > Streptomycetales > Streptomycetaceae > Streptomyces > Streptomyces mesophilus_A. The sequence goes on along the minus strand of NZ_JBEPEW010000157.1, from coordinate 11,049 downwards.
GGCAAAGAGATCGCGATGATCTTCCAGGACCCGCTGTCCTCCCTGAACCCGGTCGTCCCGATCGGCATCCAGGTCACGGAGATCCTGCAGCGGCACCGCGGCCTCAAGGGCGAAGCCGCCCGCAAGGAAGCGGCGCATCTGCTCGACCGCGTGGGCATTCCCGACCCGACCCGTCGGCTCAAGGAGTACCCGCACCAGCTGTCCGGCGGAATGCGCCAGCGCGCGCTGATCGCCATGGCGGTGGCCTGTGCCCCGCGCCTGCTGATCGCGGACGAGCCGACCACCGCCCTCGACGTCACCATCCAGGCGCAGATCCTGGAGCTCCTCAAGGAGTTGGTGGACGAGGAGGGCACCGCGCTCCTGATGATCACCCACGACCTGGGTGTCGTCGCCGGCCTGTGCGACGAGGTCAATGTGCTGTACGCGGGCAAGGTGGTGGAATCCGCGGACCGCCACGAGCTGTTCGCCCACCCCATGCACCCGTACGCGCACGGCCTGCTCGAATCGATCCCGCGGCTCGACGCGCCGCGGGGCGAGCCGCTCAAGCCGATCCGCGGTTCCATCAACGACCGGATCGCCTGGGCCGACGGCTGCGCCTTCGCGCCCCGCTGCGACTACTACACGATGGAGTGCCTGACCGGCACTCCCGCCCTGACCGTGCCCGCCGCGGCCGGCCATCAGGTCCGGTGCGTCAACCCCGTACGGGAGCCTGTCGAGATCGCCACGCTCGACGCCGGTGACGTCACCGCGACGGCACAGGGGAGGACCACCGCATGAGCCTGCTCGAACTGAACGACGTCAAGGTGCACTTCCCGATCAAGCGGGGCGTGATCTTCGACCGCACCGTCGGCCATGTGTACGCGGTCGACGGGATCTCCCTGAAGGTCGAGGCGGGCGAGACGTACGGCCTGGTCGGCGAGTCGGGCTGCGGCAAGACGACGCTCGGCCGTGCCGTGCTGCGTCTGGTCGACATCACCTCGGGTGAAGTCGTCCTGGACGGCACGGACTTGGCGAAGCTCTCCGAGAAGGAGATGCGGGTCAACCGGCGCCGGCTCCAGATGGTCTTCCAGGACCCGCTGGGCAGCCTCAACCCGCGCCAGAACATCGAGTCGATCCTCTCCGAGGGCATGGCCGCGCACGGGATCGGCGCCAACCAGGAGGAGCGCCGCGAGAAGATCCGCGCGATCCTCGCCAAGGTCGGTCTGCCGTCCAACGCGCTGAGCCGCTACCCGCACGAGTTCTCGGGCGGTCAGCGTCAGCGCATCGGCATCGCGCGCGCCCTGGTCCTCGAGCCGGACGTGATCATCTGCGACGAGCCGGTGTCCGCGCTCGACGTGTCCATCCAGGCGCAGGTGGTCAACCTCCTCGACGAGCTCCAGGAGGAACTGGGTCTGACGTACGTCGTCATCGCCCACGACCTCGCGGTGGTCCGGCACATCTCCGATGTCATCGGTGTGATGTACCTGGGCTCACTGGTGGAGGAGGCGCCGAGCGATTCGCTGTACGCGGAGCCGAAGCACCCGTACACCAAGGCGCTCATGTCGGCGGTGCCGATCCCGGACCCGACGGTCGAGGAGGCGCGCGAGCGCATCCTGCTCACGGGCGACCTGCCCTCGCCCGCCAACCCGCCGTCCGGCTGCCGCTTCCACACCCGTTGCCCGTGGGCCCAGCCCAAGTGCAAGGAGGACCGTCCGCAGCTGCGGGAGGTCGGCGAAGGACACCGCGTGGCCTGCCACTTCGTGGAGGACATCGAGTCCGGTGTGCTCCAGATCGGCACGGACCGTGCGGCCGTCGTGCCGGCGGCCCGTACGGAGGACGCGGGCATCGAGGCCGCGGCGGCGAAGGCCGCAGTGGCGGCCGAGGACAAGGCAGTCGAGGACGAGGCAGTCGAGGTCGAGGCAGTCGAGGACGAGGCCCTCGCGCCGAAGGCCGATGACGTGACGCCGAAGGCCGATGACGTGACGCCGAAGTCCGAGGTGACCGACTCCGAGGCGACTGACCGCGCAGCGGCCGAAACCGAGGCGATCGACTCCGAGCCGACCGACTCCGCAGCGGCCGAAACCGAGGCGGCCGAAACCGACTCGACAGAATCCGCCAAGGACTCAACCGCTCAGGGCGCGTAGCCACCTCGCACCCGGCCGGCCCCAACCGGCACCCCATCAGCCCCCGGGATCACTCCCGGGGGCTTTTGGCTGTTCACGGCACCTATCAGCCCAACCGGTGCTCAAACTGCAGGAATTACGGTTCCGCAAACTTCCTGGTCGACCCCTGGCGCGTGATCTAGATCACAGAGAACACTCCCCGGGAGCGAGTTGCTATCAGGCCAAACCACCCAGCGTGGAGGAGGTCTTACGCACGTGACCGCACCGATTGAGACCACATCGGCGAGCGCCGAGGCGCAGCCGGAAGCCGTGCTCGCAGGGGCCGGACTGAGTCAGATCGAAGGCCGTTCGCTCGGCCAGATCGCCTGGACCCGGTTCAAGCGCGACAAGGCGGCCGTGGCCGGCGGCATCGTCGTGATCTGTCTCGTGCTGATGGCGGCACTGGCCAAACCGATCCAGGCGGCCTTCGATCTGGATCCCAACAAGTTCAACCAGGACCTCGTCGACCCGGCGCTGCAGGCTCCCAAGGGGGCCTGGGGCGGGATGAGTTGGGAGCATCCGCTCGGCGTCGACCCGGGCTTCGGACGTGATCTGCTGGCGCGCGTGATCGAGGGCTCCTGGGTCTCCCTGCTCGTCGCGGTCGGGGCGACCCTCGTCTCGGTGACGATCGGCGTGATCCTGGGAGTGATCGCGGGCTACTACGGCGGTTGGGTCGACAGCGTTGTCAGCCGGCTGATGGACACGTTTCTGGCCTTCCCGCTGCTCCTCTTCGCGATCTCGCTCTCCGCGTCGGTACAGGACGGCTTCTGGGGCCTGACCGGACTTCCGCTGCGGATCGCCGTACTGATCTTCGTCATCGGGTTCTTCGCCTGGCCGTACATCGGCCGGATCGTCCGCGCCCAGACGATGAGCCTGCGCGAGCGCGAGTTCGTGGAGGCTTCGCGCTCGCTCGGCGCGCGCGGCCCGTTCATCATCTTCCGCGAGCTGATGCCCAATCTGGTGGCGCCGATCCTCGTCTACGCCACGCTCCTCATCCCGACCAACATCCTCTTCGAGGCCGCGCTCAGCTTCCTGGGTGTGGGCATCGCCCCGCCGCAGGCCTCATGGGGCGGCATGCTCACCGATGCCGCGGACCGCTACGAGGCGGATCTGCAGTACATGTTCGTGCCCGGACTCGCGATCTTCATCACCGTCCTGGCCTTCAACCTTCTCGGGGACGGGCTGCGCGACGCACTCGACCCCCGGAGCAAGTAGTCCCGTGTCGCACGCATCGGCAGTCGTACGCATCGGCGGCCGTAGGCATCCAATTCAGGAGGAAGCCTCAGTATGAAGACCAAGAAAGTGACGGCCGTCCTCGGGACGGCGCTCGCACTGGCGCTGACCGCGTCGGCCTGTGGCGGCTCGGACGACGGCGACGGCGACGGCAAGAACAACAACGGCAAGAAGGCCGTGGCCGACGCCGCACTCGAGGCAGTCGTGAACCAGTCCTCCGCGAGGGGCGGCACGGTCACCTTCGAGCACTCCGACGTGCCGGACTCGCTCGACCCCGGCAACACGTACTACGGCTGGGTGCAGAACTTCTCGCGCCTGTACGGCCGTTCACTGACCAGCTTCAAGCCGGCCGCCGGCGCCGAGGGCCTGGAGATCGTGCCCGACCTCGCCACGTCCCTGGGCAAGCCGAGCGCGGACGCCAAGACCTGGACGTACCAATTACGCAAGGGCGTGAAGTACGACGACGGCACCGAGGTCACCTCGAAGGACGTCAAGTACGCCATCGAGCGCTCCAACTTCGCCCCGGAGGCGCTCTCGAACGGACCCACGTACTTCAAGGCGTATCTGGAAGGCGGCGACAAGTACAAGGGCCCGTACAAGGACAAGAGCCCCGAGGGCATCGCGTCCATCGAGACCCCCGACGACCACACCATCGTCTTCAAGCTCAGCAAGCCGTTCGCGGACTTCGACTACCTCGCCACGTTCTCGCAGACCATGCCGGTGCCGCAGGCCAAGGACAAGGGCGCCGAGTACGTGAAGAACATCGTGTCCTCGGGCCCGTACAAGTTCGAGTCGTACAACGAGGGCCGTAACGCCGTCCTCGTGCGCAACCCGCACTGGGACAAGAAGACGGACCCGGTCCGCCCGGCGCTCGCCGACCGGATCGAGGTCAAGTTCAAGGTCAACCCGACCACGGTCGACCAGCATCTGCTCAACGACCAGATCACCGTGGACGCGGCGGGCACCGGTCTGCAGACCAAGACCCAGCCGAAGGTCCTGACCAAGAGCGCGGAGAAGGCCAAGACCGACAACCCGTACGCGGGCGCCCTGACCTATCTGGCGATGTCGACGAAGGTGGCGCCCTTCGACAACGTCGAGTGCCGCAAGGCCGTGCAGTACGCGGTCGACAAGGCCTCGGTGCAGCAGGCGCTCGGCGGCGACACCAAGGGCGATGTGGCCTCGACGATGCTGCCTCCGACGGTCAACGGCTATGTGAAGGCCGACATGTACCCGACCGAGGGCAACAAGGGCGACGAGGCCAAGGCCAAGGAGCACCTGGGCAAGTGCGGGAAGCCGGGCGGCTTCACCACCAACCTGTCGGCCCGCGCCGACCGTCCCGACGAGATCTCCATGGCGACCGCGGTCAAGGCCTCCCTCGAGCGGGTCGGCATCAAGGCGGAGATCAAGACCTTCCCCTCGGGCAAGTACTTCGCGAACTTCGCCGGCAACCCGAGCTACGTCCATGAGCACAAGCTCGGCCTGATGATGATGGCCTGGGGTGCCGACTGGCCCACCGGCTTCGGCTTCCTCGACCAGATCGTCAACGGCTCCGCGATCAAGCCCTCCGGCGGCAACAACCTGATGGAGCTCGACGACCCCAAGGTCAACGCGGCCCTGGGCGAGGGCATCGGCATGACCGACGCCGACGAGCGCACCAAGAAGTGGGGCGAGGTCGACAAGCTGGTCATGGAGACGGCCTCCGCGGTCCCGCTGATCTACCGCAAGAACCTGCTCTACCGCCCGGATTCGGCAACGAACGTCACCGTCACCCAGGCCTATCTGGGGATGTACGACTACTTGCTGATCGGCACGGACAAGAAGTGACACCGCGCCGATCCACTCCCCGTCCGGGCAAGGAACATCCGAGAGGCAGGTGAAGGCAACGAGGTGGCCGCCCGGGCCCGTCCGGACCGGGCGGCCACCCCACGCCGCTGAGCTGTGACCGCCTATCTCATCCGCCGTCTGTTCGCCGCGGTGATGCTGCTCGTCGTCGTCACCGCCGTCACGTTCGCGATCTTCTTCCTCGTGCCCAGGCTCGGCGGCCAGTCGGTCGACGACCTGGCCGTGCAGTACGTGGGCAAGGACGCCAACCCGGAGTCCGTCGCCGCCGTCAAGCAGAACCTCGGCCTCGACCAGCCGCTGGTCGTGCAGTACTTCGACTTCATCAAGGCGATCTTCGTGGGCGCCGAGTACAAGTTCGGCCCCGACGCCTCCGAGTGCAGCGCGCCTTGCTTCGGCTACTCGTTCCGCAGCCATATCGAGGTCTGGCCCGAGATCACCCAGCGCATCCCCGTCACCCTGTCCCTCGCGGTCGGCGCGGCCATTCTGTGGGTGATCTCCGGCGTCACCATCGGGGTCGTCTCGGCCCTCAGGCGCGGCACCTTCATCGACCGTCTCGCCATGACCGTCGCGCTGCTCGGCGTCTCGCTGCCGATCTTCTTCACCGGTCTGCTCGGCCTCGCGCTCTTCACCTCGCAGTGGCCCGTCTGGGAGAGCGTGGACTACATCCCGATCACCGAGGACCCCGGCGAATGGTTCTGGAACCTGATCATCCCGTGGTGTTCGCTCGCCTTCCTCTACTCGGCGCTCTACGCCCGGCTCACCCGCGCCGGGATGCTGGAGACGATGGGCGAGGACTACATCCGTACGGCACGCGCCAAGGGCCTGCGAGAGTCGAAAGTCGTCGCGAAGCACGGACTTCGGGCCGCCCTCACCCCGATCGTCACCATCTTCGGGATGGACTTCGGCCTACTCGTCGGCGGCGCGATCATCACCGAACAGGTCTTCTCGCTGCAGGGCATGGGCGCCTATGCGGTCCAGGCCGTCAAGGACAGCGATCTGCCCATCGTCATGGGCGTCACCTTGGTGGCCGCCTTCTTCATCGTCTTCTGCAACCTGATCGTGGACCTGTTGTACGCGGCCATCGACCCCAGGGTGAGGTACTCGTGAGCGAACTCGAATCCGAGGTGGGCCGCTCGTCCGTACCGGGTCCGCGCAGTGGGACCTCCGGCGCATCCGAAGGCGAGGTGTTCCTCTCCGTACGGGATCTCCGTATCCACTTCGACACGGACGACGGCCTGGTCAAATCCGTCGACGGCATCTCCTTCGACGTACGCCGCGGCCGCACCCTCGGCATCGTCGGCGAATCCGGCTCGGGCAAGTCCGTGACCTCGCTGGGCATCATGGGGCTCCACCGTTCGCGCAGCGCCCGGATCTCCGGTGAAGTGTGGCTGGACAACGATGAGTTGATCGCGTCGAGCGAGGACTTCGTGCGCCGGCAGCGCGGCCGCAAGATGGCCATGATCTTCCAGGACCCGCTCTCCGCGCTGCACCCGTACTTCACGGTGGGATCACAGATCACCGAGGCCTACCGCGTGCACCATCCCGTGTCGAAGAAGACCGCGAAGGCCCGCGCGCTCGACATGCTCGACCGCGTCGGCATCCCCGAACCGGCCAAGCGCTACTCGGGTTATCCGCATGAGTTCTCCGGCGGCATGCGCCAGCGCGTGATGATCGCGATGGCCCTGGTCAACAACCCCGAACTGCTCATCGCGGACGAGCCGACGACCGCGCTCGACGTCACCGTCCAGGCCCAGATCCTGGACCTGATCCGCGATCTGCAGAAGGAGTTCGGCTCCGCGGTCATCGTGATCACCCACGATCTGGGGGTGGTCGCCGAGATCGCCGACGACCTCCTGGTGATGTACGCGGGCCGCTGCGTCGAGCGGGGCACGGCCGAGCAGGTCTTCGAGTCCCCTCAACACCCCTACACCTGGGGTCTGCTCGGCTCCATGCCGCGCATCGACCGGGACCAGACGGACCGCCTCATCCCGGTACGCGGGACCCCGCCCAGTCTCATCAACGTGCCCTCCGGATGCCCCTTCCACCCGCGCTGCCCGCACGCCGACGTACCGCAGGACGACAGGACCCGCACCGTACGGCCCGAGCTGCGCGAGGTCGGCAGCGGGCACTTCACCGCCTGCCACCTCACACAGGAGGAGCGGACCCGGATCTGGACCGAGGAGGTCGAGCCGAAGCTGTGAGCGACGACGACGTGACAGTTCTGAGCAAGGGCGGCGGAACGGATCCGACGAAGCCCGTGTCCACCGTCGAGCCGCTGCTCAAGGTGGAAGGCCTGGTGAAGCACTTCCCGATCAAGAAGGGCGTGCTGCAGCGCACGGTGGGCGCGGTCCAGGCCGTCGACGGCGTCACCTTCGACGTACGCCCGGGCGAAACCCTCGGCGTGGTGGGGGAGTCGGGCTGCGGCAAGTCCACGATGGGCCGGCTGATCACCCGGCTGCTCGAACCGACCGGTGGCCGGGTCGAGTTCGAGGGCCGGGACATCACGCATCTGTCCGTGGGGCAGATGCGTCCGCTGCGCAAAGACGTCCAGATGATCTTCCAGGACCCGTACTCCTCGCTGAATCCCCGGCACACGATCGGCACGATCGTCGGGGCGCCCTTCCGGCTCCAGGGCGTGACCCCCGAGGGCGGCGTCAAGAAGGCCGTCCAGGAGATGCTGGAGCGCGTCGGCCTCAACCCCGAGCACTACAACCGCTATCCGCACGAGTTCTCCGGCGGCCAGCGCCAGCGCATCGGCATCGCCCGCGCCCTGGCGCTCAAGCCCCGGCTCGTGGTGGCCGATGAACCGGTCTCGGCGCTCGACGTCTCCATCCAGGCCCAGGTGGTCAATCTCCTCGACGACCTCCAGGACGAGCTCGGCCTCACGTACGTGATCATCGCGCATGACCTCTCGGTCATCCGCCATGTCTCCGACCGCATCGCGGTGATGTACCTCGGCAAGATCGTCGAACTGGCCGACCGCAAACCGCTGTACGAGACCCCGATGCACCCGTACACCAAGGCCCTGCTCTCGGCGGTCCCGGTCCCCGACCCCAAGCGCCGAGCGGCCCGTACCTCCCGCATCCTGCTCCGCGGCGACGTCCCGTCACCGATCAGCCCGCCCTCGGGCTGCCGCTTCCATACGAGGTGCTGGAAGGCGACGACCGTGTGCAGGACGACCGAGCCCCCGCTCCTCGAACTGGCCCCGGCCCACCGGGTCGCCTGCCACCACCCGGAGAACGCACCGGACCAGGCGCCGGCGGACACGCAGCCGCTGGCGGGGACACCGGCCGAGGACCAGGTGGTCCACCAGTCAGAATGAACCGTGCTGCACGACCTCTTCTCGCCCTCCGTCCAACACGGCCTCGACCTCGCCGGGATCTTCGTCTTCGCGATCTCCGGCGCGCTCCTGGCCGTGCGCAAGAACTTCGACGTCTTCGGCATCGCCGTACTCGCCGAAATCACCGCCCTGGGCGGCGGCCTCCTGCGTGACCTCATCATCGGCGCCGTCCCGCCGGCCGCCTTCACGGACCTCGGCTACTTCGTCACCCCGCTCTTCGCGGCGGCCCTGGTCTTCTTCCTGCACCCCCAGGTCGAGCGGATCAACCGGGCCGTGAACACCTTCGACGCGGCCGGCCTCGGCCTGTTCTGCGTCACGGGCACCACGAAGGCGTACGAGTACGGGCTCGGGCTCACCTCCTCGGCGGCCCTCGGCCTCGCCACCGCGGTCGGCGGCGGAGTGCTCCGTGACGTCCTCGCCAACGAGGTCCCCTCGCTGCTGCGCTGGGACCGCGACCTGTACGCCGTGCCCGCGATGGTCGGCGCCGGGATCGTGGTGCTCTGCATCCGCTACGACGCGTTGAACACCTTCACCAGCGGAGCCGCCGTCATCACCGCCTTCGTGCTCCGGCTGCTCGCGATGCACTACCACTGGCGGGCCCCGCGGGCGTGGAACAGGCGCTCGCATGCGCAGGAAGAGACGGCGTAGCCGCCCGTACCGGGCAAGCAAAGCTACCGCTCAGTAGCAAGCTGATGTACCGTGCATCCCATGACCCAGGAGACCTCGGCACAGGCCACCATCGGCGACAGCGAGTTCGACCGCGACACCGCGGTGACCCTGCGCGAACCCGGGGTCTACGACGCGGAGCTCTCCGCCGGCTGGACCATCATCAGCGCGGTCAACGGCGGCTATCTGCTCGCCGTCATCGGCCGCGCGCTCGGTCAGGCGCTCCCGCACGCCGACCCCTTCACCATCTCGGCGCACTACCTCACCGCGTCCCACCCGGGCCCGGCGGTCATCCGCACCGAGACGGTCCGCACCGGCCGCACCCTCTCCACCGGCCAGGCCTCGCTCTTCCAGTACGACGAGGAGGGCCGCGAGGTCGAACGGATCCGTGTCCTCGCCTCGTACGGCGACCTCGACGCGCTCCCCGACGACGTCCGCACCACCGCGGCCCGGCCCTCGATCCCGCCGGTCGACCAGTGCTTCGGCCCGCAGGACGCACCCACGCCGATCAAGGGCAGCACCGCGATCACCGACCGCCTGTGGCTGAAGCTGGACCCGGCCACGCTCGGCTGGGCGCTCGGCGCACCGTCCGGCAAGGGTGAGATGCGCTCCTGGTTCGGCCTCGCCGACGGCCGCGACGCCGACCCGCTCTCGCTGCTGCTCGCCGTGGACGCGCTGCCGCCCACCGCCTTCGAACTCGGCATCCAGGGCTGGGTCCCCACGGTCGAACTCACGGTCCACGTCCGCTGCCGCCCGGCCCCCGGCCCGCTCCGTATCGCGATCACCACACGCAACCTGGCCGGCGGCTTCCTGGAGGAGGACGCCGAGGTCTGGGACAGCGCGGACCGGTTGGTGGCGCAGTCGCGTCAGCTGGCACGGACACCGCTGGGGCGCTGAACTGGCTCGGTTTTTGCGGCCCGTCTCTTGGGGGCTGCCGCCCCCATACCCCCGCCCCCATCTGTCAGGAGACCTGGCTGTTGCGGGGATGCGGTCCCAGAGTGCCCGTGGGGGCTGCGCCCCCACACCCCGCCGTAGAATCAACGCACCATGGCCTACCTCGACCACGCCGCGACCACCCCGATGCTGCCGGAAGCAATCGAGGCGATGACCCAACAGCTCCAGGCCGTCGGCAACGCCTCCGCACTGCATGCCGCCGGCCGCCAGGCCCGCCGCACCGTCGAGGAGGCCCGCGAGACCCTCGCCGAGGCACTGGGCGCGCGGCCGAGCGAGGTGGTCCTCACCTCCGGCGGCACCGAGGCCGACAACCTCGCGGTGAAGGGCCTGTACTGGGCCCGCCGCGCCGCCGACCCGGCCCGTACCCGCGTCCTCGCCAGCCCCGTCGAGCACCACGCGGTCCTCGACGCCGTGCACTGGCTCGCCGAGCACGAGGGCGCGACGGTCGAGTACCTGCCGGTCGACGGATACGGCCGGGTCCACCCCGAGGCCCTGCGCGAGGCCATCGAGCGCAACCCCGCGGACGTCGCCCTCGCGACCGTGATGTGGGCCAACAACGAGATCGGCACGGTCCTGCCGGTACGTGAACTCGCGGACGTGGCCGCCGAGTTCGGCGTCCCGCTGCACTCCGACGCGGTCCAGGCCTTCGGCCAGCTCGACGTCGACTTCGCCGCCTCGGGCCTCGCCGCGATGACCGTGAGCAGCCACAAGATCGGCGGCCCGTACGGCATCGGCGCGCTGCTCCTCGGCCGCGACCAGACGCCCGTACCCGTCCTGCACGGCGGCGGCCAGGAGCGCCAGGTGCGCTCCGGCACCCTCGACGTCCCCGCCGCCGCGGCCTTCGCGGTCGCCGCGCAGAGCGCCGTCGCCCGG
>NZ_JBEPEW010000156.1:0-18007 GCF_040300965.1 Streptomyces mesophilus | reverse complement strand
TGGTGGGTTCGGTGGGGGGGGGGGGGGGCGTGGTGGCCGCCGACGCGGACCCCACCCTCGCCCCCCCCCCCCCCCCCGCGTCGGGCGCGCGCCCCCCCACCGCTGCGTTTGGTGCCTCCGGCGGGTGCCGCTGTGCCCCCCAAGCTCTCAACTTCGTTCGAGCAGGGGGGACCCCCATCGCCCTGCGGCACGACTGCCCACAGCGAGTGGGTCACTCGACGACGAGGGTGACCGGGATGTTGCCGCGGGTCGCGTTCGAGTACGGGCAGACCTGGTGGGTGGCGTCGAGGAGTGCCTTGCCCGCCTCGGGCGAGATGGTGTCCGGCATCTCGACGCGCAGGGTGACCTCCAGGCCGAAGCCGCCCGTGCCGTTCTTGAGCAGGCCCACCTCCGCCGTCACCGAGACGTCCGAGACGTCGATCTTCTGCTGACGGGCGACGAGCTGCATGGCGCTGGCGAAACAGGCCGCATAGCCCGTCGCGAAGAGCTGCTCGGGGTTGGTGCCGGCGCCGTCGCCGCCCAGCTCCACGGGATGGGCCAGCTTGACGTCGAGCTTGCCGTCCGAGGTGACCGCGCGGCCCTCTCGGCCGGATGCCGTTGCCACCGCGGTGTACAGAGCGCTCATGGGGTCCTCCCGGACGGGTCACATCATTTTGAACAGACAGGTCTGTATGCCCCTACGAAGAGCAGCCTAGACAGACCTGTCTGGTACGGTCAAGTCATGCCCGCGAACAATCCGAAGAGCCCCGCTCGCAGCCGAGTCCTGGACACGGCGACCCGCCTCTTCTACGCGGAAGGGGTGCACACGGTCGGCATCGACCGGATCATCGCCGAGGCCGGAGTGGCGAAGGCGACCTTCTACCACCACTTCCCCGCCAAGGACACGCTCGTCAAGGCGTACATCGAGGAGCAGACCCGGCAGCAGCAGGCCGCGGTCGACGAGCTGACCGCCGACGGGCCGCGCGAGAAGCTGCTCGCCGTGTTCGACCGCATGGGGCAGATCGGCGCGCTTGCGGACTTCCGCGGCTGCCCGTTCATCAACGCGGCGGCGGAGTACCCCGATCCGGCCCATCCGGTGCGGCAGGCGATCGAGGAGTACCGGAGCTGGTTCCGCACGCTCATGCGCGATCTGCTCACCGACGCCGGCGACGCGGACCCCGTACGTACGGCGGATCTGCTGATGCTGATCAGGGACGGGCTCGCCGTCGCCTGCGACCTCGACGATCCCGCCGCGCCCCGGCCGGTCGTACGCGATGCGGTGCTGCGGGTGCTCGGCGAGGCCCCCGCAGGAGTGTGACCTTCGCCGCTCCGGGCGGGGGCACTGTCGCCAATGGTTACCGGCAAGTAGCATGAAGAGGTGAGCGCGCGCTCAGGCGTGTGCGTACGCAGCGATCCCGCACCCCCCTGGAGGAGAGCCATCGTGCCTCGTACCGTCAAGGAAGTCGTCTTCGTCGACGGCGTCCGCACCCCGTTCGGCAAGGCGGGCCCGAAGGGCATCTACCACGAGACCCGCGCCGACGACCTCGTCGTGAAGGCCATCCGGGAGCTGCTGCGCCGCAACCCGAACCTGGACCCCGCGAAGGTCGACGAGGTGGCCATCGCCGCCACCACGCAGATCGGCGACCAGGGCCTGACCATCGGCCGCACCGCCGGCATCCTGGCCGGTCTGCCGCAGTCCGTACCGGGCTACTCGATCGACCGCATGTGCGCCGGCGCGCTGACCGCCGTGACCACCGCGGCCGGTTCCATCGCCTTCGGCGCGTACGACGCCGCCATCGCCGGTGGTGTCGAGCACATGGGCCGCCACCCCATGGGTGAGGGCGTCGACCCCAACCCGCGGTTCGTGAGCGAGAAGCTGGTCGACGAGTCGGCCCTGTTCATGGGCATGACCGCCGAGAACCTGCACGACCGCTATCCGACGATCACCAAGCAGCGCGCCGACGAGTACGCGGTGCGTTCGCAGGAGAAGGCCGCCAAGGCGTACGCCGACGGCAAGATCCAGCAGGACCTGGTGCCCGTCTCGGTGCGCAACACCAACCCCGACGTGGGCGAGACCGGTTGGGGTCTCGTGACGGCGGACGAGCCGATGCGCCCGGGCACGACGCTGGAGAACCTGGCCGGTCTGAAGACCCCGTTCCGTACGCACGGGCGGGTCACCGCCGGTAACGCGGCCGGTCTTAACGACGGCGCCACCGCCTCCCTGATCGCGTCCGAGGACTTCGCCCGGGAGCACGACCTTCCGGTCAAGATGCGCCTGGTGTCGTACTCCTTCGCGGGTGTCGAGCCGGAGGTCATGGGCTACGGCCCGATCCCGGCCACCGAGAAGGCGCTCGCGCAGGCCGGTCTGTCCATCGAGGACATCGGCCTGTTCGAGATCAACGAGGCCTTCGCCGTGCAGGTGCTCGCGTTCCTCGAGCACTACGGCATCGCCGACGACGACGCGCGCGTGAACCAGTACGGCGGCGCGATCGCCTTCGGTCACCCGCTCGCCTCCTCCGGTGTGCGTCTGATGACGCAGCTGGCCCGGCAGTTCGAGGACCAGCCGCAGGTGCGGTACGGCCTCACCACCATGTGCGTCGGCTTCGGCATGGGCGCGACCGTCATCTGGGAAAACCCCCACTGGGAGGGCAAGTGAGCACCACCGCTGAGCTGTTGAAGGGTGCGGCCGAGCTGTTCCCGGACGAGGTCGTCACGCAGGCGCACGTACGGCACCTGGAACTGCCGTTCGGCGCCGGTCGGTTCGCGCTGATCACGCTGGACAACGGCCTGGACCACACCAAGCCGACCACCTTCGGTCCGCAGTCGCTGGCCAACCTCGACGTGGCGATCAGCCAGGTCGAGAAGGAGGCCGCGGCGGGCGAGATCATCGGTGTCGGTCTGACCGGCAAGCCGTTCATCTTCGCCGTCGGCGCCGACCTCAAGGGCGTCGAGCTGCTGAAGACGCACGAGGACGCGCTGGCCATCGGCAAGGGCGGGCACGACGTCTTCAAGCGCCTGTCCGCGCTGGCCGTGCCGACCTTCGCGTACTACAACGGCGCCGCGATGGGCGGCGGTGTCGAGGTCGGTCTGCACTGCACGTACCGCACCGTCTCGCAGGCCATCCCGGCCTTCTCGCTGCCCGAGGTCTTCCTCGGTCTGGTCCCGGGCTGGGGCGGCTGTGCGCTGCTTCCGAACCTGATCGGACCCGAGCGCGCCGTCTCGGTCATCATCGAGAACTCGCTCAACCAGAACAAGCAGCTCAAGGGCAAGCAGGTCTACGAGCTCGGGATCGCCGACGCGATCTTCGAGGGCGCCGACTTCCTGGAGCAGTCGCTGATCTGGACCGCGTCCGTGCTCAAGGGCGAGATCAAGATCGAGCGCGCCGCGATCGACCGCGGCGAGGCCTGGGACCAGGCCGTCGCCAAGGGCCGCTTCATCGCGGACAGCAAGGTGCACGGTGCCGCCCCGGCCGCGTACCGCGCCCTGGAGATCATCGAGGCCGCCAAGTCCGGTGACCTCCAGGCCGGTTTCGACGCCGAGGACAAGGCGCTCGCCGACCTCATCATGGGCGGCGAACTGCGCTCCGGCATCTACGCGTTCAACCTGGTGCAGAAGCGCGCCAAGCGTCCGGCGGGTGCCCCGTCCAAGGACCTGGCCCGCCCGGTCACCAAGGTCGGCGTCGTGGGTGCGGGCCTGATGGCCTCGCAGCTGGCGCTGCTCTTCCTGCGCCGCCTCGAGGTGCCGGTCGTCCTGACCGACATCGACCAGGAGCGCATCGACAAGGGCGTGGGCTACGTGCACGCCGAGATCGACAAGCTGCTCCTGAAGTCCCGTATCAACCAGGACAAGGCGAACCGCCTCAAGGCCCTGGTGACGGGTTCGCTCGACAAGGCGGCCGGTTTCTCGGACGCCGACTTCGTCATCGAGGCCGTCTTCGAGGAGATGGGCGTCAAGCAGCAGGTGTTCGCCGAGGTCGAGGCCGTCGCCCCGGCGCACGCGATCCTGGCGACGAACACCTCCTCGCTGTCGGTGACCGAGATGGCGTCGAAGCTCAAGCACCCCGAGCGGGTCGTCGGCTTCCACTTCTTCAACCCGGTCGCCGTGCTTCCGCTGCTCGAGATCGTGCGCGGCGAGAAGACCGACGACGCCTCGCTGGCCACGGCGTTCGGTGTCGCCAAGAAGCTGAAGAAGACCGCGGTGCTCGTGAAGGACGCCCCGGCGTTCGTCGTGAACCGCATCCTCACGCGCTTCATGGGCGAGATCCAGAACGTGATCGACGAGGGCACCCCGGTCGCTGTCGCAGAGAAGGCGGTCGAGCCGCTCGGCCTGCCGATGTCGCCGCTGGTGCTGCTCGAACTGGTCGGCCCGGCCATCGGTCTGCACGTCTCGGAGACGCTCAACCGGTCCTTCCCGGACCGCTTCAAGGTCTCCCCGAACCTGGCGGCCGTCGTGAAGGCCGGCAAGCGCGGCTTCTACGTGTACGACTCCGGCAAGCCCGAGCTCGACCCCGAGGTCGCGGCGCTCCTGGAGCAGGGCGATGTCGTCCTGACCGAGGAGCAGGTGCGGGCCCGGGTGCTCGACGCGGTGGCGCAGGAGATCGGGCTCATGCTCGACGAGGGCGTCGTGGCCGAGGCCCAGGACATCGACCTGTGCCTGATCACGGGCGCCGGCTGGCCGTTCCACCTCGGTGGCGTGACGCCTTACCTCGACCGTGAGGGTGTGTCCGAGCGGGTGAACGGGAAGCGGTTCCTCGCCCAGGGCGTGGCGAGCGTGCCCGCGTAGGCATCTTGCGCAATACGCATGGGCCGTACGGGAGTTGATCCCGTACGGCCCATGTGCGTTCGTGCGTCCCCTGACCTACCAGGGACCGGTGACGTACCGGTGCACGGCCCGCTCAGACGTGCACGGCCCGCGGCAGCTCCGAGCAGGGCGTGCGGCCGGCGGAGACGCGGATGCCTTCCGCGGGCAGCCGGACCCCGCAGCCGATGCGCAGGCCCGGCGGCAGCTCGTTGCCCGCCGCCACGTCCGCGCCGTCGCCGATGACCGCCGAGTCCACGGTGCAGTGGCCCCCGATCCTCGCGCCGCGCCCCACCACGGAGTTGCGCACGACGGAGCCGGTCGCGATACGCGCTCCGGCGAGCACGACGCTGGCCTCGACCACCGCTCCGTCCTCGACCACGGCGTCCGAGCCGATCACGGTGCCGGCACAGAGCACGGCCCCTTGGCCGACCGAGGCGCCGGGCAGTACGAGTGCTTCGCCGGTGTCGCCGGGCACGGCCGGGGAGTCCACCGCGCCAAGGACGAGGTCCGCCGAGCCCTCGATGAACGCGGCGGGTGTGCCCAGGTCGCGCCAGTAGGTGTCGTCGACCACACCGCGTACCAGGGCTCCGGACACGAGCAGTTCGGGGAAGGTCTCGCGCTCCACGGAGACCACGCGGCCCGCGGGGATCCGGTCGATCACCGCACGGGTGAAGACGTAGCAGCCGGCGTTGATCTGGTCCGTGACGATCTGCTCCGGGGTCTCGGGCTTCTCCAGGAAGGCCAGCACCCGGCCCTCGTCGTCGGTGGGCACCAGGCCGAAGGCGCGAGGGTCCTCCACCCGCGTCAGATGCAGGGTGACATCCGCGCCCGCGGCCCGGTGGCCCTCCCTGAGCGCCGCGATGTCCACGCCGGAGAGGATGTCGCCGTTGAACACCAGGACCGGCTCGTCGGGTCCGCAGGTGAGCCGCCCCGCCGCGTTGCGGATGGCGCCGCCGGTGCCGAGGGGTTCGGTCTCGGTGACGTACTCGAGTCGCAGGCCGAGCTCCGAGCCGTCGCCGTACTCGTCCTCGAAGAGCTCCGCCAGGTAGGAGGTCGCCAGGACGATCCGGGTGACGCCCGCGGCCGCCGCACGCCTCAACTGGTGGGTGAGGAACGGGACTCCGGCCACTTCGAGCAACGGCTTGGGCGTGTGGCTCGTCAGCGGACGCAGTCGGGTGCCTTTTCCGCCGACAAGGAGGATTGCTTCACTCATGGTGCTCCGTCTTCGCTTCGGTGGGACGCATTGCGGCGTACGTGGTCCTCGGGCGTGCCACGGCCGGCTGGGCGGGCATGCGGGACGTCAGGTGGTGGCAGGCGCGGCCTGCGAGACGAGGGTCTACGGGGCTGCCGCGGCGCCCGGGCCCTGGTAGTCCGAGCCGAAACAGTCCCGGATCACCTGCTCCGTCTTGGGCCGTCCGGCGAAGTGCAACCGTGAAATGTCGTCGCCGGGCGCCACGTCGGGGTCGTCGTCGAAGTTGATCGACCACCAGTAGACGCCGGCCATCTTGCGGTCCACGACGACCTTGCAGACGGCCTCGTACCAGTTGGCCTGGACGTTCTCGTCGACGGCCCGCTGGTTGTAGAAGTCTCCGGGAGCGCGGTAGGCACCCTTCATCGCGCCGATCCCCGCCTCGGACAGGACGATGCGCGGCAGCGGACCGGTGGTCTTCTTGTCGAGCCAGCGCTCCCAGCCCTTGACGAGCGTGCCGACCGACGCGGTGTCCGGCACCTGGAGGGGGAAGTAGGCGTCGACGCCCAGGTGGTTCACCGGCATGTCGATCCGGCCGCTCACGTAGTTGTCCCAGTTCGCGTCGTACGACAACTCGCCCTTGAAGGTCTTCTCCAGCTGTCCCGCGAGCGAGCTCCACCGCGGGTCGCCCTCGAGGGAGTTCAGCTCGGCGCCGATGACGAACGTCCTGACCTCGTGCTTCTGGGCCAGCGCCACATACGGCTTCAGGAAGGTGCGGTACGAGGCGAACCAGTCGTCGCGGCTCGCGGGCGCGATGTTGCCGCGCCAGCCCTTGGGCGGGTTCAGGGACTTCTCGTCCATCAGCGGACGCATCGTCACCCGCAGGCCGGCGTCCTGGAACACCTTGAGGACGATGTCCATGTGCTCGGGGGTCGGCGTCTTGTCACCGGCGAAGAGCTTGGTGGAGGTGGGGCCCTTGGTGAAGAACGGGAAGGAGACCGCCACGGAGTTGGCGTGCAGACCGACCAGGTACTCGGCCTTCTGCCGGGCCCGTCGCTCCACCTCCGCGGCGGTGTTCTCCGGCGAGTCCTCCCAGTAGATCTGGACGCCCCACTGGGGCATGCCGGGCTTCCACGGCTTGTCCACGCGCAGGGCATCGGCGGCCTGCCCGTCGCCGTCCGTGCGTTCGGTGACCTGCTTGCTCGCCTTGACCGGCTGGGTGCCGGGGTCGTCGGAGCCCCGGCCGAAGCTGGGCAGCAGGGAACCGCTCTCCCAGCGCACGGGATGGTCGCCGAACGCGAGGGACGACGCGGCCACGGTGGACAGGACGACTACGGGGAGCACCGCGAGCAGCGGCAGCCGGGAGCGCTTCATGTGAGGGGGTTTCCGGTCTAGGCGGGCTTGGCGATGACGACGAACTGGTTCTCCTCGCGGCGCGCGAACTTCAGGAAGCCGCGCAGGCCGCCGACGCCTTCGAGGACGGAGAACACGGGAATGAGCGCGAGCACGGCGACCGGCTCCCACCACTTGCGCCGGCCGGTCTTCGAGACCAGTGCGTTCAGGCGCAGCCCCTCCCAGTAAGTCCAGATCACATAGGCGAAGTTGACCGACCACAGAATGATCACGGACTGGGCGACGGGCGAGGTGTTCATGTCGCCGATGCACCAGCCGACGGCGAGCACCACGGCGATGTGCTGCAGCGGGCCGAGGATCCAGGTGGCCACGCACACGGACAGGAACCAGCGGTAGCGCAGCGGGATGGTGCGGTTGAAGCACAGCGCCACCAGACCCCAGGCCCAGCGTTCGCGCTGCTTGACGAAGTCGCGTACGCCCGCGGGCGAGGCTCCGTAGCAGCGGCCGTTGAACCAGTCGCTGCGGCCGGGATAGCGCCGGCAGAACGTGAGGGCGAGCTGGGCGTCCTCCACGATGGCCTTCGGGCCGAAGTCCCAGCCGATCGTCGCCTCTATGGAGGCGCGCAGGACCAGGAGTTCGCCGTGCACACCGGCGGCCGGGGTGCCGGTGCCGGTCAGGGCGCGGAACCGGGCGATGTCGTCGGCGGGCCGTACCGCGTCCGCGAGCCAGGTGAACAGACTGACCGCGTTCTCGCGCGGATACGTCAGGATGCCCTGGGCCATGTGCTTGGCCTCGTCCGGGTGGGCGCGGCGCTGCCTGTTGATGAACTGGGCGAGTGCGGCCGCGGTGTCGGTGCCGACGCCGGTGTCGTCGTCCATGTGCAGCACCCACACATGGTCGAGTGCCTCGCCCTCGGCGATGCGCAGTTCGTGGGAGTAGTGGTTGGCCCGCGCCTTGAACCGGGTGCCGTTGGGCGTCCGGTACGCCTTGGGGACGGTGACGACACGGACCAGGGGGTGGCGGGCGAGTGCGGCGATCTGCTCGGCGGCCTCGCAGCCTTCCTCCGTCAGTACGTCGACGCGCATGTGCGGGAAGTACGCGGGGAGATGGTCGACGTACGACCGCACCGAGCGCTCGAGGGCCGGGTAGGTGTCGTTGCGGCCGATGGTCGGCACGAGGGCGATGAGGAAGTCCTCGTGCGCGGGCGCCGCAGGGGCCGCCTCGTCGCCGCGTCGTGCGCGGCGCCGGATGAGCAGGGCTCCCTGGATGCCGACGAGCGTGCCCACGATCGGCAGGGACCACACGATGGTCAGGACCCAGCTCAGCGGTGTGCTGCTCGGGCTGTAGAACCACATTCCGAGAACGAGCAGAAGAGTGAGCGGAATCAGGAACGAAGCGATTCCCGGTTTCCAGGAGCCGATCCGGCAGGCCAGGCGCACCGAGTGCCTGGAGGGGGCTTGTGGGCTTTCGGCTATGCCGGTCGACATGACTGTATGGACTCTCGGACGCTTGATTCGGACTTTGGTATCGGTTCGACGTTTCCGCGCCGAATCAACCGACCCGTGGATGCTAATCCGTCACGGAGAATCCGCTGCTCGGAATAGGTCCCGACGCCCGGGACGAAAGTCCTGGAACCAAGCGGATACCAGATCCGTCGGAGGTGATCCGTGGTCGATTCGCTCCCCATATACTCGGGCGCCGATCGCCGACCGAACCGGAAAGAACATGAATACCCAGACACTCGCCTTGGGCACCATAGGCGGCACGAACAACTCACCCGCCGCCGCACCCACCAGGCGGGACAGCTCTCGTCGGCACCAATGGCGAGTCCGTCTGGGCCTGTTGGGAATTCTCCTGGCACAAGCCCTGCTCTCCGCCCGTGGTTTCCCCGGCCCCGATCAGGACGAGGCGCTGTACACCCATACCGGAAAGCTGATCTGGGACGGTTTTCTGCAGGGCGTACCCACCACGCATTGGGGTGCGCACGGATTCTTCTCCGGTGCACCGGAGTTGTATCCCGTCCTCGCCGGCCGGCTCGACTCGGCATTCGGACTCACCGGCGTACGGACGTTCAGTCTGCTGTGCATGCTGGCCACGACCGGGCTGCTGTATCTGATCACCCGGCAGCTCTTCGGCGGGCGCACCGCTCTGTGGACGGCGGCGATGTATGCCGTGCTGCCGTCGGTCCTCGAGCTCAACGTCCTTGCCACCTATGACGCTCCCGCCGTGGCGCTCCTCGCCCTGGCCTGCTGGATCGCGGTGCGCTGCGGCCCCTCGCGGGCCTATGTGCTCGCGGCGCCGGTGGCGGCCCTGGCGATCGCGGTGAAGTACGCGGCGCTGATGTTCCTGCCCGCCATCGCCGTGCTCGCCGCCCTGACGGCCCTGCGCCACCGCGGCCGTTGGCACTGGCCGGCGGCGGCCCGTGCGCTGGTCCTGCCGGCTCTGGTCGCCGCGGTGCTCGGCGCCGCGATGGCCCTGTTCGGCACCGCGCATCTGCAGGGCGCGCGTTCCACGACCACCGGCCGCGCGCAGAGCGCCGACTCGGCCGAGGCAGTGCTCCGGATCTCCCTGCAGCTCGGCGGCTGGCTCTTCGCGCTCGCCGGCATCGGCGCCGTGCTGTACGCGCTGCGCGATCCGAGCGGCACCACACCGGGCCGCTGGTGGCGCGTCACGTATGCCTCGGCGATGGTCCTGACCGCCGTGCTCGTCCCCCTGTACCAGGCGCATCTGCACACCACGGTCGCGCTGGGCAAGCACCTCGCGTACGCGCTGCTCTTCGTGGCCCCGCTCGCGGGCCTCGCCATCGACCGTTTCGTCGGCCCCTACCTGCCCAATCTGCTGTGCTTCCTGGTGGCGGCGGGCTTGGTCGGCCTTGCCGTGTACGGCACGAACAAGGCCACCGACCTGTCCCGTTGGTTCCCCGACACCAGCGAACTGGCCCGGACCCTCGAGCCCATGGTGAATGCGAAGGGCAAGTACCTCGCGGAACCCGGCAATCCGATGAAGTACTACTTCTCCGAGACGACCGCGCCGGACCAGTGGACCGAGCTGACCTGGATCGACTACACGGATCCGCAGGGCCGCAAGCGTCAGGGCTTCGACGCGTACCGCAGCGCCATCCGCAACGGCCACTTCGACCTCGCGGTGCTCGACGACCACCCGGGCCACGACATGTCCCAGAGGCTGATCCCCGAGCTGGAGAAGAGCGGAAAGTACCGCCTGGAGCGCACCGTGGCGAACGAGGACAACAGCGGGCCCGGCGAATTCCAGGTGTGGGTCCGCGAGTAGGACGACCGCGCCCACCGGACAATGGGTGCATGCCCACGCTCCTGATCATCGACGCCGCCAACGTCATCGGCTCCGTCCCCGACGGGTGGTGGCGCGACCGGCGCGCGGCCGCCGTACGCCTGCGGGACAAGCTCGTCCCGTACGCGACCGAGGGCCTGCCTCCCGCCCACCCGGGCCCGCTCGACATCGTCCTGGTCGTCGAGGGCCGGGCGCGCGGCGTGGAGAGCGTGCCGGGGGTGCGCGTGGACGAGGCGCCGGGCAGCGGGGACGACCGGATCGTGGAACTGGCGGCAGCGGCCACGGGCACGTGCGTGGTCGTCACGGCCGACCGCGAACTGCGGGGCAGGGTGGGCGAGTCGGGGGCGGTGTGCTTGGGGCCGCGGGCCGTGTACCAGTCGCTTCGGGGCCACCCGCGGCCGTGACGGAACTCGGGTTCGATTACCTTGGTGCGTACACCATCGACACCGTGGGCCGGCCCTCCCCCCACCCGGGCCCCACTCCCCCGCGCGTACGCGACACGTCCGCGGCGCGGGGCCGTGAGGAAGAGGGACCCGCACCATGTCGCACGCAGCCCCGCCGGGCCGCCGCGCCCGCAGCGGCCGACCCGGGCGCCGCCGCACCGGCCGCATCGTCCTGCTGACCCTGCTGGCCCTGGTCCTGGCGCTGGGCGGCACCGCGTGGTGGCTCTACTCGGACCTCAACTCCAATATCGCCGCGGTGGACCTCGACAAGGCCCTGGGCAAGAACCGCCCCGAGAAGCAGGCTGCCTCCGGCCAGAATCTGCTGATCCTCGGCTCCGACTCACGCGCGGGCGCCAATGCCTCCCTGGGCACGGGCCAGGCGGCGGGCGCCCGCGCGGACACCGCGCTCGTGGTGCACATCCCCGAGGGCCGTGCACGGGCCACCGCCGTCAGCATCCCGCGCGACACACTGGTGACCCGCCCCGAGTGCGCCAAGGACGACGGCTCCACGCTGCCGCCCGCGAAGCGCGTGATGTTCAACTCCGTGTACTCCACGGCAGGTCCGGCCTGCGTGGTCAAGACCGTGGAAGCGATGTCCGGGGTGCGGATGGACCACTTCATGGAGATCGACTTCGCGGGGTTCAAGGGTCTGGTCGACGCGATAGGCGGGGTGACCGTCACCGTCGGCGAACCGATCGAGGACAAGTCCAGCGGCCTCTCCCTGACGAAGGGCACCCACAAGCTGGACGGGACGCAGTCCCTGGCCTTCGTGCGTACCCGGCACGGCGTCGGGGACGGCAGCGACCTCGGGCGGATAGGGCTGCAGCAGCAGTTCATGGTCGCGCTGCTCGGCGAGATCAAGCGGCAGGACCTTCTGGGGAGCCCCACCAAGACGTACCGCATCGCGGACCGCCTCACGGAATCCCTCACGACGGACGCCGAGCTCGCGTCCCTGACCGCGCTCGCGGACTTCGGCCAGAGCCTCCAGGCGATCGATCCGTCCACGATGGAGACGGTGATGCTGCCGGTCGCCTACGACAAGGCGGACCCGAACCGGGTGGTGCCCGCGGAGCCTCAGGCGGGCGCCCTGTGGAAGGCGCTCCGCGACGACCGGCCGGTCCCCGAGTCCGCCAGGAAGTCCCCCGCGACCGGCGGTTGAGCACCCGGGGCCGCGCGGGCGACGGCTCACCCCGGCCCCGACCGCTCGTACAGCACCGTCCCGCCCACCACCCCCGCCCGCTGATACCCCCCGCGCTCCAGCGCCTTGCGCAGCCCCTTGACCCGCTCCACCCCGTACGGCTTCCCGCGTGCGTCGTCCACGACCAGGGCCGGCGGACGCGTGCTCAGCTCCTCGCGGAAGGTCGTCCAGCCGCCGCGTACCGCGTACTTCTCGCCCACCTGGGGGCCGTTGCGGCCTCCGCTGTAGTTGGTGAGCAGGCCCGCCGTCAGAAAGCGGCTGGCCGGTACGCGGTCGGCGAGCCAGTACGTCTCGGGGTGTATGCCCCAGATGAGGACCCGGTCGCCGGGCTGGGTGCGGGCCTGGACGGCGGAGGCGACACGGGCCGCGTGGGCGAGTTCGGGACGCGGCGTCAGCAGGCCCCACACAAGGAAGAACGCGCAGGTGCAGGCCGTGGTCAGCAGGGCCGTGGGGAGCCAGACCCGGGGCAGGATCTGCAGCGCGGCGGTGCCCAACAGGACGAGCGGCGGGATGAGTTGGAGGTAGTAGTGGCCGAAGAAGTGGAAGCCGAGGCAGACCGCCGCCGTCGATGAACCGAGCCAGAGCCAGAGGTCGGCGGCTCCGGTGCGGGCGATCCGCAGGACGCGCACGATCGGCTGGAGCACGCCCGCGCAGGCCACGGCGAGCAGGGCGGTGTTGCCCAACGCCCGGAAGAGGACGTGCAGTTCGGAGCCGGTGAAGGAGGCGTAGGCGCCGGAGCCGGTGACCGTCCAGAAGAGGAAGCCGGTGGGGGTGGTGGCCAAGGCCACGGCGAGCAGCGGCGCGAGCCCGCCGGCGGCCAGACGCAGCAGCGCGCCGCGCGGCCGGCCCGACTGCCACAGCAGCCAGAGCACGGGCAGCAGCACCGCCGCACCCGTCTGCTTCGTCAGGAAGGCGGCGGCCACGGCGAGGCCCGCGCAGCCCCAACGGCGCCGGTCCGCACACCACATGGCGGCCGCGGTGCACGGCAGCATGAAGACCTCGAAGGTGGCGGCCTGGGTGTCCTCGGGATTGAGGCCGATGGACAGCAGCACGGAAAGGATCCCGGCCGTGCGGCCGGCGCCGTCGCCCCAGCGGCGGCGGGCGAGCGCGGCGAGCAGGGCCGCGGTCAGGAACACCGCCGCGACGGCGAGGATCTTCAGCGGTACGAGGGAGTCGTCGCCGAACAGCGCGAACGCGCCCTGGTAGAGCCAGGGCACGAGGGGTGGCTTGCGGTCGACCACGGTCTCGTACAGCTCACCCCCCGAGGCCAGCATCCTCGCCTGGGTGGCGAGGAACCCCTCGTCGGGGTTCCACACCGGCCAGACGAAGGACGGGATCCGGGTCACGCAGGCCAGCACGGCGAGGACCGGGAGCAGCCTCGTCCAGTAGCGGGTGCCTGCTGAGGACGGCGCGGGCTGCTCGTCACCGGTACGCGGCCGGGGCACCGGACTCGTACCGGTCCGGTGAATGGGCAGCCCTTGTACGGAACGTGACGACGCGGAAGGCTCGGCGAGCATAGGGGCCAAGCTAACGGCCCCGCAGCCCTCGCCGAAGCGGGACATACGGGGCCGAAGGGTTACGCAGGAAACTCACGTGTGATGACAGGGAGTTGTGGGGCGGGGTCTGAGGCCAGGTCAGTCGACCACTGGTTCGCGCGGCGGCAGATGCTTGCCGAGGCGGCTGTGCCTGCGTCCGTACAGGAAATAGATGATCACGCCGAGGACCATCCAGATGCCGAAGCGCAGCCAGGTCTCCGCGGGCAGGTTGAGCATCAGCCAGAGCGAGGCCGCGACCGAGAGGATCGGGACCAGTGGGACCAGCGGGGTGCGGAAGGAGCGCGGCAGGTCGGGGCGCTTCTTGCGCAGGATCACCACACCGATGGCGACCACGACGAAGGCGAACAGGGTGCCGATGTTGACCAGTTCGGCGAGTTCGTCGATCGAGGTGAAGCCGGCCACGATCGCGACGATCACACCGAGCAGGATCGTCGAGCGGTACGGGGTGCCGAAGCGCGGGTGGACGACGGAGAAGGGCTTGGGCAGCAGTCCGTCGCGGCTCATCGCGAAGAACACCCGGGTCTGGCCCATCAGGAGGATCAGGCAGACGGTGGTGAGTCCGACGGCCGCGCCGAAGCTGATGAGCCCCGCCCAGAAGGGATGGCCGACGGATTTGAAGGCGTCGGCGAGCGGGGCGTCCGTGGACAGCTCGGTGTACTTCTGCATACCGGTGACGACGATCGAGACGAGCACATAGAGCAGGGTGCAGATGAGCAGCGAGCCGAGGATGCCGCGCGGGACGTCCCGCTGCGGGTTCTTGGTCTCCTCCGCGGCCGTGGCCACGATGTCGAAGCCGATGAACGCGAAGAAGACCACGGCGGCCGCGGTGAAGATGCCCATCACGCCGAAGTTGGTGGGCGCCCAGCCGAACATCAGCTGGATCAGCGGCGAGGTGATGTCGTTGCCGGCCTCGCCCGGCTGGGACGGCGGGATGAACGGGTCGTAGTTGGAGCCCGTGATGAAGAAGGCGCCGACGAGGATCACGATCAGGACGACACTGACCTTGAGTGCCACGACGACGGCGCTGACCCGTGAGGAGAGCTTCATCCCTGCGATCAGGATGCCCGTGAGCAGCAGGACGAGCAGACAGGCCAGGATGTCGAAGCCGAAGTCGCCGTCCCGCGTTCCCGTGAGGGCGTCGGGCAGGTGCAGACCGGCGGTGTCCATCAGCGAGCGCACATAGCCGGACCAGCCGACCGCGACCACCGCGCAGCCGAGCGCCATCTCGAGGATCAGGTCCCAGCCGATGATCCATGCGGGGAGTTCACCGAGGGAGGCGTACGCGAAGGTGTACGCGGAGCCGGCCACGGGGACGGTCGAGGCGAACTCGGCGTAGCACAGGGCCGCGAGCGCGCAGACCAGGCCGGCGACCACGAAGGCGAGGGCGACCGCCGGGCCCGCGGTCTCCTTGGCGATCTTTCCGGTGAGGACGAAGATGCCGGTGCCGATGATCACGCCGACGCCGAAGACCGTGAGGTCGAGGGCGGAGAGCGACTTCTTGAGTGCGTGCTCGGGTTCCTCTGTGTCGCGCATCGACTGCTCGACGGATTTGGTGCGGAACATTCCGCCTCCGGAGTTGCGTGTGCCCTGCGGTGTGGTCACCGGTGTGCCTCCCTGCGCTCGTGTCGAGGGACATGATCGGGACGGTGGGCGGGCGGGTACCCGTGACCGGGCCCTACGTCACACGAAAGGCCCGGCCGGACCACCCGTTAAGGGCGGTCCGGCCGGGCCTTGATGACGCTCGGTGCCGAGTGTCAGTCCCGGGCCGGCTCCACGGTCTCGCTCGCGGCGCTCTCGTAGCGGCCGTCCAGCTTGGACACGAGGCCGGTGACCTGGCGTGCGATATCCGGTGCGGTCAGACCGATCTCGGCCATGACCTCCTTGCGCGAGGCGTGGTCGAGGAAGCGCGGCGGGATGCCGAAGTCGCGCAGCGGTACGTCCACGCCCGCGTCGCGCAGCGCCTGGGCGATGGCGGACCCGACACCGCCGGCGCGGCCGTTGTCCTCGACGGTGACGACGACGCGGTGCTGCTCGGCGAGCGGGGCGAGCGCCTCGTCGACCGGCTTGACCCAGCGGGGGTCGACGACCGTGGTGGAGATGCCCTGCTTGTCCAGCAGGCCGGCGATCTCCAGGCACATCGGGGCGAGCGCGCCGACGGAGACCAGGAGGACGTCCGGGCGGTCCGTGCCGGCCTTGCGCAGCAGGTCCATGCCGCCGATCTTGCCGACCTCGGGCACGGCCGGGCCGACCAGGCCCTTGGAGAAGCGCACGACGGTCGGTGCGTCGTCGACGTCGACCGCCTCGCGCAGCTGCGCGCGCAGCTGCTGGGCGTCACGCGGTGCGGCCAGGCGCAGGCCCGGGACGCACTGCAGGATCGACATGTCCCACATGCCGTTGTGCGAGGCGCCGTCCGTACCGGTGACACCGGCCCGGTCGAGCACGAAGGTGACACCGCACTTGTGCAGGGCCACGTCCATGAGCAGCTGGTCGAAGGCGCGGTTGAGGAACGTCGCGTACACGGCGAAGACCGGGTGCAGACCGCCCGTCGCGAGCCCGGCGGCGGAGACCGCGCCGTGCTGCTCGGCGATGCCGACGTCGAAGATCCGGTCGGGGAACGCGGCCTGGAACTTCTTCAGACCGACCGGCTGCAGCATCGCGGCGGTGATCGCCACGATGTCCTTGCGCTCCCTGCCGAGCTCGACCATCTCGTCACCGAAGACGCTGGTCCAGTCGGCGCCGGAGGCGGCGACCGGCAGACCCGTGTCGGGGTGGATCACGCCGACGGCGTGGAAACGGTCGGCCTCGTCCTGGACGGCGGGCTGGTAGCCGCGGCCCTTCTCGGTGAGGCAGTGCACGATCACCGGGCCGCCGAAGCGCTTGGCGCGCATGAGCGCGGACTCCAGGGCCTGGATGTCGTGGCCGTCGATCGGGCCGACGTACTTGAGTCCCAGGTCCTCGAACATGCCCTGCGGGGCGATGAAGTCCTTGAGGCCCTTCTTGGCGCCGTGCAGCGTCTCGTAGAGCGGGCGCCCGACGACGGGCGTCTTCTCCAGGAGGTCCTTCGTACGGGACAGGAAACGCTCGTATCCGTCCGTCGTACGCAGGGTCGCCAGGTGGTTCGCGAGGCCGCCGATGGTGGGGGCGTACGAACGCTCGTTGTCGTTGACGACGATCACCAGCGGGCGGTCCTTGGCGGCGGCGATGTTGTTCAGCGCCTCCCAGGCCATACCGCCGGTGAGGGCGCCGTCACCGATCACGGCGACGACGTGGTCGTCCTTGCCGAGGACCTCGTTGGCCTTGGCCAGGCCGTCGGCCCAGCCGAGCACCGTGGAGGCGTGGCTGTTCTCGATCACGTCGTGCTCGGACTCGGCGCGCGAGGGGTAGCCGGACAGGCCGCCCTTGGCGCGCAGGTTCGAGAAGTCCTGGCGGCCGGTGAGCAGCTTGTGCACATAGCTCTGGTGGCCGGTGTCGAGCAGCACCCTGTCCTTGGGCGACTCGAAGACGCGGTGCAGGGCGATGGTGAGCTCGACGACGCCGAGGTTCGGGCCGAGGTGGCCGCCGGTCTTGGAGACCGCGTCGACCAGGAAGGTCCGGATCTCAGCGGCCAGCTGGTCCAGCTGCTCATGGCTGAGCCGGTCCAGGTCGCGCGGCCCCTTGATACGGGTCAGCAGGCCCACCCGTGCCTCCTAGCGTTCGTTTCGGTAGAGCTGTTCGAGCTTTGCCGGGTCTGTCGAGTCTAATGTTCCGCCCGGCAAGGGCGTCGTCGGGTATGTCACGCGTTCGGCGGTACGGAGAGGTGTTCGCGGGGTGTACTCGGCCGGTCCGTTTCTGTGCACGACCGTGCAAGGCCCTGTCCCGCGAGGACGCCGGGTGTGCGCTGTGGGTTGCGCCTGACGCGGGCGGAATTCCCGCCTCCCCGGCCGGGCCGCGTGGGGCTCGGCCGCACCGCTCACCGCTCGGCCCCCGAAAGGGTCACGTCCGGTTGTACGGAGACGTCGTCCTGTACGGAGGGTGCGTCCTTCCGTACGGGCAGCGCGTCCTTCCGTACGGGCAGCGCGTCCTCCACTGAGGGCTCGTCCTGTACGGAGACCTCCTCGGCGCCCCGCCCGCAGCGCTTGCACGCCCCGCGGCGACGAGGCGGGCTGGGGCGTGACGGGCCCCAGCGTCTTCTGGACGGCGTGGG
>NZ_JBEPEW010000155.1:0-18066 GCF_040300965.1 Streptomyces mesophilus | reverse complement strand
CTCGCGACCACGGCCGGGGTGATCGCCTCGGTGCTCGGGGGGCCGGCGCTCGGCGGGGACGACGAGGCGCCGCGGCTCGCGAGCCAGACCCGTACCGACGACGTCGTGGCGCACCCGAAGCAGTCGCCGCCGCGGGACCTCATCGCGGCGGGGCGGACCGCGCTGGCGGCGTACGCCGTCTCCGAGACCGTCGACGAGACCGAGGACCGCAGGGTCCACCGCAACACCTGGTATCTGCTGGATCAGAAGACCGGGAAGTACGTGAAGGCAGATAAGTGGTCAGTCCTCGACGTCGCGCCCGGGATGCGTACCGCCGTGGTCCTCGAGCGGGAGCTGCCCGCCCGGCGGATCGGGCTGCTCGACCTCCTGACCGGCGAGATCGAGCGCTGGATCCCGGTCGAACAGGGCGTCGCGGGCGTCAAGTTCTCACCCGACGGCCGGCAGGTGGTCGCCACGACCTACAGCGGGAACCCCGACGTTCGGCTCCGGCACGACCGTGACCTGGACGGTGATGGCAAGCTGAACGACTACGACTGGGACCTGACCACGTTCCTGCGGACCGGCTTCTATGTGCTCGACGTCGACACCGGGAAGGGCTCCTGGAGCGAGGTGCCCGTCCGCCACGCCGAGCACGGACTGATGGAGATCAACCTCCGCCAGGACTTCGCCTTCACCGACTCCGGGAAGCTGGTGTACTCGGGTCTGATGATCGAGCCGGGCAACCGCTACTACGACTTCGCGGGCAAGGAGACCTCCGCCCCCGCGAACGAGAAGCACCTGGCCTGGTCCGTCGAGGCGCGGCTTTCGCCCAACGGCAAGCTGGCCGCCGGAGGTTTCGCGGGCGGCGCCAGGACCACCGCGTCCGAGATCATCGACCCGTACACCGGAAAGCGGCTGCACAAGATCCGCGGTCAGCAGCTGCTCGCCTGGGCCGACGACAAGCGGCTGATCGCCTGGGACATCGCGCAGGGCGGCAACGAGCACCACAGCGGCCTGGTGCTCGTCGAGATCGGCAGCGACAAGGTCGTTCCGCTGAGCGGTCCCCGTAAGGGCAGCGACCTCGCAGACGGGCGCTGGGAACCCGTCTTCGCTACGCGCTGACCACCGTTGCGGCCGTTGCCCCGGCGACCGCCTCGTAAGCCGCCACCAGCCCGCGGACCCGCTCCGGGTCCGCGGGCCGCAGCGGTGCGCGGACCGGGCCTGCCGGA
Source organism: Streptomyces mesophilus (assembly GCF_040300965.1). GTDB lineage: Bacteria > Actinomycetota > Actinomycetes > Streptomycetales > Streptomycetaceae > Streptomyces > Streptomyces mesophilus_A. The sequence continues at coordinate 16,858 of NZ_JBEPEW010000155.1, read as the reverse complement.
AGCCCGAGTTCCGCGAGCAGGGCCTTCGCGGTGACGGTGCCCGGCAGGCCGTCCGCCATCACGCGCTCGACGAGGGGGAGCACGTGCTGGTGGGCGGCCGTCGCGCGTGCGGTGTCGCCCTCGTCGTACGCGTCGAGGAGGGAGCGCAGCAGCCGGGGCGCCACGTTGGCGACCGTCGAGACGAAGCCCGCGCCGCCCACCGCGTACAGCGGCAGGATCCACTCCTCGCAGCCCGCGTAGTACGCGAGAGAGGTCGCGGAGATCACCTTCGAGCTGCCGAGCACGTCGTACGCGCAGTCCTTGACCGCGACGATCCGCTCATGCCCGGCGAGGCGGATCATGGTCTCCGGCTCGATCCGGGTGCCGGTGCGGCCGGGGATGTCGTACAGCATCACGGGCAGCGCGGTGGCGTCGGCGACCTCGAGGAAATGGGCTTCGAGCGCGTCCTGCGGCGGGCGGCTGTAGTACGGGGACACCACCAGCAGGCCGTCCGCGCCCGCCTGTTCGGCCTCGCGGGCCAGATGCAGGGTGTGCCGGGTGTCCGCGGTGCCGACCCCCGCGACGATCGTGCCGCGCTCGCCGATCGCCTCGCGTACGGCTCGGATGAGGGCGGACTTCTCCTCGTCGGACGTGGTGGGGGATTCGCCGGTCGTGCCGGAGAGGACCAGCCCGTCGCAGCCCTCGCCGACGAGATGAGCGGCGAGCTTCTGCGCGCCGTCCAGGTCGAGGGCGCCCGTCGCGTCGAAGGGCGTGATCATCGCGCAGAGCGCGCGGCCGAAAGGAGAGGTCGTCATGGCATGAGTGTCGGCGGACTCACCGTGAAGCTCCACTTAAATCTGCTTCAAGGTGAGGGCTAGGGATGCTTAGAGGTGGGGGTGTGAGGTGCCCGGAGTGTGCGAGGCGCCCAGAGTGTGCGAGGCGCCCGGAGTGTGCGGGGCGCGACCCGTGCGGTGGGCCGCGCCCCTTCCCTCACCCAGGCTCAATGACCGCGCTTCGTACGGCCATTGCGCCGCCGGCGCATGACGCCGGCCGCAAGCAGGGCGCCCGCGCCCACGACCATGAGCGGCCGGGGGTGACGCCGTCCGGTCTTGGCCACCGTGGCGGCCACGTCGAGCACCGGCTGCGGGGTGCTCTCCTGTACGCGGTGCGCGGTGTCGGTGGCGCGGCCCTGCACCTGCGTGGTGGCTTCCTTCAGGCGGCCGCCGGCCTGCGCCGCCTTCACCATCGCCTGGTCCTTGATCTCCGCGGCCTGGTGCACGGCCTGGGTCTTCAGCTCGCCGGCCTGCTGCCTGGCCTCGGCAGCCTTGCCCATCGCCCCGGCCGCCGCGCCCTTGGCCTGGGTCTTGGTTCCGCTCGTCTTCCCGCGGGCGCGGGCCTTCGCACCGGCGGCCTTTTCCTGCAGTCCGTGGGCCTTGTCCTTCATGCGTGCTGTCCTCTCCGTCATACGCGTCCTTGCCCGTGCCGCCCGCTGCCGTGCCCGGCCCTTCACATCGGCCTTGGCCGCCAACTCCTCGACGGTGGCGCCGAGTTCGCTCCGCGTCTGCTCGATCCGGCCGCGCAGCTGCTCGGGCGTCTGCGCGGAGGTGTCCTCGGCCTTCGCGGTGTGCGCAGGCGTGTCCTCGGTCATCGCGCCGCCCTCTCCTTGATCTCCGCCACGTCGGCCCGGACGCTGTCGAGCGCCTTCTCGGGCATGGGGGGTGTCGCCCGGCCGAGCCGCTTGCGGCCGGCGGCCGCAAGCGCCCCGGCGGTCAGGAACAGCACGCCGCATACGATCAACGCACTGGCCCAGACGGGCAGTTCGAGGGAGAGCGCGGCCACCGCCGCCGCGGCGAGCACCATGAGACCGATGTACGCGACCGCTCCGGCCGCGCCGAGCAGCCCGCCGCCGCGCCCGGCCTGTTTGCCTTTCTCGGTCAACTCGGCCCGGGCGAGCTGCATTTCCTGTCGTACGAGTGTGGAGAGCTGCTCCGAGGCACGGCTGACGAGCTCGCCCACCGAAGGGTGTTCATCGCTTGCCGTGTCCGGCTGCTGCCGGTTGCCTGGCCCGCTCACGTATCCCGCCTCCCAAACTGTCGGGACCGCTCCGGGTACCCGCCGGGGAGTGCTCTATCCCCCCGGCCCGCGCCGGATTCGGGCCAACTGGGTCTGGAACCAGTCGAGGCGGGCCTGCAACAGGGCGGCCTCCGCGACGAGTTCGGGCACGTCGTACGCCGGCGTCATCGCCACCGGCAGGTTCCGCACCTTCAGGCCCTCGCCCGCGAGGCGCTCGAACGCCGCGGGAGCCAGCGCCCGTCGCGCCCCCGCGCACCGCGCGCAGGCGCTCTCCAGAGCGCACCAGCCCGGCCTGCCCCAGCCCGCGTCCGCGAGCACCACGCCCGCCGCGCCGCACGCACATGGACCCGAGGTCATGGTCCGCACCCGCTGGCGGGCGTAGCGAAACCCGCGCTCGAACCGGATGTAGTACCCCAGAACCGACACTTCGAGCAGCGCGGCCCTGCGGTGATCCGCGGTGCTGAGCAGGGCTTCGGCGTCCTGCCGGGCGTGCACGCAGTGGAAGCCGCAGTCGCAGCGGCGGTGCGGTGCGCGATGGCGGCGGCCGTAGACGCACGCGGCCTCGTCGAGCACGCCGTACGGGAGCGCGGCGCCGAGCGAGACGCCGACGAAGCCCACCCGGGTGCCGTCCCGGGACAGCACCGGGTGGGCGATCTTGTAACCGGTCGGCGGCTCCGTCGGGCGTTCCTCGGGGAGCCGCCGGCTCATCCGGCGGGTACCTCGACCGGCGCCTCGGCGCCCGCCGCGGCCTCTTCGGTGCGGTCCTCGACCTCGGCCGGCTCCACGTTCACGAGCGGCTTTTCCTCGGCGTACCCGGTGGAGATGGCTTTGCCCAGCAGCATGGCGGCCTCCAAGAAGGGACGAGAAGTCCGGAGAAGGGATGAGATGCCCTTGTCATAGTGGCGCATACAAGGGCGAGTTGGCACCAGGGCGTCTCACGGGGTGGGCGCCTCCCGAAGCGGACCTCCGGCGGTCGCGTGGCATGATCGTGCGGGGCGCGGCAGAGCCGAACAGAGAAGGCGCTGCAGCACATGAGCACAGAACAGCGGGTGGCCCTGGTCACCGGTTCGTCATCGGGGATCGGCGCGGCGACCGCACGCCGCCTGGCCGCCGCGGGGATCCGGGTCGTGGTCAACTCGGCCAGGTCCGTCGACGCGGGCAAGGCACTCGCGGCCGAACTGCCGGACGCGGTCTACGTCCAGGCCGATGTGGCCGAGGACCCCGAGGGTCTGGTCGAGTCCGCCGTGGCGGCGTACGGCCGGCTCGACATCCTCGTCAACAACGCCGGCACGACCCGGTTCATCGACCACGCCGACTTCGCCGCCGCGAGCCCCGAGGTGTGGCGCGAGATCCACGAGGTCAATGTGATCGGCGTCTGGCGCACCATCACGGCCGCGGTCCCGCATCTGCGCGCCCACGGCCGCGGCAGCGTAGTCAACGTCTCGTCGCAGGCCGGGATCCACGCGAACGGCAGCTCCATCCCGTACGCGGTGAGCAAGGCGGCCCTCAACCACATGACGCGGCTGCTAGCCAAGCAGCTCGGCCCGCAGATCCGGGTCAACGCGGTCGCCCCCGGCATGATCGCCACACCGTGGTACGAGGGTCAGGACGGCATCGACGAGGCGATGCGGCAGGTGGCCGAGCGGCTGCCGCTGCGCCGGGTCGGCACGGCCGAGGACATCGCCGAGACGATCACCGACCTCGCCAACGCCTCGTACATCACGGGCGAGGTGGTCCTGGTGGACGGCGGCGGGCATCTGCTCTGACCGTGGGGGCCTCGTGGTCAGAGGATCAATTTGAAGCCCTCGTGACTGCGGGCGAACCCGAGCCGCTCGTAGAAGCGGTGGGCGGCGCCCCGGCGCTTGTTGCTGGTCAGCTGCATCAGCCCGCAGTCACGCGCCCGGGCCCGCTCGATCGCGAGCTTCATCAGCTCCGCGCCGAGGCCGCCGCCCCTGCGGTCCGCCCGCACCCGCACCGCCTCGACCAGCGCCCGCTCCCGTCCGCCCTGCCCGAGCCCCGGGATGTAGGTGAGCTGCGCGCAGCCCAGGACGAGCCCGGCGTCGTCCACGAGCACAAGCATCTCGTTGCGCGGATCGTCCTCGATCGCCGCGAACGCCCGCTCGTGCTCCTCGCCGACCACGACAGCGGCCGGGTCCACGATCCGGTCCTCGTCGGCGAGCAGGGCGAGGACGGCGGGCAGTTCGGCACGGGCGGCGGGGCGCAGGATCATGGCGCGAGTCTCGCACGAGGCGCGAAATCGTTTGCGGGGCGCTCGTGGGCCCGGGAACCTTGCCCGCATGAGCAACGCACTGCAGGAAGCGCGCAAGCTGCTGGACGAAGGTGATATCCCCGGAACCGTACGACAGTTGCGCTCGGCCGTGGACCAGGCCGAGCTGCAAGAGATCGCCAAAGTGGTACGCAAACTCTCCGAGGCGGTCGGATTCGAGGATCTGGCCGCCGCCGCGAAGAAGCTGGCCAAGCGGCCCGGCCAGGCGCAGGCCCTCTTCGAATTCGGGTACGGCTGCGTCGAGCGCGGGGTGTCGTTCCTCGCCGTCCCCGCCCTGCGCGAGGCGCTGCGCCTCGCGCCCGACACCCCCGTCGTGCTCACCGAGCTGGTCTCCGCCCTGGAGGACGAACACCGGCACAGGGAGGCGGCCCAGGTACTGGCCGAGCGCGAGACGGCGCTGCGGCCCTGGCCGGACCGGTATCTCCTGGTCCACAACGCCCTGCTTGCCGGGGATCTCGCCCAGGCCCGCGCCCAGCTGGCCCGGCTGCCCGAGCCCGAGGACGAGCGCTGGCAGTGGCCGCTGAGCCGCGTGCAGCACATGATCGAGCGCGCCGACGCGGCCGCTCCGCGCGACCTGAAGGACCTGCGGGGCTGGCAGTTCGCGGTGCACGGCGCCTGTCTCCTGACGCTCTCGCCGTGGGGGTACGAGGCGGGCATGACCGGCCGCTGGGCCTACACCCAGGACTCGTACGAACGGATTCTGCACGGTCTCGACCGGCTCGGAACCGTCCTGCGGACCGCCGCCGTCGCACCGGCCTCGGTCTCGCTGCTTCCCGACCGCTCCTCGCGGATCCTCGGTACGGCGGCCGCGCGCCGCTTCGGTCTGCCCGCCGTCGAGTTCGACCCGGCCCGCACGGACACCCTCGTCGTGGCGTACGACATGAACGGCAGCGACCAGGACCTGCTGGCCGCGCTGCGGGAACGCGCACCGGGGCAGATCCTGTTCGAGCACGCCACCAGCTGGACCGACCCGCCCGTCGTACCGGCCGATGTGAGCACGCTGCTCGCGCAGGTGAACATCGCGCCGTGGGCCGAGACGCTGCGGGTGGTGGAGGGCGATACCGAGCGCGTACCGGCCGATGAGCGTCCGGACGACGAGCTCGCGGCGGAGATCCTCGCTGCCGGTGCGTACGAGGACGAAGGGGACGGCGAGACGCCGGCCGACCCGGAGGAGACGCTGACGGCGTTCGTCGCCGCGACCGCCTCGGTGTGGCGGACCGGAACCCGGGACCGGGTCGACTCACCCGGTCCCGTGCCCAGTTCGCGGTTCCTGTGATCCTCGGCGGGCGGTGAGCCTCAGGGTGTGCCGACCCTGATCCGGAGCGGTGAGCCTCACCCCGCGCTGAGGCTCACCGCCGGCAGCCACCGGCGCACCCCGCCCCCGACGACCCCGGGAAAGCTCTGCACCCGCTGCCACTCGGGGGTGGGGGAGCCGATGCCGTCGCCGGGGGCCGCGAGGGCGTCGACATGGTCCTGGACGCTCGCCCACTGGGCGAAGTTGAGCACCCTCGTCCCGTCGAAGCTGGTGTGGAAGTGACCCGAGATCCCGCCCGGGTGCGGGGCGGGATCCGAGCCCAGGGCCTCGAAGACCGTGTCGATCCAGGCCCGTTGACGCGCGGGATCGGGACCCTCGAACTCGACCTCCACCGTCACGATCGCCCCGGGCACCCGGTCCGGATCGCGTGAAGCTCCCCGGTACAGCTCGTACTTGTCGAGCCGCAGCCGCTGGATGCCCGGCACCGCGTCGTCGATCTCGGAGTTGCGCTCCGCGCGGTGCCGGGCCACGAAGGCGTCGTAGTCGGACAGTTCGCGCCACTGCGAGAGATGCAGCAGCGACTCGCCGTCCGTGCCCTTGAACACGCTGTAGGAGACCGGCCCGTCGTCGGGCCAGGGCCGGCTCTCCCACGTCTTCGTGATCGCCGCGACCGCCGCGTCCTGCCGCTCGGGCGTGCCCACGTTCCAGGTGCTGGCGAGCACGGCGCCCACACCCGGGCGGTCCAGGTCCGGAACGGTGTCGATGCGGATGGTCATGGCGGTCCTCCGGTGTGTGGTGCGGTGCTGGCGATCACCATCCTGAAAGTTGAAGTCCGGTTGAGGTCAAGGGGCGCCCCCGTAAGGCGGGTTCTACGGCTCGAAGCGCAGCACCTGCGGGTCGTGGTCGCTGTTCTGCTCGGCGAACTCCGCGTTGATGTGCACGCTGTCGTAGGCGTAGTCGTCGATCGACGGGCTCGTCAGGATCTGGTCGAGGACCTGCGAGTTGCCCTGGAAGACATACGAGTAGCGCTCGGCGCGCGGCAGCGAGGTGATGGCCGCTTCCAGGGCGCCGTCGGCGGTGAGCGCCTCGGTCGTCTCGGAGAACTCGAAGTCGTTGATGTCACCGACGACCAGGACGTCGGCATTGCGCTGGGCCTTGAGGATGTCCTTGACGAAGCCGTTCACCGCCTGCGCCTGCTGCAGCCGCTTGGCCTCCGACGAACGCACCGGCGGCTGGTGGTGCGAGACCAGGGACTCGTCGCCGCCCTTGGAACCGAAGTGGTTGGCGATCACGAAGACCGTGCGCCCGCGGAAGGTGAACTCGCCGGCGAGCGGCTTGCGGCTGTCCGCCCAGGCCGGGTTGGCCGGATCGATACGGCCGGGGGAGAGGGTGAGGGCCGCGCGGCCCTTCTCCCGTACGACCGAGGTGGCCGTGGTCGCGTCGCCGCCGGGACGGTCCGTGAAGGACACCCGGTCCGGGTTGTAGAGGAAGACCTGGCGGATGTTGCCGCCCGGCTCGCCGCCGTCCTTCTTGTCCTCGGGGTCGATCGAACGCCACTCGTACGCCGGACCGCCCGCGGCCTTGATGGCCTCGGTGAACTTGGCGAGGGTCTGCCCGGCCGACACCGTGCCGTCGTTGGTCGCTCCGTTGTCGTCCTGGATCTCCTCCAGGGCGAGGATGTCGGGGCTCGCGAGGTTCTCCACCACCGCCTGGGCGAGCGCGTCGAACTTCGCCTGCGGGTCCTTCGGGTCCAGGTTCTCCACGTTGTACGTGGCCACGGCCAGCTCGTCGCGGTCCTGGCGGCGTGTGCGCTCGCGCTCCAGGTTGCGGTCCTCGACCGTGCCGAGCGCCCGGGCGGTCAGCGTGTAGCCGCCGAACTGGTTGAAGTCCAGCGGGCCTTCCGTACGGCCGGTGAGCCGGTCGCCGACGTCGGCCTTCGGGAACGGGCTCTGCGAGATCGGGGCCAGCTGCTGGATCTGGATCCGGCCGGTGTTCTGCGAGGAGTACGAGCCGTAGCGGGCGCCGCCCCGGTTGGTCGGGTTCTCCCAGGGCTTCACGGTCACCCACAGCTCGGAGTACGGGTCCGTGGCGCCGACGACGCGGGAGGTGCCGATCGCGACGTTCATGCCCTCGAGGGACTCGTAGTAGTCGAGTGCGTACGAACGCGGGTGCAGCGGGAGTCTGTTGATGCTGTTGCCGTCCGCCGGGTCACCCTCGGGGGCGTAACGGTGCGGGACCTGCCACCCGTTGATGACCTGTGCCTCGGGCAGCGGATTGCCGGAGGAGACCACGGTGACGGTGGGCTTGGTTATCTGCGTGAGCGACTGGTTGCCGGAACCGGCGCCGCCCGGGATGTACTCGGTGACCGTGCCGGACACCTGTACCGCGTCGCCCGCCTGGACGGTGGGCACCGAGCCCGTGTAGACGAAGACGCCCTCGCTGGTCGCGGGGTCGGCGTCCGGGCTCGGGTCCTGGATCCAGAAGCCGCGCGAGCCGTACGTGCGGACGCCGGTGACGATCCCTTCGACCTCGCTGACCTGCTGGCCTGCCAGCGGCGAGAGACGCGTTGTGCCCTGGATGTCATGGACGGAGACCGGGGCGGCCTGCGCGCTGCCGGCCGTGAGCAGACCGGCGGCCAGGGCGATGGCGACGACCGTGGCGGTTCTCGGGAGCGGGAACGGGTGCGGGCGGGCGGTGCGAGCGGGCATCAGATCACTCCGGATGAGGGTGAGAGCGGTGCGACGACAGGGTGTTGCTGCGGGTGTTGCCGAAGGTGGTGCCGAGTCTGGCGCGGCTGGCGCTATGCGCGTAGACCGTGCGGAGATCTACGCGCGTCAATCTCTTGTGTGGGCACGGGAGTTGTCAAGGCTCCGGGGGTGTACGGCTCCTGACGGGTACATGAACCAGCCGGTCTGGGGTGAAATCCGTCTACTCTGGGGGCCGCCCGCCGTTGCCCACGGGGACCTGTACGAGGAGAGCCAGCCCATGAGCCCGACGCCCGACCGCACCACCCTGCCGCCGGCGCGCCTCGCCCCCGAGGCGGAGCTCGCCCGCGCCGCGCTGGCCGCACCGCTGCTCGCGCGTGCGGTACGGCTCGCCCGCTGGGCCGGGCCCGAGACCCGGGTCGGCGCGGGCGGCGAGCTGGTCGACGAGCAGCTGCCGGCGGCGGCGGAACTGCTCGGGTACGCGGCGGACGACGAGGACGGCCCCGCGTACGCCAGCGAGGCCTGGCGGGTGGCCGTCGACACCGGCCTGGTCGAGGTCACGGACGGCGACGAGGAGTCGGACGGTACGGCCGTCGCCGGCGAGGACCTCGCGCTGCTCACCTCGGGCGGGCCCGCCGAGATCCTCGCCCTGTGGCAGACCGCCCTCGACACGGTGCTCGCGGACGCGAGCGTGCCCGACCTCGACGATCTGGTGGACGCGCTCAGCGAGGGCGGCGAGATCGACCTCGACGCCCTGGGCTTCGACCCCGAGGCCGAGGCCGAGTTCCTCGACGGGGTGCTCGGCAACCTCTATCTGCTCACCGTCAGCGAGGACGGTCCGGGCGACGAGCCGGTGCCGCTGCCGGCCCTGGCCGCGTCCATGATCGTGCCGGACGACATGGGTGAGCCGACCGACGACATCCTGGAGCAGGTCTCGGACGCGATGATGCGGCTCGACGACCAGTTCCGGCTGCTCGAACCGATCGGACTCGTCGAGTTCCAGCCGGTGGACGAGGAGTTGATGGCGGAGGCCGGTGACGAGGTCGCCGAGGTCCCCGAGGACGAGGACATCAGCCGGTACGGGCTGGTCCGGCTGACCCCGCTCGGCCTGTACGGCATCCGGTCGCGGATGCAGGAGGCGGGCGTGGACGCGCCGGCCGTCGGAGACCTGGCGGACAAGGGCGCGGACGTACTGCTCGACGCGACGGCCCGGTTCCCGCAGTCCTCGGCCCAGGCGGAGACCGAGCTGTGGCTCGCGGGACGTGAACCGGTCGCCGCGGCACGGGAGTTGCTCGCGGCGGCCCGCGGCTCCGACGAGGACGGCCCGCTGCGGCGGCTGCGCTGCCAGCAGGCGCTCTCGCTGACGGGTCCGTCCGCCGAGCCGGCGCTGCGGGATGTGCTCGGGGACCCGGAACTGGGCGGTCTCGCCCGCGTCTGGCTGACCGAGCACGGCTTCTCCGACGTCCCGGCGCCCGACCCGGCCATGATCTTCTGGCTGACCGTCGACACCCTGGCCGCGCAGCTGGCGGCGGAGGGCAACTCGGAGGAACTCCAGGGCCTGGTCGAGGGGTTGGCCTCCCAGCACGCCGGGTTCTTCGACACGGCCTGGCGGGTGGACCACCCGGCGACGGCCGACGTCCTGGAGGCGATGGGCCGCCTGCACCCGGACAAGCGGGTGGCCAAGGAGGCCCGCAAGGCGGCGTTCAAGGCGCGCTCGCGGGCGTAGGCGGGGGCCTGTGGTGGGGGTTCTGCTTCGTGGCCGGGTGCGGGGCCGTGGCGCCTGCGGCGGTCTTTTCTCCCCGCCCCGCCCCTTCCCGAAACCGGGGGCTTCGCCCCCGGACCCCCGCATCCGAACTTCGTTCGGATCTGCTCAAACGCCGCAGGGGCTGATGTTGCGTACCGTTCCGGTATGACGACTGTGGAGCCCCGGCCCGATCTGCGTCCCCCCGGCCTGAACGCCGACGAGAAGACCACGCTGCTGACCTTCCTGGACTACCTGCGCGAGTCCGTGCTCGCGAAGGCGGCCGGTGTCCCGGAGCCGGCGGTCCGCACCGCCGGGGTCCCCTCCGGGACCAGCCTGCTCCGACTGCTCAAGCATCTGACGGCGGTGGAGCTCAACTGGTTCGTCTGGGCCTACGACGGCGCCGATCGCGAGCTCCGGGACGACGAAGGCGACGTACGCGCCGAGGACACCGCGTCGGACCTGGCGTACGCCTATCGCGAGGCGATCGCCCGGGCGAACGAGGTCGTTCGCGCCTGCACCGACCTGGACCGCCCCGGGGCCCGCTCGCTGCGCGAAACCCCGCCGCCGTCGATGCGCTGGGTCCTTGTCCACATGATCGAGGAGACCGCCCGGCACGCCGGGCACGCGGACATCCTGCGCGAGCAGATCGACGGTTCCGTCGGTCGGTGAGACAGGCCACGGTGGGCCGTGAGACAGGCCACGGTGGGCGGCCCCTTCCCAAAGGGACCGCCCACCACCCCGCGGGGAGCGGGATCATACGTGCCGATGCGAAGGCGTCAGCACTCGTACCGAGTGGTGTGCTTGAACGAGGACGTCGCGCCGTCGAAGCCGTACGTGCCGCGGAAAGCCGGCGGGTTCTGGTACTCGCCGACGATCGTGATCGTCGAAGCGCAGGAACCCTGGCCCGCGCGCTTGGCGTCGATCCGCAGGCCTTCACCGATGAAGCCGCCGGTGATGTCCCAAGGAGCCCCGCAGATACCGGACTTGATCTGGCCGCCCGTCACCACATGCGGATAGGTGTTGGGGTTGTAGGTGACCTCGAGCGCGAAGCTGATCTGCCCGTTGTGCAGCGTGAGCTTGCAGTCCGTCGAGACCGCTTGTGCCCCCACGTCCATCTGCTGCGAGGCGAAGGCCTCGTCACGCGTCTTGACCTCGGCGCCCTGCGGGTTGAAGAACTTGTGCTCCGCCCGCTGGGAACCCTTCTGCTTGCGTGCCTGCGTGGTCATGGTGCCTCCCTTCCGTACGACTCAGGCCAGCTGCTCGGCGATCTCGACGCGCAGCAGCGCGCGGACGTTCTCGATGTGGTTGGACACGGTGACCACGGACGAACCGGCGAACAGCAGGCCGACCGCCACGTTGTCCTGGGAGGTGACCAGGGAACCCGAGTCGCCGCCCGCGGAGATGTTCGTGGTGAGGATCTGGTCCTTGAACCGGGCCGTCCCCGCCGTGCCGTAGTTGACGTCGATCGTGGCGTCGACCGCGATGATCCGGCCGAAGGAGATGTTGGTCGTCCGGCCGGTCTTCTTGACCAGGTCGCCGACCGCCACGTTGGCCTTGCGCCGCCAGGCGCGCGGCGCACCGCTGAAGTACGTCTCGCGGGTGGCGTCCTGGAAGTCGACCGAACCGAGCGCCGCGTCCACGACGTTGTTGTGCCGCTCCAGCGGAATCTGCGGCGCGAACTGGATCGTGATGAACCGTTCGAGCGTGGCGATCCGGTCGCCCGGGTCCTGCCCGCCGTCGAACGTGCCGGGCTGCAGGATCGCACTGCCCAGCTGCGCCCGGTTGGAGTCGGCGAGCACATGGTTGTTGGACAGGATGTAGAACTTCGACGGTACGCCGAGGCCCGCGCCGGGCGGGTCCACGGTCGCGCCCGGCAGGAAGTCGTAGACGACGCTGCCGAGGGTGCCCGCGGTCACCCGTACGTTGCCCACCGAGAAGCCGGAAGGGCAGGGCCGCATACGGCGCTTGAGCAGCTGCGGCTCGAACGCGCCGAGCCCGCCGAGCTCTTCGAGCAGGGGCTGCGACAGCTGGGCGAGCTGCTCGGACACCTCGGGGCGCCCGGACTGCTGCTCGTCACCGCGCGCGGACGGTACGGACCGCCCGCGGCCGGTGGTGCGCTGCGCCGCCACATGACCGACCGCGATCACGTCGGTCGGGGTGCCGTCGTCCATCTGGCGCGGGACGACATCCCGCTCGGGCAGCATGGACTCGGGAACCTTCTGGGTCACGAAGACGAGCACGGCCTGCTCGCCGGTGGGCTGACCCTCGGCCCATTTCACCCCGTGGCCGAAGCCGACCACGTTGGCCAGCGGCGCCTCACGCCGCAGGAAGTCACTCATCGCCTGCTGGCGGGAGCTGTCGCTGAGCTGCCCGCCCGTCGGGCCTCGCATCAATTCTGGCCGGCTCGTCACGCCTGACCACCTACTTCCCCTAGCGATGCGCGGGGATCCCCGGCGGCTCAGGACTCCTGGTCCTGGGCGTCGACTGAGCCGATCGCGAGCACGCGTACCGGCACGCCCTCGAGCTCGTCGGGAACCAAATCGTCGTCCGGGAGCAGATCGCGGGGCACCTTTCGGGTCACGAAGACGACGATCACGTCCTCGCCCGAGTGCTCGTCCCGCCCTATCCCCACCCCGGTCACATGGGCCAGCATCATCAGCCGGCCCTCATGGAGTCTGCGTGCCTCGTGTGCGTCCACCGGGCTCGCCTCTCCGCGTTCTGCGCTCCTGCAGGTAGGTGTCTGTCTATTGCCGCCGCACACGGGGGTCAAGGGCCACCACATGAAATCTTGGGACTCGCGGTATCTGCTCCTCTTGACCTTGTTTACGAAGATTAGGAGCGCTTGCGGTGCACCGTGAAACGGACGCGCCGCCTCCTGCCGAGGCCGCGTTCCCCGCTCAAGTACGCAGATGCGAAGCCCCGTTGAGATCGAGCACGGTTCCGGACGCCCACTCGGCCGCGGGCGAGGCGAGCCACCGTACGGCCTCGGCGATCTCGTCCGCGGAGGCCACCCGGCCGAACGGGCTCTGCTCACGGATCGCCGCGCCCTCCGCGCCTTCGAGGCGGTGCGCCACACGCTCGGTGTCGAAGAAACCCGGGGCCACCGAGGCGACCGCGATCCCGTACGGCGCGAGCGACACGGCGAGGGACTGGCCGAGCGCGTGCACCGCGGCCTTGGTCGCGCCGTACGCCGGGTGATCCGGCTCGCCCCGGAAGGCGCCGCGCGAACCGATGTTGACGATCCGCCCGCCCGAGCCCTGGTCGATCATCCGGCGGGCCGCGAGATGGCTGAGATTCGCCGTAGCGAGCAGGTTGACGGACACATGAGCCTGCCACAGCGCCGCCCACTCGTCGTAAGGGGTCTCCGGGAGCGGGTGGCGGAGGTTGACGGCCGCGTTGTTGACCAGGACGTCGATCCCGCCGAGCCCGGCGAAGGCCTCCTCTGCGACGCCCGCCGCCCCCACGGCGTCGGAGACGTCACCGCCGACCAGGACGTGCCCGGAGCCGGCGAGCGCGTCAAGGGTCCGCTGTGCCTCCTCGCGCCGGGAGTTGTAGTGCACGGCGACCCGGTCGCCTTGCGCGGCGAAGGCGCGGGCGACCGCGCGGCCGAGCCCGCGCGAGGCTCCGGAGACGAGGACACGGCGGCCGGTGGGGGCGGAGGGATTCACGGAAGCTGGACTCCAGAAGTCGGACGGTGTTCAGCCCCTGTTTATCAGCGGGCGGAACTCTCAGCCCCGGACCCCGCACCTTCCGTGCACCTGGACCGTCGCTTCAGGAGAGACCATGCCGCTCACGCGCAGAGACTTCGCCCGCCGCTCCGCACTCACCGGTGCGGGCGTCGCGCTCGCCGGTACCGCAGGGGTACTCGCCACCACCGACGGCGCGCTCGCCAGCCAGGAGGAGACGACCGGCACCGGCCACGGGGACCGTCCCCACGGCCCCGGATACGGGCCGCTCGTCCCCGACCCCGAGGGGATCCTCGCGCTGCCCGCCGGATTCACGTACAAGATCATCACGTACAGCGGGAAGACGAAGCTGGACAGCGGCGAGTTCACCCCGTCGAACCACGACGGCACCGCCACCTTCGAGGGCCCGCGCGGCACCACGCTGCTCGTGAACAACCACGAGATGGACGGCCCGCGTTCCGACTACGACCACCCCGTCCCGCTCACGGAGGGCCTCGTCTACGACCCGGCCGCGGCCGGCGGCTGCACCGTCGTCGAGGTGCGCCGCGGCGGCGAGGTCGCCGAGTGGGTGGGCGTCGCCGGTACCTCCACCAACTGCGCGGGCGGACGCACCTCCTGGGGCACCTGGCTGACCTGCGAGGAGAACTCCGACAAGGCCGGCGAGAACGGCATGACCAAGGACCACGGCTATGTCTTCGAGGTCGACCCGTACGACCGGCGGGCCAACCGCGGCCCCAAGCCCCTGAAGTTCTTCGGCCGCTTCGACCACGAGGCGGTCGTCGTCGACCCGAAGACCGGCCACGCCTACCTCACCGAGGACGACAGCAAGCCCAACGGGCTCTTCTTCCGCTGGGTACCGCCGCACGGCTTCAAGCACGGCCGCGGCCAGTTCAGGAAACTCGCCGACGACGCCGGCACCCTGCAGGCGCCCAAGTGCTTCGACTCCGGCGGCAAGTTCGTCGACGACCTCTCGCGCGCCACGAAGATCGGCACGGTGTACGGAGTCGACTGGGTGGAGGTGCCCGAGCGCGACGCGCAGCAGACCGCGATCCGCAAGCAGTTCAAGGACGGCGAGGTCACCCGCGCCCGCAAGCTCGAAGGCATGTGGTGGGCCGACGGCGGTGCGTACATCGTCTCCTCGTACGCCCGCGCCGAGAGCCCCGGAGAGCCGCACGACGGCCAGGTCTGGTTCTACCACCCCAAGCGCCGCACCCTCACGCTCAAGGTGCTGCTCGGCGTGAACCCCGACCCCTCCGTGGACGGCGCCTTCGACGGCCCCGACAACATCACCGTCTCCCCGTACGGCGGCCTGATCCTCGCCGAGGACGGTGAGGGCGTCTCGCATCTGTTCGGCGCCACGGACAGCGGGCGTACGTATCCGATCGCGCGCAACGACCTGAACGTGGGCACCGAAGAGGAGCCGGAGTACAGCGAGTTCGCCGGCGTGGTCTTCTCGCCCGACGGCAGGACGCTGTACGCCAACATCCAGGACCCGGGCATCCTCGTGGCCATCACAGGGCCGTGGAAGCGGAACTCCCGCTCGTAGTCTGCCCGATCACCCGATCCGGCCTTAATCTGGCGGAATGGATCACCTCACACCGGCCGTGGAGCTGGTTGCCGACGTCCTTGGACCCGAGCTCATCGGCAGCTACCTCCACGGCTCCGCCGTTCTCGGCGGGCTGAAGCCGGCCAGTGATGTGGACCTCTTGGTGGTGTCCCGGCGCTCGCTGACCCCTGACCGGCGCCGGGCACTGCTTGACGGGCTCCTGCGGATCTCCGGCCTCGACGCGCCGTTGCGGCCGGTCGAGTTGGTGGTGGTCGTCCAGTCCTCCGTGCGGCCGTGGATCTATCCGCCGGACTGCGACTTCCTGTACGGGGAGTGGCTGCGCTCCTCGTACGAGAACGGGTGCGGGTGCGTGCCGCAGCCGGAGCCGATGCCGGACCTGGCACTGCTGCTCGCCATGGCCCTCGCGCATGGCCGGACCCTCAGCGGGCCGCCGCTCGCGTCGCTGGTGGATCCCGTTCCGCAGAAGGATGTGGTGGCGGCGAGTGTCGCCGGGATCCAGCTCCTGATGGAGGACATCGACGACGACGAACGCAACGTGCTCCTGACGATGGCCCGTACCTGGGTGACGGTCGCCACGGGCGAGATCCTGCCGAAGCACGAGGCGGCGGCCTGGGCGCTCGAACGGCTTCCGGCCGAGCATCGTCCCGCGCTGGCCCACGCGCGGGAGCTGTACCTGAACAGCACGTATGCCGAGGAGAGTTGGAACGACGAACTGTGGCCCCGGGTGAGGCCCTGCTTCTTCAAGATGCTCGCGCGCGTCGACGCGCTGCGGGGCTCCGGCTAGGCCGGGCGCTCGACGTACATGCCGTCCCTGAGGCCCGATCCGTAGAACGTCAGCTGATCCACGTCGACCACGTCGAAGTAAGGCCGGTCGCCGACCGTGCACGGCCCGGCGGTGTCGCTGATCCCGCTGTCCGTGAGCTGCGACTTGCCCAGCAACAGGCGGTGGGACGTGGCCCGTTCGACCGGTGCGGTCCAGGCGCACCAGGTGCCGTCCTCGCCGATCTCCATCCGCCAGGTCACCTGCTTGCCGACCGGGTCCTCGGGGATGTCGAACGTCCACACGTTCCCGGCCTCGCGGTTCTCCCAGGCGCCCGGATAGCTCTGCGGGAAGCCGTTGCCCGGCTCGAGCGTGTCCGGGTCGCCGGTGGCGTCCTGGCTTGCGGAGACGGAGTCCCCGGGGGAGGGCTTGTCGCCCGTCTGCTCCTCGGCCTTCTCGCCGTCGGAGCTCGCCGACGGCGAGGAGGACGCGGAAGGAGCGTCCTTCGCCTGCGTTCCCCGTCCGCCGGGGTCGGTGCCGGCCGAGTTGCCGCGGCCGGCACCGAAGCTCTCCTCGCCTCCCTTGCCGTCCATGAGGCTCGGCAGCAGGACGTACGCTCCGGCACCCGCGGCGACGAGTACGCCCACGAGCGCCAGCGGGAGCGCGAGCCGGCGCCGGCGCTTCGGCGCGATCGCGGTGGAGGGCGGCGTGGGGTCCGACTCAGGTGCGTCGGCGGCCGGTTCGGGGTGCGCCGCCGTGCCGTGGTGCAGCGCCACCGTGCCGCGGTCGCCAGGACATACGC
>NZ_JBEPEW010000154.1:0-18088 GCF_040300965.1 Streptomyces mesophilus | reverse complement strand
CCAGCGGGCGAGCGCGTCCTCGACGGCGCGGCGCCCGGGTGGCTCCGGCGGCATGTCGAGGCCGTGCCGGTAGGCGACGACGGATTTGAATCCGGCCGCCGTGCGCGCCGCTTGTGCGATCCGCCGGTCCAGTACGGCCAGGAACTCCGCGGGGTCCTTGGCGGCCGCGGCGGTACGTTCCGCGAGGTGTTCGAGGCGCACGATCTCGCGAGCCGTCGCGCCGCTCAGCCCGGCCAGCTCCTGCGGAGTCGTGAGGTCGCCGGGCAGGCCCGTGTCGACGTAGAACTCCGCGATGCCCGCGGCCGTCAGGAGCCGGCGCGCGACTTCCTCGGCGCCGAGCTTCGTCCGTTCCCGGAGGTAGACATCCGGGTCGCAGTGCGGGTCGAGTCCGAGCAGCGGTGGGCAGAACCGGCGTACGGCGAAGCCGAGTTGGGTGTCGAAGAAGCTGGTGCCGGGCGGGGCCGGGTCGGGGGATTCGGTCAGAAAGGCCTCGAAGCCGTCCCGGGTGAGGTCCTTGCGGACGATTCCGTGGCAGTGGTGGTCGACGAGCAGCGGCATCAGTAGCGGTTCCTCGTCGCCTCGGCGAGCTCCTGTGCCGGTACTCCGTCGAAGAGCTTCACCTCTGCCGTCCGTACGGCGATCACCGCGTCGGACAGTGCGTCCCCCAAGGCCTCGCGCAGCACGGTGGAGGACGAGAAGGCGGCGACGGCCTCGGTGAGGGAGGTCGGCAGCCGGTCCTTGTCCTGGCGTACCGGGTCGCCGGAGACCGGGGCGGGCAGGGCGAGTTGGGCGTCGAGACCGGCGAGGCCCGCGGCGATCACCGCGCCCACGACGAGATAGGGGTTGGCCGCCGGGTCGAAGCACTTGATCTCGGCGTTGGCGGTCCCGGGGACGCCGGGCTCGCCTGTGGCGCTCGCCTCTCCACGCTCGCTCGTGGCGCTCGTAGCGCTCGTAGCGCTTGTGGCGCTCGTGGCGCTCGGGTCGATCGGGTCGCCGGGCTCGCCCGTGGCGCCCGGCTGTCCGGCGATGAACCGCAGTGCGGCCTCGCGGTTCTCCAGCCCCCAGCAGCGGTATGCGCCCGCCCACCGGGAGGGCTGCAGACGCAGATAGCTCGCGGGGGAGGGGGCGCCCAGGGCGAGCAGTCCGGGCAGCGCGTACAGGACGCCGGAGAGGAAGGCCTCGCACTGGGACGTCATCCCGAACGGGCCGCCGCCGTCACCGCACAGGTTCCGTCCGTCCCGCCACAGGCTCAGATGCAGATGGCGGCCGTTGCCGACCGAGTCCGCGTCGATGGCCGGGCCGAAGGACGCGGTGAGTCCGTGCCGCAGGGACACGGCGCGGATCGTCTCGCGTACGAGCACGGCCTCGTCCGCCGCGCCCACCGGATCCGTGGGCGCGAGCGAGACCTCGAACTGGCCCTGGGAGTACTCGGGATGCAGCTGCAGGACATCTAGGCCTTGGGCGCGCAGGGCGGTGTGGAGGTCGTCGAGGTACGCGGACAGCTCCACGACGCGTGCCATGCCGTAGGCCGGTCCGGCGCAGGCGGGGGCGCCCTCGCGCGAGACCACCCACTCCGTCTCGTATCCCATGCACAGCTCGATGCCCTGCTCGGCGGCCCGGCGCACCATCCGCCGCGCGAACAGCCGCTGGCACGCCTCGTACGGGCGGCCGTCCTGGTGGTAGCGGTCGACCGGTGCCCAGGCCCAACCGGGCTGCCCCGCAAGGACGGTGAGCCGGTCCGGATCGGGGCGCAGCCGCAGGTCGCCGTCGGGGCCGCCGATATGCCGGCTTGTGGTGGCCGAGTCGTCGACGAGGTAGACGTCGAAGACCGGCGACATGCCGACCCCGCGCTCTGCGGCCCGGTGGAAGCGGGACAGCGGCACGGTCTTCACCCGGGTGATGCCCGCGACGTCCACCCAGGTCAGGGCCACGGCGTGGACGCCCGCCTGTTCGAGGTCCGGGCGGTGCACCTCGGTGAGTTCGGCGTCGAAGGGCTCCGAGTGGGCGCCGTGCCGGCCGTACCCGGCGCCGGTCGGACCGCCGTACTTCTCGGACCCGCCGTGCGCTCCGAACTCGTCCGGTCCATCGAACTCGTCGTTGAGCGCGTTCGCGTGACGCCAGGCGTCGTCCGGTGTCCATCCGCCCATGTCGCCGCCTCCCCCGTCAGCGCCGCAGCGCAAGCACCGCATCCACGGTGTCCGCCTCCGCGGCCGTCTTGTCCTCCCGGTACCGCACCACCCGGGCGAAACGCAGGGTCACGCCTTCCGGGTAGCGGGTCGAACGCTGTACGCCGTCGAAGGCCACCTCGACCACCAGCTCGGGCCGCACTTTCACCGCCCAGCCGTCGTCCTCGACCGCCAACTCCTGCAGCCGTTCCGTCTGCCAGGCGAGGACCGCGTCGGTCAGGCCTTTGAAGGTCTTGCCCAGCATCGCGAACGAACCGTCCGCACGCCGCGCCCCCAGATGCAGATTCGACAGCTTTCCGGTGCGCCGTCCATGGCCCCACTCCGCTGCGAGCACCACGAGGTCCAGGGTGTGCACCGGCTTGACCTTCACCCAGGACGCCCCGCGCCGCCCGGCGCTGTACGGGGCGTCGAGCCCCTTGACGACCACGCCCTCATGCCCGCGCACCAGGGTCTCGTCCGCGAACGCCCGTGCTCCTTCGCGCAGTTGTACGTCGTCGGGGTCGGGCACTTCGTACCGGCGGACCCGCCGCGGTTCGGGTGAGATGCGGACCAGCTCGGCGTGGCGTTCGCGGGCGGGCATATCGAGCAGATCGCGGCCGTCGACGCCCAGGAGGTCGAAGAACACGGGGAAGAGGAGCAACTCGGCCTGGGCGCCCGGGATGTCGAGCTTGGAGCCCACGCGGCCCGCGATGTCCTGGAAGGGCATCGGGCGGCCCTCGGGGTCGAGCGCGATGACCTCGCCGTCCAGAACGGCCCGCGTGGCCGTCAACTCCTGCGCCGCCGCGACGACTTCGGGCAGCCGGTCGGTGATCTCGTCGAGGGTGCGGGTGAACACCCGTACGCTGTCGCCGTCGCGATGGACCTGGACCCGGATGCCGTCCAGCTTCTCCTCGACCGCGCAGGCGCCGACCATGTCGATCGCCTCGTCCACGTCCTTGGCGGTCTTGGCCAGCATCGGCAGGACCGGGCGGCCCACGTCGAGCCGGAAGGCGTCGAGTGCGGCCACACCGTCCGCGATCAGGGCCTGGGCGACCGTGTCGAGGCGGCCCGCGAGCATCACGGCCCGGCGTACGACAGCGGGCTTCGCGCCGTAGGCGGCGGCGAGACCGTCCACGGCCAGGGCGTCGAGGGCGCCCTGACGCAGCTCGCCGCCGATCAGGCCGAACAGGAACCGCTGCTCGCCCTCCGTGGCGGCGGTGAGCAGCTCGTGCAGCAGCCGTTTGCGCTCGGCCTGGGCGCCCTTGCCCGCGACGGCCGCGATGCGGCCGAACGTGGCGTGCACGCCCTGCACGGTGAGGGTCGCGGTGGCGGCCGGCTGCTGCTTCTCGCGGAACGCCGTCCAGCCCACGTTGATCTTCCGCTGAGGCAGTCGCCCCGCGAGATACGAGACGACCAGCGGAGCCTCCTCGGGCGCCATCCGCCCGAACAGCTCGGCGAGCAGTGCGGTCTTCTCCTTGCGTGCGGCGGTGGCGGCGATCTCCCGCGAGGTCCTGGCCACGTCGGCGAACAGCATGTCTTCATCGTGGACCAGCGGGGCGTGGGGCGCAGGTGTTCGGTGGATGCCGGGCGGTCGTCGATGCGGGGCCGTGTCGGGGTCGGTACGGGGGCGTGTTGGGGCCGGTACGGGGGCGTTCCTGCGGCAGTTGGGGGCGGTGTCGGCGTTGGTACAGGGATGTTTCGACGTCGGTACGGGGCGTTCCAGCGTTGGTACGGGGCAGTGTCGACGTCGAAACGGGAGCGTTCCTGCGTCGGTACGAGGGCGTTTCGGCGGTGGTACGGCGCCGTGTCGGCGAGGGTGCGGGGGCGTTCCGTCGTGAGGCGAGCGCCGAACGGCGCACCCTCGCCGAGCGTGGCAGCATCGGCCGCATGTACCCCAGGCGCCGCCCCGCAGCCCTCCGTCTGCTCGTCGGTGCGTTGTGCGCGCTGCTCCTGGTGGGGTGCTCGTCGGACACGGGTTCCGGGCCGGACACGGCCCCCCGGCCGTCCGCGACGCGCTCGCAGCAGGACGGGGCTCCCGCCTGGGCCAAGGGCTTCGTCACCGTTCCCGAGGCGTCCCTGCCCGCCGAGGCGCGGCAGACGCTTCGCCTGATCGACGCCGGCGGGCCCTTCCCGTACGACAAGGACGGCGCGTACTTCGGCAACTACGAGCGGATCCTGCCGCGTCAGAAGCGCGGCTACTACCGCGAGTACACGGTCCGTACTCCCCGCGAACGCGATCGCGGCGCGCGCCGTATCGTGACCGGCCGGGGCGGGGAGTTCTTCTACACGGACGATCACTACGACACGTTCAAGGCGGTCCTGCGATGACACGCGGCTCCAGCGCAACCGGCGACGGGTTCGACGGTCCGGACGGCGGGCCCGTCGGCCAAGGCGAGGAATCCGGCGCGCAGAGCGGGCTCTCCGACGGTGTGGGCGAGGGCTCCGGCGGTCGGGGCGAGGGCTCCGGCGCGCAGAGCGGGCTCTCCGACCTTGTGGGCGAAGGCTCCGTCGTTCGGCGCGGGGAGGCCGGCGGTCCCGCGGGCTGTCCGCCCGGGCAGTGGGCGGGCCGGCCCGAGCCCTTGGCGGCGCTCGTCGAGTCGGCGCGCGGCTCCGCCGTCCCGCTCCACGTCCTCGACCTGTCCGGTGTCACGGACAAGTCCGCGTTCCTGGCGGCCTGCGCCCGGGTCCTCGCCTTCCCCTCCTGGTTCGGCCGCAACTGGGACGCCCTGGCCGACTCCCTGAGCGACCTGGCCCCGGGCACGGTCGTGGTGGTCTCGGGCTGGCGCGCGTACGCCGCGGCGCGGCCCGAGGAGTGGGAGACGGCGCGGGAGATCCTCGCCGAGGCCGTACCCCTCACGGCCCTCCTCACGTTGGAGTGAAGCCGGTGCGGGTCCGCGAAGCCCTACGCTTCCCGGGACGACCGCACTCCGAGGAGCGATCACGTGCCCGACCATGTCCCGTCCTACCCGTACGCCGAAGCGACGAGCCCCGACCAGGCGCCCAAGACCCATGAACTGCTCAAGCCCGCGCTGTGGCTGCTCGGGACCTGGCGGGGGAGGGGGCGCGGCACCTACCCGACGCTGGCCGAGGACTTCACGTATGCGCAGGAAGTGACCTTCTCGCACGACGGCCGGCCCTTTCTGCGGTACGAGGCGCGGGCCTGGCTGATCGACGGGCAGGACGGGCCGCTGCGGCCCGCCGCGCGGGAGAGCGGCTGGTGGCGGGTGCAGCCGGACGGGCGGGTCGAGGCGCTGATCACGCAGCCCACCGGGATCACGGAGATTATGGTCGGCAGTGTCGGCGAAGGGCTCGCCGAACTGGCTTCGCACACCGTGGCGCTGACCCCAACGGCCAAGGATGTGACCGCGACGCGTCGCCGCTACACCCTCGCCGAGGGCGCGACCCTGGACTTCGTCCATGACCTGGCGGCCGTCGGGCAGCCGCTCCAGCACCACCTCGGAGCACAGCTGAACAGGGCGGGCTGAGCTCCGCCGATCGTGCGGCCGAGGTCCACCGAGGTGCACGGTACTGACAACTGACGCCCCGTCAGTTACGGTCTGGCGCATGTTCTTCTCGCTGGGGCTTCCGACGCACAGGGTGGACGCAGGCGCCGATCTGATCGGCGCCGATGCGGTCATGGAGATGGCGCGCGCCGCCGAGGCCGCGGGTTTCGACGCGGTCTTCGTGACCGACCACCCCTTCCCCGGCGACGCCTGGCTCGCGCGCGGAGGGCACCACACCCTCGACCCGATGGTGACGCTGTCCTTCGCGGCCGCCGCGACCCGTCGACTGCGCCTGCACACCAACCTGTTCGTGCCCGCGTACCGCAATCCCTTCGTCTCGGCGAAGATGATCTCGACCCTTGACGCACTCTCCGGCGGCCGGGTCATCCTCGGGGTGGGCGCGGGCTATCTGGAGCCGGAGTTCGAGGCTCTGGGCGCGGACTTCGCCGAGCGCAACGACCGGCTCGACGAAGCGCTGCGCGCCATGCGGGCCGCGTGGAGCGGGGAGCCGGTGCGCTTCGAAGGCTCCGGATACGCGGCCGCAGGCAACACCATGCTGCCCAGGCCGGTGCAGGAACGGATACCGGTGTGGATCGGCGGCAACAGCAGACGGGCGATCCGCCGCGTCGTGGATCTCGGCGACGGCTGGCTCCCGATGCCGGCCCCGGCCAAGGCCTCCAAGACCCTGCGCACGCCCGGCATCGAGAACCTCGCCGACCTGCGGGACCGGCTGGACTACCTGCGGGAGTACGCCGCGTCGGTGGGCCGCGCCGACCCGGTCGACGTCACGTTCATGCCGCGAGGGCTGAGCATGTTCTCCGGCGGGGCGCTCGACGCCGACGCGATCGTCGAGGATCTGGCCGAGCAGGCCGACGCAGGCGTCACCGGGGTCACGGTCGCGCTGCCCGCGGGTACGCGGGGCGAGTTCCTGGAGCAGGCGGCCGCGTTCGGCGAGCTGGTCATCTCCCGGGCCGAGTAGGGCGGCTTCCGGGTCGGAGGCCGAGGCGGGTCCGCCGGCAGCCCGACGGCTCCCAGGTTCCTCTCAGATTCGTGCGCTAGGCATGGGCCGTGTCCCCTTCCCCGCGCACCGAACCCGCCTCCTCGGCCGTCTTTGCGACGGTGCTCGTCGTCGACGACGAGCCGAACATCCGTGACCTCCTGACCCAGACGCTGCGCCTGGTCGGCTACGACACCGTGGCCGCCGCCACCGGACAGGAGGCGCTCGCGGCGGCCCGCACCGCCGGGCCCGCGCTGGTCGTCCTCGACGTGATGCTCCCGGACCTCGACGGCTTCGAGGTGGCGCGCCGGCTGCGTACCACCGGGCAGGACGTGCCGGTGCTCTTCCTCACGGCCAAGGACACCGTCGAGGACCGCATCGAGGGACTGACCGCGGGCGGCGACGACTACGTCACCAAGCCCTTCAGCCTGGAGGAGGTCGTGCTGCGGATCCGGGCCATCCTGCGCCGTACGCAGGACGGTCCGGTCGCGGACGACGCACCGCTTCGCTGCGCGGACCTGGAACTCTTCGAGGACGCGCACGAAGTGCGGCGCGGCGGGCAGGCGGTGGAGCTGTCGCCCACCGAATTCGGCCTGCTGCGCTACCTCCTGGAGAACCAGGGCCGGGTCGTCTCCAAGGCGCAGATCCTCGACCGGGTCTGGTCGTACGACTTCGGCGGTGACAGCCGCATCGTGGAGAGCTACGTCTACTACCTGCGCAAGAAGCTGGACGCGGCCGGCGGGCCGCAGCTCATCCACACGCTGCGCGGCGTGGGGTACACGCTGCGGGCGCCGAGGGACACGGACCGATGAGGCGGCCCCGGCGCCGGCGGCACTGGACGCTCCGCTCCCGCCTGGCGCTGACCGCCGTCGCGCTGACCGCGGTCGGGCTGCTGGTCGCGAACACCGCAGGACTGCTGCTCCTCGACAACTATCTGCTGAAACGGGTCGACCGACAGCTCACCGTGCCGTCGGCGACGGCCGGTTCGACGGCGGGCAAGGGGACGCTCGACGAACAGGCCCTGCAGCGGCTGCTGTCCGCGCTGAAGGAGCGGGACGGCCTCGCCGACCTGCTCAGCGAGCGTTTCGGCGCGCAATCGCGGATCTACTTCTACGCGGCCGACGGCGCTCGCGTCGCCTACCCGGCCGAGTCCGAGGCCCCCGGGCCCGTACTGCCGTCCGCGGACGAGCTCGCCGGGCGCACGGACGGCCCGTTCACCGTGCGCGGAGAATCCGGCTCGGACTGGCGGGTGAACGTACGCACGCTGCCGGACGGGGGTGACACCGGCGTGGACGAGGGTGACACCACCACGGCCGGGGGTGACTCCACCACGGCCGGGGGTGACGCCACCACGGCCGGGGGTGACACCACCATGATCGTCACGGCGGTGTCGCTGGCCGAAGTCGAGGCCATCGCCGACCAGTTGCTGCTCATCGACGCTGCGGTACTCGCCGCGGTCCTGGCACTCCTCGGGCTGCTCGCCGCACTCCTTGTACGGCTGGGGCTCAGGCCGCTGACCCGGATGGAGGCCACCGCACAGGCCATCGCGGCCGGCGACTACACCAGGCGCGTGGCCGATACCGATCCGCACACCGAACCCGGCCGGCTCGGCCGGGCCGTGAACACGATGCTGGCCCGCGTCGAGTCCGAGATCACCGCCCGTACGGACTCGGAACACCGGCTCCGCCGCTTCCTCGCCGATGCCTCGCACGAGCTGCGCACCCCACTCACCTCGATCCGCGGCTTCGCCGAGCTGGCCCGCCGCGGCGGTGATCCCGCCGACGCACTGCACCGCATCGAGGCCGAGTCCGCGCGGATGGCCGTCCTCGTCGACGAGCTGCTGCTCCTGGCGCGCCTGGACGAGCAACGCGCCCCGGAACACCGCCTGGTGGACCTGCGGGAACTCGCCACCGAAGCGGTCGGTGCCCTGCACGCCGCAGCTCCGGGCCGGGTGGTGCACCTCCGTCCGCTGGACGACTCCAGGGACACCCTGATCGGTCCGCTCGAGGTGTCGGGCGACCCACTTCGGCTGCGGCAGGTGCTGGGCAATCTGCTCGCCAACGCCGACCTCCACACCCCGCCCGACGCTGTGATCACCGTACGGCTCGGTGCGACGGGCGCCGCGTACGGTCCGGTCGCGTCCGCCGTCGGCGAAGGGCCGCCGCAGGGAGCTCCGGCCGCGGTGGTGGAGGTCGCGGACACGGGTGACGGCGTCCCGCCCGAGCACGCCCCGTACGTCTTCGAACGCCTCTACCGCGCCGGCACCGCACGCAACGGAGCGGGCGCCGGTCTCGGACTCTCCATCGCGGCGGCCGTGACCCGGGCACACGGCGGCCGGCTCGAACTGCGGGCGGGCGAGGGGGAAGGGGCGGTCTTCCGCGTCGTCCTCCCTCGAACTCTGCCCGGGTGAAGGGGCGCTCCCCGACTCCGAGCTCCCCGACTCCCAGCTCCTCGACTCCCAGCTCCTCGACTCCCAGCTCCCTTTGAGGCGGGCCGGGGCCTGCTCTGAACCTGCTCCGCCAGCATCGCTCCCGTCGGCCCCACCCACGAGGAGCACCCATGAAACCCATGAAACCCATGAAAAGGACGACCCTGGCGGCTCGAGCCGCCGCACTGCTGGTCGCGGCCCTGCTGTTGAGCGGCTGCGGCGGTTCGGACGAGGGATCACAGGTCGCGTCGGTGAACGACGCCAAGTCCCCGTCCGCCGCGGGCAAGGCCGACGAGGCCGAGCAGGCGCAGGAGTTCGTCACCTGCATGCGGGACAACGGCGTCGAGATGGCGGACCCCGACCCGGCGACCGGCAAGCTCGATCTGGAGGGTGTCGTCGGCGGCGGAGCGGACCGGGAGACGCTGACCAAGGCGATGGACGCCTGCCGCGACAAGGCCCCGCAGTCCCTGCAGGACGTGG
The DNA here is from genome assembly GCF_040300965.1 of Streptomyces mesophilus. Lineage (GTDB taxonomy): Bacteria > Actinomycetota > Actinomycetes > Streptomycetales > Streptomycetaceae > Streptomyces > Streptomyces mesophilus_A. Next base: position 8,515 of record NZ_JBEPEW010000154.1, on the reverse strand, counting down.
GCGGCAAGCCGGACGCGGAGCAGCTGGAGGCGATGAAGAAACTGGCCGCCTGTATGCGGAAGAACGGCGTCGAGATGGCGGACCCCGGCCCCGAAGGCTTCGAACAGGGCTCCCTCACCGTGGACGACCCCGATTTCGAGAAGGCCATGGACGCGTGCCGCGACCTCCTCGGCGCCATTCGCGGGGGCGCCCAGTGACGACCGGTCAGGGACGCCAGGCACCGTCCGATCAGGGACGCCCAACACCGCCCGACGAGTCCGATCAGCTGGTCGCCGACCCGGGCGAGGAGACCTCCCCGAGTCCTCGGCGGCGCCATCCGCTCCGTACATCCGGCCTCGTTCTCCTCGCGATCACCGTCGCGGCGGCGGGCGTGATGGCGGCGACCGGCGCCTTCGGCGGCGACTCGGGCGAGCCGGCCGCCACGTCCCCGACGGGCCCGCCGAACACGACCGAGGTGCGCCGGACGACGCTCACCCGTACCGAGTCCGTCGACGGCAGCCTCGGCTACGGGACGGCCGAGCCCGTCACCGCCACGGGCTCCTCCGGCATCCTCACCTGGCTGCCCGAACAAGGCGCCGTGCTCAAGCGCGGCAGCACCGTCTACAGCGTCAACGAGCAGAAGACACCGCTGCTTTACGGTTCCACGCCGCTCTACCGTCCGCTCGCCGCCGGTGCCGATGGCAAGGACGTGGCGATGCTGGAGGCGAACCTCGCCGCCCTCGGCTACGGCGGCTTCACCGTCGACGACACCTTCACCGAGGGCACGGCGCAGGCGGTACGGGACTGGCAGGACGACCTGGACCGCGAGGAGACCGGCGAGGTGGGGCCCGGCGACGCGGTCGTCGCCACCGGGCAACGCCGGGTCGCCGAGGTCAAGGCCACCCGCGGCGGCGCGGCGGCCGGGCAGCTGCTGATGTGGACCGGTTCCGCGCGCATCGTCTCCGTGGAGCTGGAAGTCCGGCACGAAGACCTGGTCGAGAAGGGCACGCAGGCGACCGTCGCGCTGCCGGACGGCACCAGCGCCCCGGCCGTCGTCGACGAAGTGGCCGCCGCGGCCACCGCGGCCCCGGCCCCGACGGGCGGTACGGCGGCGGTGGAGGACGCCACCCTCGCCGTCACGTTGACGGTCAAGGACCAGAAGAAGCTCGGCCGTTACCAGGCGGCCCCGGTGGACGTCACCTTCCGGGCCGAGACCCGTGAGGACGTACTCGCCGTCCCGATCAACGCCCTGGTCGCCCTGCGCGAAGGCGGCTACGCGCTGGAGACGATCGGCGCCAAGGGCATCGCGTACGTCCCCGTCGAGCTGGGCATCTTCGCCGGCGGCATGGTCGAGGTGTCCGGGCCCGGCGTCAAGGACGGGCTCGTCGTGGGGGTGCCCAAGTGAAGGCGCCTCTCGTGGAGTTGGCATCGGTCACCAAGACGTACGGCACGCTCGCCGCCCTCGCCGACGCCGACCTCAGGGTCCGGCGCGGCGAACTCCTCGCCATCGTCGGCCCGTCCGGCTCCGGCAAGTCCACGCTGCTCAACATCATGGGCACGCTGAGCCGCCCCACCCACGGCCGCGTCCGGATCGGCGGACACGCCGTCGAAGAGCTCGGCGACCGGGAACTGTCCGCGCTGCGCGCCACCCACATCGGCTTCGTCTTCCAGCAGTTCCACCTCGCTCCCGGCGTGCCCGCTCTCGACAGCGTCGCCGACGGGCTGCTCTACACCGGCCGCCCGCGCGCCCTGCGACGCCGCCTCGCCGAGCGGATGCTGCGCCGCGTCGGCCTTGGCGCCCGCCTCCACCACGAACCGCACCAGCTCTCCGGCGGCGAGAAACAGCGCGTCGCCATCGCCCGAGCGGTCGTGGGCGACCCTCCGCTGCTGCTCGCCGACGAACCCACGGGGGCCCTCGACTCGGCCTCCGGGGCCACGGTCATGGAGTTGCTGCACGAGCTGCACCGCGCCGGCACCACCGTCGTGATCATCACGCACGACCGGGACATCGCCGCCGCCTTGCCGCGCGAAGTGCGGATCAAGGACGGCCGGATCGAGCACGACTCGAGCCTCGAGGCGGTACGCGCATGACGGTCACCGCACCACGCCTCACACCCGCCCGCCTCAGCCCCGCCGATGTCCTGCGGGTCGGTGGATCAGGGCTGCGCTCGCGACCGCTGCGGGTGTTCCTGTCCGCCCTCGGCATCGCGATCGGCATCGCCGCGATGATCGGCGTCGTGGGCATCTCCGCGTCCTCCACCGAAGAGCTGGCCCGCAAGCTCGACGCCCTGGGCACCAACCTCCTCACCGTCTCGCCGGGCCAGAGCTTCGGGGGCGGGGAGGCCCATCTCCCGGACGAGGCCGTGGAGATGACCGCCCGCATCGGGTCCGTCGAGTCCGTCACGGCCATCGGCAGGACCGACGCGAAGGTGTACCGAAACGACCGGGTCCCCCCGGCGGAGACGGGCGGCATCGGCGTCTACGCGGCGCGCCTCGACCTGCCGGGCACGGTCGGCGCCGGTGTTGTCCAGGGCCGCTGGCTCAACCGGGCCAACGCCGCCTACCCCGCGGTCGTCCTCGGCCCCAAGGCCGCGGAACAGCTTGGCGTGTCCCGCGCCGGCGACGACGTCCAGGTGTGGCTGGGGGAGAGATGGTTCACCGTCGTCGGTCTGCTCGCACCCAACGAACTGGCCCCCGAACTCGACGCCGGCGCCCTCGTCGGCTGGCCCGTGGCCGAGGCGGAGCTCGGCTTCGACGGCCATCCGACCACGATCTACACCCGCGCCGCCCCCGCGGCGGTCACCGACGTCCAGTCGGTACTGGGCGCCACCGCCAACCCGCAGGACCCCACGGCCGTCGAGGTCTCCCGGCCCTCGGACGCGCTGGCGGCCAAGGAGGCCACCGACGACGCCCTCGCGGGACTGCTCCTCGGGCTCGGCGGTGTGGCCCTCCTGGTGGGCGGTGTGGGTGTGGCCAACACCATGGTCATCTCCGTCCTTGAACGCCGCGCCGAGATCGGGCTCCGCCGCTCCCTGGGAGCCACCCGCGGCCAGATCCGTATCCAGTTCCTGTGCGAGTCCCTGCTCCTTTCCGCCCTCGGCGGCCTGGGCGGAGTCCTCATCGGCATCGCCGTCACCACCGGCTACGCCACCTACCAGGGCTGGCCCACCGTGGTCCCGCTCTGGTCCATGGCCGGCGGCGTCACGGCCACGCTCGTCATCGGCGGCCTGGCCGGTTTCTATCCGGCGGTCCGCGCGGCCCGGCTGCCTCCTACGGAGGCGCTGGCGGCTGCGTAAGGGGGAGGCGCCGGTGGCCGGAGCGGGCCACTGGCTGATCACACGAAGATCCTCCGCAAGCCCTGGACGATCCGCCCGGGCAGCGGATCGTCCAGGTCATGGGAGAATGAAGTACGTGCGTTTTGCCTCGGCACACCTGCTCGAGGTCCCCTCCGATCGACTGGGATGTTCTGCACGTGCGTTTCCTCAATGACATCAAGCCGCCGTACGACCTGACGTACGACGATGTGTTCATGGTGCCGAGCCGCTCCGCCGTCGGCTCCCGGCAGGGTGTGGACCTCTCGTCCCCCGACGGCACGGGCACCACGATTCCGCTGGTCGTCGCCAACATGACCGCGATCGCGGGACGCCGTATGGCCGAGACCGTGGCCCGCCGTGGCGGCCTCGTGGTCATCCCGCAGGACATCCCGATCGAGGTCGTCACCGAGGTGATCTCGTGGGTCAAGACGCGTCACCACGTGCTCGACACCCCGATCACCCTGGCCCCGACCCAGACCGTCGCCGACGCCCTCGCGCTGCTCACCAAGCGCGCGCACAACGCCGGCGTCGTCGTCGACGAGGACAACAGGCCGCTCGGTGTCGTCACCGACGAGGACCTCACCGGCGTGGACCGCTTCACGCAGCTGTCCGAGGTCATGTCCAAGGACCTGCTGCTTCTCGACGCGGACATCGACCCGCGCGAGGCCTTCAACAAGCTCGACAACGCCAACCGCCGCTACGCCCCCGCCGTGGACAAGGACGGCAAGCTCGCCGGCATCCTGACCCGCAAGGGCGCGCTGCGCGCGACCCTGTACTCGCCGGCCGTCGACGCAAAGGGCGGCCTTCGGATCGCCGCGGCCGTCGGCATCAACGGCGACGTCGCGGGCAAGGCCAAGCAGCTGCTCGACGCCGGTGCGGACACGCTCGTCATCGACACGGCGCACGGCCACCAGGAGTCGATGATCGAGGCGATCAAGAAGGTGCGCGCGCTCGACCCGCAGGTGCCGATCGTCGCGGGCAACATCGTCGCCGCCGAAGGCGTCAAGGACCTCATCGACGCCGGCGCCGACATCATCAAGGTCGGTGTCGGTCCCGGCGCCATGTGCACCACCCGCATGATGACCGGCGTGGGCCGCCCGCAGTTCTCCGCGGTCCTGGAGTGCGCGGCCGAGGCCAAGAAGTACGGCAAGCACGTCTGGGCCGACGGCGGTGTCCGTCACCCGCGTGACGTCGCCATGGCGCTCGCCGCCGGTGCGTCCAACGTCATGATCGGCTCCTGGTTCGCCGGTACGTACGAGTCGCCGGGCGACCTCCACGAGGACGCCCACGGCCGTCTGTACAAGGAGTCCTTCGGTATGGCCTCCGCGCGTGCCGTGAAGAACCGTACGTCCGAGGAGTCCGCCTACGACCGCGCCCGCAAGGCGCTGTTCGAGGAGGGCATCTCCACCTCGCGCATGTACCTCGACCCGCAGCGCCCGGGCGTCGAGGACCTGATCGACTCGATCATCGCCGGTGTCCGCTCCTCCTGCACCTACGCCGGTGCGGGCTCCCTCGCGGAGTTCGAGGAGAAGGCCGTCGTCGGCATCCAGTCCGCCGCCGGTTACGCGGAGGGCAAGCCGCTGCACGCCAGCTGGAGCTAGTCCGCGGGCTCCGGTCCGGTGGAGCCCGAGGCGTAACACCTCTGTTCACGGCCCTGATCGTCTCCGTACGATCAGGGCCGTGGTACGTCCAGCTCTCGCCGCAGGCCGCGCGCTCGCCGTGCTCGACTACTTCGCGGCGCATCCCGAACAGTCGTACACGCTCAGCGAGTTGAGCGACGCCCTCGACATCAATCTCGCCTCGCTGCTCTCCGTGCTCCAGGCGCTCACCGACGCCGGCTATCTCGCGCGGCATCCGCAGCGCAAGACATACGGCCTCGGGATGTCGGTGGTGGCGGTGGGGCATGCGGCCCTGACCCGGCACCGGGTGGTCGACCGGGCCCGGGGCGAACTGCGGTCCCTGGCGGCCGCGTCGGGTGCCCAGTACGTGGTCAGCGCGGTCGCGGGCGACAGCATCGTGATCCTGGCCGTCGAGGGCCGTGGGCGGGCGCCCGACGTGTGGGCGGGGATGCGGCTGCCGCTGCTGCCTCCGGTCGGTCAGGTGTTCCTCGCCTGGTCGGGCGCGGGTTCGGGGGAGATTCGGCGCTGGCTCGACCGTACGTCCGTGGGCGCTCCGCTGACCGGTCATCTCGACACGGCGATGGCGGTGGTACGGGAGCGGGGCTGGTCCGCGAACCGTGACACCCTCGCGCGGCGGGCCCTCGGCGAGGCCCTGGCCCAGCTGGCCGATGCGCCGAGAAGTGAGGAACTCCGCTCCCTCGTAGCCGAGTTGGTGGTGTCGCTCGGTGACGACTACGAGCTGCTCACGGTGGAGCCGGGGGAGCGTTACCGCCTGACGACCCTGTCGGCGCCCGTCTTCGATCAGCACGGTGCGGTGGCGCTCGCGCTCACGGCGACCGGCCTGCCGGAACTCGACGGCGTACGGGTCCGTGAACTGGCCGGACAACTCACCGCGGTGGCGGGCGTGTTGGGTGAGGAGATCGGCGGGAGGCCACCGGTACTGTCGGCCGGGTGAAGATCATCGCCTGCCGTGCCGAGGACGTCGTACTCCTCGATGAGCACCTGCCGTCCGCCAGTGCCGACTCCCATCACTCCGCCCGCTTCGCGCGGCAGCAGGCGGGAGAGTCGACGTATCTGCTCGCCTGGCGGGACGGGATCCCGGCCGGACACGCCGAGGTGCGCTGGAACGGGTGCGCGGCGCCCGAAGTGCGGACGGCGGCCGGAGGCTGCCCGGAGATCAACGGGCTTGCGGTGGCAGGGCACTTGAGGTCGCAGGGCATCGGCAGCGCCCTGGTCCGCGCAGCCGAGGACCTGGCCCGAGAACGCGGCCTGCCCGCGATCGGTCTCGGCGTCGACGAGACCAATGCGCGGGCGGCCGCGCTGTACGAACGGCTCGGGTACCGGCCCGTCGTGCGGTACGTGGACCGCTGGGCCTATGTGGACCGGGGCGGGCTGCGGGTGGAGTGCGCGGACTCCTGCACGTTCCTGGTCAAGGAACTCCGGGCCTAGCAGAGGCTTCTGCCGGGCCTGGCAGGGCTTCTACCGGCCCTGGTGGGGGCTTCCGCCAACGTCTGACAGGGACTTCTAGGGCTGGATGACGGTACGACCGCCCGGCGGCAGCAGACGCAGCCGCTCGCCCAGGCCGCGCTTGTCGAAGGCCGGGGCCAGGGTGTCGCGGCCCTCGGTGAAGTGGGCCCACTGCTCGAAGTGCACCGGTACGACCGTGCCCGCGCCCAGCAGCTCGGCCGCGGCGGCCGCGTCCTGGCTCGACAGCGTCAGATGGGCGCCGGGCACCACGGGGGTCTGCGCGGCGCCCGCGAAGAGCACGGCCACGTCCACGGACGGGAAGCGGCCGGCGATCGAACGGACCACGTCGAGCGAGGAGTTGTCGCCGCTCACGTACACCGTCGGGAGTCCCTCGCCGGACAGGACGAAGCCGAGCACCGGGCCGGTGAGCGGCTCCGAACCGTCCGGGCCGTGCTGCGCGGGCACCGCCGTGACGGTGAGGGTCCCCCCGTCCGGGCGGGCCACCTCGGTCGTCTCCCACGGGGCGAGCGCCCGCACCGGATCGCCGAGACGCTCGCGCGCGGCGGCCGTCGACAGCGCGAGGGGCTGACGGGCGAGCCATGTGCGGCCCTCGCGGTCCAGGTTGTCGGGGTGCTGGTCATGCGAGAGCAGCACCGCGTCGACCAGGCCCACCTCCTCCGGGTCGAGCCCGGGACTGCCCGTCTTGACCAGCTTGCGCGCGCCGATCGGGTACTCGCCGGGCGGATCGAACGTGGGGTCGGTGAGGAGGCGGACCCCGGCCAGTTCGAGCAGGGCCGTGGGGCCGCCGAGATAGGTGACGGTCAGTGCTTCAGTCATGGACGGATCATGCAACTGCCGTACTGAGCCGGTCCAATGGGATTCACATGCCGGTACCGGGCGCCCACCCCCTCAGAGCCTCCGTGACCCCGTCCCTCAGAGCCTCCGTGACCCCGTCAGCGATCAGCCGGTGCCCCTCGTCACCGGGATGGACGCCGTCGACGAGGTGTTCCGCACCGATCAGCCGCGCGCCTGACAGCACCCGCAGGTGCTTGTCGGGCGTGTCCGCCACCGCGCGCTCCTGGGCGGCCCGCAGGCCGCCGAGGGTCGCGCCGAGGGCGTTGGGGGAGTGCTCGGCGTCCGGGCGTACGACCGGCGAGACGATCAGGATCGGCACGTCCGGGTGGGCGGCCCGCACGATGCCCAGGAACGCGCGCGTCGTCTCGTACAGCAGCTCGGCCGAACTCGGCGTACGACTCCAGCAGTTGGTGCCGAAGGCCAGGGTGATCACCGCGGCCGGCAGGGAGGCGAGCTGCTGCGCCGAGGCGAGTTCGCCGCGAGCGGCTCCCGCATAGCCGAGGTTGACGGTGTCCAGGCCGAGTGCCCGTCCGACGCGGGCCGGCCAGGCCAGATGGGGGCGCGAGGTCGTCCAGCCCTCGCTGATCGAGTCGCCGTGGACCAGCCAGCGCGGCCGGGTGGGCGCGGGGTTCAGCGTGCCGCTCACCGGATGCACCGAGTGCACCACCGGACGCAGCACCTCCGGCAGATGGAGCGTGAACTCCCCGTCCAGCGGAGCCTCCAGGCGTACGACCTGGTTCCGCCCGGCCTCCGCGGCCGCCTCGGCCACCACCTGCTCGCCGCTCAGGAGCGTGAACACGGGCTCGCTGCCGCGATACGAATCGGCGAGCAGCGGCGGCTCACCGGAGTACGTCACCTCGACCGCCGAGCAGCCCCGGGCCACGAACTCGTACCGCACCCCGGCCGGCACCGTCGCCCGTTCCCAGGTGTCCAGGGGCAGACGGTCACGGTCGGCGGGATCCGCGCGTACGGGAGCACCCTCGTCGGACAGCCAACTCACCCCGCGCAGCCAGTCGTTCACTTCGCACCGCCGATCGTCGGATACGGGAACTTCACACCCACCCCGCCGTCCACCACCAGCGTCTGGCCCGTGACGTACGAGGACAGCGGGGAGGCGAGGAAGAGCAGCGCGGAGGCGATGTCTGAGGTCTCGGCGACCCGGCCGAGCGGGGCGTTGGCCGCGTTGCGGGCGCGGCCCTCCTCGCCGAGCAGGCCGGCCACGCGCGGGGTGCAGACGACCCCGGGCGCCACCGCGTTGACGCGGACACCCCCCCCCCCGGA
>NZ_JBEPEW010000153.1:0-18101 GCF_040300965.1 Streptomyces mesophilus | reverse complement strand
GGACGAACTGACCCAGTCCGCGGTGGCGGTGGCCGAACGCAGCCGCGCCGAGAGCGCGGCCTGGCTCGACCTTCTGTGGCGGCGCACGCTGTTGGCGGTCTGGTGCCCGGCCGGCGCGCTGCTTCTGCTGCAGGCGCTGACCGCGATCGGCGCCGGCTGGACGACCGCGCGTACGGCGGGCATGCTCACCGCCCTCGTCGTCGCCGCGCTGCTCACCGCCGTCGCGCACCGGCACCGCGCACGCGGCGGCGTCCTGGCGCCCGTGATCGGCGAGGACAACCGTCTCTCCACCTCACGCGGCGTGGCCGGCGCCTGGGTGCTGCTCGCGGCGTACTCCGTCCTCTTCCTCGGCTGGGAACTCGCCTTCGCCGCCACACCGCGCGCGCGTGACACCCTGCTCGCCGGCCTCGAACCCGGGCGCAGCAGCGCCCTGTTGACGGTGACCGGCGTCGTCTGCCTGGTCGCCGTCCTTGTCCGTCGCACCGTCGCCGTCCGCGTCGCCGGGCAGGAGCTGCAGAAGGTCCGGGCCGACCGTCCGCGCGCCGGAGATCTCGTCACCGACGACGCCGGGCGCGGCGACTTCGCCGACGCCCAGTACGCGGTGATCAACGCGGCCGCCCTGCTCTTCGCCGCCGTCAGCCTCGCCCGCGACCCGGGCCGGCTGCCCGATCTGCCCTGGGGCCTCGCCCTGCTCGTGCTCCTGTCGACCGCCACGTATCTCGCCGGGAAGTACGCCGAGGGCGGGCGGCCGGTGATCCATTCGGTGGTACGGGCCCGGGAGGCCGGCGACCTCGACGCACCCATCCGTACCGGCGACGACATCGAGATCCGCGGCGCCGGCTTCGTGCCGCCCGGCGCGCAGAACCCCGACCGGCTCGCCCGGATGGTGGTGCGGATCGGGCCCGTCCACGTCCATGTCCCGCTGGTCCCGGTGCCCGGCGGCTTCACCAACCCGACCGATGCCGTGCTCACCGTGCCCGTACCGGCCGATGTGGAGCCGGGGCGGGTCGAGGTGCAGGTGGTCACGGCGGCGGGGGCCGAGACGAACCGCTGCGTCATCGACGTGACCGACTGACCTTCGGGTTCGATCCGGATCGAAGTGACCGACTGGCCCTCGGTTTCGTTCCGGACCGAAGTGACCGACTCGCCCTCGGTTTCGATCCGGCCGAGGTCTCGGTTGGATTGCCAACGCGTCGCGCCCACTGGTGAGCCGCTCGCAGCTGTCGTACGTATGGTCTGGTGACGGCATTTCGTTGAGTGGTCAACCGAGAGGCGGCGGCGATGGCGCACACCATGCGGACCGGTACGTACACGGACCCGGGCGGTGGCCGGGGGGACTGGCGCGACACCGCCTCGCGCTACGCCCTGCTGCCGCTGCGGATCTTCCTGGGCGTCACGTTCGTCTACGCGGGCCTCGACAAGCTCACCAGCTCGACCTTCCTGAAGGATTCGGGCAACGAGTCGATCGGCGACCAGATCCGCTTCCTGCAGCAGAGCGGCGACGTGGCGATCCCCAAGATGCTCGACCTGGCGGCCAACTCGCCCGTCGGCTTCGGCTATGCCATCGCGTTCGGTGAACTGGCCGTGGGCATCGGCACGTTGATCGGCCTGTTCGCGAGGATCGCCGCGCTCGGCGGCGCGCTGCTCTCGCTCAGCCTGTGGTTCACGATGAGCTGGTCGGCCACGCCCTACTACATGGGCAACGACCTTCCGTATCTGATGGCCTGGCTGCCGCTGATCCTGGCTGGGGCCTCGTACTGGTCGGTGGACGCCTGGCTGAGGCAGCGGCGGCGCGGGATGTAGCGGGTGGTCTCGGCCGGTGAGATGTGGAGGGGCGGCCTTGGGCGGGTGCGTTGCAGAGGGCTCCAGATGAGGCTCCCGATGACCGGCGAGAAGTAAGGGGTGGCCTCCGACCGGCGGGCCTGTCAGCATCCTCGGATGCACATACTCGCCGACGAACTCGGCCCTCTCTCCTACGACGTGGCGGGCACCGGAACCCCGGTCGTCCTCGTGCACGCCGGCATCGCCGACCACCGGATGTGGGACGCCGTCGTGCCCGCGCTCGCCGAGCGGCACACCGTCATCCGGTACGACCTGAGGGGTTTCGGCCAGTCCCCGCCGCCGAGCGGGCCGTTCCGCGAGACGGACGATCTGCGCAGGCTCCTCGACCACCTCGGCCACGAGAAGGTCCGCCTCGTGGGCGCCTCCTGGGGCGGCCGCGTCGCCCTGGACTTCGTCCTCGCCCACCCCGACCGGGTGCACTCGCTCGCCGTGCTGTCCGCGCCGTGGCGCGGGTACGGCTGGGGCGCCGAGATGATCGCGTACGACGAGGCGGAGACCGCTGCCCTGGAGGCGGGCGATCTGGACGCGGCGGTCGAGGTGAACCTGGACATGTGGGTACGCGGACCGGCCCGCGGCTGGACGGACGTCGCCGAAGGCCTCGCCGGTCAACTGCGCGGCCCGCTGCGGACGTCGCTCGAGAACCAGGACATCGTGGGCGAGCACTCGCAGGACCCGGTCGGCGGTGAACTCTCCGCCATCGCCGTGCCCACCCTGGTGGGCGTCGGCAAGCTCGATGTTGGCGACTTCCAGGACATCGCCCGGCGGTACGCGGCCGAGATCCCGGGGGCCGAGCTGGTCGAGTTCCCGACGGCCGCGCACCTCGTCGCGCTGGACGCGCCGGCCGAACTGGCCGCGGTACTGGGCCCGTTCCTCAGCCGGTAGGTGTCTTTTGCGTGGTGCGGTCGTCCGCGGGCGCGATCCCGCGGGCGCCGCGCCGCCTGCGTACGGCATAGGCGATGATCCCGGTGACCGAGGCGAGGAACAGGCCGAGCACCACGATCGGGATCACCGCGAACCACTCCGTGTCCCACCAGCCGGCCGCGTCCCCGCCGTAGGCGAGGGCCACCCCGCCCATCGTGAGGCCCGTGACCAGGCGGCCCGGCTGGAACGGGTGCAGCCACCGGCGCCGTTCGTCACTTCGCTGCACGGGTCACCTCCGCCTGGCCGAGCGCCACATCGAGCGTGAGGTCGATCGTGCCGCCGTCCTTCGCGTCGCCCGGCGGGCGCAGGACGATCGAGCGCCGCTGGTCGGGGGAGACGTCGATGTCGCCCCTCGCATGCCCTTCGGGCAGTTGGATGTCGCCCACGCCCACCTGTACGTCCGCCTTCACCGTCGCGTCGTAGGGGACGATCACCTTGATCCGGCCCGCGCCGATCTTGGAGCTGGTGGTGACCGTCTGGTCCTTCTTCAGATCGAGCTTGCTGAGGTCGAGCGTGCCTTCGCCCGAGCCGATGTCGTACGCCGGCCGCACGTCGGCGGCCGCGGTGGGCTGCCACTGCGTACGGACCCAGTTGGTGGTGATCTCCTTCGGAAGCGCCGAGGCGCCCGCGAGCAGTCCGGCGATGATCAGCGCGAGAAGCACCGAGCCCGCTCCCGTACGCCCGAAGAAGGAGCTGACCGCGATGCCGAGCGCGAGCACCGCGAGGGCGCAGGCCAGGCCCGCCGTCAGGGCGGTGCCGAGGGGCGGGTTGGCGCCCATTTCGTTGAGGGCGACCGCGGTGCCGGTGATGCCGGCGGCCAGCGTGAGCAGGAAGATCCAGCCGCCGATCCAGCGCGGTCCGCGGCGCGGGGCGAGGACCTGGGTGCTCCGGTCCGCGGGGTCCTTGGCGGGGAGCTCCACGCCGGCGAGTTCGGCGGGCCCCCACAGATACCCCGTACCGCCTTCGTGCGTGCCGTCCTTCACGATCGGGTCCCGCCACCACGACGGGCCGCGGGTGACCGGCGGCGCCTGGGTCTCGGGCGGTGCGTCGGCGGCGGCCTGTGCGGCCACCGGGTCCGGCGAGGGGGTGTCCTTGCGGCGCTCCTTCGACCAGTAGCCGGCGCCCGCGAGCAGGACGGCGAGTACGGAGGCGAAGGTCAGCACGCCCGCGTTGTTCACCATCGACAGCATCACGCCGGAGCCGACCAGGGCGAAGAGCAGCGCGGTCAGGGCCGGCCCGTCGACGCGGCCGGTCAGCATCCGGCGGGCCTCGTTCTCGTCCTCGCCGTCGGCGGGGATGAGCAGCCAGGCGAACCCGTAGAAGATCAGGCCGATACCGCCCACGGCGCCGAGCAGCGCCAGGACGATACGGAAGATCACCGGGTCCATGTCGCAGTGCCGGCCGAGGCCCGCGCAGACGCCGCCGAGCATCTTGTGCTCCCGGTCGCGGCGCAGCCGTGGCTGCGCTTCGGCCGCGGCCGCCTCGGCGCCGGCCGCCGCGGTGCCGGTCGTCCCGGTGCCGGGCACGGCGTCGGCCGGCTCCGCGGTCCGGGTGTCGTGCTGATCCGTCATGGGTTCCATGGTGGGGTCTCGGGGCCTTCGGCGGCAGGCGGGGCGACCCTGGTCGGACCCTGAGATTGTCCGTACGGGGCGGGGTGCGCGGTGGAGTACGGGGAGGTCTGGGCCCGGTCGAACGACGCCATTCGGGAGAGCCGCGCGGGCACGGATCAGGGGAGAGCGGTGCACGCCTGCATCCGGGAAGGCGCGACCGTATCCGGGAAGGCGCGACCGTATCCGGGACGGCGCCGCGCGGGCACGGATCAGGGACGTCTAGGGGCCGAACCCTGATGCCGGGGCCCCCGCCCTCGTGTGAGGATCGAACACATGCCAGCCGCAGCACCGCCCGCACAGGAACCGCAGCCGCTGCGCAAGCTCTACCGCAGTGGCGAAGGCCGCTGGCTCGGGGGAGTCGCGCGCGGACTCGCCGGACACCTCGGGCTGCCCGTTTTCTGGGTGCGGCTGATGTTCGTGGGCCTGTTCACGGCCAACGGTCTGGGCGCGCTCCTGTACGCCGCCTTCTGGTTCTTCGTGCCGCTCGGCGTCGGCGGAGTCACCGCCTCCGAGCGTCAGCACACCGTGACCACCGAGGTCGGTCCCGACGGACGGCGCAAGCTGGTCGTGCGGAAGATCGACAAGGGGCAGTTCATCGCCTTCATCGCGATGCTCGTGATCGCGATGGTCTTCGTCGGCACCGTCGACATGGGCGGCCCGGCCCGTGCGTACCTCTGGCCGACGCTCCTGGTCGCGGCGGGTGTCGCCCTGGTGTGGCGGCAGGCGGACAATGCGCGCCGCGCCCGCTGGGTGGCCGTCGGCCGCAAGCGCCGCACCCTGAACATCGCCCGCACCCTGGCCGGTGTCGTCCTCGTCGGCACGGGCGTGACCGCCATCTTCGTGCTGCAGAACTCGGCGCGTGAGCTGGGCTCGGTGCTGCAGGCGGCGCTCGCCGTGTTCGTCGGCATCGCGCTGCTCGCCGGCCCCTATCTCGTACGGATGACGCAGGACCTCTCCCAGGAGCGCCTGATGCGCATCCGTGCGCAGGAGCGGGCCGAAGTCGCCGCGCATGTACATGACTCGGTGCTGCACACCCTCACCCTGATCCAGCGCAATGCGGAGAATTCCTCGGAGGTACGACGCCTCGCCCGCGCTCAGGAGCGGGATCTGCGCAACTGGCTCTACAAGCCCGAGGGCACCGGCCGGATCGAGGAGCCGGAGACGTTCGCCGAAGCGGTGAAGATGGCGGCGGCCGAGGTCGAGGACAAACACGGAGTGCCGCTCGAGGTCGTCGTCGTGGGCGACTGCCCCCTTGACGAGAAACTGACCGCACAGATGCAGGCCGCGCGGGAAGCAATGGTGAACGCCGCCAAGTACGGTGGCGAGGGCGGGGCCGTCCAGGTCTACGCGGAGGTCGAGGGCCGCACGGTCTTCGTCTCGGTCCGCGACCGCGGACCGGGCTTCGATCTGGACTCCGTGCCGCAGGACCGGATGGGCGTACGGGAATCGATCATCGGCCGGATGCAGCGCCATGGCGGTACGGCGCGGCTGCGCGCGGTGCCGGACGGCGGCACCGAGGTCGAGCTGGAGATGGAGAGGGCGGAATCGTGAGCGACATGAACGAGCAGCCGGAGACCCTGGGCGCGGACGAGACCAAGGGCAGCGCTCGGCATGTCCGCGTCGTCCTCGTGGACGACCACCGGATGTTCCGCACCGGGGTCCAGGCCGAGATCGGCCGTACGGATGTGACGGGCGTCGAGGTGGTCGGCGAGGCGGCCGACGTCGACCAGGCGGTCACGGTCATCACGGCCACGCGCCCCGAGGTCGTACTCCTCGATGTGCATCTGCCGGGCGGCGGCGGCGCCGAAGTCCTGCGCCGCTGCGCCTCGTTGATGTCCGCGGCCGAGAACCCGGTCCGTTTCCTGGCCCTTTCGGTCTCGGACGCGGCCGAGGACGTCATCGGCGTGATCCGCGGCGGCGCCCGCGGCTATGTCACCAAGACGATCACCGGCACCGACCTGGTGGACTCCATCTTCCGCGTCCAGGACGGCGACGCGGTCTTCTCGCCGCGCCTGGCCGGCTTCGTCCTCGACGCCTTCGCGTCCACGGACGCCCCGCCGGTGGACGAGGACCTGGACCGTCTCACGCAGCGAGAGCGCGAGGTCCTGCGGCTGATCGCGCGCGGTTACGCCTACAAGGAGATCGCGAAGCAGCTCTTCATCTCGGTGAAGACGGTGGAGTCCCATGTCTCCGCCGTACTGCGCAAGTTGCAGCTGTCCAACCGACACGAACTGACGCGGTGGGCGACGGCGCGGCGGCTGGTCTGAGCCGTCTTCGGCAGCACGTGACGGTGCCTGCCGGCGGCAGGCACCGTACGCTCGCATCCTCCACGGGGTGTGACCCCTCAGTGCCCTGCCTGTCTTCCTACTTGACCTCGGTCGTGTAGACCGTGCAGGTCTCGCATCCCTTGTGCTGGGCCTTGCGGAACTTGCCGTTCGGGCTGGTGAGCATGATGTGGCCGTTGTCGTGACGCCAGGCTCCCCACGAGTCTCCGAGCACCCGGAGCCAGGCGTGCCCGGCGCATCCGTCGCCGCGCTTCCCGGTCGACGCCCATGTGTCGTAGACGTACCCCGTGTAGTTCGACCCGCAGCTCCGCGCCCACTTGATCTGGTTCCCGTAGTCGAGGATGACGTCGTCCGCCGTGGCGGTCGTCATCGTCAACATCAACGTGGCCGTGGACGCCCCCAGTACTGTCGCTATACGCCTACGCATCCGACTCCCCCTCCGTTGGCCGGGCCCCGACTGGCCCGCACCGGCCGGCTCCACACGCACCACGCAACCGCGCGATCATCGCGCGGCACCGGCCGGAGCGGCCACACTGCCAGGTTGTGCTCTGAAGGAGCACCTGAAAACTTGCAGGGTCGCGCTCGACCTTCGGTGGTACTCGCCGCCGAGCCAGGGCTGCCTCGTGGGGCTGCCTTCGTCGCGTACGCTCGGACGACGCCGCGCACCGACGACTGAGTTCCGACGCCTGAGTTCCGGCGCAGCAAAGAGCAAGCCGTCGCCGACACGAGGACTCATGAACCGTCGTATGGCCCAGGGGGCCTTGGCCGTTGGCTCGGTCGGAGTTCTGATCAACTGTGTGGACGTGATCATGGCGGGGCGCCCGGAGCCGTACCAGGCCCTGCCCGCAGTGATTGCTCTGGAAGCGGGTGCCGAACTGCTCAGGGCCCGACGGCCCAGGGCCGCGCGAGCCCTGCACGTCACCGGGTTGGTGCTGCTTGTCGTGGCCGGATCTGTCGCGGGGTTCGCGGCCTGGGCCGCCCTCCTCGGGAACGGGACCTACGACTGGCTGAACCTCGTCCTCGGAGTGGTGATGGTCGCGTACCTCGTCCTCAGCGCCGGCCGGCTGCGGGCCCGCCTACGGGGCGGACGCCCTACCGCGCCACGAACTGCGTCAGAATCGCCTGCACCTCATAGATATTGACCCCCTTCGTGAAGGTCTTCTGGATCGGCGTCCCGCTGCCCGAAACCCAGATCTTCAGCTCGGCGTCCAGGTCGAAGTGCCCCGCCGTCTCCACGGCGAAGTGCGTGATGCTGCGATACGGCAGCGAGTGGTACTCGACCTTCTTGCCGGTGAGCCCCTGCTTGTCGATCAGGATCATGCGCCGGTCCGTGAGCAGGATGGCGTCCCGTATCAACTGGTAGGCCCCGTAGATCTGTTCACCCTGCCCGAGCAGGCGTGCGTACTCCTGGGCTGCCTTGCCCGGGTCGATGGTGTGGGCGTTGCCGAACAGTGCCACGTGGGTCCCCGTCTGTAGTCCACCTTCTGGTGTTCAGTGAACGGGCCGGCTCGTACGTGAGTTCCCCAGCATCCCGAGCACCCATTGCCGGTGACCGTTGGCCTTGGCGACCCCGAGCAGCCCGGTGACCCACAGCAGGGTCCCGGCGCCGAGCGCGAGCACCGCCTCATAGCGGTTGTTCGCCGCATGCGTGCCGCCGAACGAGATCCACAGTCCGCCGATACACGGCACGAGCGAGAGCAGCAGCCAGGCGAGGCTGAGCCCGGGCGACCGCAGCGCGCGTACGGACTGCCGTTCCTCGTCCAACTCGATCCATTCCTCGCTCAGTTCGCGAACGCGACGATCGTTGCGCGCCCCACGCACCACGATGATCACCGCCGGTACGAGGGCGGCTAGTCCGAGCAGCGCGCACACCGGCCCCAGGACGAACCCCATCACGTCCCCCGACCCCAGCCACAGCAGTGGCATGCACAACATCACCCAGCCGAACAACGCGAGCACCCCCGTCAGCCACAACAGCACCAGCCGTCCGAGCCCCAGCCCACCTCCCTGCAGCGCCTGCAGTGCACGGGAGCGGTCGGCGAGCAGCGCGGCCCGGTCCGGCCAGGTGGCCAAGTGGGCGGGTGGGGGCGGAGGAGGGAGAGGCATGGCGTCCGCTACTGGGTCGGGGGCGTGGTCGGCCCTCGACGCTACCCGGTGGCCTGGACGAGGTGCGCGACAGTGATCGAATACACAGCGGACACCGTTCCGAACGACTGATCGTCCTGTCGGTCGCTGTTGCTAGTGTGACTGAAGTGGCCGACGGGGGCCCGGAATTGACATTGAACGACCACGGGGGACGTGATGAGCGGCGAAGGCGGACAGCCACGTCTGCGCGCATCGGGCGACCGGCTGACCAAGCTCGCCGATGACCTCGACGACATGCAGACCTACCTGGACAAGCAGGTCAAGCGCATGGACGCGATCGTCGACAGCATCGAGGCGGGCTGGCAGGGGCCGGCGGCCAAGGCGTACCGGGATCTGCACAGAGGTGCGGCGGAGGACGCGGTACGGATCCGGATGGTGATCCAGCGACTTGAGCAGGCCGTACGCCTGAGCCGCGACGGGTTCTCGGAACGCGACCTGGACATCATGGAGCGCCTGCGCCAGATCCAGACCCAGACGGATGTGCAGGCGGAGGCGGCCGAGCTGTCGACGCCCCACACTCAGCCGCCGGCCGCTCCGCAAAGCCGGCTGTCGGATCTCTAGGCACTGCGGGGGAAACGGGGAGACATGATGGACGACGAGCACATAACAGTCGACTTCGCGACGCTGCAACGTCTTTCGGGCGACCTTGAGGACATCCTCAAGAACCTCAACGAGCAGCTGGATCTGCTGTACGGCCGTGCCGAGAAGGTCGTCCTGACCTGGGAGGGCGAGGCCCGCGAGGTCTTCATCGACGAGCTCGACAAGTGGGACCACTCCGCCGACGACCTGCGGGCGGCGCAGCGGTGGCTGCAGGACGTCGTCACCAACGGGCACATCAACTATGCGGCGGCGCATCAGGCCGTGCTGCGGGGCTGGGGGGCCGCTTGATGGCCACACCACCTCCCTCTCCTGCGGCGAACGGGGGCTTCGACGTCCAGCCGGTGCACGTCCACCATGCTTCCGATCTGGTGAAGGACGCCCAATTCGCCCATTCCGACCGGGCGTTCGCGCTCGTCGACGTACTGAACAAGTACAACCAGTCCGCGGGCACCGGCCGTGGCGCGGACGCGTTCGCGGACGCCTACCAGGAGGTGCTCGCGAAGTTCCTCGAGGCGTGGGCGCGCAGTGTGGTCAGCGTCGGCGGGGCGTCCGTGGGCCTGAACCACACCGCCAACCACTACGTGCTGGCCGAATGGGAGGCCGCAGGACGCAAAGGCACACAGCCGTCCCGCAGGCCGGAGCCGGTGGTCATCACCAAGGCCCGCTACGGGCCGGTCAACCCCGTCAAATGGTCGGGCACCGGGGAGGACGTCGACTCCTGGTGGATCTCCGGAGTGATCGGTGAGTTCCCCGACCTCCTTGCCGATCTCATCCGGCCCGCCATCGAGAAGGGCCTGCGTCTCGGCAAGGTGCACGAGATCACCCCGGGCATCAAGGAGGACGAAGTCCGGGACATGGCCAAGGCGTGGCGGAAGGCCGGCTCCGACGCCGACAAGGCCTCCGACGAGTGCAACGCCGCCATCGCCGGGATCACCAACCCCAGGGACCGGGGCGAGTGGCAGGCGGCCATGCGGACCTTCGGTCAGACGATCTGGGGCACCACGGCTTGGGGCCGGCAGCTGGACGAGACGGGAGCACGGAGCCAGACGGGACGCCAGTGGCGTACCAGCAAGGACGTCACGCCGGACAAGAGGCGTCCCATCGTCGACGTACTGAAGAAGACAGCGGACGAGATCGCGAAGATCCTCGAGCATCTCTGCGACGTCGGCGACAAGACCACCGCGTTCACGAGCCAGGCGGGCATCAACGCGGCGAAGGCCACGGCTTCGGAGCTCACCGAGTTGAGCTTCTCGAACCTGACGAAACTGGCGGTGGGCGGGATCGTCGGGCGGATCGTGCTCTCGTTCCGGTCCCATATGGACAAGCAAGGGTGCGACAGGGTCGTCGAGGAGTACCACCGGGAGTTCACCGAGGCCGCGGGCCAGATCAAGGCCCTGCTCCCGGAGCTCGAGATCGCGATCACGAGTGCCCCGACCTACCAGGCCGAGATCGCCCGCGCCCACAGCTTCGGTGCCCGCTCGCTCAACGAGTTCAAGAAGGAACACCGGTGGCAGATCGGCGGGGAGAGCCCCTTCCCGTACATGTACTCGCTGGACCTGGCATCGAACGAGGGGCTGAACGGCGCCCACACCGTCGACAAGCATGTGGGCAAGACAGATGAGCAGCTCGTGCAGCGGATCAAGGACGAGCAGCGCGCGAACGGCAAGTTCAACATCCTCAATGCGTCGTCCTTCGCCGACCTGGAATCAGCGCAGAAATACACGCAGTACAACATTCGCGAGAACACCACCGAGATTCAGGACTGGCTGAAGAATCCGCCGCCCAACCCGCCGACCAAGTCCTTTACGGTGTCCGAAGTGACCGGGCAGGGCCCGCTCGCGGGGAATGCCGTGACGGGAACCACCGTGGCGGTCGACGACACGACCGGCGTGATCCAGCCCGCCAGGGAGGCGCACGGGGTGACCACCAAGCTCAAATACGACCCCGACCTCGACCCGCCGTTCGTCGTCTACACCTCGGCGCCTGAGTGATGGAGCACATGATGCAGGAAGACGGGCTCGACAATCGGACCTGGTCGGACGCGCTCAAGCTGTACGAATGGCTCTCCACGTTCGTCGCCGTCGCTCCGCGGGGGCACGACGAATGGTGGCTCGACGCCGGGGCGGTCATGCGTCTCGAGACCCGGGACCCGCGCGGCTGGGAATCCATCGATCCCTTCGAGGGCGAGGAAGAGCGTCTGGGGGACCCGCTGTACCCGTGGCTGGAGACGCCCTCCACCGTTGCGGATGTGGAGCGCTACCGGTCATTGGTGTGGGAACTCCCGCGAAGGGCCGTAACGCCACTGCTCGTCCTGCTCGGCGTCGGAATCAGGGCGGACCTCACCAAGACACCGGGGTGGGAGGAGCACAGGCAGGAGCGGGAGCGGCGAGCGGCTGTGATTCTGTCGCGATTTCCCGACAGCACCCGCTTCTATACGAACCTCGAATGGAAGCCTGATCGCCCCGACTTCTATCGACAGCCCAGCCGGGGGTGGAACCCCTTCAGCGGATACGACTGGGACGCCGGTCTGATCGCCGTGAATGACGACGAGGTCGCCGTGTTCTGGAACTTCCAGAACACCTGACCCCCGAGCCGAACCGGAAAGCCGCATGCTGACCAGATCCGCCACCTACCCCGACCGCGAAACCGCCCACTGGGCCACCCAGCAGGTCGTCACCCGCAACGAACAGGCCATCCACCGCTGGCTCGCCCAGGGCACCCGTCCCCGCCTCACCATCGAGGCAGCATGGCCCTCCCGTGACGAGCCCGTGGGCCGCGTCCTGCTCCAGGCGATGATGCTGGCCGGCCGCGACCCCGTGGACGTCCGTGCCGCCCGTGTCGTGCTGAGGCGCGAGCCGGGCAGCCCGCACGGCTTCGTCGTGGCCACCACCGTCCCGATCTACCTGTAGAGGCCCGAGCGACCCATGCCCATGAAGCCCCTCGAATTCGACCGCCGCTACGGCGAGTTGGACCAGGTGATCAGCGCGTACCTCGGCATGCCCGCCGACGACGAGCCGGACAAGCCGAGCGAGGCCCTCCAGGCGTACCTCCGCCACACCTGGCACACCCGCCCCTGGGCCCTGGCCACCGCGGAGCAGCAGATCCGCGAGTATGCCCGCAACCCCCCGGGCCGCCTGCGCCTGAGCCTCGGCGAGTTCTACCCCGTCCCCGACGTGGGTCTGCCCGAATCGGCCATCCAGGACTGGCTGTTCACGATCGCCGACCACATCAAGGTGAGCATCGAAACCGGTTCGGTCCCACCGACCTCCGTGCCCCGCACCCACTGGGAATGGCGCGCCCGCTTCCCCGAACTCGGCCAGTTCCTCGGCGGCTGGTTCTCCCAGGACATGCCGGACGAGTTCCCGGACCATGACGCGGCGGTACGCGACTACACCGACGCCACCGACCGGCACGTGGTCGCCCGCCTGGCAGGCGAACTGCGCGAACTTCTCACGCTCGACCTCGACGAATCCGACTACGCCCTCGCCGTAGCGGAGTTGGGGATGGAGGTCGATCCGCCGCAGCCGTACAGCCCGAGCGGCTGGCTGGCGCTGGTCGCACAGCAACTCGGTGAGCCCCGGGCCGACTACGGTCCGCCTCCGCAGGGCGACTGAGTCGTGGTGGAACCGGACCGCGGTCCCTCCCGGGCCCGGTGGGAGAGCGCCGTGCGGGCAGTCCTCGGTGCCTGCGACTTCGTATCTGTGGGCCCGCGACGGCGGGAGGACTGGGCACAGGACGTGGCCGCCGTCATGGCCAGGGAGGTCGTAGACCCCCGCCGCTGGCCGGGCGTGGATCTCTGGCCTCCGGCGGCGCGGCCGAGCGGAGCCCGGCCGACGTACCCCTTCGTGCCGTACAAGGCCGACGAGCTGCGCCTGTACCTGCACCCCGTGGAGCCGGTCCCCGCTGCGTGGCGGCTCGTCTCCCTGCTCGATGTGTGGTTCGAGGCAGGCAACATCCCCGATATCGAGTCGCGCAAGGACGAGCTCCTGTGCGAGGCCCATTGTGTGCTGGAGCGCTTCGGTCTCGATGCCGCGTTCTACACGAACTTCGACGACCATTACGTCGGGGTCGACCGCAACCCGATGAGTCCGCAGGGCTCCCTCGACTGCCTCGGCGAACTCGACATCGACTGTGGGCTGGTGGCGGTGTCTCACGACGAGGTCGGTGTCTTCTGGACGTTCACGGAGCTGTGAACGCCGCGTTCCGTGTCACAGACCGAATGGCTCTCTCGTCCCGTACGCGACAACGCATCGCGAACGCAGGAGAGATCATGCACACCGCCCTCTGGATCGTCACCGCCCTGCTCGCCGCCGCCTACTTCTTCGGTGGTGCCGGCAAGGTGGTCCTCGCCAAGGAACGGATCCACGCCTTCGGTCCCAGCGCCCACTGGACCGAGGACTTCAGTGAGGCGGGCGTCAAAGGCATCGGAGCCGTCGAGGTGCTTGCCGCGGTCGGGCTGGTCCTGCCCGCCGTGACCGATATCGCGCCCGTACTCGTGCCCGTCGCGGCTGTCGGGATCATGGTGCTGATGACGGGGGCCGCCGTCGTGCGGTTCAGGCGCAAGGAGTTCAAGCTCGTGGCCGTCGACCTCGTGTACCTCGCCCTCGCCGCCTTCGTGGCCTGGGGGCGCTTCGGGCCGGAGGCCTTCTGAGGCCGGCGGGCGTTGTGAGGCCGGCGGGCGTTGTGAGGCCGACGGGGGTTCTGAGGCCGGCGGCCCCCGCCGGCCCCAACCCGCACCGCACCCCGCGGCGTCACGTCACCCGCGTAGCCCCCGCGAACGGCATGGAGTCCACCGGTGCCAGCCGCACCGGCGCGGACGGGTTCGGCGCGTGGATCATCTGTCCACCGCCCACGTACAGACCCACGTGGCTGATGCCCGAGTAGAAGAACACCAGGTCGCCCGGGGCGAGTTCGGAGCGTGAGACCCGCTGGCCCGCGTTGATCTGCGTATAGGTCGTACGGGGGAGTGAGACGCCCGCCGAGCGGTACGCCGCCTGTGTCAGGCCCGAGCAGTCGAAGGCGCTCGGGCCCGAGGCCCCCCACACGTAGGGGCTGCCCAGTGCGCCGTACGCGAAGGAAACGGCTTGTGCGGCACGGGCGTTGGGAGCCTTGAGCGAACCGCGCGGCATCTCGCGCGAGGCGCGCTCGCCGGATGCGCCGTCGGCGTAGGAGGCCTGCTGGGCGGGGGAGAGCGTGGCGAGCAGCTCGCGGGCCTTGTCCAGCTTGCCGTTGATCTCGGCCTTGCGCTGCTTCAACGTCGCCTGGTGCTCCCGCAGTTCGTCGAGCCGCCGGGCCGCCTCGCTGCGCAGCTGCTCGATCTCGCGCAGGTCGTCCCGTACACCCTCGATGGCCGAGGCCTGTCGGCCCGCCGTCTGCGCGGCGAGCGAGGCACTGTCGAGGAACTCCTGCGGATCGGATGCGAGGGCCAGCTGCATCGTGGGGTCGATCCCGCCGGAACGGTACTGCTCGGTGGCCGCATGACCGAGCGCCGTACGCGCCTCGTTCAGCTTGTCGCTCTTGCGGGCGGCCTCGTCCTGCAGCTCGTTGATCGCGCCGCGGGCCTTGTGGGCCTTCTCCCGCGCCCCGTTGTACTTCTCGGTGGCGACCTCCGCCTCGTGGTAGAGCTTGTCGACCTTCGCCTTCACCTGGGCCGGGGTGAGCCGGGGCTCCGCCTGTCCCGAACCCTCGAAGAGGGTCGTGGACGCGGCGCCGGCCAGAGCCAGGGTCAGTGCGGTCCGTGCCGTATTGCCGGTGATCGAGCCGGTGAGCGAACGCGGTTTGGGCTTGCGATGCGCGGCCAACCTCAGACACTTCCTTACGCGTCCGGCGGCGGCCCGCACAGGGGGAGCGGGTCGCCGCCGGACCTCTCGGCGGTAGTGACCGACTGCCGTCCGGATCCTGCTCGGGCGGCGGTGGGGAGCCGGTCACTGGGCAAGGACGCTAAACCTCTCCGTCACGGGGTGGTGACGGAAAGTGCGGAAGTGGCCTCGTGTGCCGGGATGCTGACCGCATCTGACCGCGCGCGAGATGCTGCGTGCCAGAGAGACTCGGAGAGCTGACCGATACGCCCGAAGCGCCGGTTCACGAGCGGGTGATGTGCTACGGCCCCGGACACAGGAGGCGTTCGCGCACCCTCTAGGCTCCGGGCCATGGACGTACTCATCAACGTGTTCGTCGCGCTGCACATCATCGGCATCGCCTCGCTGCTCGGCGGTTTCCTCACGCAGATGAAGGCGATGGGTGAAGGCGCCGCGCGCTTCACCCCGGCGATGCTGCACGGCGCGCTCACCATGCTGGTCACGGGCGTGGCCCTGGTCGGCCTCAACCAGGCCGACGACCAGACCGTGAACAACATCAAGATCGGTGTGAAGCTCGCCGTCCTGATCGTGATCCTCGGTCTCGTCTATGTGAAGCGTGACGAGGAGAAGGTCGACAAGCCGATGTTCGCGGCGGTCGGTGCCCTGACCACCGCGAACATCTTCATCGCGACCCTGTGGACGTAAGTCGCGCCCTCCGGACCCGATGACCCGCTACGCCGGGCGTACGACGCTGTGGATCGGCATGTAGTAGATCGACTCGACCCGCACGTTGGCGCCCGGCTTCGGCGCGTGGATCATCTCGCCGTTGCCGATGTAGATGCCCACATGGCTGATGTCGTCGTAGAAGAACACCAGGTCACCGGGCTTGGCGTTGTCGACGCTCACCGTCGTGCCGACCTTCACCTGGTCCCAGGTGGTGCGCGGCAGTGAGATCCCCGCCTGCGCCCAGGCCTTCTGCGTGAGGCCGGAGCAGTCGTACGAGTCGGGGCCTGCCGCTCCCCATACGTACGGCTTGCCGATCTGGGTCTCCGCGAACGCGATCACCTTCTCGGCCTTGGCCGCGTAGGCGTCACCGGAGTCGGCGGCGGGCGGATCGGCCGGCTCCTCGGCGGCCTCCTCCTGTGCGGCCTCTTCCTTGGCGGCCGCCTCGGCCGCCGCCTTGCGCTTGGCCTCTTCCTCGGCGGCCTGCTTACGGGCCAGCTCCTCGGCCTTGCGCTTGGCCTCGGCCTCCCGCTTGCGCTCCAGCTCGGCGAGGCGCTGCTTCTCCTCCTCCGTCAGCTTGGAGAGCAGCTCGCGCGCCTCGCCCAGCTTCTTCTGCACGTCCTGCTTGCTGGTCTTGAGGTCGCTCTCGGACTCGGAGAGCTGCGCGAGGGAGTCGGTGGCCTCGTCCCGCTTGTCGTTCGCCTGCGTCTGGAGCGACTTGAAGTCCTCGACGGCCTTCTGCTGCTGGCCGGAGAGCCGCCCCATCAGCTGGCGCTGCGCGAAGTAGTCGTCGGGGTTGTCCGAAAGGAGAAGTACCGCGGTGTCGGATGAGGTTCCGTTGCGGTACTGCGCGGCCGCGATCTGGCCGAGCTCGCGCCGGGCGTCGTTCACCTTCTCGGTGCGCTGGGCGACCTCGTCCTGGAGGTCGTTCAGCTTGTCGCGCTGCTGGTCGGACTTCTCCTTGGCCAGGTTGTACTTCTGGGTGGCGGTGCCGGCCTCGCGGTAGAGATCGTCGACTTTCTTCTGCACCTCCTCGAGGGAGGGCTTGTCGGGCTCGGCGGGCGCGGCGTTCGCGGTCTGCGCCAGCAGCGCCACGGAGGTCAGCGCGGCCGAGGTGATCCCGACGGCATGCGAGGTACGTATTCGACTGGTCCGCGGCTTGCGGTGCGACGCCAAGACCGGCGCTCCTTCCAGTTGGCGCCTACCGGGTTAGCTGTCGGGTTCGGGCGGTATGGAAGGTCTGCCCTACGGGACGTTGGGGGCGTCCCGATTCACCCCAGGTGTTGGGTGGGTCCCCGGCTCCGGATCGCCTCTGCGGCGCCCCGGACTCAGCGCAGGCCACGCGGTCCCGGCGATGGTCGCCGGCGGGGGTACGAGCGGCCCGGAAGCACGCTAGCCAACTCGTGTGGCTGCTGTGAAGGTTGATGTGCGATATGCCCGATACATTTTCGTGACCTTGATGACTCCGCGCCGGCGCCACCGTCCACTATGTCTTCGCTTGTCACCACAACAGGAGTTTTGCCGAGGCGTCTTGGCCTGTGACGCCATGCCTCCCCGATGCCTCCAGCGGTTCCTCCTGCAAACCCTCCGGTAATCTGACGCTTTCCCCACAAGGAGTTGCGTAAGTGGAGTTCCGGCTGCTCGGAGCGGTTTCCGTCGCCACCGAGACCGGTGAACTGCCACTCGGCCCCGCCAAGCGGCGCAGCCTGCTCGCCGCGCTGCTGCTGCGGCCCAACCACCCGGTCCCCGTGGACCAGTTGACGGCCGCGCTGTGGGACCACGAGCCGCCGACGCGGGCCCGGAGCGTGATCCAGGGCCATGTGTCCCGGCTGCGGGCCCTGTTCGCGGGGGTGGAAGCGGACGTGTACGGGGTCGAACTGCTCACACAGGGCACGGCGTACGTGCTGCGCATGCCGGAGAGCCTCCTGGACGCCCACCGCTTCGAGGAGCTGGTGGCGCTGGCCCGCGGCCAGCGCACTCCGGCCGACGCCGTGGCGATGTACCAGGAGGCCCTTTCGCTGTGGCAGGGGCCCGCCCTGACCGGAGCGCACCCGAGCCCGCCGCTGCAGGCCGCCGCGCACGCCCTCGAGGAACTGCGGCTCGCCTCCGTGGAACTGCTGGCCGCCGAGTACACACGGCTCGGCGAGCACGCGCGGGCCGCTGCCGTGCTGCGCGCG
>NZ_JBEPEW010000152.1:0-18140 GCF_040300965.1 Streptomyces mesophilus | reverse complement strand
CCGCCGCCCGCATGGCCGCGCGTTCGGCGGCATGCCCCTTCGCCGGCCGCACGGTGATCCGCGCACCGTTGCGCACCACCGAACCGCCCTCGGCGACCCGTTCCCGCAGGTGGACGAGCACCTCGGGGATGTCGATCGCGACCGGACACACCTCGTAACAGGCTCCGCAGAGTGAGGAGGCGTACGGCAGCGAACGGTCGATCTCGCTGCCCATGCCCCGCAGTTGAGGGCTGAGGATCGCGCCGATCGGACCCGGGTAGACCGACCCGTACGCATGGCCGCCGGCCCGCTCGTACACCGGACAGACGTTGAGGCAGGCCGAACAGCGGATGCACCTGAGCGCCTGGCGGCCGACCTCGTCGGCGAGGGTGTCGGTGCGGCCGTTGTCGAGCAGCACGAGGTGGAAGGCCCGCGGTCCGTCGCTGTCCGAAGTGCCGGTCCACATCGACGTGTACGGGTTCATCCGCTCAGCCGTCGAGGAACGCGGCAGGGTCTGCAGGAAGACCTCCAGATCACGCCACGTGGGCACCAGCTTCTCGATGCCGACCACCGAGATCAGGGTCTCCGGCAGCGTCAGGCACATGCGTCCGTTGCCCTCGGACTCCAGGACCACGAGCGTGCCGGTCTCGGCGACCATGAAATTGGCCCCCGAGATGCCCACTTCGGCCCGCAGGAACTTCTCCCGCAGATGCAGCCGCGCCGCCTCGGCCAGTTCGGTGGGGGTGTCGGCGAGCCCCTCGGGTGCGGGACGGCCCCAATCGGCCATCTCCTTCTCGAAGATGTCGCGGATCTCGCCGCGGTTGCGGTGGATGGCCGGCACCAGGATGTGCGAAGGACGGTCCTTGCCCAACTGCACGATCAGTTCGGCCAGGTCCGTCTCGTAGGCGCGGATCCCGGCCTCTTCGAGCGCCTCGTTGAGCCCGATCTCCTGTGTGGCCATCGACTTGACCTTGACCACCTCGCGCTCACCGGTCTCCTGGACGAGGCGGGTCACGATCCGGTTGGCCTCGTCCGCGTCGACCGCCCAGTGGACGCTGCCCCCGGCCCGTACGACGGCCTCCTCCAACTGCACCAGATACGTGTCGAGATGGCGCAGCGTATGGTCCTTGATCCGCTTGCCGGCCTCGCGCAGTCCGGCCCAGTCGTCCAGCTCCGTGACGGCGCGGGCCCGCTTGTCGCGGATGGTGTGCGTGGCATGGCGCAGATTCGCCCGCAGCGTCCGGTCGGCGACCGCCTCGTGCGCGGCCTCGGGAAAGGCAGGCATGCCGACGAAGGTCCCGCTCACTGTGCATCCCCTTCGGTGTCGTCCTCGGTACGCGCCAGGACCTCCGCGATGTGCACGGGCCTGATCTCCGTACGCAGCCGGGTCATCGTGCCGCCGAGATGCATCAGGCAGGAGTTGTCCGCCGCGCACAGCCGATCGGCCCCCGTGGACTCGGCGTTGCGTACCTTGTCCAGGCCCATGGCCGCCGACACATCCGGGTTCTTCACGGCGAACGTGCCGCCGAAGCCGCAGCACTCCTCGGCGCCCGGAAGTTCCACCAGCTCCATGCCCTTGACCGCTTCGAGCAGCCGTCGCGGGCGGTCGCCCAGGCCGAGCGAGCGCAGGCCGTGACAGGTCGGGTGGTAGGTGACCCGGTGCGGGTAGTACGCGCCGACATCGACCACACCGAGCACATCGACAAGGAACTCGGTGAGCTCATAGGTCTTCGGGATCACGGGGGCCAGCACCCGCGACAGTTCATCGCCGCGCCCCTCCGCCGCGGCCCGCTCGCCCAGCCGTGGATAGAGCTCACGCACCATGGCCCCGCAGGAGCCCGACGGGGTGACGATCGCGTCGTACTCGCCGAAGACATCGGAGTAATGCCGGGCCAGCGGCTCGGCCTGATGGCGGTAGCCGGTGTTGTAGTGGGCCTGCCCGCAACACGTCTGCGCCATCGGGAAATCGACCTCGACGCCCAGCCTGTTCAGGAGTTTGAGCACGGCGCGGCCGGTGCCGGGATAGAGCGTGTCGTTGACGCACGTCAGGAACAGAGCGACACGCATCGCGGCTCCTCCTCGGTCGGTCATCGGATGGGTGCAGGGTACGCGTCGGCCGACCGCTGGGGGAGGCCCCGACCTCGTATAAGAATTGACTTATATAAGTGCGGGGTGGCACGCTGGGCGTGTGCACGCATTCGATGTCCTGGGAGACCCGGTCCGGCGCCGCATCCTGGAGCTCCTCGCGGCAGGCGAGCAGTCCTCGGGCGAGGTGACCGCCACCATCCGTGCGGAGTTCGGGATATCCCAACCCGCTGTGTCACAGCACCTGCGGGTGCTGCGCGAGAGCGGATTCACCACCGTGCGCGCCGAGGGCGCGCGGCGGCTCTACGCGGTCGACGCCGCGCCGCTCAAAGAGGTCGACGCCTGGCTCGAGCGGTTCCGGGGCTTCTGGAACCAGCGGCTCGACGCCCTCGGCACCGAGCTCGCGCGGGGCAAACGGGCCAGGCGCGCGCGTGACCAGCAGACGACAACACAGCACGACCAGACGACAGACCCGCACCACCCCACGGAGAGCTCCGATGACTGACATCGCCGACACCATCAACGCCATGCACCGCGCCGTACGCGACGCCGACACCCCCAAGGGCCAGGGCCGCTCGATCGTGCTGAGCCGCATCTACGACGCCGACGTCGAGGACGTGTGGGAGGCGTGCACCGATCCGGAACGGCTCGGCCGCTGGTTCATGCCGGTCGCGGGCGAGCTCAAGCCGGGCGGCTCGTACCAGCTGGAGGGCAACGCGGGCGGCGAGATCCTGCGCTGCGAGCAGCCGCGGCTGCTGCGGGTCAGCTGGATCTACGGGCCGCCGCAGCAGGACGGCTTCAGCGAGGTCGAGGTGCGCCTCACGCCCGAGGGCGAGGACCGTACGCGGTTCGAACTCGAGCACATCGCGATCGTGCCGGCGGAGTTCTGGGACCAGTTCGGGCCCGGGGCCACCGGCGTCGGCTGGGATCTCAGCCTCGTGGGCCTCGGGCGTTACCTCGCGCAGGGCGACTCCTTCGACCGTGCCGAGGCGCAGGCGTGGAGCGAGTCGGCCGAGGCCGGCGAGCTGATGACGGCCAGCAGTGAGGCCTGGCGTGCGGCCCATGTGGCCTACGGGGCGCCGGAGGAGATCGCCGCGAAGATGGCCGACGCGACCACGAAGTTCTACGTGCCCGGCGCCTGACCGCCCAGGTTCGCGCCCGCTGGTCCGTGTTTCGGCAGGCGCGGTGCCCTTGTCGGTGACCGCCGTTAGATTGGCGGCCATGACCGAACAGCTGACCCCCATGCCCGAGGACTGGCAGCGCGCACTCGCCGTGGTCGCCCACCCTGACGACCTGGAGTACGGGTGCGCGGGCGCGATCGCGCAGTGGACGGACGCAGGACGCGAGGTGGTCTATCTGCTCGCGACCCGCGGCGAAGCGGGGATCGACACCCTGGAGCCCGACAAGTGCGCGTCGTTGCGCGAGCAGGAGCAGCTGGCGAGCGCGGCCGTCGTCGGCGTGGAGACCGTGGAGTTCCTCGACTACAAGGACGGAGTGATCGAGTACGGCACGGCCCTGCGCCGTGACATCGCCGCGGCCATCCGCCGTCATAAGCCCGAACTGGTCATCACGCTCAACCACCATGAGGCGTTCGGCGGCCGCTTCCTGAACACGCCCGACCACCGGGCAGTCGGCCAGGCGGCCATCGACGCCGTCGGCGACGCGGGCAACCGCTGGATCTTCCCGGAGCTCGGCGAACAGGGCCTCGCGCCTTGGGGTGGCGTGAAGTGGATCGCCATCGCGGGCTCCGACACCCCCACCCACGCCATCGACGCGGAGCCCGGCTTCGAGCGCGCGGTCAGCTCCCTGCTCGAACACCGGGCGTACATCGAGGCGTTGACCGACGAGGACCCCGAGGCGTACGCGCGCGGCATCATCACCATGACCAGCAGCTTCGTCGGCGACCGCTTCGGCGGAAAGCCGGCGATCGGTTTTCACGTGTACGAGCGCTGAGAGGGTTTTCCGGAGAGCCGGGCCCTTACAAGGCGGCGGATCCCGGCGGTTCGAAACCGTCCGCGCCCTTCGGTGCGAAGGCCCTTAGTCGATCAGGACTGGGGGCCTTTGGCGCGCTGGTGTGACATCGACGTCGGCCCAGCCATGCGCACCCGGCCGGCGAAGCACGGGTGCTCAGAGGCATGTACGGCGGAACTTGGCCGGTACGTACGGTTCTCTCACGCCATTCGACTCCATCCCTGCATGTCCGGATTCAGCAGCAAGGGCGCGGCCCCAGTGCACGGCGATTGCCCGCATCTTCCAAGCGCTCAGGCCTTGGAGTGCACCGCGCATAAGATCCCCGCATGGATGGCCCCTTGTCCGATGCCGAGTTTGTCCAGCTCCTGGGCCTGCTGCGGCGCTACTGCGCGCACGATCTGGATCAGTGGGAGGCCTGGCGGACAACCACCCCGTACGGAGAGGCTCACATCATGATCAGCAATGGGTCGCCGCCGGACGCAGAGCGTGACCTCTTCCACGACATCGACCGTGCATTCCGGAGACTTACGTGGCGGCCGGACGAGGATCAGGACTCCTCCCGTCCTGATATTCACGGCTGACATCAACGGCGGCGGATCTCGGCGGGCAGCCATGGCCGACAGTGGCGCGGCGTCGGCGCAGATAGCCAGCCGCACCGGATCCCGTCGCTTGGTTTACCGAACTCGGCTCTTCATAGTGCCGGCCCCGCCCCCTACCCTGACGCGACGTCAGAAACGGTAGGGGGCGCGGATGATCGATACCACCAGTACGGAGATCGCCGAGGGGGAGGAGCGGCTGCGGCTTGACGTTGAGGGTGGGGTCGGCGTGCTCACGCTCTGTCGTCCCGACAAG
Organism: Streptomyces mesophilus; assembly: GCF_040300965.1. Taxonomy (GTDB): domain Bacteria; phylum Actinomycetota; class Actinomycetes; order Streptomycetales; family Streptomycetaceae; genus Streptomyces; species Streptomyces mesophilus_A. The sequence continues at coordinate 13,253 of NZ_JBEPEW010000152.1, read as the reverse complement.
CTGAATGCCTGGAGCTGGGAGTCCACCCGTCAACTCGGCCTGTTCGCCGACCGGATCCGTTTCGACGACTCCATCAAGGCGGTGCTGCTGCGTGCCGAGGGCCGTGCGTTCTGCGCGGGCATCGATGTCACCGCGCCCGGCGGTGCGATCACCGGACGCTCCGGCGCCGAACGCACCCGTAACTACTACGAGGGCATCCGCTGGGTGCATGAGCGGATGCGCGTGTTCGCCGGGCTTCCGCAGCCGGTCGTCGCCGCTGTGCAGGGCTACTGTCTGGGCTTCGGCTTCGAGCTCGCGCTGATGGCCGACATCCGGGTGGCCGCAGAGGACGCGGTGTTCGCGCTGCCCGAGGCGCAGATCGGGGTCGCGGTGGACGCGGGCGGCGATCTGCGGATCGCCCGGGACGCGGGCGCCGGGTGGGCGAAGTTCCTCGCGCTGACCGGACGACGCATCGACGCGGCGACGGCGGAGCGGCTGCGGCTGCTTCAAATGGTCACCCCGCTGGAGGAGTTGGAGAAGACGGCACGGTCCCTCGCCGCGGAGATCGCGGCGAATGCGCCACTCGCCGTGCAGGGCATCAAGCGCGATATCGACCTCTTCGCGGATGCCGGCCTGACCGAGGCGCTGGAACGTACGGCGTTCGCGGCGGCGCTCACCCTCACCTCCGAGGACTCGCGGGAGGGGTATACGGCGAAGGCGGCGCGGCGGGCCGCGGAGTTCGAAGGGAAGTAGCTTGTTACCTTTCGTCCGCATCTGCGGCCCCCCTTCCGGGGGCTGCCCAACTCGGAGCGGACGTATGTCACCTGCCCCTCTTCGTCCGTACGGACGCCGCGAGCTGTTCGGTCTGGCCTCCGGCGGCACGCTCGCCGCCATCGCCGCGGCCGTGCTCCCCGCCTCCGACCGCGCCGCCGCCGCGACCGCACGCCGTACGCACTTCCGTGCCGTGGTGATCGGCTCCGGGTTCGGCGGCGCCGTGGCGGCGCTGCGCCTTGGGCGGGCCGGGGTGGACACGCTGGTCCTGGAGCGGGGCGGTGAGGTCCCAGTGGGTGAAGGGACCGAGCACCACTACGAGTCGGGCCTCGACATCGTCACCGGGGCCACGGTCGGCGGTGGGTCGATCTCCTACTTCGGTGCGAGCGTCGCTCCTGAGCGGCGGTACTTCGAGCGGCTGTACCCGCGAGGCCTGCACTACGAGGAGCTCAGCCGGATCTGGTTCCCGCGGGCTCGGCGCATGCTCAAGGTCTCCGACATGCCGGCGGATGTGATCGGCACAGCCCCGTACACCCATGTCCGTGCCTGGTCGGCGGGTGTGCGGCGGGCCGGTTTCCCTGCCGGGCCGGTGGGTTCCGTCTTCGACTGGCGATCCGTGCGCGAGGAACTCGCGGGCCGTACCCGGGCCGTCGCCATCGCCGGGGACACCGCGGGCGCTGCCGCGACGGGCGCCAAGCGCACGCTGCGCCACACCTATCTGCCCGCGGCACTGGCCACCGGGAGCGTCCAGTTGAGGGCCCGCCACGAGGTCGCCGCCATCGAGCGGGCTCGCGGCGGCTACACGCTGCACGTGCGCCGGCTCGGACCGGACGGCGCGCCGCTCGCCTCCGAGGCCGTCACCTGTGAGCTGCTGTTCCTCGCGGCCGGAACGGTGGGCACCAACCGGCTCCTTGTCGCCGCGCGGGACACCGGAGCACTGGCGGAGCTGCCCGCCGCGGTGGGCAGCGGCTTCGGGGACAACGGCGATCAGATCACCGCCTGCGCCCTGCCGAGCGAGGACGCCGGCGCCCGGCAGGGGATGCCGATCGCCGCCATGGCCAGGGTGCCGGCGGCGTTCGAACTGCCCCTCACCCTCGAATGCGGGCATCTCCCGCCGACCATCGGGGGACCGTTGTGCCTGACCATCGCGATGACCGTCGACACCGATCACCGGGGCACCTTCCGCTACGACCCCGACGCGGGCACCGTCCGGCTGACCGGCTGGTCGGCCCAGCAGTCGGCCGCCGCCCAGCGGGCCGCGCACGCCGCCAACGCCCGTATCGCCGCGGCATCCCCGGGCTGGATCCCGGTGCCCGCGCCCGGACCGTCCCTGTTCACCGCCCATCCGCTGGGCGGCTGCGCCATCGGCGAGGTCACCGATCTGGAGGGACGGGTGCGTGGGACGAAGGGCCTGTACGTCGTGGACGGCGCGCTGCTCCCGGGCAACGCGGCCGGCGCCAACCCCTCCCTGACGATCGTGGCCCTCGCCGAGCGCGCCCTGGCGGGGATCGTACGGGCGGGTGGATAGCCGTCGTGCGGGTGGCCGGCTGTGTCGCCCAGGGATGTCGGTGACGCGGGGCGGTCCGCCGACGCGCCGGACCGGCGGGTCACGCCCGCTCCCCGACGGTGTGCCGGCGGACCCGATCCGACACCGCCGCGATGAGATCGCCGACTGACACGCCGGTCACGAATCCGCGGGCACCGGCCGTTCCTCAGCCTGTGAACGGGCCCCGCCCCAACTGGCTCCTTATCGGCACCACTTCGGGTGTCACCAGATCCCGCCGCTGCCAGTTCGCTCCGTCCACCACCAGAGTGTGTCCGCTGATGAACCGGGCGTACGGGGAAGCAAGGAAGGTCGCCGCCCAGCCGAGCTCGCGCGGCGCGCCGACCCGGAGCGCGGGCTGCCGGACGTCCGCGGCCCGTACGCGGTCGAGGTTCGCGCGGATGTCGGCGGTCATGTCCTCGTGCGGCATCAGCCCCGGTACGAGGCCGTTGACCTGGATTCCGTACGGTCCCCACTCGACGGCGAGGGTCTCGACCAGGTTCTTCACGCCGGCCTTGGCCGCCGCGCTGTGCGCGTAACCGGGGCCGCCGGTCCAGGCGTACGAGGCGCCGACGTTGACGATCGAGCCCGGTGTACCGGCGGCGAGATGGCGACGGCCGAATTCGCGGGCCATGAAGTACGTGCCGTTGAGCGTGATGTCGACGACCGTGCGCCAGGCGTTCGGCGACATGTCCTCGGCGGGGACGGGGAAGTTGGCCGCCGCGTTGTTGACGAGGACCTGGGGGAGTCCGCCGAACTCCACGGCCCGGTCGAAGACTTCGGCGATGCGGTCGGGGTCGCGGATATCGCACTCGGTGGTCAGGATCCGGCCGCCGAGACCCGCCAGTGCGTCCTCGGCGGCCTTGAGGTGTTCGGCCTTGCGGCTGGCGATCACCAAGTCGGCGCCGAGGCGGGCGAATTCGGCGGCGATCGCCTTGCCGAGGCCCGTACCGCCGCCGGTGACCAGGACGGTCACGCCGTCATACGTACCGGCGGGCAGTGCGCTCGCGCCGAGTGGGGGTGGTGCGGGGAGGCCGGGAGCGCTTGGGGCTGTCATGGCCGCAATCGATACACCGGGTGCGTGCAATGTTCCATAGGCGGGGCGGGTGGGCGGGTGCCTGCGGCGGCATTTCCCCCACCCCGCCCCTTCCCGAAACTGGGGGCTTCGCCCCAGACCCCCGGATCCGACTTCGTTCGGATGGCCTCAATCGCCGGCCGGGCCCGGGTTGGCCGCGCGGGCCAGATCGGCGAAGACGAGCTCCGCGTTGATCAGCGTGCCGGCCCGGTAGCCGGCGCTCGCCGAGTTCACCACCATCTCGGCCGGGCCCATCGCATTGCCCACGATCCAGACGCCGGGCAGACCGCTGCGGCCCGCCTCGTCCACCGCCGGGAACGGTCCGAACGGGGTCTGCTTGACCGCGTCCCCGGTCAGCTCGGGCAGCATCTCGGTGCGCGCCACGGGCCGTGTCGCGGTGAACAGCACATCCCGTGCGAGGAACTCACCGCTCGCCAGGCGCACACCCGTCAACCGGTCGTCCTCGACCACGACTTCGGCCACCTCGCCGCTCACCACGCGCACACCCGCCGCGGCCAGCTGCTGCCACTGCTCGTCGGGCAACTCCTCGACCTGGTGCAGGAAGAGCGTCACATCCTTCGACCACTGGGTCACCAGGAGTGCCTGGTGGGCCCCCATCTCGGGCCGGGCGATCACTCCGAAGGCCTGGTCGCGCACCTCGTAGCCGTGGCAGTAAGGGCAGTGCAGTACATCGCGGCCCCAGCGGCCGGCCAGTCCGGGGATGTCCGGGAGCTCGTCGACAAGGCCGGTGGCGATCACCACGCGGCGCCCGTGCACCACGGAGCCGTCGGTCAGTCTCACATCGACCTCGCCTTCGGTGTCCGGCTCCACCTTCTCCACCCGCCCGGAGATGATCTCCCCGCCGTAGGACTCCACTTCGGACCGACCGACCGCCAGGAACTCGGCGGGCGGCATGCCGTCCCGGGACAGATAGCCGTGCATGTGGTCGGCGGGGGCGTTGCGCGGTTCGCCCGCGTCGATCACCAGGACGCTGCGCCGGCTGCGCCCCAGGCCGAGCGCCGCGCTCAGGCCCGCCGTTCCGCCTCCGACGACCACCACGTCGTACGACTGCCGCTGTGCCTTGGTGCTTCGGGTCACGGTGACCACCTCCGCTGCAAGCATCGGGCGAGTACGGCAGAATGGGCAAGTAATGTTGCCGTAACCGCAAATCTGGAGGGAGGCGGCGATGGCCGAACACGAGGGTGCCGAGGAGATGGACACGGTCCTGGCCGAGGTGGGCGCGCGGCTGCGCAGTATCCGCAAGGACCGGGGGGCCACGCTGGCCGGCCTTTCCGAGGCGACGGGCATTTCGGTGAGCACGCTGTCCCGGCTGGAGTCCGGTCACCGCAAGCCGAGCCTGGAACTGCTGCTCCCGATCGCCCGCGCGCACCAGGTGCCGCTCGACGAACTCGTCGGAGCGCCGGAGGTGGGCGACCCGCGGGTGCGTTCGAAGCCGATCGTCCGCAACAACCGCACCCATCTGTCGCTCGGCGGTCAGCCCGGCGGGCTGCAGGCGTACAAGGTCATCATCCAGGCGCCGGACCCGAAGCACGAGCACGCCGAGCAGCGCACTCATGAGGGTTACGAGTGGCTGTACATCATCTCCGGGAAGCTGCGTCTGAAGCTCGCCCACCACGATGTGGTGCTCGGTCCCGGGGAGGCCGCCGAGTTCGATACGCGGGTGCCGCACTGGTTCGACGCGGTGGACGGTCCGGTGGAGATGCTCAGTCTGTTCGGTCCGCAGGGGGAGCGGATGCATGTGCGGGCCAAGCCCAAGCGGGCTGCCGAGGGGTGAGGGGTCCGGTTCGGGGCGGAGCGTGCGCGGAAAGTCTCCGCCGGGCCGTTCCCAGGGGGCAAGCGACCGCTTAGTATGCGCGGGAGACTTGTTCACCCCCTCTGTGGAGGCCCCGCATGCAGGCATGGCGAGTGCACGAGACCGGTGAGCCGGGCGAGGTGATGCGGCTCGACGAGGTGGCCACGCCCACCCCCGGCGAGGGGCAGCTGCTCGTCAAGGTGCGGGCCGCCAACATCAACTTCCCCGATGCGCTGCTCTGCCGCGGGCAGTACCAGATGCGCCCGCCGCTGCCGTTCACGCCCGGCGTCGAGATCTGCGGCGAGACCGAGGACGGCCGGCGGATCATCGCCAACCCCGCGCTGCCGTACGGCGGTTTCGCCGAGTACGCGCTGGTGGACAAGGCCGCCGTGCTGGCCGCGCCCGACGCGCTGGACGACGCCGAGGCGGCGGCGCTGCACATCGGTTACCAGACCGGTTGGTTCGGCCTGCACCGCAGGGCTCGTATCCAGGCGGGCGAGACGCTGCTCGTGCATGCGGCCGCCGGTGGTGTCGGCAGCGCGGCCGTGCAGCTCGGCAAGGCCGCCGGGGCGCGGGTGATCGGAGTCGTCGGCGGGCCCGACAAGGCGCGCGTCGCAGACGAGCTCGGCTGCGACGTGGTGATCGACCGGCGCAGCGACGATGTGATCGCCGCCGTCAAGGAGGCCACGGGCGGCCGCGGCGCGGACGTGGTCTACGACCCGGTGGGCGGCGACGCGTACACGCAGTCCGCGAAGTGCGTGGCCTTCGAGGGCCGCATCGTCCTGATCGGCTTCGCGAGCGGTGTCGTGCCGGCGCCCGGGCTGAACCACGCGCTCATCAAGAACTACTCGATCATGGGCCTGCATTGGGGCCTGTACAACACCAAGGACCCGGCGGCGGTGCTCCGTTGCCACGAGCAGCTCACCGAGCTGGCCGCCAAGGGCTCGATCAAGCCGCTGATCAGTGAGCGTGTGCCGCTGGCCGGGGCGGCCGAAGCGGTGCAGCGCGTTGCCGACGGGGTCACCACCGGCCGCGTGGCCGTCGTACCGGAAGGGGCGCAGGCGTGACGGACGCTACCGAACTGGCCACCAGGACCCGCGAGTTGCTCGCGGCCTATCCGCCGGCCACCACCTCGCGGGAGGACTTCCTCAAGGCCCGCTTCGACGCCGGGCTCGCCTGGGTGCACTACCCCGAGGGCCTCGGCGGACTCGGCGTGCCCCGCTCGCTGCAGGCCGTGGTCGACGCCGAGCTGGAGGCCGCGGGCGCGCCCGACAACGATCCGCGGCGGATCGGCATCGGACTCGGGATGGCCGCGCCGACGGTCCTCGCCTTCGGGACCGACGAGCAGAAGCAGCGCTTCCTCGGACCGCTGTGGCGCGGCGAAGAAGTCTGGTGCCAGCTGTTCAGTGAGCCGGGAGCGGGTTCCGACCTCGCGGCGCTCGGTACCCGTGCCGTACGGGACGGTGACGACTGGATCGTGACCGGGCAGAAGGTCTGGACGTCGAACGCGCACAACGCGCGCTGGGCGATCCTGATCGCCCGCACCGACCCGGACCTGCCCAAGCACCGGGGCATCACGTACTTCGTGTGCGATATGACCGACCCCGGTGTCGAGGTACGGCCGCTGCGGCAGATCACCGGTGAGGCCGAGTTCAACGAGGTGTTCCTCACCGACGTCCGTATCCCCGACGCCCACCGGCTCGGCGAGGTCGGCGACGGCTGGAAGGTCGCCCAGACCACGCTGATGAACGAGCGCGTCGCGATCGGCGGCATGCGGCTGCCGCGTGAGGGCGGCATGATCGGCCCCGTCTCCGCCGCCTGGCGTGAGCGCCCCGAACTGCGCACCCGTGACCTGCACCAGCGCCTCGTCCGGCTGTGGATCGAGGCCGAGGTCGCCCGGCTCAGCGGCGAGCGGCTGCGCCAGCAGCTCGTGGCCGGGCACCCCGGGCCCGAGGGCTCGGGCATGAAGCTCACCTTCGCCCGCCTCAACCAGGAGATCAGCGGCCTGGAGGTGGAACTGCTCGGCGACGAGGGCCTGTTGTACGACGACTGGACGATGCGCCGCCCGGACATCGTCGACTTCGTGGGACGCGAGGCCGGCTACCGCTATCTGCGCTCCAAGGGCAACAGCATCGAAGGCGGCACCAGCGAGGTGCTGCTCAACATCGTCGCCGAGCGCGTCCTCGGTCTGCCCTCCGAACCGCGTACCGACAAGGACATCGCCTGGAAGGACCTGGCTCGATGAGCGATCTGCTGTACTCGGAGACCGAGGACGAACTCCGTTCGGCGGTGCGCTCGTTGCTGACCGACCGCTGCGAGGCCGCGCAGGTCATCGCGCGCACCGAGACCGATCAGCCGCACGACCACGATCTGTGGAAGACCCTCGCCGCGGACATGGGTCTGGCCGGACTCCTGATCCCCGAGTCACTCGGCGGGCAGGGCGCCACGCACCGTGAAGCGGCCGTGGTGCTCGAGGAGTTGGGCCGCTCCGTCGCGCCGGTCCCGTATCTCACCAGCGCGGTGGTCGCCACGGAGACCCTGCTCGGCTGCGGTTCGACCGCCGCCGACGAGCTCCTGACGGCCCTCGCCTCGGGTCGGTCCATCGGCGTGCTCGCCCTGCCGCTCTCCACGGCGCCCTCGTCGTCGTACGCGCAGGTGGCGGAGGCGGACGGAAAGCTGACCGGACGCGTCGGCGCGGTGGCGGACGCGACCGCGGCCGATGTGCTCCTGGTCCCGACGGCGAGCGGTCTGTATGCCGTCGACACCACGGCGGACGGGGTACGGATCACGCCGCAGACCCCGCTCGACCTGACCCGCCCGCTCGCTGCGGTCACCCTGGAGTCCGCTCCCGGCCGGCTCGTCGGAGCGGACGCCTCGGCAGCCGTGCGCCGAGGTCTCACGGCGGGCGCGGGGCTGCTCGCGTCCGAGCAACTCGGCCTCACGGACTGGTGCTTGACGGAGACGGTCGCGTATCTGAAGACCCGTAAGCAGTTCAACCGCTCCGTCGGCTCCTTCCAGTCCCTCAAGCACCGCCTCGCGGAGCTCTGGCTGGAGACCGTGCACGCCCGTGCCGCGGCCCGCAACGCCGCCGACGCACTGGCGGCGGGCTCGGACGAGGCCCCGCTCGCGGCCGCGCTGGCCCAGGCGTACTGCGCGCCGGTCGCGGTGCACGCGGCCGAGGAGGCGCTGCAGCTGCACGGCGGCATCGGGATGACCTGGGAGCACCCGGTCCACCTCTACCTGAAGCGCGCCAAGTCGGACTCGATCGCGCTGGGGGCGGCGGGGGTGCATCAGGGGACGGTGGCCGAGCTGGTGGATCTGCAGGCCCCGTAAGGGAGTTCGCGGCGCCCTTCCCCATCGATGCGGTGGGGAGGGGCGCCGTTCACGGTGCGGGCGGGGGGCTCGGAGTCGCGCCCCGAAATTCAGCGGAGCCGGCGGCGGGCCTCGGCTAGGGTCTGGTGTCTCGCCCGGCCGGGCGTTCGGCCGACCGCTGCTCGTGGAGTACTCATGCGTCGGCAACTCGCCCTGGCCGCAGCCGCCCTCATGCTGTGCGCAGGCTGCTCCGCCGGGGACTCCGGGGCCGGGACCGGAGGCGAGCGGTCGGACAGGACCGGCGAGCCGACAGCCGCCGACCAGGTGCGGAGGGCGATCGACGAGCTGGGCCGGGGCGCAGCCGGTATCGACCAGGTCATGGAGCTCGGCGACGCCGAGAAGACCTACGAGCTCACCGTGCAGGGTGCCTTCGACTTCGGCGCCGACCGTGGGCGGCTCGCGGCCGACCTGTCCGGTGTCGACATCGCTCACGTGGACCAGATGTTCGTCGGCGGGAAGGTCTACGTGAAGCCCGTCGCCGGTCTGAAGCCCGACCGTTGGGGTGTCGTCGGGCGCGCCGACGTCCACGCGAACCATTTGCTCCGCGCTCCGCTCAACGACCCCGAGCATGTCCTGGCCCAGTTGGACCGGATGAAGGAGGTCAGCGCGGAGGGCGAGGAGACGATACGCGGTGTCCGGGCCGTCCGCTACGCCGGTGTCCTGGACCACGAGACGGTGACCCTGCGGGGCAGCGAGACGATGCGCGACCAGATGGGCAAGGCGCGGGAGCTGCTCGGGGACGACTTCCCGGTCTTCGCCGATGTGTGGATCGACGGGCGAGGCCGGCTGGTGCGCAGCGTGCTGCGGATGACCATGCAGGACATCACCTCGACGGTGACCACGGACTACGCCGCTCTGACGAAGCCGGTCGATGTCGCGGCCCCTGACGCCGGCCAGGTCACGCCGGTCGGGGAGGTCACCGGGCTGCTGTCCGGCTGACCAGCGCCTTCAGGCCGACCTCTCCTGGCCCTGGTGGGCTGGGAAGCGGCAGGTCGCGTGGGTGTCCGGGCGGCCGATGCTGAGTGCGGCCGGTTTCGGTTGATGTCCGGGCGCTTTGCTGCGTGAGGCCGGATCGGTTGATGTCTGGGCTTGCTGCGTGCGGCCGGTCTGGTTGGTGTCCAGGTGCCTTGCTGGGCGGCCGTTCCGGTCGGTGTCCGGCGCCTTTGACGAGGGCGGCCGGTCCGGTTGGAGTCCGGTGCCCTGCTGAACCCGGCCGTTCCGGCCGATCTTCGGGCGCCCTCGGCGAGCGCGGGCGTACGCTCCCCGTGCCGGTCGGGTGAGGGAGGGTGTGCCGGATGGAGAGAGGGGGAAGCCCGCGCATCGTCCGGGCCGAGGCCGAGCTGGGCCGCGAACGGGCCCTCGTCGTCACCGGCCCGCCGGGCATCGGCAAGAGCGCCCTGCTGGACGCGCTGGCCGAACGGGCCGCCGGCCGGGCCGGCACGGTCCATCGGCTGCGGTCCCAACTCCCGGACCGCGGCGTCCCGTTCGCTCTCGTGGCCGATCTGCTCCTCACCGTTGAGCGACGCCACCTGGAGCGACTGCCCGCTCCCCAGCGGAACGTGGTCGCGCAGGTCCTGCGCCATGAGGTGCCGTCCGACGGCGGCCCGGACCCGCTGGGGGTTCGGCTCGCACTCGGTGCCGTCCTGAAGGCGGCCGCTCCCGCGCTGATCGTCCTCGACGACGTCCATTGGGCGGATCCCGCCAGCGCCGCCGCCCTGGCGTGTGTCCAAGCTCTGCCTACGGCGGTAGTGGCGGCCTGCCCGGACGTGGGCGGTGCGCCCGAATTCCTTTACGGAGCCCCGCAGTTCACTCCGTCGCCGCTCGCCGTCGACGAAGTGACCGCGCTGCTCACCGGGGAGGGACTCCCTGCGCGCCTCGCCGGGCGCGTGCACCGCTGCGGCGGCGGGAACCCGCGGATCACCCTGGACATCGCCCGCGCCGTGGCCGCACTGCCCAGGCCCCCCCATCCCCTGGACGAACTCCCCGTACCCGAACGGGTCCATGCCATGGCGCGCCGTCGCCTCGAGGACGTGGCACCACCCGTGCGACGGGTGCTCCTGACCGCCGCGCTCGCCGACCGTCCCACGCACGCACTGCTGCGGCGCAGCGCGGGACGGGACGTGGAGGAGGAGTTGCGCTCTGCGGCCCGCGCCGGGCTGGTCACCACCGAGGGGAACGAACTCCGCTTCACCGCCGAGGTGTTCGCGTCCCAGCTGACCGAGGACAGCAGCTGGGCCGACCGTGCGGAGGCTCACCGGTCGCTGGCCGGCGCGGTCACCGATCCCGTGGCGGCGACCCGCCACATCGCCCTCGCCACCGACGACATCGAGGCCCGCCTCGCCGGTGATCTGGAGAGCGCCGCGACCACGGCCCGTACGCGGGGCGACCGGGGCCGGGCGGCCGAACTGGCACTCCTCGCGGCCCGCCGCACACCGGCCACCCGGGACCAACAGGCCGCCGTGGTACGGAGGTTCGTCACCGCCGCCGATGACGCCGGCCGTGCGGGCCGGGTCGACCTCGCCCGGCGGGCCGCGGCCGAAGTCCTCGACCATTCGACGGACGCCGGCGAGCGGGTCCGCGCGCTCCTCGCGATCCTGGACGCCGCCGGACAGTCACTCGACGACCTGGACGAGGTCTTCGCCCGCGCGGCCGACGAAAGCGCCGGTGACCCCGCGCTGCTGGCCGCCGTGCAGCTGCGGCTCGCCTGGAAAGCGAACCTGTGCGACGGGGACCCGGTACGGGCGCGGGGCGCGGCCGCACGCGCCGCGTCGCTCGCCGGCCGGGCCGGGGACGCCCAGGTCTCCGTCCTTGCGCTCACCATGCAGGCGCGTCTCGAACGTATCCTCGGTGATCCGCAAGCCGAAGCGACCCTGGAACGTGCGCTGGGCGCCGCGGTGCCGGCCGAGGCCGTCGGCGTACGCAATCAGCCGCGCTATCTGCGGATCCGGCACGACCTGTTCGACGACCGCCTGGAGCGGGCGCGCGACGGGCTGCTCGCCCTGCTTCCGGTGGTCGAACGGTCCGGGGAGACCGAGGACCTGGTCGAAGTGCTGCGCAGCCTGGCCGAGACGGAGACCCGGGCGGGACGCTGTACGGCTGCTCAGCGGCACGCGGACCGGGTGCTGCGGATCACCGCCGAGGCGGGGATCTCACCCGGGCCCTCCTGGTATTCGGCGGCCTTCGCCGAGGCGGCGGGCGGGACGTTCGAGCGGGCCCGTGCGTTCGCGGGACGTGGCGCCCGGGCCTCCGAGGAGGAGCACGACCAGGTGTTCCTCTCCCGGAACCTGCACGTACTCGGCCTGGTGCAGCTGGTCACCGGCAGCGCGGCCGACGCCGTGGAGCAGCTCCTTCGGGTGCGCGCGGCCGAGACCGCGCAGCAGGTCGTCGACCCCTCCCTGCTGCGCTGGCCGGGCGATCTCGCGGAGGCCCTGGCGGTCACGGGGCGCGGGGCGGAGGCGGAGCGGCTGATCGAGCAGTACGTGGGTGTGGCACGGGAGTTGGGCCGGTCGAGCACCCTCTGTGCGCTCGACCGGGCCCGGGCGGTGGGACTCACCATGTGCGGGGAGGCGGATGCGGCGGCGGAACTTCTCGTGGCGACGGCGGAGCGTTTCGAGGGGCTCGGGCTGCCGTTGGAACAGGGCCGCTGCCTCTGGCTGCTGTCCCGCACCCGGCTGCGGCAGCGGCGCAGGGCGGGGGCGCGTCAGTCGCTCACGGAGGCGCTCGCGCTGTTCGAGGGTGCGGGGGCGCACGCGTGGTCGGGGCTGGTGGGGGAGGCGCTCGGGCGGCTCGATGCGGGGGGTGTCGTACGGGTCTCGGCGGATGGACTGACCACGGCCGAGGAGCAGTTGGCGAGTGTGGTCGCCGAAGGGGCCAGTAATCGGGAGGCGGCTGCGCGGCTGCATCTGAGCGTCAAGACCGTGGAGACGATGCTCACCCGGATCTACCGGAAGCTCGGCGTCCAGTCGCGGGCCCAGTTGGCTGCGGTTCGGGCGGTGCGGCCGTGAGTTTCCGCTCGCGCCGGGTCCGGGTCTGATCCGGCCGTCCCGCGTGGCTGATGTCACGGGGGCTCCGCCCCCGGGCCCCCGCTGGTGGCTTGCGCCCCCAGGCCCCCTTTCGCCTGGTGCGGGTTCGTGTGCGGCTTCCCTGGCGGTGGGTTCTGGCGTGCGGGTTCGTGTGCGGCTGTTGGCTCGGTGCGTGCTGCGCGCGGTTTGGTGTGCGGCTGTCTGCCGGGTGCGTTCTGCGCGTGCGGTTTCGTTGCGGGGCTGCTTCGTGTGCGGCTTTCTGTCGGTGCGTTGTGCGCGTGCGGTTTCGTCGTGGGTCGGGGCCGGGGTGGGGTGCTTGCTCATTCGGGCAATGGCACCGCCTCCGCGAAGGGTTGCCGTCTCCGACGGGGGTGCCCGAATGACAATGCACCCCACCCCGTCCCCTTCCGCCGTCACGCGGCTGATGGCCGGTGGGTGCCACGGAACGGCAACGTTCCTGTCCGCTCAGGCCGTTGGGCGACTGATGGCCGGTGGGGTGCCGCGTTCGCCGGGTCGTCCTGTGCCGCCGTCGCGCGGCTGATGGCCGGTGGGGTGCCATGGACCGGCAACGTCCTTGTCCGCTCGGGCCGTTGGGCGACTGACGGCCGGTGGTGGTGGCCGCGTTCGCCGGGTCGTCCTGTGCCGCCGTCGCGCGGCTGATGGCCGGTGGGGTGCCAC
>NZ_JBEPEW010000151.1:0-18749 GCF_040300965.1 Streptomyces mesophilus | reverse complement strand
GCTGATGGCCGGTGGGGTGCCACGGACCGGCAACGTTCCTGTCCGCTCGGGCCGTTGGGCGACTGATGGCCGGTGGGGGTGCCGCGTTCGCCGGGTCGTCCTGTGCCGCCGTCGCGCGGCTGATGGCCGGTGGGGTGCCACGGACCGCCAACGCCCTCGTGCCCTCAGGCCGTTAGGTGACTGACGGCCGGTGGGGGCACGCCCTCGGTGGCGGCGGCCTCCGTCGGACGCGGCTGCTGCTTCGTCCGAGCATCGAGGGTGCAGGGGGCGGACCCCCGCAAGGTCACGGACCGGCAACGCCCCGACTCCCACCAACCCCTCACCCCGCCTTCCCCCGAACCCACCACCCCTGGGCCACCCACCTCTGGAACCCGCCCACCCCCGACCCACCCGCGCGCCACCCACCGCTGGAACCCCGCCCACCCCCGACCCACCCGCGCGCCACCCACCGCTGGAACCGACCCCGCCCCACCCCTGCATCACCCACCTCCGAACCCCGCCCGCCCCGCGCCACCCTGGCCGGAGCGTTCACATTCAGCCCGTCCGGCGTTTGAGGACATCCGGACGAAGTTCGGATATGGGGTCTGGGGCGAAGCCCCAGTTTCGGGAAGGGGCGGGTAGGGGAAAGGCGCCCGCCGCAGGCGCCCACCCGCGCCCCCACCAACCCGCACCGCGCCACCGACACCGCAGGCGCCACCCACCCGCACCCGGCAAAGAGACCGCCCCGCGGCCGACGGTTCGGCGACGCACCCGGGGTGCACGGGGCGCCGGGCCCAACCCCCCCAAGGCGCAAGGGATTCCCCTCATGCTCCACGGCCGCCGGAGGAGCAGGCTGCAGGCGTGCGCCTGGCGTGTCTGCGTCAAGCAGATGCGGCCTCTCCGCTGCCAGGCGCACCACCTCCGCACGGCTCCCCCCGGCCCGACTTCGAGAGGAACCGCCTGTGACTCACCCCCGTGGTCATCGCAGAGCACATCGCCCCCGTAGAGGCGTCACTTGGGGCGCGGCCGCCGCCGGCGTCCTGCTGACGCTCGGCGCGCTGCAGCACTCCGCCCAGGCCGAACCCGCACCGCCCAGTCCTGACGCCGCCCTCGTCGAGGCGGTTCAGCGCGATCTGGGTCTCACCCGGCAGCAGGCCACCGAGCGGCTCGCGGACGAAGCCGCGGCGCAGCGTACGGCCACGGTCCTGCGCGGCGGACTCGGCGACCGCCTCGCCGGTGTCTGGTTCGACGCGGGCAGCGGCAGGCTCGCCGCCGCCGTGACCAGTGACGCGGACGCGGCCGAGGTCCGCGCGGCGGGAGCGCGCCCGCTCGAGGTCGCGCACTCCGGCCCCGAACTCGTCGCCGTCGCCGACGAGATCACCCGTCTGGTCGGCAACGGCAAGAACGGTGTGCGCAGTTGGGGAGTCGACGTCCGCGACAATCGCGTCCGCGTGGCGGTGACGGAACAAGCGGACCCCGGTTTCCTGAAGGCGCTGAAGGTCTTCGGTGACCGTGTGCGGGTGGAGACCGGGGCCGACACCCCACGCCAGCAGGGCGGTGAGGTCGCCGGCGGTGAGAAGTGGGTGCCCGGCAGCGAGAGCCCCTGCTCCATCGGCTTCTCCGTGACCCGGGCCGGCGGGGCGAAGGCCTTCGTGACCGCCGGACACTGCACGAACGACGTGAACCAGGCCGCGTACGGCAAGGACGGCACGCGCGTCGGCACGTCCAACAAGGGCGGCACCGGCAGTTACAACAACCGCGAGGGCGACTTCGGCATCGTCGATGTCGATCAGGCCGGCTGGACGCTCAGCAACCGGGTCGAGGGGTACGGCCAGAGCGATGTCACGCTCACCGGCTCGCAGGACGCCACCGTCGGAACCCTGGTCTGCCGCTCGGGCCAGACCAGCCAGTACCGCTGCGGAGAAGTGACCCAGGTGAACCAGTCCGTCGACTACGGCAACGTCGTCATCGACGGCCTGTCGTACACCGACGCCTGCTCGGCCGGCGGCGACTCCGGCGGCAGTTACGTGTCCGCGTCCGGCGGCAAGGCGGTCGGCATCCATTCCGGCGGCGGCAGCAACACCTGCGGCAGTTCCGGGGAGACCTTCACCATCTTCCAGCCGGTCAACGAGGCGCTGAGCAAGTTCTCCGCGACGCTCGTCACGGGTACGCCGCAACCCGGTGAGGTCACGGTCGCCGCCGTCTCCGACCAGCACACCGCCGTGGGGCAGCGGGCCGAGGTCGCCAACAGTGCCGAGGGTGGCACCGCCCCGTACACCTGGAGCGCGAGCGGCCTGCCCGCCGGCCTCGCCATCGACGCGTCGAGCGGCACCATCTCCGGCGCCGCGAGCACGGAAGGAACCTCGAACGTGACCGTCACGGCGACCGACAGCGCGGGCAAGACCGGCTCCACGCGCTTCACTTGGACGGTCGGCGACAACGGGGGCGGCACCCTGTCGCTGCAGAATCCGGGCAGTCAGACCGCGTACATCGGCAAGGCGGTCGACCTCCAGCTCGTCGCCTCGGGCGGCAGCGGTGCCCGCACCTTCACCGCCGTCGGCCTTCCCGCAGGCGTGAGCATCGACCGCGCGTCGGGCCGGATCACCGGCTCGCCCACCAAGTGGGGCTCGACCACCAGCCGGATCACGGTCACGGACGGAGCGGGCAGGACGGCCTCCACCGATGTGAGCTGGTTCATCTTCTACTGATCCGGCGTGCTGCTCATCAGGCGCCCGTCGTACGACCCGCAGTACCCGGCTACCTCTTACATGCGGCATACTTGCGAACCATTCGCAATAACTGTCGATCTTGAACAGGGGTGTGGGCATGAGGGCCGCAGCGATACGGGGAACGGGCGCCGTGGCGGCGACCGCCGCACTGGCGGTCGCCGCCTCCGCGTGTTCCGCGCCCGGCACAGGCGGGTCCGGCGGCGCGAGCGCCGGGGACTCGGCGGTCGTCGGAATCGCCTACGAGCCCGAGACGCTCAGCCCGCTGCTCGGCTACGGCAAGGACGGCAACTCGAAGATCTTCGACGGACTGCTCACGCACGACGCCGACATGAAGCTCCAGCCCGCGCTCGCGGCCGAGCTGCCGAAGAAGAGCGCCGACGGTCTCACGTACACCTTCGAGCTGCGCACCGGTGTGAAGTTCAGCGACGGGAAGCCGTTCTCCGCGAAGGACGTCGTCCACACCTACGAGACGATCCTCGACGAGAAGACCAACAACCCGTACAAGACGGAGCTCGATGCCCTGAAGAGCGTCGAGGCCAAGGGTGCCGACGAGGTCGTCTTCAAGCTGAAGTACCCGTACGCGCCGTTCGCCGAGCGCACCGTGCAGGCCATCGCGCCCGCGCACATCGCCTCCAAGCAGGACGTGAACACCGGCGACCTCACCACCGAGCCCGTCGGCACCGGGCCGTACACGCTGGTGAAGTGGTCCAAGGGCGAGAAGCTCACCTTCAAGGCCAACCCCCGTTACTGGGGCGGTGAGCCGAAGGTGAAGAACTTCACCATGGCGATCATCAAGGACGACGACGTGCGCGCCACGCGGCTGCGCAGCGGCGACCTCGACGGTGCGATCCTGCCGCCGAACCTGGCGAAGACCTTCGCCGGCGACAAGGCCAGGAAGACGTACGAGGCGACGAGCTTCGACTACCGCGTGGTGACCCTGCCGACCGGCAACAAGGTCGCGGGCGACACCGCCGTCCGCCGCGCGCTCGACGTCGCCGTCGACCGCAAGGCCATGGTCGACGCGATCCTCGACGGTGCGGGGAAGGAGGCCTACGGGCCGGTGCCGACCGACAGCGAGTGGTTCACCAAGGGCACCGAGCGGGCCCACGACCTGAAGCAGGCCGGGGAGATCCTCGACGAGGCCGGCTGGAGGAAGGGCTCCGACGGCATCCGTGAGAAGAACGGCGTGCGCGCCACCTTCCCGCTCTGGTACCTGTCCGGCGACAAGCTCCGCCAGGACCACGCCCTCGCCTACGCCTCCGACGCCAAGAAGGCCGGCATCGAGATCAAGGTTCAGGCCGGCACCTGGGAGGTCATCCAGCCGCGGATGGACCGCGACGCCGTGCTCGCCGGCGGCGGTGCGCCCGCCGACCCGGACTTCGACCAGTACGCGATGCTGCACTCGAAGTTCGCGGGCGGCGACGACTTCAACAACATGGGCTTCTACGAGAACCCCGCCGTCGACCGGGCACTCGAGAAGGCCCGCGAGACCGACGACCACGCCGACCGCAAGGCCGCGTACGACACGGTGCAGCGTGAGCTCGTGAAGAACCCGGGCTACACCTTCCTCACCCACATCGACCATGTGTACGTCGTGAACGACCACTTCGGGACGCTCACCACCCAGGTCGAACCGCACGACCACGGCTTCGCGACCGGCCCCTGGTGGAACGTCGAGGACTGGCAGCCGAAGAAGTGACCTCCCGTACCCACAAGCTCCCCTGGGCGCCGATGGCGCGCATGGCGGGGCGGCGGGCGCTGACCGCCGTCCCCGTCCTGCTCGCCGTCACCTTCGGGGTGTTCGCGATCGCCGCCGCTTCGCCCTTCGACCCGGTCAAGGCCTATGCCGGTACGGGCGGACTCACCGCATCCGAGCAGACCCTGGACCAGCTGCGCGCCAACCTCGGCGTCGACCAGCCGCTCGTCACCCGCTGGTGGGACTGGCTGACCGCCGCCCTCGGCGGCGACTTCGGCCAGTCCCTGGTGATGCGCCAGCCCGTCGGCCAGGTCATCGGGGAACGGCTCGGCTGGTCCGTGCTGCTCGCCACGACCGCGTTCCTGCTCGCGATCGTGCTCGGCACGGCGCTGGGTGTGCTCGCCGCGCGTCGCACCGGCGGCTGGCTGGACCGCGCCGTCACCTCGCTCGCGTACGGCCTGGAGGCCGCGCCGCCGTTCTGGCTGGGGCTGCTCGCCGTGTGGTTCTTCGCCCTGAAGCTCGGGGTGCTGCCGGCCGGCGGACTCACCGACACCGGTTCGACCGTGGTCGGCGCCGGGCAGGTGGCCCACCATCTCGTGCTGCCCGCCTGTGTGCTGGCCGTCTCGCAGCTGCCCTGGTTCGTGTTGTACGTACGGCAGGGCGTCGGCGACGCCCTGGAGGAGGACCCGGTGCGCGGGGCCCGTGCGCGCGGGCTCGCGGAGCGGACCGTGCTGCTCGGGCACGCGCTGCGCTCCGGCCTGCTTCCGGTGCTCACACTGATCGGGTCGCGGGTGCCCGAACTCATCACCGGGGCGCTCCTGGTGGAGACCGTCTTCAGCTGGCCCGGCATCGCCGCCGCCACCGTCGAGGCGGCGACCTCCGTGGACTTCCCGCTCCTTGCCGCCCTCACCGTGCTCGCCACGGCCGCGGTGCTGCTCGGCAATCTCGTCGCGGACCTGCTCTACGGGCTCGCCGACCCGAGGGTGGGCTTCGATGGCTGAGACGGCTGAAATGGCTGAAATGGCCGAGAAGACGGCGAAGGCCGAGATGGCTTCGAAGACTGCGACGGCCGAGACCGCCGGCATCGCTTGGCGCGTACGCGGTGTGCGCCGCCGTTCCACGAGGACCTGGCGTATCCGCACCTCCGCGGTGATCACCCTCGCCGTGGTGCTCGCCGTCCTGCTCGTACCGCCGCTCGTGCACCTCGACGAGCAGGCCGTGGACCTCGCGGCCAAGTTGCAACCGCCGTCCCTGGCACATCCGTTCGGCACCGACGACGTCGGGCGTGATCTGCTGCTCCGCTGTGTCTACGGGCTGCGCGTCTCGCTGCTCGTCGGACTGGTCGCGGCGGTCGTGGCCACCGTGATCGGGACCGCGGTCGGTGCCGCCGCGGCGGCCGCCGGAGGGCGGGTGGACCGGCTTGTGATGCGTCTGGTCGACCTGTTCTCGTCCGTGCCGCATCTGCTGCTCGGCATCTTCATCGTGGCGATGTTCCGGCCCGGGGTGTGGCCGGTGGTGGTGTCGGTGGCGCTGACGCACTGGCTGTCGACCGCCCGTATCGTGCGCGCCGAAGTCCTGTCGCTGCGCTCGCGTCCCTATGTCGACGCGGCGATCTCCGGCGGTGCCTCACGGATGCGGGTGGCCGTGCGCCATCTGCTGCCGGGCGTGCTGCCGCAGGCGGGTCTCGCCGCCGTCCTGATGGTGCCGCACGCCATCTGGCACGAGTCCGCCCTGTCCTTCCTCGGCCTCGGGCTCCCCACCCATCAGGCAAGCCTCGGCACCCTCGTCCAGTCCGCGCGCGGCTCGCTGCTGGCGGGGGACTGGTGGCCGACGCTCTTCCCCGGCCTGTTCATCATCGTGCCGACCCTGGCGATCGCGGGCCTCGCGGGCGCCTGGCGGGAACGCCTGAATCCGCGCCGGCGATCGGAGTTGATGCTGTGATGGCGCCCCCTGGCGATGCGCCTGTTCTGGACGTAAGAGGGCTTTCCGTACGGTTCCGTATGCGCGGCGGACGCTTCATCCGGGCCGTCACCGACGCCCACTTCACCCTGGCCGCCGGTGAACGGCTCGCCCTGGTGGGGGAGTCGGGGTGCGGCAAGTCCGTGCTCGCCTCCGCGCTGCTCGGACTCCTGCCCGAGAACGCCGAGACCGCCGGGTCCGCCGTGCTGAGCGGCGGGACCGATCTGCTCGCCGCCGACGAGCGCACCCTCGCGCGCTCGATACGGGGCCGCAAGGTCGGCCTCGTCCCGCAGTCGCCCGCCGCGCATCTGACGCCCGTGCGCACGGTCCGCTCCCAACTGGAGGAGACCGTGAGGGAATTGCTGCGCACCCCACGGGCGGCCCTGCGCCAGACCGCGGAGGAAGCGGCCGAGCGGGCCTCCTTCCCCGCCGATCACCTCGACCGTCACCCGCACGAACTCTCCGGTGGTCTCGCCCAGCGCGCCGCGACCGCGCTCGCCCTGATCGGTGACGCTCCGCTGCTGCTCGCCGACGAACCCACCACCGGACTCGACCGCGACCTCGTCGAGCGCACCGTCGACGAACTCGCCCGGCACACCGGCGACTCCCGCGCCCTGCTGATGATCACCCACGATCTGGCGGCGGCCGAGCGGATCGCGGACCGTATCGCCGTGATGTACGCGGGCCGGATCGTCGAGATCGCCGACGCCGAGGACTTCTTCGGTGCGCGCGGACCGCGCCATCCGTACGCCCGGGGACTGCTCGACGCGCTGCCGGAGCGGAACTTCACGCCCATTCCCGGGATGCCGCCCGAGCTGGGCGCGCTGCCCGAGGGCTGCGCTTTCGCCGCGCGCTGTACGCGGGTGAGCGAGAAGTGCCGGGTGCAGCCGCAGTTCGAGGACGCCGTGGCCTGCCATCACGTGAGCCTCGACGCCCCCGAGGCCCTGGAGGCCGAACATGCTTGAGCTCGACGCGATCACCGCCGGCTACGAGCCCCGCAAGCCCGTCATCACCGGCATCTCGCTCGGCGTGCGCTCCGGCGAGTCGGTCGGACTGCTCGGCCCCAGCGGCTGCGGCAAGTCCACGCTCGCCCGGGTCGCCGCGCTGCTGCACCGCCCCGAGGCGGGCCGGGTCGTCATCGACGGCACCGAGGCGACCGGCTGGCGCCACCGTGCGCCGCGGTCCCAGCGCACCGCGTTCGGCGTCGTCTTCCAGCAGCCGCGGCTCTCCGCCGACCCGCGCCTGACGCTTTCCGCCCTGATCGCGGAGCCGCTGCGGGCCACCGGCCGGGCGGCCGAAGCGGCCGACGGTGTACGGGAGTTCGCCGCACGCGTCGGACTGGGCGAGGACCTGCTCGGCCGGCGTCCGCACGAGGTCAGCGACGGACAGCTGCAGCGCGCCTGTGTGGCCCGCGCGCTGATCCTGCGGCCGCGCTGGCTGGTCTGCGACGAGATGACGGCGATGCTGGACGCCTCCACCACGGCCGCTCTGGTCCGGGTCGTCGAGGACTACCGCGCCGACAGCGGCGCCGGCCTGCTCGCCGTCGGCCACGACCGCGTGCTCCTCGAGCGCTGGTGCGACCGGACGGTGCACTGGTCGGAGCTGACCGCCTGACCGGCGCGGTCAACTCCGGGTGCCATGAATGCACCAGGTCAACTCCGGGGCACCACCAGCACATCGGTGCCCTTGCTCCGTATCGCCCTGATCTCCTCGGCGGGCACGCCGTCGTCGACCACCACCAGGTCGAACTCGGTGAGCGGGGCGAGCGCGTACAGGCCGTCGCGCAGGAACTTCGTATGGTCCGCGACCAGGACACGGCGCGCGGCGGCCGCCATCATCGCGCGCTTCACCTGCACCGTCTCCGGGGACGTGTGGTAGAGCCGCCCCTTGGTCACCGCCGTGGTCGACATGAACAGCACGTCCGCGTGGAAACGTTCGACGTTGTCCGCGGTCTGCAGGCCCATATACGCCTCGTACGCGGGGAAGTAGGTCCCGCCGAGCGAGATCAGGTGGATGTCCTGCTCCTTGGAGAGCAGCTGGAGCACCGGCAGCGAGTTGGTGATCACCGTCAGCGGTGTGCTCTCCCGGAAGTGGCGCGTCATCTGGGCGCAGGTCGTGCTGTCGTCGAGCAGCACCGTCTGACCGGGGGCGAGCAGCCGGGCCGCCGCACGGGCCAGTTGCCGTTTCGTCTGCGGCATCGCGTTGCCGCGGTCGGCGACCGTGCCGTGGAAGTGCGCCGACGACATGCCCGTGGCCCCGCCGCGTGTCTTGCGCAGCCAGCCCTGTGCCTGGAGATGGTCCAGATCGCGGTGGATCGTCATCAGCGAGACGCCGTGCTCCGCCGCCAGATCGGCCGAACGGACGAGGCCGTGTGAGATCACGGCCTCCCGGATCTGCCGCCGCCGGGCGTCGCGTGCGTCCGCGCGGTCCGTGCCGGCCGGGCTGTGTGCGGGCTCGACGCACTGCTCGGGCGTCGGTTCCATGTGAACTCCCCGTGTGACGATCTCAGGCACTTCACTCGATGGTCCGACGCCGCCGCAGGTCAGCGGCAGGGGCCGTAGGTCCTTCTCACACCGCCGCCCGGCCCCACCAAGGGAGGTGTTTACGGAAAGTTGACCGTCGTTTCGCCCGTTTTGTTAGCTCGGTGATGTCCGGAGCGGAGAGGTAGCGCCGACACCCCGGACACGGACCGCCGTCGCCGCCGGTCCGGCGACCGTGCCCCGCACGGTCCCTCACTCATCGACGCTGATCGGGGAAATCAATGACGAAGACCCCCATGCCGGCTGCGCAACCCGGCACGGACCAGGCACCGAGTCCGCTCGGGCGCCTCGGTATCCCGCAGTCCCTCTCGTACGGCTATCTCGGCCTGCTGATCTTCATGACCGGCGTGGGCATCGAGGCCGGCTATCTCTCGCCGTATCTCGAAGGCCTCGGTATCGCCGCCTCGAGCGTGGCGATGATCTTCACCGTCTACGGCGTCACCGGAGCCGTGGCCGCCTGGTTCTCCGGCGCCCTGTCCGACCTGTGGGGTCCCCGCAAGGTCATGTGGCTGGGTCTGATCACCTTCGCCGTCACGCATGTCTTCTTCCTGACGGTCGCGATACCCAGCAAGTCCTACGGCCTGCTCCTGATCGCCTACGCACTGCGCGGTCTCGCCTTCCCGCTCTTCGCCTACGCCTTCCTCGTCTGGATCGCCGCCGTCGCCCCGCAGAAGCAGATGGGCAGCGCGATGGGCTGGTTCTGGTCCGCCTTCTCGGCCGGCATGCCCACGCTCGGCTCGCTCTGCGCGAGCCTGCTGATCCCCGTGGTCGGCGAGTACACCACCCTGTGGTTCGCCCTCGGTGTCGTGGTGGTCGGCGGTGTACTGCCGCTGCTCCTGATCAAGGAGAAGACCGGCTCCTCCCGGCTGGCCCCGCCGGGGGAGTCGCCGATGGCCGGTCTGGTCGGCTCG
The DNA here is from genome assembly GCF_040300965.1 of Streptomyces mesophilus. Classification (GTDB taxonomy): domain Bacteria; phylum Actinomycetota; class Actinomycetes; order Streptomycetales; family Streptomycetaceae; genus Streptomyces; species Streptomyces mesophilus_A. Next base: position 8,935 of record NZ_JBEPEW010000151.1, on the reverse strand, counting down.
CTGACGATCCTCTACCGCAACCCGCGGGTCGGCGCCGGCGCCGCGGTCCGGATGTTCAACACCGCCTCGCAGTTCGGCTTCATGGTCATGCTGCCGGTCTGGTTCGTGAACACCGTGGGGCTCAGCAACGAGCAGTGGCTGCGCCTGGTGGCCGTCATGTTCGGCACCAACATCTTCACCAACCTGATGTTCGGCGTCATCGGCGACCGCATCGGCTGGCGCACCACCGTCGCCTACTGCGGCGGCATCGGCTGCACCCTGTCCACCCTGATCCTCTACTACGTGCCGAGCGCGGTCGGTTCCTCCTACGCCCTGTGCCTGCTCGTCGCGGTCTTCTACGGCGCCACGCTCTCCGGATACGTCCCGCTCTCGGCCCTGATGACGGCGATCGCGCCCCGCCACAAGGGGCAGGCCATGGCCGCACTGAACCTCGGCGCCGGAGCGTCCACGTTCCTCGGCCCGCTGACCGTGAGCCTCTTCCTCGGCCCGATCGGCGTCGGCGGCGTCACCTGGATCTTCGCCGGATACCACGCGGTCAGCGCCGTACTGACCCTCCTCCTGAAGACCACCACCCCCGCCGAGGACACGGTGGACCTCCTGCCACAGCCCGCAGCGCACGGCCGTGACCTGGCCGCCGCCACTTCCCCGAAGGGACTGTGACCCCATGTCGGTACTCGCCATCGACGTCGGCACCACGATGATCAAGTCCGTCGTGTTCGACGACAACGGCACCGAACTCGCCGTATCGCGGATCGGCACCGAGGTCCTGCGCCGCCACCCCGGCTGGGCCGAGCAGGACATGGACACCGTGTGGAACGCGGTCGTCTACACCGTCCGCAACGCCCTCTCGGACATCGACGATCCGGTCTGGCTCGTCACCTTCACCGCACAGGGCGACGGTGCCTGGCTGGTCGACCAGCACGGCAGGCCCACCGGACCCGCCATCCTCTGGTCGGACGGCCGCGCCGGTGAGATCCTCACGCGCTGGGAGCGGGACGGCGTCCTCGAGGACGCGTTCCGCCGCAACGGCTCGCTCACTTGCAGCGGTATGCCCAACGCCGTGTTCAGCTGGCTCGGTTCGCACGATCCGCAGCGTCTGGCCCGCTCGGCCTCCTCGCTGACCGCCGCAGGCTGGCTCTTCTACCACCTCACCGGCGTGATGGCGATGGACGAGTCCGATGCGTCGGCTCCGTTCCTGAACCACACCACCGGCGACTACGACGACGAGATCATCGATCTCTTCGGCCTCTCCGCCTACCGCCGTCTCCTTCCCAAGGTGCTGGGCGAGGAGGAGCGCATCGCCGAGATCACCCGTGCGGCCGCCGGACAACTCGGGCTTCCCGAGGGCCTTCCGGTGGTCATGGCCCCGTACGACATCGCCTCCACCGCCCGCGGCGTGGGCGTCGTCAACCCGGGCCAGGCCTGCTCGATCCTCGGCACCACGCTCTGCACCGAGATCGTCCGCCACGAGGTCGACACCAGCGGTGAGCCGTCAGGGATCAACATCGCCTACCGCGGCCGGGAACGGGTGCTGCGCGCCTTCCCCACGCTGAACGGCGCCGAAGTCCTCGTCTGGGCCTCACAGTTGCTCGACCTCGACGGGCCGCCGAAGCTCGGCAGGCTGGCCTTCAAGGCGGAGCCCGGCGCGAAGGGCCTGTCCTTCCTGCCGTATCTGTCGCCGGCCGGTGAGCGTGCGCCGTTCCTCGACCCGAGCGCGCGCGGCGCCTTCTGGGGCCTCTCCCTGGAGCACAGCCGCGCCGACGTGGCCCGTTCGGTCTTCGAGGGGCTCTCGCTGATCCTGCGCGACTCCCTCGTCGCCTCCCGTACGACCGTCACCGAGCTCAGGCTCTGCGGCGGCGGCGCCAACAACGACGACTGGTGCCAGCTGATCGCGGACGCCACCGGAGTGCCGACCGCGCGCTCCGGAGACACGGAACTGGGCGCCAAGGGCGCGTTCCTGACCGGTCTGGTGCTCTCCGGGGCCGAGTCCTCGATGCACAGCGCGGCCGCCAAGTACGTACGGATGACGTCGACTTGGGAGCCGCACCCGAAGTGGTCCCCGTTCTATGCGGCCCGCTACGAGGACTTCCTCACCTGGCGCACCCTCGCCCGCGAGGCCGGCTGGTCGTCCGGCCGCACCCTCCCCGTCCCCGGTCCGCGCGACGGCGCGGGTCTCGAAGGAGCTCTCCGTGCAGCCTGAACTCGCCCCCGACGCAGTCTGGCTCGGCCTCGACCTCGGCACCCAGTCCGCGCGCTGTGTCGCCGTCGACTCCACGGGCCGGGTACTCGCCGCCGCCTCGCGCCCGCTGACCAGCCACCGCGACGGCAAGCGGCATGAGCAGGACCCCGAGCAGTGGTGGAGCGCGCTCGCCGAGGCGAGCCGCGAGGCACTCGCCGGAATCGAACCGGCCCGGATCAAGGGCCTTGCCCTCGACGGCACTTCGGGCACGATCCTGCTCGCCGGCGCGGACGGGGCCCCGCTGACCCGCGGCCTCATGTACGACGACGGGCGCGCCGCCGACCAGGCCGTGCGCGCCAACCAGGCGGGCGAGCCCGTCTGGCAGGAGCTCGGCTACCGCTCGATGCAGCCCTCCTGGGCGCTGCCCAAGCTGCTCTGGCTCCTGGATCGCAAAGTTGCAGCAGCCGGTACAGGGGTCCGGCTGCTGCATCAGACCGACCTCGTGACCTGGCGGCTCGCCGGCCGTCAGGTGGCGAGCGACGCCAGCCACGCCCTCAAGACCGGCTACCACCTCACCGAGGAGCGCTGGCCGGAGGAGGTCATGGCCGAACTCGGCGTCCCCGCCGAGCTGTTGCCCGAGGTCGTACGCCCCGGAACGGTCATCGGCACCGTGTGCGCCGAGGCCGCCGCAGCCACCGGCATCCCGGAAGGCACCGCGATCGTCGCGGGCATGACGGACGGCTGCGCGGCCCAGATCGGTGCGGGCGCGCTGACCCCGGGCGCGTGGAACGCCGTGCTCGGCACGACCCTGGTGTTCAAGGGCATGAGCCCGCATCTCGTACGGGACCCGAACGGCGTCGTCTACTGCCACCGCGGCCCCGGCGAGAGCTGGCTGCCGGGCGGCGCGTCCAGCAGCGGCGCCGGAGTGATCTCGCGCGAGTTCCAGGGCGCCGACCTCGACGAACTCACCGCCCGGGCCGCCGAGTCCGGCAGCGACGCCGTCGCGTATCCGCTGGTGTCCACCGGAGGCGAGCGCTTCCCGTTCCGCGCACCCCGGGCCGAGGGCTTCGTGCTCGGTGAGCCGGACGGCGAGGCCGAGCGCTTCCACGCGTACCTCCTGGGTGTCGCGTTCATCGAACGCCTCTGCTTCGACTACCTCGACCAGCTCGGCGCCCCCGTCGACGGTCCGCTGACGCTGACCGGCGGCGGCGCGAAGAACCGGTACTGGAGCAAGCTGCGGGCCGATGTGCTCGGCCGCCCGGTGCTCCTTCCCGAACAGGCCGAGGGAGCCATCGGCATGGCGGTCCTCGCGGCCACCTCCGCCGGGGTGTCCGTACAGGACGCCGCGGCCGCGATGGTCCGACCCGGCGAGGAGCTCCGGCCCGATGCCGCACGGCACGAGCGCTGGACCCCGCGCTATCTGGAGTTCCTCGGCGAACTGGTCCACCGGGGCTGGCTCGACGAGTCCGTGGCGGCACACGCGAAGGAGAGGGCGGCCCGATGACCACCACCGAGTTCATCCTCGTACGCCACGGCGAGACCGTCTGGCACGCGGAGAACCGCTATGCGGGCCGCGCCGACGTGGCGCTCACCGAACGCGGCCGGCGCCAGGCCGAGGAACTCGGAGCCTGGGCCAAGGAGCAGCGCATCGACGCGGTGTACCACTCGCCGCTGTCGCGGGCCCGGCTGACGGCCGAACCTGCGGCTCGCGCGCTCGGACTCGAACCGCGCGAGGACGCCCGGCTGTCGGAGCTGGACTTCGGCCGCGGGGAAGGACTGAGCATCGACGAGATGCGCACGGTGTTCCCCGAGGAGCTCGCGAGGTTCGTGCTGCGGCCCGTCACCGACCACCTCCCCGGCGGCAACGACCCGCGCGACGCGGCCCGGCAGGCGCGGCAGCTGCTCGACGAGATCGCCGCGGAACACCCCGGCGGCCGCGTCCTGACCGTCGCGCACAACGCGCTCTACCGCGTGCTGCTCTGCGAGCTGCTCGGCATCGACCCCGACGAATACCGGCGGGTCTTCCCGGTCCTGGACAACGGCACCCTCACCGAGATCCGGATCGGCGACGGCCAGGCGTCCCTGCTCAGGTTCAACGCCCCCTACGGGCCCGGCGCCCACTGACCAACCCCGCACACCCCCCACACTGCACCACCCAAGGAGCACCCCCTCATGAGCACCAAGGTCCTCGCAGCGGGCGACCACTTCGTCCTTCCGCACCTCCTCGTGGGCGAGGTCAAGCAGGCCACCGACGGAGCGGTGGACGTCACGGAGATCAAGCTCCCTTGGCCCCACACCCCCTTCGGCCAGGTCGCCGAGGTCATCGAGGCCTCCGGCACCGAGGACGAGCTGATCGAGGCGCTGCAGGGCGTCGAGGTCTGCGTCACCCAGCTCGCCCCGCTCACCGAGCGCATCCTCGCCGCCTGCCCGGACCTGAAGCTGATGTGCATCAGCCGTGGCGGCCCGGTAAACGCCAACCTCGAGGCGGCCACGAAGCATGGCGTCGCCGTCTGCTACGCACCGGGCCGCAACGCCGTCGCCACCGCCGAGCACACCCTGACCCTGCTGCTCGCCGCCGCGCGCGGAGTGGGTGACACCCACGTCGAGATGCGGAACGGCACCTGGCGCGGCGACTACTACGACTACGACAACTGCGGCATCGAGATCGAGGGCGCCACCGTCGGTCTCATCGGCTACGGGGCGATCGGCTCCCGGGTCGCCAAGGTCCTCGAGGCGATGGGCGCCGAGGTCCTCGTCTTCGACCCGTATGTGAAGCCCGAACTGGTAGAGGGCATAGCCCAGTTGGTAACGCTCGACGAACTGCTCACCCGCTCCCGCATCGTCTCCCTCCACGCTCGCGCCACGGAGGAGACCACGGGCATGATCGGCGCCGAGCAGCTCGCGAAGATGCCGCGCGGCTCCGTGCTCGTCAACTGCGCCCGCGGCGCGCTGCTCGACTACGACGCGGTCTGCGACGCCATCGACTCCGGGCAGCTCTCGGGCGCCGGTTTCGACGTCTTCCCCGAGGAGCCCGTCCCTGCCGGATCGCGCCTGCTCACCACCCCCGGGATCGTGATGACCCCGCATATCGCGGGCGGCAGCCAGGAGGTCGCGCACAAGGCGGCCCGCATCGTCGCGGGCGAGGTCGGCCGCTATCTGCGCGGTGAGCCGCTCGCGCACTGCGCCAACCCCGAGGTCCTCGAGGGCTGAGCGCCCGTACGCCTCCGGTCAGCCCGTACGTATCGAAGAATTCCCAGGAGAAGAACCATGGACCAGACGACCCGCTACTCCCGCCTCGATCTCGACGAGCAGGAGCTCATCAAGGGCGGCCGGCACGTCCTGTGCGCCTACACGATGAAGCCGAAGGCCGGTTACGACGGCTTCCTGGCCACCGCCGCCCACTTCGCCGCCGAATCCTCCACCGGCACCAACGTCGAGGTGTGCACCACGGACGAGTTCACCAAGGGCGTCGACGCACTCGTCTACGAGGTGGACGAGGCCAGGGAGCTCATGAAGATCGCGTACCCGATCGAGCTCTTCGACCGCAACATCATCGACGGCCGCGCGATGCTCGCGTCCTTCCTGACCCTGTGCATCGGCAACAACCAGGGCATGGGCGACGTCGAGTACGCCAAGATGCACGACTTCTACGTACCGCCGGCCTACCTGCGCCTGTTCGACGGCCCCTCGATGAACATCCAGGACATGTGGCGCGTCCTCGGCCGCCCGGTCGTCGACGGCGGCATGGTCGTCGGCACCATCATCAAGCCGAAGCTCGGTCTGCGCCCGCAGCCGTTCGCGGACGCCTGCCACGACTTCTGGCTCGGCGGCGACTTCATCAAGAACGACGAGCCGCAGGGCAACCAGGTCTTCGCGCCGCTGAAGGAGACCATCACATGCGTGGCCGACGCGATGCGCCGCGCCCAGGAGGCGACCGGCGAGGCGAAGCTGTTCTCCGCCAACATCACCGCCGACGACCCGGCCGAGATGATCGCCCGCGGTGAGTACATCCTGGAGACCTTCGGCGAGAACGCCTCGCACGTCGCCTTCCTCGTCGACGGCTACGTCGCGGGCCCGACGGCCGTCACGACCGCACGCCGCAACTTCCCGAACCAGTTCCTGCACTTCCACCGGGCAGGGCACGGCGCCGTCACCAGCCCGCAGTCGCAGCGCGGCTACACCTCGTTCGTGCACTGCAAGATGACCCGCCTCCAGGGCGCCTCCGGTATGCACACCGGCACCATGGGCTTCGGCAAGATGGAGGGCGACGCCGCCGACAAGGCCATCGCGTTCATGCTGGAGCAGGACGCGGCCGACGGACCGTACTTCCACCAGGAGTGGCTGGGCATGAAGTCCACGACCCCGATCATCTCCGGCGGCATGAACGCCCTGCGCCTGCCCGGCTTCTTCGACAACCTGGGCCACTCCAACGTGATCCAGACCTCGGGCGGCGGCGCCTTCGGCCACAAGGACGGCGGCACGGCGGGCGCCAAGTCGCTGCGTCAGGCGCAGGACGCGTGGCAGCAGGGCGTCAAGCTCACCGAGTACGCCAAGGACCACGCGGAGCTCAAGGGCGCGTTCGAGTCCTTCCAGAAAGACGCCGACCGGCTCTTCCCGAACTGGCGCGACGAGCTCGGCGTCAAGTAGTCGGCCAGGGCTTCGAGCAGTCGATCAGCCGGCCGCCGACTGAAGCCTCGGCCAACTTCCGGCAGCCCACTGCCCTTCGGGACGGGCGGGACCGCATACTCGGTCCCGCCCGTCCGTCGTTCCGGGAGGTACCGCAGTCATGGCCTTAACAGTCACGCGCCGCACAGCCGTCACGACCGTCGCCGCAGCACTCGCCGGATCGGTCGCCGTCCCCTCGTACGCACAGGCGACAGGAGGCGGACCGCAGCGCAGAAAGCCGCTGCGGCGGGCCCACGCGCACAACGACTATCTGCACACCCGCCCGCTGCACGACGCCCTCGACCACCGCTTCACCAGCGTCGAGGCGGACATCTTCCTCGTAGACGGCGAACTCCTCGTCGCCCACGACCCGGTGGACCTCGATCCGTCCCGCACGCTCGCCTCGCTGTATCTGAAGCCGCTGGCCGAGCGGGTGCGCCGCAATCACGGCTCGGTGTACCGGGGCCACCACAAGCCCGTTCAGCTCCTGATCGACATCAAGGCCGACGGGGTCGCCGCCTACGCCGAGCTGCACCGGCAACTCCACCGCCACCGGCGCCTGTTCACCACGTACGCGCACGGAAAGGTGCGTCCGGGGGCCGTCACCGCCGTGATCTCAGGGGACCGGTCGGCGCGGGCGCCGATGGAGGCGCAGCAGGTGCGGTACGCGTTCTACGACGGCCGGATGGCCGACCTCGAAGGACCCGCGCCCGCCTCGTTCATCCCGCTGATCAGCGACAACTGGAACAACCACTTCACCTGGCAGGGCGCGGGCCCGATGCCGGCCGGCGAGCGCACCAAGCTGCACCGGATCGTCGGCGCCGCGCACAGCCGGGGCCAGCGGGTGCGGTTCTGGGCGACGCCCGATCTGCCCGGTCCGGAGCGCGGCGCCGTCTGGCTGGAGCTGATCGCCGCCGACGCGGACCACCTCAACACCGACGACCTCGTCGCGCTCGAAGCCTTCCTGGACGCCTACGACCGGCGCTGAACGGCCCTGCGGGGATCGTCACTCCCCGTCAACACACGTTCGGAGGACATGTCAGTCGACCGTACGGCCCCTCCGCCACGCCACACTGACGGCGAAAACGCCACGGAGTTGACGTGGCGGAGGCGCGTAGGGAGTCCGGACGATGGCCATTTCGGTGTCAGTTGTACTGCTGCTGCTCATCCTCGCGATCGTGTTCCTGCGCAACGGGGCGCTGAAGATCACGCATGCGCTCGTCTGCGTCCTGCTCGGCTTCTACCTCGCGAGCACCAGCATGGCGCCGACCATCCAGAACGGGCTCACGGCAACCGCGAACATCGTCAGCAACCTGAATCCATGACGGCGACCTGAATCCATGAGGACAACCTCAGCCGGCGCCCGCCTCGGTCATGTGCCGAGCATCCGGGACCGGATGAGGAACCTGACGCCTTCCGGCGCCTCGAGCGAGAACCCGCCGCCGCGGCCTTCGACCACGTCGACGATCAGCCGGGTGTGACTCCACACCTCGTACTGGCTCTTGGACATCCAGAACCCGATGGGCTCGGCCACCTCGTCCACGGCGAGCGACGCGAGCAGCACATCGGAGTCGCCGGTGCGGAACTCGCCGGCCGGATAGCACATGGGCGAACTGCCGTCACAGCAGCCGCCGGACTGGTGGAACATCAGCGGGCCATGGAGCGCACGCAGCTTCTGCAGCAGTTCGGTGGCCGCGGGGGTGAGCTCCACACGGGGAGCGTCCGTGGTCATGGGGGCCTCCTTCGACGGCCTTCGCGGCTCAGGTGCTCACCGCTTCAGTCTCGTCGCTGCGGGCCCGACTGGCCATGTCCGCCCGGGATTTAATTCACTGTCGCCGCGGCCGCCGCTCCGGCTAAGCTCGCGGACGATGACGACCTACGCAGCTCACTCGGTGAGCAGATGGGGGGTCCGGTCCGCTCAAGGTGAGTGCTGATGCTCACCGAGACCGGAACCCGAACCCCAGCCGCGGCCGGCGACGACCGGCTCGCGTTCTGGCTGCGCGTGCGCGAGTTCGCCGTGCCGTCCACCATGATCGAGACCGCCACGGCCCGGCGTACCGCCGGGGACTGGGCGGGTGCGTGCGCCGCCGC
>NZ_JBEPEW010000150.1:0-18920 GCF_040300965.1 Streptomyces mesophilus | reverse complement strand
CCCGCCCGCCCGCCACCGCCGGCCCCGCCGTCACGATCGACCCGCTGTGGCCCTCGGCGAGCGTCGTCCAGGTGTACGCGACCGGCCCGGCCAGGCCCGCGAAGAGCCCCAACCCGGCGGCGGCGAGCGCCACTTGGCGCCCGAGGCGAGCCGCGACCAGCACGGCGGCCGCTCCCAGTACGCCCGCGAACAGCACGGCCCAGCGCAGCCACGGCACATAGTCCGCAGAACGGCCGAGCAGCACGTACGACCACCAGGCCGTCCCCGCGACCGTCACGGCCAGGGTCCCGCAGGCCCACAGCCGGCCGCGCTCCTCCCACAGCACCGAAGCACCCATGCCGACGAGGGCGGCGATGTACGGGGCGAGGGCCACGGTGTAGTACTCGTGGAAGATCCCCTGCATGAAACTGAACACCACGGCGGTGATCAGCAGCGCGCCGCCCCAGGCCAGGAAGGCCGCGCGGGCCGTGTCCGTGCGCGGGGCGCGCCGGGTCAGCCACAGGCCCGCGAACAGCAGGAGCAGCGCGGCCGGGAGCAGCCAGGCGATCTGACCGCCGATGTTCGAGGCGAAGAGCCGGTCGATCCCCGTGGTTCCCCAGCCCCCACCCGGTCCGCCGCCACCACCGACGCTTCCGGTCTCCTCGCCGTTCAGGCGCCCGAGCCCGTTGTAGCCGAAGGTCAGTTCAAGGAAGGAGTTGTTCTGCGAGCCGCCGATGTACGGGCGGGAGGCGGCCGGCCACAGCTCCACGATCGCGACCCACCAGCCGCCGGAGACCACCAACGCCAGGGTCGACAGGGCGAGTTGGCCGAGTCGCTTCCGTAGCGGCACCGGCGCGCACACCCCGTACAGCAGAGCGAGCGGCGGCAGGATGAGGAAGGCCTGAAGCGTCTTGGCCAGGAACGCGAACCCGACCGCGACCCCCGCCCACACCAGCCACTTGGTGCGCCCGTGCTCGAGCGCCCGGAGCACTCCGTACACGGCGACCGTCATCAGCAACGCGAGCAGCGCGTCGGGGTTGTTGAAGCGGAACATCAGCGCGGCGACCGGGGTCGTCGCGAAGACGGCGACCGCCAGGAGCCCCGCGCCCGCCGGGAACCGCCGCCGCACGGCCCCGTACAGGACGGCCGCCGTCGCCACGGCCATCAGCACCTGGGGCAGGAGAATCTGCCAGGAGCCGAGGCCGAAGATCCGTACGGACAAGGCCATCGGCCACAAGGCGGCCGGCGGCTTGTCGACCGTGATGGCGTTCGCGGCGTCCGATGAGCCGAAGAAGAAGGCCTTCCAGCTTTCGCTGCCGGCCTGGACGGCGGCGGAGTAGAAGGAGTTGGCGTAGCCGGAGGCGCTCAGGTTCCAGGTGTAGAGCGCGGCGATGGCGAGGAGCAGGACGAGGAGCGCGGGCCGTGCCCAGCGCGGGTCTTCGGGCCGCCCTCTCCACATCCTGTGGACGAGGGAGGCGTCGCGGCGGCGGTGCGCCGGAGCGGTCACGAGGGTCGGGACGGTGCTGGTCATCGGTGCTCCATGGAGTTATCCACAGGTCGGGCGGGGGCGGCGCTCGGGCGATAGCCTGGAAAGGGCTTCGGCCCCCGGGCGGGAGGGGACTGGTCTCCCCGGGTGGGCGGGCATTGGTCTCCCCGAGCGGGAGGGGACTGGTCTCCCCTGGTGGACGGGCCTTGGCCTCCCCGAACGGCCTGGGACCGGCCACCCCGAGCGGCCTGGGCCCGGCCACCCCGAGCAGGTGGGCACTGGTCCGGGAAGACCCAGACCCGGAAAAGCAGAAACCTCAGCACCGTCGCCGCCGCATTCGCCGCGATCAGCACGATCAGCTCGGTGGTGTGCGACGGATGCCCCACCGCCGAGTCGAGCGCCGCGAGCGAACCGCTGGTCAAGGCGAGCCCGATGGCGAACACCACGAGCCCCTGCGCCTGGTGGCGTACGGCGCGTTCCCGGCCGCGTACGCCGAAGGTGAGCCGGCGGTTGGCGGCGGTGTTGGCGACGGCCGAGACGAGGAGGGCCGCGGCGTTGGCCGGCTGGGCGCCCATGCCCGTACGGAATGCCGAGTACAGCAGGAGATAGAAGAGGGTCGAAAGCGCCCCGACCACACAGAAGCCGACCAGCTGGCGCGCCAACCCCCCGGGTACACCGGCCAGTTGGCGGTCCCGCGGATCGTCGCCGAACGGGCGCGCGAGGCGGTCGAGGGGGAGTGCGCCGACCGCGAGGGCGCGGCCCACGCGCCATACGCCGAGCAGATCCTCGGTGGCCGTCCGCAGGATGTGGACGGTCGAATCAGGGTCGTCGACCCAGTCCACCGGCACCTCGTGGATCCTGAGCCCCGCCCGCTCGGCGAGCACGAGCAGCTCCGTGTCGAAGAACCAGCCCGTGTCCTCGACCATCGGAAGCAGCCGCTCGGCCACATCGCGCCGGATCGCCTTGAAACCGCACTGGGCGTCGGAGAAGCGCGCCCGCAGCGAACCGCGCAGGATCAGGTTGTACGTACGCGAGATGAACTCCCGCTTGGGCCCGCGCACCACCCGCGAGCTGCGCGCGAGCCGCGAGCCGATCGCCAGGTCCGAGTGCCCCGAGATCAGCGGGGCGACCAGCGGGAGCAGTGCGTTGAGGTCCGTGGACAGGTCCACGTCCATGTACGCGAGGACCGGCGCGTCGGAACGTGACCACACGGCCCGCAGCGCACGGCCGCGGCCCTTGGCGTCGAGCCGGTGGCTCTCGACCTCGTCGATCGACTCGGCGAGGCGCGCGGCGATCTGCGGCGTGCGGTCGGTGCTCGCGTTGTCCGCGATCGTGATCCGGAAGCCGTACGGGAAGGTCTCCACCAAGTGGTCGTGGAGCCTGCGGACACAGGGTTCGAGGTCCTTCTCCTCGTTGTGGACGGGGACGACGACGTCGAGGACCGGTGTTCCCCTGACCTCGGCGGGCAGATGCCGCCGCACCGGCAGGGTTTCCGGGCGAGATTCGCTTGGCATGCCATGACACTCGCCAAGGGCCCTGTCACAGCAGTGTGGTGAGGCTGTCCTCTGCCTGTGAGTGATCGGCTGCGGGGGTGGCCGCGGAGACGGTTCCTGGCAACTCGACGGTGAAGAGAGTGCGTCCGGGCACGCTCTCGACGTGCACGCTCCCGCCATGTGCGGTCACGACCGCCCGTACGATCGCGAGCCCGAGCCCCGTCGAACCCGCGCCTGCCGCACCTGCCGTGCGGGCGCGTGAGGCATCGCCGCGGGCGAAGCGCTCGAAGACATACGGCAGCAACTCGGCCGGAATGCCCGGCCCGTTGTCCTCGACCTCGATCCTGGACCGACGGCCCGGCCGGACGCGCACGGTGACCACCGTCCCGGCCGGTGTGTGGGTGCGGGCGTTGGCCAGCAGGTTGACCAGGACCTGGTGCAGCCGTGCCGGATCGGCCCGTACGAGGGCGGGATCGTCGGGCAGTTCGAGGCGCCACATATGAGCGGTGCCCACCGCCCGCGCATCGCTCACGGCGTCAACCACCAGTACGGACAGGTCGGTTGGCTCGTAAGAGAGCGGCCTGCCCGGCCCGCTGCCGCCGCCACTGTGGCTGTCACTGTCGAGTCGGGCGAGCAGCAGCAGATCCTCGACGAGGACCGTCATCCGGGTCGCCTCGGACTCGATCCGGCCGAGGGCGCGGCGGGTGTCGGGGCCGGTCTCCTCGCGGCCGCGGCGCGTGAGCTCGGCGTATCCCCGTATCGAGGCGAGCGGAGTCCGCAGCTCATGGCTGGCGTCGGCGACGAACTGCCGCACCCGCGTCTCGCTGTCCTGGCGCACCCGCAGCGCGTCGTGCACATGGTCGAGCATGCGGTTGAGGGCGGCGCCGACCTGGCCGACCTCGGTGCGCGGGTCGGCGTCGGGTACGCGTTCGTGCAGTGCGGGTTCGCCGCTGTGCAGCGGGAGTTCGGAGACGCGGGTGGCGGTGGCGGCGACCCTGGTGAGCGGGCGCAGCGCCACGCCGACCATGACGGCGCCGGCGATGGTAGCGGCGACCAGACCGGCGCCGGCCACACACAGCTCGACCACGACCAAGGTGCTGATCGTGTCGTCGACCGAGGAGGTGGACATGCCGACGAGCAGGTCGCCGTGTTCTCCGCCCGAGGTGTACGCGACGCGGTAGTCGCCGAGGCCCGGCAGCGAGACGGTGTGCGGGCCGCCGTCCTTGGACACCCCGTCCAGGGCGGCCGTCTGGTCCGCGGTGAGGTCGGTGACCTCGGCCCGTCCCTGGGAGTCGCTGCTCTGCGCGCTGATCGCGGCCCGCTGCACCCGGCCGTCCTGGACGGTCGCGCCGATCGTGCCGAAGTCCTGTCCGGGGAGCGTGAGGAACGTGAGCGGGTCCGTCGGCGCGTTCACCGGGTGCTCGCCCTGCGGCGGTCCGCCCGCGCGCCGGGCCAGCTCGGAGAGCTGCGTGTCCAACTGCTCGTACAGATAGGACCTGAGCGCGACCGCCGTCACCGTACCGATGACGGCGCACACCACCGCGATCAGCGCGACCGCGGAGACGACCAGCCGGGTCCGCAGCGATCGCGGCGGTCTCATCGCGCGCCGGCTCCCACGGGGACCTCGGCGGGCTTCGCGGCGGCCTGGGCAGCGGTTCCGGCGGGCTTGACGGCGGTCTCGGCGGGCTTGATCAGATAGCCGGCACCGCGCCGTGTGTGGATCATCGGCGGCCGTCCGGCGTCGAGCTTCTTCCTGAGATACGAGATGTAGAGCTCCACGACGTTCGCCTTGCCGCCGAAGTCGTAACTCCATACGCGGTCGAGGATCTGCGCCTTGCTGAGCACCCGGCGCGGATTGCGCATCAGATACCTGAGCAGCTCGAACTCGGTCGCGGTGAGCTGGATCTGCTCGCCGCCGCGTGTGACCTCGTGGCTGTCCTCGTCGAGCGTCAGGTCCCCGACGGTGAGCAGCGATTCGCTCCGCTTGGCGGCCGCGCCTGACCTGCGGATCAGACCGCGCAGCCGGGCCACGACCTCCTCCAGGCTGAACGGCTTGGTGACGTAGTCGTCACCGCCCGCCGTGAGCCCGGCGATCCGGTCCTCCACCGCGTCCTTGGCGGTCAGGAAGAGTACGGGGACGTCGGGGGAGTCGGCGCGTACGCGGCCCAGGACGGTGAGCCCGTGCATGTCGGGCAGCATCACGTCGAGGATCACGGCATCGGGCCGGAAGGAGCGTGCGGCCCGGATGGCGCTCGCGCCGTCGTGCGCGGTGCGCACCTCCCAGCCCTCGTAGCGCAGCGCCATGGCGAGCAGCTCGGTGATCGAGGCCTCGTCGTCCACGACAAGCACCCGCACGGGAGAGCCGTCCGGCCTGAACAGTTCGGTACGTGTGTCGCTCTTGATGGGGGCCATGGTGACGACCCTGGCGGGGGCCTGTGAGAGCTGTCTGACGCGAATCTGTGAATTCCCTGAGAAACGGGTGAGGGGGCGGGCGGGGGGGCGGCTCGGGCTCCGTCTCGGGGCTCGGGGCTCCGTCTCGGGCTCGGGGCTCCGTCTCGGGCTCGGGGCTCGGGGCTCGGGGCTCCATCTCGGCTCGGGGCTCGGGCTCAGAACAACCCGTCCTGCACCCCGCCCAACTCCATCGTCGGTACCGTCACCACGGCGCCGCCGCCCACGACGGCCTCGACCGCCTCGACCGCCTCGACAGATTCGACAGATTCGACGGCCTCGAGTCGCCAGCCGCCCAGCAGGCGCCCGTCCAGGACGAGGCCGCGGCCCGTGTCGAGGTGCAGATCGGGGCCCGCGGCCGCGACGAGGCGGCCCGCCACGACGCCCCCGTCGACGAGCTCCCGTACCACCGAAGCGGCCTGTACGAGCCCCGCCAGACCGAACTCCTCACGGTGGTCGACCACTTCACACGCTGCCGCGGTCATCGACTCGGGCCAGCCCGCGAGCCCCACCGCCCGCGCATGGGCCCGCCCCAGCTCCGCCGCCCACTCGTCCGCCGGCGGCAGCGAGGCCCGCACCGCCCTCTTCTTCGCGTACGGAATCCGGTCCGGCACCCCCAGCGCCACCCCCACCAGCTCCTCCACCCGCCGCGCCGCCATCAGCGGGCCGCGGCCGAGCCAGGTGAACGCGACCGCTCCCTGTTCCAGGAGCCGCGCCGAGCCGCGCTCGTCCGCGGTGATCCCCACTTTGACGAGCCCCGGACCGAAGGCGGCGAGATAGACGGCGTACGGCCGCGGATCATCGGCCATCGTGTCGGCGGCGACGGAGTAGGACCGGTCGATACGGGCGCACTCCTCGCACTGCGCACGGGTCCCCCGGGACGGCACCGCGGCCCCGGTCGGACACGGCGTGCGCCGCCGCCCCCGGCGCACCCCGAGGCACCGCCGCCCGCCCCGGGCCACGAACCCGAGCTCCTGTCCGTACACAAGGAGGCTCTCGCGCTCGCCGCGCCCGTCCCCGAACCATCCGAGAGCGGGCCGCCCGCCGCTCCACCGCACCCCTGTGCACCACCACGCCATGGGCCCCATCCTGGTACCCATGACTGACAGTCGCGTTCCGCCGCCCGGCCCGGCTCGCGCTCCGACGGCCGACCGGGCCGGCGTTCCGTCCCCCGATCCGGTGCGCGTCCTGACCTGGCAGGTGACGGAGACCGGCGGCTTCGAGACGGCCTGGGTGACCGCGACGGGCCCCCGCTCCTTCTCGGCCCGCGGCCGCGTCTTCGCCGCGCTCCCGCACCCGTACTGGCTCTCGTACGAGCTGGAGACGGGCCCGGACTGGATCACGCGCCGGCTGACCGTGACGGCCGAAACGGCCGAGGCGACCGTGCACTTGGACCTGCGCCGGGACGACGGCTCCGGCGACTGGACGGCGAACGGCGTTCCGCTCCCTTGGGCGGACCCCGACACCCTGGACTGCGACCTGGGCCTGTCACCGCTCACCAACACGATGCCGGTCCTGCGGCACGATCTGCACCGCGCACCGGGCAGCCACGACTACCGGATGGTCTGGGTATCGGTCCCGGACCTGACGGTGCACGCGTCACCGCAGACGTACACCCATACCGGCCCGGGCCCGGCAGGCACCCGTGTGCACTTCGCCTCGGGCGACTTCACCAGCGACGTGGAGTTCGACGAGGCCGGCTTCGTCACGAGCTACGTGGACCTGGCCCACCGGCTCAGCCCTTGAGGAACCAGCCGTGGAGGGACGGCCCTTGATGATCTAGCTCTTCAGGAACTCCCGCAGCCCGGCGGCGGTCTTCGTCGCGTCATATCCCTCGGGAACCCCGGGGACGAGAATGATGTCCCCGTCGAGGTGCCTCGACCGCAGGGGCACGATCTCCTGGTACGCGTCCGACTCCCACCAGGCCCGAGCCTCCTCGACCCCGGGGAACCCGATCATCACGACGTCCTCGTCCCAGCTGCCCTCGAGGACCTCGTGCGGCGTGACGTGCACGAGGAAGCGCCCGCCGTACGGCTCGAAGGTCCCGGGAATCCGCTCGATGTACTCGGCGATGTCCGGGTGCAGCTTCGCTGCCTTGTGCAGACGGGCGATGACGTACGCGGACATGGCGTCCTCCGGCTCTCGTGGCTTCCGCTCGTGGCTTCCGAGTGGGTACGCCTCGATGGTGGCAGCGGCCGAACGCGGGGTCGATTACCTGGCGGGTAAGTGACGCACGCCATGCCGCGACCGGGTCCGTGGCCGCTCGGCAGCCCTCAGCAGCACTGGTAGAAGAACTCCGCCTTCTCACCGTCCGGCGAGAGGAACAGATAACCCACCCCGGTGTCACCGAAGTTGACGTCGAACGGCAGGTTGCAGGAGTCGAACTGGGCGACCAGCTGCCAGCCCTCGGCCGGCGTGTAGTCGCCCTGGAGCCAGACCGGTACGACACCGGGCCCGCCGAGCTGGTCCATCCGGATGCTGCCTTCCGCATCCTTCTGCCGTGCCTCGACCGCCTCCTGGAGCCGCCACTCCCAGTCGTCCTCGTCCTCCCCTTCGACCGGCTCCAGCTGCCGCTCGGCCGCCTGCCTGGCCTCGGCGAAGTCCACCTCCTCCGCCACCCGGAGCAGGTGGGGCCGGTCCAGCTCGGTCGGTCCGGTGGCCGAGTCCCGTATCTCGAAGGACTCGGTGACATGACCGCCCGGCTGTACGACCGTGGCGTGCTCACCGCTGAAGCCGATGGCGAACAGGTAGACCGTCCGGTCCTTCCCTCCGCCGCCCTCCTGCGCCGGCACCTTGAACTGCCCCATGAACGGCGCGAGTTCGTCCTCATACGGATCGACCGGCCACTGCGGCCCTTCCACCCACACCGGCTGCCCACCCAGCCGGGTCCCCTCACCGGCCTCCCCCTCGACGTCACTCGCCGGGTGGTAGGTCGTGAAGCGGTAGCGCATGGGATCCTCCGTGCTTCCTGCGGGCCTGGTGGCCATCATCCCTACGCGGCCTCGACGTTGAGCGTGTAGTCCACGGCGACGGACAGGTCATCGGCCTCGCCGCGGATCTTCAAGGAGTGCGATCCGGCTTCCAGCGGCGGCAGTTGGACCCACAGGCCGCACCCCTTGGTGATCAGCGTCTGGTCGGTGTCGGTGACGGGGTTGCCCGCGACCCCTTCCACCATGATCCCTTCCATCGGGTGGGCCTGCGCTTCGAGTGCCTTGCCGTCCAGATGCGCCGACCCCTCGGCCTCCACCATGAAGACCGCGCAGTCCTGCTCGTCCGGGGACATCAGATTCGCCAGCGGAAAGGCCAGTTGGACGTTGTCGGGGACCGTGCAGGTGCGGCGTTCCTTGGTGCCGAAGCTGCCGGCGAGGAACCAGACGTCCCGCTTCTGGTTGCGCCCGCAGTCGCTGCCGTCCTTGTCCATCACGGGATTGGTCGCGGCAGGCTCGCGCGCCGCCCACGACCACCAGCGTCCCTGGAGCTCATCGGACGGCAGGGGCGTGAACGCCGGTCCCGACGAGGCCGCGGCGGACGGCTCGGCCGAGCTCTTGGCGGACGGTTCGGATGAGCTCTTCGCGGACGGCTCGGCCGAGCTCTTCGCATCGCCCGCACCCGAAGCTCCACCGCCACCGGACCCGCCGCACCCCGCCAACCCGACCATCAGCACCGCGGCAACCACGGCCGCCGCCCCGTCCTTGAACCCCATGCGTGCCTCCCCTGCACCACAAAGAGCGCAAGAGTAACCACAGGCGCGCGCCCTAGCGACGGTGGGGATCGCGGCGGTTCGGGGGGACCTCGAAGATGACGTCGGTGTAGCGGTAGGTCATCCGGTCGTCGTGCGCCTGCTCCCGCGCGTACTGCTCCGTGAGGAGGCCGTCGGCGTTCTCCGTACGGGAGTTGCGGCGCAGGACGACCACGATCAGAACGGCCACGATCGCGGCCATACCTCCGAGCAGCAGACCGATCTCGAGCATGTGAGCCCCACCCCTTGGACCTGCTCAGCCCCCGTGAGCAGGTCCGTGGGGTATCCCCCGGCCGAGGCCGCGCAAAACGCGGCGCTCGTGGGGGTCGGGTCTCCAGGTATCCGGATCTCCGGGGTCAGGTCTCCAGGCGTTCCTCGAGGCGGACGGTGACGGAGTCCCCCTCCTCCTTGCCGATCGCCTTGCGTACGTCCGCCTTCACCGGCAGCTTGTGCGTGCCGTCGCCCAGGGCCATGAACGAGCTCCGGAACGGATGACCGTCGATCGTGCCCCGCACTTTCACCAGCCCACGGGTGCCGAAGAACTCGGCAGCCTCAGGCCATACGACATAGGTCCAGCCGCCCTTGTTCGGGCTCTTCTGCAGGGTTGCGGTGAACTTCTTGTCCATGGGGATCCCGCCTGTTCCGTAGCAGTGGATGAGAAAGCGGCCCGCCTCACAGCCTGCCTCCGCTTTCGTATCGATCACCACTTGAGACCGGGGCGTCCGGGGAAACTCATCGGCCCCGGATATTCTCCGGCGGTGTCGAATCAGCCCCTGATCCAGCCGCCCGTCCCGTCGCCGCAGCAGTCGGTGACCGCGGCCGTCAGCCTCGCCGCCGTGCTGGCGCACTGCGGCGGAAGCCCGGCCGGCGCCGTGGAGTGGCTCGTACGGGCCATGGCCTCGGCCCCGTCGGACCCGGAGCCTTATGCCGCGCTCGCCGAGCTGAGGCGGGAGCGGCGCGCAGAACTGGACTCGGCGCTCCAAGGCAGCAGCACCTTGAGCGCCGTACTCGGGCAGGGCTACTTCTTCTTCCTCGACGGCGCGATGGACGACGCTGCCATGACCCTGGGCTCGGTCACGGGAGCCCGTCCCGACGTGGCCTGGGGCGCCGCGCCCTGGTTCGGTGACGCGCGCTTCCTCGCCGGTGTGAGGGCCGAGGCGCTGGCCGAGGCCTGTCTGCGCGTCCTGGACCCCGGCCACGACCTGGATTCGGAGGAGATGCGGCAGCGGTTCGCGCCCTGGTTCCACGCCCTCGACGTGGTGTCCGAGCGCAGCCCCGTACCGGATTCCCTCGCCGCCATGTCCCGTCTGCCCCGGGCCTGCGGGCACTACGAGCTGGCCTTCGCCCTGTGCGACCGGGCCGACGCCGCCGGCCGGAGCATGTGGACCGAGGTGGCACGGGCGAACACCTGGCGCGCGAAGGGTGACCTGGGCCGGACGGCGGCAGCCTTCGAACGGGCCCTGACCCTGGACCCCGCCAACTGGTCCCTCCACCTGGACCTCGCCGACGTACGCGCGGAACAAGGGGACTTCGCCGCCGCGGTGGCCCTTGCCGACGAGGGCCTGCGCCACGCACCGCACGAGGTCACGCTGCGCGCGGCGGGCGCCGCGTATCGCGCGCGTCTGTCCGGCTCACCGGAGGACCTGCGGACCCTGATCTCCCTGGCTCCCGGGCTCGGGAGCCCCGGCTACCGGGACGTATTGATCGCGTACGCGTGTGAGGGGGCGGGGCTGCCGGGCGGGCTCGTCGCGGAGGCCCGCGGCATCAGCGAAGGCTGAGCGGTCAGTCGGTGTCGGCCGGGCGCTCGGTGACGAAGGAGCCGAGGCCGACCTCCGCGCGGATCAGGCCTTCCGTCTTCAGGTGGGCCAGCACCTTCTGTGCCGTCGAGGCGGCGACTCCGAACTCGGTGGAGAGCTCCACCACGGACGGGACTCGCGACCCCACGGGGTAGGTGCCGTCAGCGATCCGGTCCGTGATCGTCGCGGCTACCTGGCGCCAGATGGGGCGCGTGCGATCGAGTTCCGCAGTCATGCGGTTGACGCTAAAAGACTGCGGTAGACCGTGCGACCGCAGTAGACTGCGGTAGACCGCGATGGATGGCCAGGAAAGACCCCCGCGACGGCTGCAACCGCCCGGGGGCGTGGCCACCAGCAAATCCGCTCCAGGAGCTGATGACATGACCGACCTTATCCACCGAATCACCGCATGGCTGTGGCAACCCGGCGTTCGCACCCAGGCCCGCCGCGGCGCCAACACACCGACATCCAGCCCCCGTTGGATCGCGCCCCGCATGGCCGCCCCCGCGCTCCCCACCCACCGCAGCCCCTACGGCCTGGACGACGCCGATCCGCTCCCCGGGGAAGCCACCGCCCTCGTACGCCCCTATCTCACCGCCGACGAACAACGCCGGCGTCGACGCGAACTCGTCCTCGCCACCCTTGGCATCGACGCCCCCGGCCCGTACTGGATCCACGGCATGGAGGTGGCGTGACGTGCTGCCGTACGAGGAAGGCGAGGCGGCCCGGCTGCTTCCGTGGAACGGGCCCGAGGGCAAGCCCTGTTACCTGATCGGCGACGACACCGGACCGGTCTCCCGTGTTGCCGACGCGACCGAGGCCGTCCAACTGGCCATGGGCGCCGAGCTGTTGACGTACACCCGGGGCATGCTCACGGACAGCGCCCACGCACCCGAACTCCGCTACCTCACCGAGCGCCTGGCCGAGGCTCTCGGCGACGCGCTGCGGATCGCCGAGAGCAGGGGCGCGCGGCTGCGGCCGTAGGACCTGCGGCCGGCGGACTGCGACGGCCGGTCAGGCCACGAGCAGACGGAGACCGAGTTCGGCCGCGTCGAGGGCGACGAGGTCGCGGTTGTGCTCGGCCCAGTACCCCGAGTGGAGGTCGGCGCGGAGCCGGGCCACCGCCCGCTGTTCGGCCTCCGGACCGACCCTGGTCCACACCGACACCGCACGCCGTACGTGCTCCTCCAGATACGCCTCCGGCCTGCGCCAGTGCGCCTCGAAGAAACCGTCCGCGCAGTCCCACGGAATCAGCACCGGCTCCGCACGGCCCCCGATCGCCTCGGTCAGGTCGGCCATCGAGGGCCAGTCGACGAGCAGACCGCCGAACTCCGGCAGGTAGTCGCGCGTGAGCCAGAACCGGTCGAGCCAGCCGGGCGTACTGGCGTCGTACGTGAACACCACCACCCGGCGGGCCACCCGCTGCATCTCGCGCAGCCCCGCCACCGGGTCCGGCCAGTGGTGGATGGTGCTGACCGCCATCGCGGCATCGAAGGACTGGTCCGCGAACGGAAGGCTCTCCGCACCCGCGGCCACACACGGCGCCGCGCCCGCAGGACGCTGAGCGCGCATGACGGCCGACGGTTCCACCGCCGTGACCTCACGGTCCGTGGGCTCGTAGGAACCGGTGCCGGCCCCGACGTTGAGTACGGTCCGCGCGTCCCCCAGCGCCTCCCAGATCCGCTCGGCGATCCGCGGCTCGGTGCGCCGCGTCGCCGGGTAGGCGGTCCCGATCTTCTCGTACAACTCCGGCCCGAACACCCTCAGTTGCTCCTCCGGCGTCGTCCTGAACCCCATCGCCCGTGCCTCCAGCTCCTTGTCGATGCCCGCCACCATGGCCGCCGTACGATCGCGCTGCTCGACGAGCAGGCCACGAAGGCGGCGCAGCCGCGCGACCGTGTCGGTGGCCGGGTCGTCGACGAGATCCGCGATCTCGCTCAGCCCGAAGCCGAGCCTCCGGTACGCGAGCACCTCCCTCAGCCGCTCCACATCGCCCGCCGCGTACGCCCGGTACCCGGCTGCCGTCCGCGCCGACGGCCGCACGAGCCCGATCCCGTCGTAGTGATGCAGCGTCCGCACACTCACCCCGGCCAACTCGGCCACACGCCCCACGCTCAAGTGCTCTTCCACGCACCGACCATGCGCCATGACGCCACGTGAGGGTCAAGGCCCGGGCGAGGCGGCCCGCCTCCGCCGCGAACGGACCGGGCGACCGTATAAGCGTGCTCATGAACGCTTCCCACCCGCCGCCCCCCGAGGGCAACGACCCCACCCCTGATCGGCCTCAGCAGTGGGGCCCCGGCACACCGCAACAGCCGCCACCGTGGAACGGCCGGCAGCAGCCCGGTCCCGGCTGGCAGCACCCCACGCCGCCGCCTCCGTACGGACATCCCCCTTACGGCGCGCCACCGCAGCCACCCAAGAAGAGCCCCTGGAAGTGGATCGCCCTGGGCTGTGGCGGTCTGCTGATCCTGGTGGTCGGCGGCTGCGCGGCCCTCCTCGCGTCCGTCGGCTCGGACGAGGGGAAGAAGCCCGCGAAGGTCACGTCGTCGGCGTCGGGCGCGCAGAAGGAGGAGACGGCCCCGGGCCAGGAGACCTTCCGTGTGGGCGACACGATCGCGGCCGACGGCTGGGAACTGAAGGTCAACAAGGTCATCGACCCGTTCGTCTCCGACAACCAGTTCTCCACCCCGGCGGCGGGCAAGCGGTTCATCGTCGTCGACCTGACCGTCCAGAACACCAAGGACCGGGCCCGTACGGCCAGTTCGTTCTTCACGAGCGAGGTACGGGACGAGGACGGCCGCGCCTACCGGCAGGCGATCGTGGTCGGCGTGGACCAGGCACCCGACGGCGAAGTGGCACCGGGCGAGCAGCGCACCGGACAGATGGCCTTCGAGGTTCCGGCGGACGCCCGGGCGCTGCGCCTCGACTACAGCACCGGACTCTTCCTGGGCGAACGCGTGGTCATCGACCTCACGGGGTGAGGGCGCACAGCCGCGCCTGCCGGAGGGCGAAGAGAAGGTCCCGGGGACGACCTCCTGGGACGCTCCACCGGAGCGGGACCATGGTCGGATCGCGCAGAGGGAACGGTGGAGGTGGCCGTGGTGGTGGCGGAGGAACCGGTGCGTCTTTCCGGACGGGGGCTGGTGCTGCGGGAGTGGGCCGATGCCGATCTGCCCGCCATGGTGCGGCTGTTCGACGAGCCCGAGATCGCCCGGCGCTCGCCGCTGGCCTCCCCGTTCGACCCGGACGCGGCCGCGGCGTACCTGGAGATGATCCGTCGCACTCGCGCCACCGGAGAGCGCCTGCACCTGGCCATCACCACCGACGGTGACACCCCGCTGGGCGAAGTGCTGCTCAACCGGTCCCGAGGCAGCATGGGCTACGCCGTGGGCGCCGCCCACCGTGGGCACCGCTTGGCCCTGCGCGCCGTGCAGTTGATGACCGAGTACGCCCATCGGGACCTCGGGCTCGCGCGCGTGGTCCTGCAGATCGAGCCGGACAACGTCGCCAGCACCGCCATCGCCGAAGCCGCCGGTTTCCGGCCCGCGGCCGACGAACCGGAGGAGGTCGAAGGCAAGGGTCGCCGCTACACCTTGCTGACCTGGGACCACCGCGCCCGCCCCACCTGAGACCGCGCGCAGCCGCAGCGACCCGCTCAGTGGGATGAGGAGGCAGCGGCGTGCCGGGCCACCTTCACCGCCGGGCCGGAGTACATGCCGCTTGCCATCCACACGTCCGGGACCGGGTCGGGGCCTGGCTCCTGACCCGTACGGGCAACGCAAAAGACCCCCGGATCATCTCCGGGGGCCTTCGACCATGTGCACTCGGCAGGATTCGAACCTGCAACCTTCTGATCCGTAGTCAGATGCTCTATCCGTTAAGCTACGAGTGCTTGTTCTGTTGTCCCGCTTCGGTGCTTTCGCCCCGCTCGCGGCGACAGGAAGAACATTACATGACTGCCGCCGCCATGTGAAATCCGTTTACCGCACCCCTTGCGACCTGCGGAAACAGCCGGATCCGCACAGTTGGCCTACACCCCCGTGACGCCGTCGATCCGCTCGCGGAGCAGGTCCGCGTGGCCGTTGTGGCGGGCGTACTCCTCGATCATGTGCACGTAGATCCAGCGCAGGCTGACGTCCTGGTCCATGAAGCGTCCGGTGGCGGTGAGCGGCCGGTCGGCGCAGAGGTCGCGGGCACGGTCCAGCTCCGCGCGCCAGGTCGCCAGAGCGGTGGCCAGCGTCGCGTCCGGGGCGAGGTCGAAGCCGCCGTCCGGGCCGTCCGGGTCCGCCTTCGGGTCGTGGATCGGCGGGGCCTGTTCGCCGGCGAAGACCCGGCGGAACCAGTTCCGCTCCACCTCCGCCATGTGCTGCACGAGCCCGATGAGCGTGAAGCCCGAAGGCGGTACGGAGGCGGTCGCGGCCTGAGCGTCGGACAGTCCCTCGCACTTCAGGGCGAGGGTCGCGCGGTGGAAGTCGAGCCAGCCGGCGAGCGTCGCCCGCTCATCGGCGTCGAAGGGCGGCAGGGGGCGGTTGATCGTGGTCATCCGGAGATCGTGGCATCTCCCACTGACAGTCCCGATACAAACGGAAACGACTCAGGGCGTCCGCTCCATAAGGAGTGGACGCCCTGATCAGAGTGCGGAGGCGGAGGGATTTGAACCCTCGATGGGATGTAAGTCCCAAACCGCATTAGCAGTGCGGCGCCATAGACCGGACTAGGCGACGCCTCCACGCACCTGCGCGAGCGCGTGGTGCGATGCAGATGATGACACAGCCGAGCGGGCTGTCACCAATCGCCCCCCACGGTACTAGGCACGTGGGCGGCAGGGCAAAGCATTGCCGCGGGTGCGCAACGTACGGGACCCGTAGGCGTTGAACAGGGTGTCCGCCCCACCCCTGGAGTCCCCATGTTGTTGCGCCGTCTCGCCGTCTCCGCCGTCGCGTCGCTCGCCGCGGTGGCCGTCGTGCCCACCGTCGCGGCCGCCGACGAACCCCCGGCGCACACGCTGCCCGAGCCGCAGCCCGATGTGCTGACCATCACGTCCGGGGACGGATCGGTGCTGCCGTACGAGACGTATGAACTCAGCTGCCTGCCCGACGGGAGCGGAGGCGGGAGTCACCCGCTGGCCGACGAGGCCTGTGCGCGGCTCGATGCGATGGCAGGCGAAGGGCGGGACCCGTTCGCGGCTGTGCCGGCGGACGCGATGTGCACGATGCAGTACGGCGGGCCCGAGACCGCCCGGATCACCGGGACCTGGCGTGGTCAGCAGGTCACGGCGGAGTTCGACCGGCGCAACGGGTGTGAGATCGGGCGGTGGAACCAGCTCGTGCCCGTACTGCCCGAGGCCTCGCCCGACTCGGCCGGCCCGCGCGTCTGGTGAGCGTCCGCAGTACGGTCGCGTGGCCCCGGTGAGCCCGGTCGCGGGCGCCCGCGTCCGCAGAGCGGTCACGGGCGTCCGGTGAAGGTGCTCGTCGCGTGCAGTCACACCTCCTCCGTGGCGCCTTCCTGGGATCTCCCTCTCATCCGGCGTCCCCAGCGCAACCGCTGCCCGTAGACTCCCTTGAGTGACATGCCACGGGCCGGGGGGAAAGCCGGGTCCGGGGGCACGCAAGGTGCGGTAACAGGGAGGACCCGTCGTCGTGAGCAGCAGGCCATCCCGAGGCGCTGCTCGCCTCGCAGCCATACTCGACGCCCTGCCCGACGCGCTGCTGCTCGTCAACGCCAACGGCACGGTGGTCAACGCCAACACGATCGCGCTCGACACGTTCGAGGCGCCGGGTACGGCTCTTGTGGGGCGGGGGCTGCTCGATCTCCTGCCCGCATTCGACTCGCGGCTGATCCCGGGGTCGATGCGGCGGCCCGACGCGGCCGATGAGCGCGGGCGGACCAAGCCGAAGCGGATGACCGCGCGGCGGACCGACGGCAGTGAACTGCCCGTCGAGGTGACCAGCGCGAATCTGGACGGACGTCAGGCGTACGAGAGCCAAGGCGCGTGGGGTGACGAGCTGTTGATGCTCGTCGTACGGGATCTTTCGGGCACCGTCGACACCGAGGCCGAACTCGCGCGCTCGCAGCGCCAGACCGAGATGATCCTGCGCGCCGCCGCCGAGGGCGTGGTCGGCACGGACACGGAGGGGCGGGTCGTCCTCGTCAATCCGGCCGCGGCCCAGATCCTCGGGTACCGGGCGTCCGATCTCGGCGGCAAGGAGCTGCACGCGCTCGTGCAGCACTCGCGCCCGGACGGTGAGCCCTTCCCGTACGAGGAGAGCCCGCTCGCCGACACCCTGCGCTCCGGCCGCAAGCACCGCGTGCGCGGGCAGGTCCTGTGGGCGAAGAACGGCAAGCCGGTCGCGGTCGATCTGACCACCGCTCCCGTACGCGACGGGGATCAGCTGGTCGGCGCGGTGCTCGCGTTCACCGACCGGCGGCCCTACGACGCCCTCCAGGAGCAGCTCGACCAGGAGCGGGCCGCGGCGCAGGAGAAGTACGAGGCGCTGGCGGCACAGGAGCAGGAGCGCTACGCCGAGCTGGAGTCCGCCTCGCGTGAGCGCTACGCGGATCTGCAGGAGCGGGAAGCCGCGCGCTACGAGCAGCTCGTCGAGCGGGAGCGCGAGCGCCACGAGCAGCTCGCCTCGCGCCATGCCCAGCTTCTTGCCGTGCTCGGTGAGTCGCTGCGCGGGCCGCTGGAGCAGCTGCGCGGGGAGCTCGGCGGCCTCGCCGCCGACCCGGCGGGCCAGCTCTGGCCCGAGGCCAACCAGATCCTGCACCACCTGGCCGCCGGCTATACGCGGATGACGACCCTCGTCGACAACGTCCTGAACTACCAGCTCCTCGACGACGGTTCGCACTCCCTGCACAAGGTGCCCGCGCTGCTCGACCGCGTCGTGACCGCCGGTGTCGAGGGTGCGGTGGATCTGATCGGGCCCGGGCGGGCCCAGTTCGCGGTGCACGCGCCGCCGATCGAGGCCGAGGTGGACGCCGGGCGGCTCGCCACGGCGCTCGCGCATCTGATCGCGGATGTCGCGGGGATCGACTCGACGGGCAATGCGCGGGCGGCCGACCCCGCGGCGGGTTATGTCGACTCCACGATCGTGGTGGCGGCGGCGCAGCGCGGTGAGGTCGTACGGATCGAGGTCCGCGGACCGTTCGCGGGCGGCGATCCGGTGCACGCACCGCTGGTGGCGGGCATCGTGCGGGCGCACGGTGGTGTGCTCCAGACGCATGAGGTGCCCGGCATGGGCGGGAGCGCGTTCGTCCTCGAAGTGCCGATCGGGTCGGGTGCGGGGACGGTCGAGGCGGCTCCGGCCGGGAGTCAACTGGCGCTGCCCGAACAGGCTTCGGCGCCCTCCGCCGACAGCACCGCGGAGGCGAGTGCGCCCGGGACCGGTGGGCGCAGGCGTGCGCGGCGGTCGTCCGTGGACTCCTTCCTCGACAACGGGCAGGGCCCCACGCCTGCGGAGCCTTCCGACGGCACGAGCGCCACGGAGCCGGCGGCCACACCGTCCGCGCCGACCGGGCGGCGGCGCCGGCGGGCCGTCGCGGCGGCCGAAGCAGCCGAGGCCGAGCGGGTGCCCGCGCAGAATTCCACCGATTCGGACGGTGACGGGTTCTCGGTGCCCGACGGGGCCGGGATCTCCGTGTCCGGTGGCGGCGGCGGTACGGGACGCCGGCGCCGCACGAGCAACCAGTCCCACCAGGACGTGAGCGCGGCCGAGGTCGCGCAGGGCTCGGTGGTGACCGCGGCCGAGCATGCCGCCGGGGCGCCCGCGGGTGCGCCGGGTCTCGGCGCGACCGTGCCGCCGCAGGGCGTGCCCGCGGGCGAGGCCGTGGCACCGACGGGGCGAAGGGCCCGGCGCGAGACGGCCGTTGCCGCGCTGCCGCCGGCCGGTACGGGTGGCGGGGAGACCCCCGTCGCCGAGGCGCAGCCGACCGGGCGGCGCCGCAGGGCGCTGGCCGCGGCCGCCGAGCGGGCCGCG
>NZ_JBEPEW010000149.1:0-19068 GCF_040300965.1 Streptomyces mesophilus | reverse complement strand
GAGGAGCCGACGCACTCGGTGCACGGCCGGCCTTCCCGCTGCAGCGTGCCGGGCGCGCAGACCTGCGTGTAGTTGTGCAGTGTCGCCACGGCCGGCACGCCGGCGTCGGTGCAGGCGGCGAGGACCGCGGGCGACAGGAGCGGAAAGACGTTGTGGATATGGACGACGTCCGGCCGGTCGCTGCGGAGCCGGGCGGCCAACTCCCTTCGGACAGAAGGGTTCCAGGGCACCAGGAGCGGCACGGCGACCTTGCCGGGCAGCGACCGGGCGGCGATGTCGTCGCTGCGGCGCTCGAACAGCTCGACCCGGTGTCCTGCCTCACGCAGCAGCGCGATCTCCTGGTCGACGACCTTGTTCTCGCCGCTCGGCTGGGCCGACGCGTAGCGGTTGTGCACCACGAGGACGTGCATGCTCAGCTCACCTCCGATCCTCGGGCCCAGCGCGGTACGCGCCGTCGAGGGGCGTCCGGCAGGGGGGACGGCGCGGTGGGCGCCGCGACGGCGGGTGCCGCCAACAGCGAGGCGGCCAGCGCCAGATGGAGCAGATAGGGCGAGGCGTCGCCGAGCCCGGCCTCGGTGTACGACGCGATCGCGCAGTAGCTGATCAGGAAGAGCGCACACGCCCTGGACAGGGACGGCGGCCGCAGCAGCGCGACGCCGCCGAGGACGGCGATGAACGCCGAGACGAGGACGATCCCGGTCAGTCCCTGCTCGTGATAGACGGCCAGCCAGCTGTTGTCGATCGGCAGCCCGCCGAACGACTTGTCGCCGAGGCCCACTCCGAACAGCTGCTCCGAGGTGGTCCGCGGCGCCGCGAGCAGGGCGTCCCAGACCTTTGCCCGGCCGGTGAGGCTGGTGAAGTACTCCTGGGTCTGGCCGCGCAGGAACCACGCCTGCAGCAGGGAGCCGAACGCCACCGCGGCCACCGCGGCCACCAGGACCGCCCAGGCGAAGAACCGGCGGGCCGCCGCGCTGGTCAGGACGAGCGAACCGATCGCCACGAGCAGGCCGACGAGCAGCCCGAGCGTGGCCGTCCGTGTGTGGGTCAGCGCGAGCAGGAACAGGGACGGCACGATGACCACCGCCGCACTGGCCCGGTCGGTGCGACGGCCCAGGAGCAGCAGCACCGTGAGCCCGATGATCACCGCGGCGTACTGGCCGATCTGCGGCGGGGTGAGCGGCCACAGCGCGCCGACGAGCCGACCGCCGTAGAGGTCCGGCATGGCGGCGCCCGGTGAGAGGAGCAGCCCGGCGGCCACCGATCCGAGCACCGCGAAGTACATCCGGATATGGCTGCGGACGAACGTCAGGCCCCCGTCCCACCAGCGGCTGAGCAGCCACAGCGTGGCGACGAAGAGAGCGAAGCGCCCGCAGCGGAACAGTGCACCGAACCCGGCCTCCAGGTTCGCGCTGGCGATCACGCTCGGCACCAGGAGCAGGGTCAGCAGGAGCAGCAGGGCGCTGGGCCGGAAGCGCAGCCGGGGATTGACCGCGACGGCCAGCACGAACGCCACGACAAGCGAGCCCATGGTGACCATCTGGATGAGGGAGCGGGGCAGCGGGATGATGGTCTGCGCCCCTGCGGAACCGAGGGTGTTGAGGATCAGCAGCCCCCAGGCCGTCCCCACGAGCTTCGGCGTGTGCTCCCCGGCCGTCTGTGCACTCATCTCAACCACCCGCCCGTGGCCGGAACGTGCTGCCCGCGTCCTGCCCGTACTCGGCGCCCTGCCACTGCTTGACGTCGAGGGTCCCGCTCGGATCGTGCGCGACGAAGCTCCAGGGGCCGCGGTAGACGTTGTCGTACCAGCGGTTGTCCTGTGCGCGCGTGATCGCTTCGGCCACCTTGTCGCCCTTGTACGGCGACCAGTCGGGGTACGTGCCGTAGTTGGCGAGGACGGCCATGCGGCCGCACTCGGCCTTCTTGCACTTGACGACGGCCGGATCGAGGACGAACTGGTTGTCGTGGATCTCCACCCGCTGGGTCTTCCACCGGCAGTCGGCGTGGAGCGGCGGCTTGGCGATCGCCGGCTGTGCGCAGCGGTCGGAGTCGCGCACCAGCAAGGTGCAGCTGCCGGTCGAGGTGTTGGCCGGGCTGTTGCAGAACCGGTCGGCGTTCTCCCACAGCGTGATCCCCGACCAGTTGTTCTCCAGGACGTTGCGGGAGATCTCGATCCTGTCCGTACGGGCCTTGACCCGTGGTTCGCCGCCGGACTCGGACACGTAGAGGGTCGCGAACGGGAAGCTGTCGCCCCGGTCGGCGCCTCTGCGCCCCTCGATCCAGTTGTTGCGCCGGATCGTGTTGTTCGTGATGACCGCGTTGTAGCTGGTCTCGTAGATCAGCGCGGCACCGTCGTTGGCCTCGATCACGTTGCCTTCGATACGGAAGTCGTTGTTGTTGGTGTCCGCCCACAGGCCGGTTCCGCGGTTGTCGTGCACCCAGTTGCCGCGGATGTCGGCGCCGTTGACGGCCCAGAACTTGATGCCTCCGGTGCAGCCGCAGCCCGGCTTCCTGCGCTCCCAGTCGCCGGTGTTGTTGCCGGTGATCTCGTTGCCCTCGACCACGAGGCCCGTGATGGAGTCGCCGGACTTGTACGCGTTGAGGCCGTACTGACCGTTGTCGCGCAGGCAGTTGGCACGTACTTTCTGGCGGGCTCCGGCCATCAGAGCGGCGCCGGAGTTGTCCTTGACGGTGTTGTGCTCGATCACCCAGCCGTCGGCCGAGTCGTGGTTGACCACGCCCTGGTCGTGCGGCGCGACGAAGCCCTGCACGGTCAGGTGGCGCAGCGTGACGTCGGGCGCGCTGCCGCTGAACGCGTACTGGTTGGTCCCGCTGCCGTCGAGCACCGCGCCCGGCGCACCGAGGTAGGTGTTCCCCTTCTTGGGCAGCACCTGGGCGTAGCGGTCCGCCTCGAGCGTATGGGTGCCCGGTCCCAGCCAGAACGTGGTGTTCGGCGGGCTGTTCCTGGTCTTTACGGCGAGGTCGTTCACCACCGCGGGGTCGACGGTGACCGCTCCCTTCGGCGCCTTCGCCGGCCCTTCGGCGGGCTTCGCGCACACGCGGGCGACGGCCGCGGAGGGCTTGCCCGACCCTGCCGTCGACGGTGCGCGGTCGCCCGGTTTCGCCGGTGCGTCCGGGCTGCCCGTACATCCGGTCACGGCCAGCAGAGCCAGCGCGAGCGGTGCCGCCGTCGTGTACGTCCGAAGCCGCCACTTGATCCCCACGCGCCCTCCCCCCTAGCCCTGGAACCTGAGTACGGTGACGAACTCCGCCTCGCCGTCGGCGGCTCCTGTGCCGACGAGGGTGGTGGCGGGTTCCTTGCGGCCGAAGCCGGCGGAGTACCAGCCCAGGGGCGGGTTGCTCTCGCCTCGGTGCGCCTGCCAGGACAGCTCGTCGGGCAGGTCGAGCACGGCGGAGCGCTGCTCGCCGTCCCGGGACCAGGTGAGCTCCGCCCGGCTGCCCGTCAGCTGCGCGGAGACCGCCGGGCCGAGGTGGAATGCCAGGTGCACGTCACGTCGTGAGCCGCTGACCTCGTCGACCATCGTCAACTCCCGGCTTTCAGCCGCGAGTTCGACTCGGCGGCGGTGCACGGAGGGCTGGAAGCCATCGTGTTCGGCGGACCAGCGGGCCACACCCTCGTCCGTCGTGTCCACGGCGAGGACGCGGGTCGTCGCGTGCCGGGTCCACAGGAACGGGCCACCGGAGACGGACTGGTCGGCGCCGTCAAGGCCCAGGGTGTTGTGGCCGAGGGTCGAGCGGAAGTACGCGCGCCACTCGGGCTGCCCGTGATAGCAGTACGTCCCGGGGTCGGCGAGGATGTCGACGCCGTCGTGCCGCACCTCGACGGAGAGCGCGTCCGCGTGGGCATGCGCGGCGATGGACAGGAACCCGTGCGGCCCTCCGTCGCAGCGGCACCAGATCTCCCCGGGACCGCGCAGGATGGTGAGCCCGGCGTCGGCGAAGTGTGCGGGCCGGTCCTCCGGCCGGGGCACGGACGGTGCGGCTGGCTCGACAAGCGCGGCGAGCAGCGGCGTCCGTACATCGGTGCCGCGCGACTGGGGCCACCAGTCGAGCCGTCCGAACACGGCCTCCCCGGTGGCGAGCAGGGAGCCCCAGCGGTCGGTCCCGGTGCCGTCGACGATCAGGCCGTGGCCGTCGTCCGCGTCGCCCTGGCGCGGTGGCCGCAGCCGGTTGTCCACGACGGCCGCGAGCGCGTCGGTCATCCGCAGCAGCACCAGGCGGAGTGTCGCGGGGACCGGGACACGGGCGCGGTCCGCCTCGGCCAGGGCGGCCAGGCCGAGTTCGAGGACCAGGCCGTGGTACTCGGTGGCCAGTTCGCGGTTGAGACCGGAGAGGAAGGTGTTGGCGCGCAGGTGCCGGTCGAGGGACCGTAAGGAGTCCGCTCTCCAGCGCGCCGACTCCGGGAACCAGTCGAACGCGCAGGACGCGGCGAACTGCCCGGCGGTCTCGGCGATGATGTGGTTGTTCGCCGAGGATCCGCGGCTCGGGAAGGCGGCGAGCCAGCGCTGGTGGTGCCAGATCTGGTTCCGCGCCACCGGGTTGTCCTCGAACAGCCCGGCCGCGCCCGGCCAGCCGTCGAGCAGCCGGCGGATCCACACCCAGGACAGGAGCCGGATCCCCAGCTCGATGCCGCTGATCCAGTGCACCCCGCGCAGCGGCGCGTTCGCCGCCCACCAGGACCGCAGATGCGCGGCGACACGCTCCGCGTACCGCTCGTCGCCGGTGAGCGCGTAGGCGGCGGCGAGGACGGTCAGGTACTGGTGCCGGGACAGCTCCCAGATCTGCTTGATGTCGCCGACCGCGTCCTCGTCGCGGTACGGCAGCCCGAACGCGTAGCCCCACGGCGCCCGCCGGCCGGTCTTCGGGTCGTACCACCAGTCCGGATCGGTCAGGTCGTCGCGTACCACTCCGAAGTACTCGATGTGCCCGGCCATCAGCCGGTCCGCCTCCGCGACGAGACGTTTCACGGCGTCCGGCGGGACCGCGGCGAGTGTGCCTTCGGGCAGCACCGCGGTGAACCGGGCGCCGGTGACGTCCGGGCAGTCGGGCGGCGTCGACCGCCAGCGGCGTCTGCGGACCGTGTCGCCGATCCGGCCGCCGATCTCCCGCGGCGCCATCCGGGAAAGGCGCCGCAGGTACCAGCCCGGGCCCATGCTCATCGCGCTCCCGCCAGCGTGACGGGCGCACCGGCGGCCACGGCGGTCTGCACGGCGAGCGTGGCCGCCGTGGTCGCGATCAGGGACTCCAGCGGTACGGGCATCGGCCGACCGGTCCGTACGGCCCGGATGAACGCGGCCAGTTGGGCGTTCTGGCCCTTGTCACGGGCCTTGGGCAGCCGCGAACTCACCCACCGCTTGCGGCTGTGCACCGAGGCGCGGACGAAGTCGTCGAGCCGCAGCACCTTGCCGTCCGCGACCAGGTCGAGGGTCTCCTTGGGGTAGCCGGACGCGCCGGTGGTGACGTAGCTGAGGGTGGCGGTGGACCCGTCCGGATAGCGGAGCAGGACCTGCAGGTCCTCGTTGCCCGAGCTGCCGACCGCGTACACGCAGACCGGGTCGGCCCCGAGCAGCCAGCTCGCGGTGTCGATGAAGTGCCCGCCCTCGCCGGCGAACCGTGTGCCCTCGCTGCCCTGCCGCAGGTACCAGCTGCCGTGGTCGAGGCGGCCCGCGTTGATGAGGTAGCGGAGGTTCGCCGGTCCCGTCCGGACGCCGAACTGCTGCTTCGCTTCCTGGAGCAGGGGCGCGAAGCGGCGGTTGAAGCCCACCTGGAGCCGGTCGTTCCCGGACTCCTCCACCGCCGCGAGCACGCCCGACAGCTCGTCCTCGCTGAGGGCCAGGGGCTTCTCCACGAACACGGACTTGCCGGCCAGGAGCGCCTGCCGGGTCAGTTCGGCGTGCGAGCTGTGCCGGGTCACCACGAACACGGCGTCGACGGACTTGTCGCCGAGCACCGCGCCGAGATCGGTGGTGGCCTGTGTGAAGCCGAACTTCTTCTGGGCGTTGGCCCCGGACAGCGCCGTCGTGGTGACGACGGTCGCCAGCTCCACGCCCTCGCGTCCGGCCAGGTGCGGAAGGAGCATCGAGGTCGCGTAGTTCCCCGCGCCGACGAAGGCGAGCCGAACCGGCGTCCTGACGGCGCGGGCCGGGCGGGGCCGCACGGCGACGGCGGGCACGGTCACGGCCGCAGGCTCCGCTTCCCTCTTCTGTTCGGGGTAGCGGAACAGGACGGCCACGGCCTTCAGGCCGCCGTCCTTCAGGTTCTGATACGTCTCGACGGCTTCGTCGAACTCGGCGATATGGGAGACCAGCGGCTGCACATCGACCCGGCCGCGGGCGGCGAGGTCGAGGAAGCACGCGAGATTGCGGCGCTCGGTCCAGCGGACGTAGCCGATCGGATAGTCCCGGCCTTCGAGTTCGTACTCCGGGTCATAGCGCCCCGGGCCGTACGAGCGCGAGAAGCGGACGTCGAGCTCCTTCTCGTAGTACGCGTTCCACGGCAGGTCGAGGCTGCACTTGCCGATGTCGACCACCCGGCCGCGGTCCCGGCTCAACTGCGCTGCCAGCTCGACGGGTTGATTGCTCGCGCCGCCAGCGGCCAGATACACCTGGTCCACGCCATGGCCCTCGGTGAGCTCGGCGACGGCGCTCTCCACGGCCGCGGATCCGGAATCGCCGCAGGCCACCGCGCCCAGTTGCTCGGCGAGCGCACAGCGCACCGGGTCGGGGTCGGCGCCGACCACCCGTACACCCGACGCGGTGAGCAGCTGCACCACCAGCTGTCCGATCAGTCCGAGTCCGATGACCAGGGCCACCTCGCCGAGTTGCGGCTCGCCGCGGCGCACGCCCTGCAGCGCGATCGACCCGACCGTACCGAAGGCCGCGTGCTCGGCTGCGAGTCCGTCCGGCACCTTGGCGTAGAGGTTCTTCGGTACCCAGTTCACCTCGGCGTGCAGGGCGTGCTCGTTGCCGGCGCAGGCCACCATGTCGCCGACGGCCACATCGTCGATCCCGGCGCCGACCTGCTCGACCACTCCGCACAGCGAATAGCCGAGCGGCGTGTACGAGTCGAGCTTGCCCATCACCTTGCGGTACGTGGCGGGCACCCCGTTGGTGGCCACGCTCTGCAGGACCTTGGCCACCTGGTCCGGGCGCGAACGTGCCTTGCCCACCATCGACATGCCGGCCTCGGAGACCTTCATGAGCTCGGTCCCGGTGGAGATCAGCGAGTACGCGGTCCGGACAAGGACCCCGCCCGGCTTGCATGCCGGTACCGGTACGTCGAGCAGCGCCAGTTCGCCGCTCTTGTAGTTCTGCACTACCTGCTTCACCCGTGCTCCTCTGAATTCCTCTGAAGTCCCATGAAGTCCTGCGTCGTTGACCGAGTGCTCCGACCGGACCCAGAGGTCGCGCCGCGATACCAGTACTCGAGGGTCAGTACGTGCCACAGATGCTTGGAGAAGTCCCGCTGCCCGGAAGCGTCCTCGGCGACCATCCGCCGCAGCGCGTCACGGCGCAGGAAACCGGAGTTGACCAGCTCGCCGTCGTTGATCACCTCGCGCACCAGGGGCGCCAGATCCCGGCTCATCCAGGCGCGCAGCGGGGCGCTGAACAGGCCCTTGGGCCGGTGGACGATCTCCTTGGGCAGGATCGAGGAGGCCGCCTCCTTGAGGACGGCCTTCCCCTGCCGGCCCGCGATCTTGCGGTCGCCCGGGAAGGCGAACGCCGCCTTCACGACCTCCACGTCCACGTACGGCACCCGTACCTCGGTCGACGCGGCCATGCTGGAGCGGTCCGTGTAGGCGAGGTTCAGGCCCGGCAGGAACATCCGGGCGTCGCCCAGGCACATCCGGTTGACGAAGTCGTCGAGCTCGTTGTCCTGGTAGATGTCCGCGTGCTCGGTGAGCACATCGTCGACCGTGCCCGCCAGATCCGGGTTGATCAGGGCGAGCAGTTCGTCCTGGTCGTACATGGTGTAGCTGCGCCGGAACGCGGTCTCCTCGGGCAGCTCGGCGAAGGACAGGAACCGCTTCGCGAACCGCACCGACCGGTAGCCGCGGCGGGCCGTGGCCACCGGCAGCCGGTCCACGGCCGCGTGCACACCGCGCCGCAGCAGCCGCGGGACGCGCTGGTAGCGCAGGGCGAGGACATTGGCGAGGTGCTTGCGGTACCCGGCGAAGAGCTCGTCGGCTCCCATCCCCGAGAGCAGCACCTTGACCCCGGCCTCGCGGGCCGCCGAGCAGATCAGATACGTGTTGATGGCGGCGGGGTCGCCGATCGGCTCGTCCAGGTGGTAGGTCATCTGCGGAAGCAGGTCGAGGACGTCCGGGGCGATCTCGATCTCGTGCAGATCGACGCCGAACCGCTCGGCCACCTGGCGGGCGTAGCGCAGGTCGTCGGGCATCGCCTCGAACTTGGCGTCCTCGGCGCGGAATCCGATGGTGTACGCCGAGATGCCGGGCTGGTGGCGGGCCGCGAGCGCGGTGAGATAGCTGGAGTCGAGACCGCCGGAGAGGAAGGTCGCGACGGGGACGTCGGAGAGCAGGTGCTGCCGGGTCGAGTCCTCGACGACGGCGGCCAGATCCGGCGCCTCGCCGTGGCGCGCCTCGGCGGCGATGTCCTTCAGATTCCAGTAACGGCCGCGCTCCACCCGGCCGTCGGGCCGGCAGCGCAGCCAGCTCCCGGGCGGGAGCTTCTCCGCCTCGCGCAGCGCGCAGCGTGAGTCGGGCACCCAGTAGTACAGGAGGGACGCCACAAGCGCCGCGTGGTCCACCTCCAGTTTGGCGCCGGAGACCGCGGCGAGCGCTTTGAGTTCGGAGGCGAACACCAGGCCGTCGCCGCGGCGGAGCAGGAAGAGGGGCTTGATCCCCAACTGGTCGCGGGCAAGCACCAGTTCACCGCTGCGCTCGTCGAAGATCCCGAAGGCGAACATGCCGCGCAGCCGCGGCAGAGCGTCCGTGCCCCAGCGCCGCCAGGCCTCCAGGAGCACCTCGGTGTCGGAGGTGCCGCGGAAGCGCACTCCCGCGCTCTCCAGCTCGGCGCGCAGCTGGGGTGCGTTGTAGAGCTCGCCGTTGTACGTGAGGACGAGGCCGTCCTTCGCCATGGGCTGGGCGCCGGTCTCGGACAGGTCGATGATGGCCAACCGGCGGTGGCCCAGCTGCACTTCGCTGTCACCGACAGGGTGGCTGTAGCGGCCGGCCCCGTCGGGACCGCGGTGCGCGAGGATCTCGGTGAGCCGGTCGGTCACGGCTTTACCGTCCGGCCATCTGTACGTGCCTGCTATGCCGCACATGAGCTAGCGCACCTCCTGGTCGCTGTCCGGGACGCGCGGGGCCGGCACCGGCAGTGATTCCTTGCGCAGCCGGCCGGTGCCGTTCTGCTGGGCGAGGCGCTCGCTCTGGCCGCGTAACGCGGCCGCCGATCCGTCCCACAGGGTGCCGTCGGTGCGGTCGCGCGGGTCGGGGTCGATCAGCACCACACCGAGCACGGCGATCCGCTGGTCCGCGAGCTGTCGCGCCACGGTGTGCAGCCAGGCGGCGCTGCCGTGCCCGGCGCGCACCACGAGCACGGTCCGGGTGCCGAGGTACTGCAGATCCGTCCATGCGGTGCCGGGCGCCACCGAGCCGACGCCGAACCGGAGTTCCTGACGCGATACGGCCGGGACCTCCGCATCGCCGACCACCGTGAAAGCGCCCGACTTGGGGCGGCGTTTGACGAGTTGCAGGCGCGGCAGGCCGTCGACGACGACCACGGGCCGCTCCCCCGCGAGCGCCTCGGCGAGATCGAGGGCGATCCTGCTCGTGCTGCGCACGGAGCCCAGTTCGAGCAGGGAGAACGGTTCCGTGGCGCCGCGTACGGTGCGGGCCAGGGACGCCGTCAGCCGTTCGCGCGCCGCCCGGGTCCTGCGGCGGCGCCACAACAGGGCCTGGCGGCGGGGCAGTTCCGCGAGGACGGACGCGCCGAGGTGCGCCGCGATCGCCCGGCGCAGTACCGGCCGGTCCGCCACCACTGAGCCGACCGCGGCAAGGGCGAGCCCGAGGACCAGCCCGAGGACGAGCCCGATCCCCGCGTTGGTGGCGGCGGCTTTGGGCACGGAGTGCTCGACGGCGCGCGCGGCGTCCACGATCTGCGTACCCGCGACGAGGCGGGGTGCGCCCATCCGGGCCTCTTCGGCGCGCTGGTCGAAATCGGCGATACGGGAGGTGAGTTCGGCCCGGCGGGCGAACAGCGACTCGAGGTTGGCGGCCGCCCCGGGGTCGGTCTCCGGGTCGACCTCGGGCTGTCCGTCGCCGATCTCCTCGTTGACCTCGGACAGTTCGTCGCGCATCTGGTCGCGCTGCCCGAGGAGGGCTTTGGCCTCGGCCTCCGCCGCTTCCTTCAGACGCCGTACGTGGTCCGCGACGAAGGCCTCGGACAGCGCCTCGGCCCGCGCGACCGCGTCCGCGTCGCTGTCACCCGCCACCGTGATCTGCAGCAGGTTGTTGGTCAGCCCGGTGCCCTGGTAGTCCTCCATGAAGTCCTCGGGGCGTTCGGTGGAGTCGAGGGATTTCAGGGCCTCGCCCGCGATCCGCGTGGTCTTCAGAAGGGCGGCGTCGGTACGGATGAGCGTGCCGGGGTCGTTGGGCTGATCCGCCTCGTGCGCGACAAGGACCGTGCTCACGGCGGTGGGCGGGGGTGGCATGAGGACCGCCACCGCCGCTCCGGCCAGCAGACCGAGGAGCGCCACGCAGCACCAGAAGCGCCGTCGCCTGCGTACCGCCACCACCAGCGCCTGCAGGTCGAGGAGCGGGGTGGCGGCCGCCGGTGCGGACGTCGTGCTGGTCGTCACGCCGAACCTCCCCGCGATTCGATGCCGCCGGCCATCGCGGGCACGGGGCCGTCCGGGGTGCGGCCGGCCGTCCCTGCC
The DNA here is from genome assembly GCF_040300965.1 of Streptomyces mesophilus. Taxonomy (GTDB): domain Bacteria; phylum Actinomycetota; class Actinomycetes; order Streptomycetales; family Streptomycetaceae; genus Streptomyces; species Streptomyces mesophilus_A. The sequence continues at coordinate 8,148 of NZ_JBEPEW010000149.1, read as the reverse complement.
GTACGGGCCCGGACCGTGCCGGCGACGACGACGCCGACGACCTCGTGCCCGGCGTCCGTGCAGGCCCCGGCGAGGCCGGCGAGTTCGCCGGCAGTCCTGCTGCCCGCGCTGAGCACGACCAGGGCGCCGGACTCGCTGTCGTGATCGGGGACGAGCGGGCGGGCCGCCGAGACCTCCGCGAGCCGCAGCTGCGGATCGCTGCCCGCCTCGGCGGCGAGCCGCTCCGCGGCCCGGCGGGCGATGTCATCACCGTACGGAACGATCACGAGCAACTTTCTGTGGGATACGGGCAGTTGGTCGCCGAGGCGGGCCAGCACCCGCCGGTAGCGGATCCGCCTGCTGCCCTCGCCGCCGGACGCCTGCAGGGCCGGCGTGTCCCACCGGGTGTCGAGTCCGAGGAACCTGCGGATCCGGGTCCGCGGGCTGCCGCCCTGCGGCGGCTGCGGCGCGGCCCGTTCACCGGGCACGTCGACGGAGCCGAGGAGTGTGGCGCCCAGCGCCGCGGCGATCTCCTGTTCAGCGCGCAGCCTCCGGCTCATCCGCGCGGCGGCGAGATGACCGATGATCGTGCACAGCAGGAACAACAGCGCGCCGCCGACGACGAGTTGGAGCCGGGTCGGCGGGGCCTCGCCGGCGGGCCGGGTCGCCGGGCCCATCACGACCATGTTGGCCTTGTTGAGCGAGGGGTCGACCTCGTCCAGCTTCTCCACCGCCTCCTGCAGCGAGGTGCGCAGCTTCTCCAGCTCGGTACGGCCCTGCACGCTCTCCACGCTCTTGCCCGGATCGGCCGCCTTGGCCAGCTCGGTGATACGGCGGCTGGTCTGCGCCACCAGCTTCTTGAGTGCCTCGGGCCGCGTCGCCACATCGGAGTCGGTGGTGTCGCCCGCCAGGCGCGCGGCGAACGCCACATAGGCGTCGGCCACTTGGTCGGCGAGCCGCTGCGCACCTTCGGGGGTGTCGGCCGTGCCCGAGATGCTGATGATGTTCCCCTCGGTCGCCTTGGCGCCCACCCGGTCCCGCAGGCCGCTCTCGCCTAGCTTGGCCGCCACCTTGTCGATCACGACCGAACTGGTTGCGATCTCCGACTGGGTCAGCAGCTCGCGCTCCTCCCACTGGCCGGAAAGGAGCACCGACGCCGAGGTCGTGTAGCGCGGCGGGAAGACCACCGAGACACCGAACCCGACGAGCGCGCCCACCACGGCGAGGACGGTGAGCAGGCGCCACCGCCGTTGGATCACTCGCCCGATCGTGGCCAGGCGGATCGTGTCGTCGCTCAACGGAGCGGCCTCCTCCGTGTTCGTGCCGGGCCGCGTGCCGCCACCGGGGTGTGGTCGCGGCAGGCGGCTTCGTACGCGGCGAGCAGCGAGGCCTGCGAGTGGCGCCAGGCCAGCTCACCGCCGATGCGCTCCTGGCCGGTCTTGCCCATCCGGGCCCGCAGGTCCGGATCGTCCAGCAGCAGGGCGATGCCCTTGGCGAACTCGCTCTCGTCGTTGCCGGGCGCGTAGACCGCGGCGTCACCGGCGGAGACGCGGGCCTCCTTCAGATCGAAGGAGACGATCGGCCGTCCCATCACCATGTATTCGAGGACCTTGTTCATGGTCGACACGTCGTTGAGCGGATTGTGCGGGTCGGGAGACAGGCATACGTCCGCGGTCGACAGGTAGCGCGCCAGGTCGGCGTCCGGGATACGGCCCGTGAACTGGACCTGCTCGGTGAGCCCGAGCCGCCGGGCCAGCCGCACCATCGCGTCGAAGGTGTCGCCGCCGCCGATGAACACCGCGTGCCAGTCGGTCCGTCCGAGCTCGTCGCGCAGCTTCGCGAGCGCACGCAGGGCGTAGTCCACGCCGTCCTGCGGGCCCATCACGCCGAGGTAGCACAGCAGATGCGGCTTGCCGCGCTTCAACTCCGGCTCGGCCGGGACGGGTTGGAAGCGACCGACATCGGGTGCGCTGCGCACCACGAACACGTCCTCGGGCCGCTGCCCGCCGCGGCCGAGTGCGACCTCGCGGTAGCTCTCGTTCGTGGAGAGCACGATGTCAGCGGCCCGGTAGGTCCGCCGCTCCAGGGCGCAGACAGCGCGGTAGAGCAGATCCTTGCCGCGGTCGAACCGGGAGAGATACAGCTCGGGTACGAGATCGTGCTGGTCGAACACGAATCGCGCGCCTTGCCTCTTCAGCCACAGCGCGGGCAGGAAGAGCAGATCGGGCGGGTTGCAGGCATGGACCACATCGACCGGCCCGACCTTGCGGGCCAGGCGGACCGTGTGCCACAGGGCGGTTCCGTACTCCCGCAGATAGCCGGCCGGTCCTCCGGTGGCCGCGCGTAACGGGTAGCGGTGGATCCGCACACCGTCGATCAGCGCCTCCGGCTCGGTGTCCCGCTTCTCGCCCCGGGGGCAGATCACTTGGACGTCCCAGCCGGCGTCGCGCAGCGTCGTGCACTCCTGCCACACCCGCCGGTCGAACGGCACCGACAGGTTCTCCACCAGGATCAGCGCGCGCCGGGCCTGCCCGGCGCCGCCGGAAATCTCACCAGACAAGGCCCACGTACCCCGTTTCGGTCCTGCGCGTCTCGGCGTCGGGAAGGCGGACGAGGTCGATCAGCACCGGGCCTTCGCCATGGGGCAGCGCAGCGAGCACCGCCGGGTCCTTGGTGCCCACCAGGCACACCTCGGCGTGCTCCATCACCTCGTCGACGGAGTCCACCAGGAGCTGCGCGATGTGCGGCAGGCGGGTTTCGATGTACGCGCGGTTCGCACCGAGCAGTCTGGAGAGGTTGACGTTGGCGTCGTAGATCTTCAGGTCGTACCCCTTGCCGATGAGCCGCTCCGCCAGTTCGACGAGGGGGCTCTCGCGCAGATCGTCGGTGCCGGGCTTGAAGGACAGGCCGAACAGTCCCGCGCGCCTTTTGCCGGTGCGCTCGACCAGTTGCACCGCGCGCTGCAGATGGTCGGAGTTGGAGGGCAGTACATGGGACAGGATCGGCACCGAGACATCCGCCCGCCGTGCCGCGTGCACCAGACTGCGCAGGTCCTTGGGCAGGCAGGAGCCGCCGAAGGCGAAGCCGGGGCGCAGATAGGCGGGGCTGATGTTCAGCTTGCGGTCGGCGAGGAACACGTCGATCACCTGGTGCGAGTCCACCCCGAGCGCCTGGCATATCGCGCCCAGTTCGTTGGCGAAGCCGATCTTGAGCCCGTGGAACGCGTTGTCCGCGTACTTGATCGCCTCGGCCGTCGGTACGGGCACCCGGAACACCTCGCCCGGCAGACCCTCGTACAGCGCGGCGACCACCTCGCCGCTCGCCGGGTCGAGTTCGCCGATGACGGTCTTCGGCGGGTCGAAGAAGTCCCGCACGCTGGTGCCCTCGCGCAGGAACTCCGGGTTGACCGCGACCCCGAAGTCCACCCCGGCCGTGCCGCCGACGTACTTCTCCAGGATCGGCACCAGCAGGTTCATACAGGTGCCGGGAAGCATGGTGCTGCGGAACACGACCGTGTGCCGCCCGCCCTTCTCGGCGAGCGCCGCCCCGATCTGTTCGGTGACCCGCTCCAAGTAGGTGGTGCACAGGCTGCCGTTGGGCTCCGACGGTGTGCCCACGCAGACCAGCGACACCTCGCTGCCCAGGATCGCCTCGCGCACGTCGTCGGTGGCGCGTAATGCGCCCGTCCGTACGACCTCGGCGGTGAGCTCGCCGATCCGCTCCTCGACCACCGGCGCCTTACCGGCGTTGACCAGGTCGACCTTCGCCTGGTTGACGTCCACGCCGATGACCTCGTGGCCTCGGCCGGCCAGGCACGCGGCCGACACACAGCCCACATAGCCGAGCCCTAAGACGCTGACCCTCATCTCGGATTCCTCCCCCTGGCAGGGCCCTTGGGCCCGCAGTCCGTGGCACAGGTGACGCGCTCCCCACGCGTCAGTAGGCCCCCTGCCCCTGGACCACCGCACGCAGCGTCTTCCACAAGATCACCGCGTCCAGGGCGAGCGACCAGTCCTCCACGTACCGCAGGTCGAGGCGGACCGCCTCCGCCCACGGCAGATCACTGCGGCCGCTGATCTGCCACAGGCCGGTGAGCCCGGGCTTGACGAGCAGCCGGCGCCGGATGTCCGGGCCGTATTCGGCGGACTCCTCCGGCAGCGGGGGACGCGGACCGACCAGCGACATCGAGCCGGTCAACACGTTGAACAGCTGCGGGAGTTCATCGACGGAGTACCGGCGCAGCACCGCCCCGACCCGCGTCACCCGCGGATCCCGGCGCACCTTGAACAGGAGCCCGGCCCCCTCGTCGGCGTCGGCCAGCGTGGCCCGTGCCCGGTGGGCTCCGTGGACCATGGTGCGGAACTTGAAGATGGTGAACTCACGGCCGCCCTTGCCGACTCTGCGCTGCCGGTAGACCACCCCTCCGCGGCTGTCCACCAGGACGATCAGTCCTACGAGCACCATCAACGGGGCGAACAGCAGCAGCAGAACCGCCGCTCCCAGCCGGTCGACGACCTCCTTGACGACCCGGCGGCCGCCGGTGAAGGCCGGCATGCTGACCCGAAGGAGCGGTATCCCCAGTACGGCGTCGACATGCAGCCGCGGTCCCGCCACCTCCATCAGGACGGGGGCGACCACCATTTCGGCGTCGCTGCCTTCGAGGTTCCAGGCCAGTCGCTGCAGCCGGTCCGGCGACCAGTACGGGTCGGGGGTGACCGCCACGACCCGGTAGCCGTCGCCGTGCACATGCTTGGCGACGTCGGTCAGCTGACCCACGACCGGGACACCGTCCACCTGGTCTCCGTCGAGCCCGCGCCCGTCCGCCGTGCACACCGCGTCCACCCGCCAGCCGAGGTGCGGGAACTTGCGGGCCCGGGCGATCAGGTCGCGTACGGTGTCCGGGCTCCCGGCGGCGAGCACCGGTCGCAGACATCGTCCTTCCGTACGCCTGCGGTGCAGCCAACGCCGCAGCAGATAGCGCTCGGTCACGGTGACGAGGGCGATCGCCGGTATGGCGACGAAGATCCAGAGTTTGATGTTCCGCGAGCTGACGGCGATCCCGCCGAGCGAGAGGACGACGGCCGCCATGAACAGGGCGCGTCCGAGCCGGCGGAACTCCTCGGCTCCCTGGCCGAGTACGACTGGGGCCCAGGCCCGGCTCGCCATGAGGGCACCCAGGACGAGCAGTTCGGTGCCGAAGGCGAGAATGGTCCACTTCTCATGCCAGTTGGCCGCGTCACGTACGCCGAAGAAGCCGCCGATCGCCGCGATCACAAAGGCCGTGGCCGTGGTGTCGCCGGTGATCACGGCACGGCGGTACCGCTGCTCCCATTCGATTTCGGGCTGACCTGTCGCCCCGCCCACCGATCGCCCGCGCCCCGGTGGAAACGGGCTGGCTAACTCTCCCTGCCGCACAGTCCCGCCGAGGTCGCCAGCGGGTTCGACGTGTTCGCCCAACACGGTTCCTCCCCCCGGGAGGCCCCCGCCCCCCGCCCTGTTGCTCCCCTCGGGAGGCCCCCGCCCCCCGCACCGCGCCGCTCTGTCTTGCCGGGAGGCCCCAAACCTCCCGCGAACAATCCGCCTGCCTTCAGAGCTACTTGAAACAACCCGCGTAGACCGAGGTGGACAGGGGTGCTCCCCGCACCCAGTGCCTCACCGCCATGGCGCCAGACCTATAGATCACGATTTGTCGCCTCGTGTCCCGGCATGTGAAGCGTCAATCTAGACCATTGGAGCTCCCCTGAAGAGGGGATGTGTGTAATTTGTGCTGAACATTTGAAGCTCGTTACATCGATCGTCTCCCGCGTGTACATGCCGGGACCACGCAGAGACGCCGTACGACCAGGGTCAAGCCGTCTTTGCGAACACAAGCACCTCGGTGGAGGCGACGCCCATGGGGGCGAGGAAGCCGGCCTCGAGAGTGCAGCCGAGGGTCGCGAAGAGGTCCACGCAGGTCCGGCGCGGCATGGCAGCCGGATAGGAGTCGTGTCCGGTGCCGCCCTGTGTCGCCCAGGCACGCATCGTGTCCGGGTCCAGACAGGTTTCGGTCATCACATCGAAAACGATTCGGCCACCGGGCCGTGTGACCCGTGCCATTTCGAAGAAATAGCGCGAAGTCCCGAGAAACGTCAGGGTGTTGAAGACCTTGTGGGCCAGCACCAGGTCGATGCTGCCGTCGGGCGTCGGGGCGAGTGAGAACCCCTCGGTCGGCCGGGCCACCACGCCAAAGGTCTCGACCAGATACTCGGCCCAGGGAGCCGCCGTCTCGTAGATCTCATAGCGACCCGGCGAACACTCCTTCAGCGTCTTCTCCAGATAGCGCCCGGACCCCGGGCCGATCTCGAGGACCGCGTCCGGGCCGGCGTCGAAGACTCCCAGCGCCCGCAGTTCGGCGATGGTGGACTCGGTGGCGCCGGGCGTCCCGTTCATGACCTCGTCGATGTAGTCACCGACGGAGAGACCGGCCAACCGCGCCGCCCGCATGGTCGCGTCGAAGGGGATGAAGTCGTCGACCCCGCCCCGGGTGTTGGTGCTGCGCACGATGTCGAATCCGGCGCGGCGCAAGAGCCGCCTGACCCCCGATTTCACCACTGACGATCCCCTCCCCGCCGCCCGTAGCGGGCAGCCCCCCGGTTGTTTTCCGCTCAGCGCCCGAAGCATAGGACCGCCGACCCGGTCGGTGGGCGGTCGCGGATACGCCTGGTGCCACAGTGACGAATGAGGCGCCATCGGCGCATGTCCGGGGCACTTGCCCCACGGCACGGCGTGCCGCCGACGACGGGGGCGCGCGACGGGCGCGCGGGAGCGCAGGTGCACGCCCGGGCAACCGTGACCACCGCTCCACCCCTGGCCGGAACCGGAATATCGGCCTACTGTTCGCCGAAAATCGGTCCCGAATCGAACGCTAGTGACCAGTCCGCTGTCGTGGTTTGGCAAATTCATTTGGAATGTGCCACTGGCCCCTGCGGCCGCCGCTTCGGCCCTAGCCTCCTCGTCACGCAGGCACACTGCAGCACCGGTCGCCGGTGCGGGGAGGGGGCGGAGGGTGCCAGGGATCGACATGACACTCCTCGAGGCCATCAGCGTGCCCGGTGCGCGCGGGGCCATCATCGTGGACTGGACCTGTGGCTTCGCCTTGGACTCGGCGGGCGAGGCCTGGCCGGCGGGCATCGAGGCCACCGCGGGTGACACCGCGGAACTGGCGCGGATCGTCAGGGAGTCGGCCGTGTTCAGCGCGGGTCACGACGGCGGTGACGCTCCGCAGGTCGAGGACGTCATCGTCACCACCGGCTCGGCGTACCACCTGATCCGCTTCGTCGCGGACGCCCTGGAAGGAGGCCTCTTCGTCCACCTCTGGCTGGACCGCGAGGCGGGCAACCTCGCGCTGGCACGACGCCGCCTCCAGGCCCTGGCCGAGGAGTTGGCGCAGCCGTACACGGCCACGGAGGCGACATGACCTCGGTCGCCGCCGGGTCCGAGCTGCCCTCCCGCACCTCGATGCTCCGGCGTCTGGCCGAGGAACGGGCCGGCGGAGTGCTCGAGCGCTCGACCGGTCTGCTGTATCTGGTCGACGGCAGGGTGGTGCACGCGCAGAGCGAGGCGGCCACGGAGCTCGGTCAACTCCTCGTCGGCTGTGGGCGGTTGACGGCCGCCGACTGGGACGAAGCCCTCGAACGCTGCGGTGGGGACAGCCGTCGGGCGGCCGATCATCTGGTCAAGGACGGTCAGCTCGCCGACGGCGCACTCGAATTGTGCCGGTACACCGCCTTGTTCGACGCGGCGTACTTCGCGCTGGCACCGGGCGGCGGTCCGGCCCGGTTCCGGCACGGGGTGACGTCCGAGGGCGGGCTCGGCCTGTCCGTCCCCGCGGACCGGGTGCTCGCCGAGGTGTCCCGGCGCCGGGCGCTGCTCCACTCCCTGTGGCCGGGCTCCTCGATGGACCACCATCCGGTGGTCCGTGGCAGACCGCGGCCGGACCGTCCCCCTTCGGTCCGGCTGCGGAAGCTGCTCGACCTCGCCGACGGGGAGCGCACCCCTTCCGACCTGGCACGAACGCTCGGCCGCCCCGCCTTCCACGTGCTGCTCGAAGTGCGCCGCCTCGCGGTGGCGGGTCTGGTGGAGCCGCCACGGCCGCCCGCGCGCCGTCCCACCGCCCCCGCGCGTACGGGC
>NZ_JBEPEW010000148.1:0-19260 GCF_040300965.1 Streptomyces mesophilus | reverse complement strand
GCCCAGCCGGCGCCGAGCGCCGTGAGCAGCCCGGCTCCGACGGCGGCCGCCGGCGGGATCCAGGAGATGTGCAGCCCGACCGCTTCCGGGACGGCTCCGCGGTCCTTCAGCTGCCCGAACCACCAGCTCGCAAGGCCGATTCCCGGCAGGGTCCCGAGCAGTCCGGCGAGCGGCGCGACGAGGAGCGCCTCGGCGGCGACCGCGCGGCGGATCTGCCGTGGGGTGGCTCCGACGGCGCGCAGGAGCGCGAACTCCCGGGTGCGCTGCCCGACGGAGAGCGCGACCGTGCCGGCCGCGGTGAAGACGGCGACCAGGGTGGCGATCCCGCCGAAGGAGCCGCCGAGTGCGGTGAGCGTCTCCTTGGCGTAGGCCAGGCCGTGGTCCTCGACTTCGCCTCGGGCGTCTGCGGTGAGGACGTATGCGCCCGTCCCGGCCAGGGACTTCTTCACGGCGGTGGCGAGTGCGCCGGTGCCAGTGCCGTCCTTGCCCAGTACGGCGATGGCGTCGGCCTTGCCGGGGTGCCCGGCCAAGCCGTCCGCCGCGGTGTCGGCGAACCAGGCGGTGGCCCCGCCGCCTCCCGCGGTGTCCCCCGGTCCGGGCTCGGCAAGACCGGAGACCCGGAAGTCGGCCCGCCCCTCGGCCGTTTCGAGCGTGACGGTGTCGCCGACGCCGGCCTTCGCGGTGCGGGCCGCGGCGGCGTCGAGCACCACCTCGCCCGCGCGTGGGGCGGAGCCGTCGGACAGTGCGGTCCCGGTGAAGGCATGCGAGCCCCAGCCGTGCCCGGTGAGCGCGCCGGCTCCTTGACGCACCGGGAAGGTGAAGTCCGGTACCGCTGCCTCGACGCCGGGCGCGCGGGCCGCCTTCGCCGCGAGCCCCGTGTCCACACGGGCGGTGTCCGGCAGCGGGTAGGCGGTCTCCTCGGGGCCGTCGACGGTGTCGGCGACGACGCGTGCGGACTGGTCGGCCGCCGCGACGACCGGGGCCTGCGCATAGCGCTCGGCCGGGACCGAGGCGCGTACGCCCGTCTCGAGGAGGATGCCGCAGGCCGCGACGATCAGCGCCGACATCATCAGCGCGACGAACGTGCCCGCGAAGGAGGCGGGTTTGAAGCGGACGGCCGCGCGGGCCAGTCCATTGGGGCGCATCATGCGGCGGCACCCGCCATCGCGCCGCCGCTGCGGGCGGTGAGTGCGGTCATCCGCGCGGCGATCTGTGCCGGCGAACCGTGGTCGAGCCGGTCCGCGAAGCTGCCGTCGGCGAGGAACAGCACGCTGTCGGCCCAGGCGGCGGCAGACGGGTCGTGGGTGACCATGACGACCGTGGCGCCGAGGCCGTCCACCGCGTGCCGCAACAGGCCGAGGACCTCCTCGGCAGTCCCGGTGTCGAGGGCGCCGGTGGGCTCGTCGGCGAAGATCACGTCAGGGCTCGTGACCAGGGCACGGGCGACCGCGACGCGCTGCTGCTGACCGCCGGAGAGCTCGCCGGGCCGGCGCCGCGCCTTGTCGGCGAGCCCGACCTGTGCGAGCACGGCGGCGGCCCGGCGCCGGTCCTGCCGCTGTCCGGCGAGGCGCAGCGGCAGCAGTACGTTCTGCTCCACGGTCAGCGACGGCAGCAGGTTGAAGGCCTGGAAGACGAAGCCGAGGCGGCTGCGGCGGAGCTCGGTGAGTTTGTTCTCGCTCATCCCGGTGATCTCCGTACCGCCCAGGCGCACCGACCCCGCCGACGGCCGGTCGAGCCCGGCGGCGCACTGCAGGAAGGTGGACTTGCCGGAACCCGAGGGGCCCATGACCGCGGTGAACGAGCCGCGCGGCAGCGCGAGATCGACCCCCGCGAGCGCGTGCACGGCGCCCGCGCCCCGCCCGTACTGCCGCCGGACACCCCGCAGCTCGACGGCGACCCCGGACTCCCCGGCCGACGCCCCCTCGCCCACCTGCTGCCGCCTGCCCCTGCGCACCTTCATGTTCCGCCCTCTCGCACTGCATTCGATCCGACGCAGCGGAGTGTGCGGGGCGGACTGCACCCGGGTCGTCATACCGGGGAGCCAATGTGGGGGTGCTACTGCGGTAGGGGGCAGCGCCCCCTGGCCGCTAGATAGCGGCGGCCCGGCAGTCCGGGCAATCGGTCGGTGGTGGTGGGGCCTGGTCCGGTCCGGGCCAGACCGCGATCCACTCGGCGAGGGACTGGCCTCGTGCGAAGGCGGCATGTGCGGGGCAGCCCCGGTTGGGGTCGTGTTCCCAGACGGCGCCGTCCGGCGAGCCGAAGTCGACCAGATTCCAGATGGCGCAGCCACGGTCGACCAGCGGTACGAGTCGCCGCTCCCCGTCGGATCCGTCGTGCCATTCCTGGTACAGCGTGACCAGGTCCTCGGCGTCCGAGAAGTACTCGTCGTTGTCCGTGAGGGACACGGCCTGCCAGCCGTCCGGCCCGAAGCCGCCGTCCGCGACCTCCACGTACAGCCGCCGCAGCAGCGGCGGCATGGTGAAGCCCACGGCCCGTTCCACGGCTTCGACGTCTTCCGGTGCCGCCGGTCCGGGGAGGGAACGGGCGACAGCCTGCGCCCGCACCAGGGCTACGAGTTCATCGTCGGTCACGTGAGGATCTTGCAGCCCGCCGGCCCTTGTGTCGAGATCCGTGGTCACAGGGGGCGAGCAGCAGGAACGGTCGTGGATGCGCCGTGCGCCGGGCCGGCGGAAAAGCTCCGCGGCCCGGCGCACAACGGGCGGACGTCAGCGCGTGAACCGCAGTGTCACCAGTTCGAACGGGCGCAGGGACAGCTCGACCTCGCCGTTCGCGACCGTGTACGGCGGAGCGTCGGGCAGGGGGCGCTCCAAGAGGTCTGTGGCCAGCACCGATGTGGTGTCCAGGCCCACCCGCAGTGACGTGCGGGCGCGGCCGCCCGCCGACTCGTAGACGCGGACCACCACGTCGCCCGAGCCGTCGTCCGCCAGTTTGACCGCGCTGATCGCGACGGCGGGCGAGGCCACGGTGAACAGGGGCGACACCGGGGCGGCGCCCGTCACCCGGCGTTCCGGAAGGTTGATGGCGTAGCCCTCGCGGACCGCGTCCACGACCGAGGCACCCGGGGCGAGTGCGTAGCGGAAGCGGTGGACGCCCTGGTCCGTCTCCGGGTCGGGGAAGCGCGGGGCCCGGAGCAGGGAGAGTCGGACGGTCGTGGTCGTGCCCGAGTCCGAGGGGCGGACCGTGCGGGTCACGTCGTGGCCGTACGTCGAGTCGTTGACCAGGGCGACGCCGAAGCCCGGCTCCTCCAGGTGCACGAAGCGGTGGTTGCAGGCCTCGAACTTGGCCGCTTCCCATGAGGTGTTGGTGTGCGTCGGACGGTAGAGGTGACCGAACTGGGTCTCCGAGGCGTACCGGTCCGCGTGCACATCGAGCGGGAAGGCGGCCTTGAGGAACTTCTCCGTCTCGTGCCAGTCGACCTCGGTGTCGATGTCGAGGCGCTTCTCCCCCGCGAGGAGGGTGAGTACCTGGGTGGCACGCGAAGAGCCGAAGGACCGTACGACCTCCACGGCGACCCGGTCCCCTTCCGAGGCCACCACCCGTACCGAATCCACGTCTGTCAGATCCGTGACCACGTTGCGGTAGAACTCGTCGACATCCCACGCGTCCCACATGTTCGGGAAGTCCGGGTGGATCTGGAGGAGGTTCGCCGCCGCGCCCGGCGCCAAGGTCTCGCGCGCGGCCTCGATGTCGTACGCCGACACCACCAGGCCCCGCTCGTCGATCTCCACCCGCAGCAGCCCGTTGTCGAGCACGAAGCCACCGCCATCGCGGGAGGTCAGCGCGACCGGACCGGTCACCGTGGGCGCGCCCGCGCCGCCCGCCGCCACACCCGACCGCTCATGCGTCGCCGCGTTGAAGACCAGCTCGACGGAGCCCGAACCCGCCAGCGCCCCCTGCGCCGCCGTGATGATGGCGTTCAGCTCCGAGGCGACCGCCGCGTAGGTCTTCTCGGCCTCCCGGTGCACCCACGCGATCGACGACCCCGGCAGGATGTCGTGGAACTGGTGGAGCAGGACCGTCTTCCAGATGCGGTCCAAGTCCTCGTACGGGTACGGGAATCCGGCTCGTACGGCCGCCGTCGCCGCCCACAGCTCCGCCTCGCGAAGGAGGTGCTCCGAGCGCCGGTTGCCCTGCTTGGTCTTGGCCTGGCTGGTCAGCGTCGCGCGGTGGAGTTCCAGGTACAGCTCGCCCACCCAGACCGGCGGCTCGGGGTACTCCGCCTCGGCCTTCGCGAAGAACTCGCCCGGCTTCTCCCAGACGACCTTCGCGGAGCCTTCGAGGTCGCGCATACGGCGGGCCTTCGCGAGCATCTCGCGGGTGGTGCCGCCACCGCCGTCGCCCCAGCCGGTCGGGGCGAGGGAGTGCTTGGCGACGCCCTTGTCCTTGAAGTTCCGTGCCGCGTGGGCGATTTCGCGGCCCAGCATGGAGCAGTTGTAGGTGTCGACGGGCGGGAAGTGCGTGAAGATCCGCGTCCCGTCGATGCCCTCCCAGTTGAACGTGTGGTGCGGGAACTTGTTGATCTGCGACCACGAGATCTTCTGCGTGAGCAGCCACTTGGAGCCGGCCGCCTTGATGATCTGCGGCAGCCCGCCCGCGAACCCGAAGGTGTCGGGCAGCCATGCCTCGTCGTTCTCGATGCCGAACTCGTCGAGGAAGAAGCGCTTGCCGTGCACGAACTGGCGGGCCATCGCCTCGGAGCCCGGCATGTTGGTGTCGGACTCGACCCACATGCCGCCGGCCGGTACGAAGCGGCCCTCGGCGACGGCCTTCTTGACCTTGGCGTAGACCTCGGGACGGTGCTCCTTGATCCAGGCGAACTGCTGGGCCTGGGACATCCCGAAGACGAACTCCTCCTCGGTCTCGAGGAGGTTGGTCATGTTGGAGGTCGTACGGGCGACCTTGCGGACCGTCTCGCGCAGCGGCCACAGCCAGGCCGAGTCGATATGCGCATGGCCGACCGCGCTGATCCGGTGCGCGGAGGCGTCCGCGGGGGCGGACAGGACGCCTGTGAGCTCCGAACGGGCCGCGGCAGCCGTGCCGTTGACGTCCTGGAGGTCGATCGTGTCGAGGCAGCGGTTCACCGCGCGCAGGATCTCCCAGCGCCGGCCGCCCTCCACGGGCAGCTCCTCCATCAGCTCGCCGAGGACTTCGAGGTCGGCTATCAGCTCCCAGACCTCACGGTCGAAGACCGCGAGGTCCATACGCTCCAGGCGGTACTGCGGCTCGGAGCCGGCCGTGTCCTTGTCGCCGAGCTGGGTCGGACGGAAGGGCTTGTCGCCGAGCAGCACCGGGTTGGAGGCCGCTTCCAGATGCCACTCGACGCGCTCGCCGCCGGCGACCGCCTCCCCCACGCGCACCCACTGGTTGCGCGGGTTGACCGCCTTGAGCGGCTCTCCCGCCGGGGTGTAGACGAGTGCCTCGCACTGGAAGCCGGGCATCCGCTCGTCGAAGCCCAGGTCGAGCACGGCCTCGACGGTTCGGCCCGCCCACGCGGCCGGCACCTCGCCGGTCACCTTGAACCAGGTGGTGGCCCACGGAGCCCCCCATGCGTCGCCGACCTTCACCGGTTCGTGCGTCGCGGCCAGTCCCTCCTCGACCGGCACGGGCTCACCGGGCGCGGTCCAGGACTCGACCGTGAGCGGCACGGACTCGGGGTAGACGGCGGGACGGATGCGCTCTTCGAGTACGCGCTTGAGGCGGGCCTCTACGAGGGCACGGTCGTCATGCATGAGGGGACTCCAACTTCCTTCAGGGAGCGGTGTAGCTGAGGTGCGGTGTAGCCGAGGTGCGGTGTAGCCGAGGTGCGGTGTTACCAGGGGTGGGTGGTGCTCGCGGCTGTGGAGGTGCTGTAGAGCTCCCCCACGGACCGTACTTCGAAGCGGATCTCGCGCTCGCCCTGCTCGGCGGTGAGACCCTTCACATACGCGGCATGTGCGCAGGTTCCCGTCAGATACCGCCGAGTGCCGTCCGCGAGGACGCGGTGCAGCTCGTACTGCCGTACGCCGCCGGGGGCGCCCTGCCAGGACAGCCGGAACTGACCGTCGCCGGAGGCCTTGTCGACCTTGAGCGCGGTGGGTGCGGCCACGGACTCCTCCGCGTCCTGCACCAGCAGCCCGCCGAGCCGCCACTTCACGGCTCCGCTGCCGGTCAGCCGTACCGCCAGACCGTGGATGGTGCCGGTGCCGAGCGAGCTCAGGCGGACGTCCGCCGTACTCCAGCCGGCACCCGGGGTGCCCGCCGACAGGAACGAGTACGTCAGCGGAGCCCCGGCCTCGGACGCCTCCCGCAGCGCCACGCCGAGCTCGACCTGCACGGAGCCCGAGACCGCGCGCTGGGCGAGGCGGACCACCGTGTCCGCGCTCAACGGGAGCCGGGTGGCGTGCAGTTCGATCACGACGGGCGCGTTCAGGGTGCCGTCGACCAGGACCGAGGACCCGCCGCGCCAGGCGTCCACGAAGTCCAGCGTCACCGTGGGCCGGGTGCCCGTGGTGCGCACGACCCATCTGCGTCCCGGCAGCACGTCCTGGAGGCCGAGCTGGTTCCAGGCGGCTTCGGAGCGGGCCGCGCCGTCCTCGTACCACTTGAGGCCGTGACCGGTGTTGAAGGAGCAGCCGAACGGGAGCGACGTGACCGTGGACCGGTCGGCGACCGCGCCGGCGGGTGCGCGCCAGGCGCCGGTGGACGGGCGCGACGGGTCGAGCGAGGTGCCGGTCCAGAACTGGTCGTCGGCGGCGTGGAACTGGCCGGGGGTGCGGCCTTCCGGCAGGTGGTTGCGGGTCCACTCGGGCCGGTAGAAACCGAGTGAGGTGACGTGGGAGCCGCCGCTCGGGAAGAGCGCCTCCCAGTTGACCGACTTGTTCCAGCCGGATGCCTCGACGTCGACGCCCGCCCACAGCTCGTAGCGGTCGCGGTCGAGGTTCTGGGCCAGGGCGCCGGAGGAACTCAGGTCGGCGGTGGTCCAGTTGAAGTTGAGGAACATCGTGTCGGACGCCTGGAAGAAGTCCTGGTTCTCGGCGTTCAGGCAGTCCTGCCAGACCACCGAACCGTTCTTGACCATCGAGTCGTACCAGGTGACCCGCAGACCGTGCGGCTCGCCCAGGCGCTTGAGCTCCTTCAGGAAGGCGAGCATCTGCGCGGCGAGCGCCGGATCGCCGCCGCCGGTCTCGGCGTTCACGAACCAGCCGTCGAAGCCGTACGCGGTGGCGACCCGCACCAGCTTCTCGGCGATGGGGAAGCGGCCGAGCGCGTCCTTCTGCACGAGGTCGCGGGTCCACTGCAGCTGACCGCCGTACGCGGCCGGGGGCAGGAAGATGTTCCCGATGACGGGGACACCGTTGCGGTGGGCGGCGTCCACGACCGGCGCGTTGGGCGCGAGGACGATGCCCTCGCCGGAGGAGCCGCCCCAGAAGACCAGTTCGTCGATGTACGCCCAGTGGGTCAGGGCGTAGTAGTCGGCGGTGGCCGCGCCCTGCGACGGATTGGACGCGGTCGTCTCGAAGGAGACGAGGGAGGCGATACGGCCCTGGCCCGCGCGGGCCGTGGTGTTCACAGCGACCGGCGTGAAGCGCTCGGCGAGCGGCACGGTCGAGCGGTTGAACGCGAGATCGGCGTCCGACTCGGGCGTCCAGGTCTTCAGGGAACGCCAGGTGATCCCGGCGCCCGGGGAGCCGGCGGGCAGCGAGTCGGGGAACCAGTAGGAGGCGTACGGCTGGAGGTTCTCCGCGGCCTTCTTCTTGGCGCCCGGCGCGGCGTGCGCCGGGACGGAGGTGGCGAGCAGCCCGGCCGCGGCGGCGGCCGAACCGAGAACGACGGTGCGACGGGTGGGACGGATCCCGGAGGTGGGGCGTGGCTGCGTCATTGCAGGAAGCTCCTTGAGGGGGAGAGTCGGTCGACGTCGTCAGGTCCGGCCACCGCGGCGATCAGACCTCTTCGGGGCCGACCACGGCGGTGATCCCGCGCGCGGCCAGATGCTCCGTGTCGTGCTCGTGCTCGGCCAGGACCACGGCGGGGCGTACGCCCTGAGCCGTCAGCCGGTGCCAGGCCTCGAAGAAGGTGCCGCCCGGGCCGCAGAGTTCGCGTTGCGGAGAGGCGACCGTGTCCCCGGTGTCGAGGACGAGGGCAGTCGTACGAGGAGCGGGCGCGTACTCCTTGGACTGCCATTCCTTGACGATCTCGGCGATTGCCGCACCGGCCGGCTTGACCTCACGCCCATTGGTCAACAGGCCGAGGCTGTACTCGAGTTCGGGGAAGTCGGCGAGCTCGCGGGAGACGTCGTGGGAGCACCACCACGTCACGCCCCACACGTCCGTGCAGTCCAGCGCGTTGGCGATGGTGCGCTCGGTGAAGTGCGCGGCGTGCTCGGCCGGGATGTGCGGCGCCGGGGCGCCGACCTCCTGCAGCCAGACGGGGCGCGCCGGGTCCGTGTGCCAGGCGCGCGCCAGCTCGATCATGTACGCGGCGTGGTGCTCGGTCGCCACTCCCGTACGGCCGTGGCGCTGGGCCGTTCCGTTGAACACCCAGGAGTGCACCGCGGTCGCCCCGCCGAGCCGCGCGGCCTGCGCGGGCGTGAACGGGTGGGCGTCCTGGTACCAGGCGGCGTCGTACTCGGCGTGCAGATGGAACCTGCCGGGCGCGCCCGCCTCGCACGCGGCGAGCATCCGCTCCAGCCAACTGGCCGCCTGCTCATGGGAGATGCGGTCCGGGTCGGGGTGCGGATCGTGCGAGAACTGGTTGATCTCGTTGCCGATGGTCATGCCGAGGAAGTTGGGCCGGTCGGCGAGCGCGGCCGCGAGGGTGCGCAGGTACTCCTCCTGGCCGGAGATCACCTCGGGGTCGGCGAAGATGTTCCGCCGGTGCCAGGTCTGGGTCCAGGCCGGCAGGAAGTCGAAGCTCGACAGATGCCCCTGCAGACCGTCGACGTTGATGTCGAGCCCGCGCTCGCCGGCCGCGTCGGCCAGCTGCACCAGTTGCTCGACGGCGCGCGGGCGGATCAGGGTGCGGTTGGGCTGGAACAGCGGCCACAGCGGGAAGACCCGGATGTGGTCGAGGCCAAGTGCGGCGATCGAGTCCAGGTCGGCCCGTACGGCGTCGAGGTCGAAGTCGAGCCAGTGGTGGAACCAGCCTTGTGTGGGCGTGTAGTTGGCGCCGAAGCGAGGGGTGCGGGGCATGGCGGCGTGCGGCTGGGCAGCGTCGGGCATGGGGGTCCTAGCGTTGCGGTACGAAACGGGAGAGCGAGAGGGTCAGCCCTTGACGGCGCCCTCGCCCACCCCGCGGAAGAAGAAGCGCTGCAGACAGGCGAACAGCACGATCAGGGGCGCGACGGCGATGATCGTGCCCGCCGCCACCAGGCGCTGGTCGTTCGCGAAGGTGCCGTGCAGATAGTTCAGGCCGATGGTGAGCGTGAAGTTGGACTGGTCGCTCAGCACGATCAGCGGCCACAGGAAGTCGTCCCATGCGCCCATGAAGGCGAAGATCGCGACGACCGCCATGGTGCCCTTGACCGCGGGCAGCGCGATCCTCGTGAACCGCTGCCAGGCGTTGGCGCCGTCGACGAAGGCGGCCTCTTCGATCTCGTACGGGATGTTGGAGAAGGCGTTGCGCATCAGGAGCACGTTCAGGGCGCCGATGCAGGCGGGCAGGACCACACCGGTGAGGGTGTTGTTGAGGCCGAGCTCCCGCATCGTCATGAACTGGGCGATGATGATCGACTCGACGGGCACCAGCATGGCCATCACGAACGCGACGGTGGCGAGCTTGCGGCCGCGGAACTTCAGGCGGGCCAGGGCGTATCCGGCGAGCGCGGCGCCGATCACGTTGGTGAGGACGTTGGCGAGGGCGACCTTCAGGGAGTTGAGCGCGAAGTCCCAGACCGGGATCAGCTCGGCGACCTTGCCGTAGTTGTCGAAGGTCGGCTGGGAGGGCAGCAGCTTGGGCGGGTAGCTGTAGATGTCCTCACCTGCGCCCTTGAGCGAGGTGGACAGCTGCCACAGGAAGGGGCCGACCATGATCGCGAACACGGCCAGGAGCAGCAGATAGCGAAGCGTCAGCTTCCACGCCGGCGGCCGCCGTCCGCCCTCGGCGAGGAACTTGTCCTTCACGGACGGACGGGGCTTGCGGGCCTTGCGCGGCTTGGGCGCCGGCTCCTGCGGCTTCGGGGAGTCCAGGGTCTGCGCACTCATGCGTCGCCCTCCTTCTTGTCCGCCTTCAGCACGAGCAGCATCAGGCCAAGGGTGATCACGAAGACGACGACGGAGATCGCGGAGGCATAGCCGACGCGTCCGCTCAAGCCCGTGCCGACCTGCTTGATCAGCATGACGAGGGTGGTGTCCTCGCCGCCGGGGCCGCCGTTGGGTCCGGCCATCAGATAGACCTCGGAGAAGACCTTGAAGGCGTTGACCGAGG
Organism: Streptomyces mesophilus; assembly: GCF_040300965.1. Lineage (GTDB taxonomy): Bacteria > Actinomycetota > Actinomycetes > Streptomycetales > Streptomycetaceae > Streptomyces > Streptomyces mesophilus_A. The sequence goes on along the minus strand of NZ_JBEPEW010000148.1, from coordinate 8,838 downwards.
AGAGCGCGGCGACCAGGACCATCGTGGAGCGCACGGCCGGCACGGTGACCGTGAAGAAGCGGCGGATCGCGCCGGCCCCGTCCACGGCGGCGGCCTCGTGCAGCTCCTTCGGGACGTTCCCGAGCGAGGCCATGTAAATGATCATGTAGTAGCCGAGGCCCTTCCAGACCGTGACCAGCATGGCGCTGATGAGCAGCAGCCACCGGTCGCTGAGGAAGGCCACGGGCCCGATCCCGATCGCGCCGAGCACGGCGTTGACCAGGCCGCGGTCGTCGAGCATCCAGACCCAGATCAGGCCGACCACGACGACGGAGGCGACGACCGGGGTGTAGAAGGCGGAGCGGAAGAAGGAGATGCCCGGCAGATAGCGCTGCACCAGCATCGCGAGCAGCAGCGGCAGGATCACCAGCGGCGGTACGACGCCCACGATGTACAGCAGGCTGTTGCGCAGCGCCGTCCAGAACATCTCGTCCTGCCACAGCTCCTGGTAGTTCGCTCCCCCGACCCACTTCCCCGCGATCAGGGTGCGCTGGTCGGTGAACGAGCTCGACACCGTGGAGAAGAACGGGAAGAGGACGAAGCCGCCGATGATCGAGAAGCCCGGCAGCAGGAACAGCCAGGGCGTGCTCGGCAGATGGGTGCGAATACCGCGCCGCTTGGGCGAGGCCGGGCCCGCGTGCGCAGCGGCGGGCGTGGGAGGCGAGGGGGCGGTGGCCGGCCCGGTCTTCGCGACCGGCTCACCGCTCCTCGTCGACGTGTCACTCATGTCGTACGGTCCTCGGGCGCCGGATCAGCCGGCCTGCTGGAGCAGCTTGTCGCACTCGGCGACCGCGTCGTCCATGGCCTGCTCGGCGGACTTCTTGCCCTGCATGGCCTTGGCGACCTCGTTCTTGAGGACCGTCTTCATCTGCTCGGTGAAGACCACCGGGGTGTAGTTGACCGCGGTCTTCAGCGCCTTGGCGGCGGCCACCCGGATCCGGCCCTCGTCGGTGCCGTCGTCCTTGGTGTAGAACTCGTGGTCCAGGCTGCCCTTGGTGGACGGAAAGACCGCCACCTCCTGGCCGAACTTCTCCTGGTTCTCGGCGTTCGTCACCCAGTGCGCGAACTCGATCGCGGCGGGCTTGACCTTGGACTGGGCGTTCACCATCAGGCCCTGGACGTACATGTTGTCCTTGCCGGTGTTGTTCACCGCGGGCGTGACGCCGACGTTCTTGTAGAGGCCCGGGGCCTCCTTCTTGTACGTCTCCAGGTCGTGCGCGCTGCCGGGGTTCATGGCGATCTGCTGCTGCTGGAACTTGCGGCCCGAGGACTCGGCGACGGCGGTCAGCGCCTGCTCGTCGAGCGCGCCCTTGTCGTAGAGCTCCTTGTACTTCTCGACGAGCTCGACACCCTTGGCGTCGTTGAACGTGAACTTGGTCTTGTCCCCGTTCATCAGCGGCACGCCGTAGCGCCCGAAGTCCTCGACCGCCGGGGCGTTGGACAGCATGGCGATCTTGCCGTCGCTGTTCTCCGCCATCTTCAGGGAGTCGGCGAAGAGCTGGTCGTACGAGGTCGGCGGCTTCGCGGGGTCGAGGCCCGCGTCCTTGAACAGCGCCTTGTTGTAGAACATCGGGCCGGTGTTCAGGTACCAGGGGAAGGCGTACGTGCCGGCCTTGCCCGGCATCTCGTGGCCCTTCCAGGCGCCTTCGAGGTACTCGCCCTTGAACTTGGCGGCGGCCGGGTCCTCGTCGAGGTTGAGCGCGAGGCCGGCCTTGGCGAGCGGGGTGGCGAGGTCGGGGGCGACGTTCACGACGTCGGGCAGCGTGCCTGCGGTGGCGTCCGCGCTGAGCTTGTCCGCGTAGCCCTCGGCGGGCTGGTCGATCCACTGGACGTCGACGTCCGGGTACTTCTTCTCGAAGCCGTCGATGACGCCCTCGAAGTAGCCCTTGAAGTTGGTCTTCAGATTCCAAGTCTGGAACTTGACCGTGCCTTCGATCTTCCCGGACGACTCACTGTTCCCGTCGCCGCCCGATCCGGTGCCTCCGCACGCCGTGACAACAAGGGCTGAGGTGACCGCGAAAGCGGTGGCTGTGGCGACGCGACGGGATATCCGCATGGCCGGGGCTCCTTTGCTCGGACCTGAATACGACAACCGAAATGGAGAAATGCGAAATGCAAGACCTTGCGCCGAATACTCGCCCCCGAACCCAGGGGCAGTCAACGGATTCCTTATCCCCAAACGGCTCTACTTCTCGGGACGTTAGTCCATACCGGCGCGGCGCCGAGGCTACTAATGCGGTTTAGCTCATGTCAACACCCCTGACCCCACCTGTACGGACAACCGCTTGACACCGGGCTCCCGCACCCTTCAGGGTGTGATCACTAATGCGGTTTAGGTAAAGGAACTCCCCCGTGCCGGACCAGGCTTTCTCCGTCCACGTCAGCGGTGTCACCACACCTGGTCTCTTCACCGGCCCCGAGAGCGATCCGCTCCAGGTCGTACGGGTCCGTATCCGCCGCACCCGCCCGGCGGGACCGCTGCGGATCTCGGTCACGGGCCGGGACGTCGGCACGCCCCGCCCGCGCCTGCTGCGAGCGGACACCGCGGAGGCGTACGCGGGCGTGGACGCGAAGGCCGAACTCACCGGTGGCGCACGGCAGTCGGAGACATCACTGGAGTCCTGGGCCGAGGTCCCCGTCCGCGTCACGGACGCCGCTCCTGGCGACCGGCTGCCGGCCACGGCCCTCGTGCACGCCTCGGACGGCCGCCTGCTCGCCTCGTACGGCTTCGAGCTGACGGTCGCCGAACCGGGCTGGACCGTCCGCCTGGTCCCGCACTTCCACTACGACCCGATGTGGTGGAACACCCAGGCCGCCTACACCGCCCTCTGGGACACCCCGCAGCGTGACGGCGAGCCGGAGAAGGGCTGGGAGTACACGGGTGTGCCGGCGTTCACGCTCGTACCGCTGCATCTGCAGCAGGCGGCGGACGACCCGTCGTACCGCTTCGTGCTCTCGGAGATCGACTACCTCAAGCCGTTCTGGGACACGCATCCCGAACACCGCGAAGAGATACGGCAGTTGATTCGTGAGGGGCGCCTCGAGATCGTCGGCGGGACGTACAACGAGCCGTCCACCAACCTCACCTCCGCCGAGACCACCGTCCGCAGCGCGGTACACGGGCTGGCCTTCCACCGCGAGGTGCTCGGCGGGGACCCGCGTACCGCCTGGCAGCTGGACGTCTTCGGGCACGATCCGTCGTTCCCGTCTCTGATGGCGGACGCGGGTCTTGACTCGGCGGTGTTCGCGCGCGGCCCGCACCACCAGTGGGGTCCGATGATGGACACCTGGGGGGAAGCGCTGCGCCCGCCGAGCGCGATGCAGCTGCCCGCCGAGTACGACTGGATCGGGCCGAACGGATCCGGGCTGCTTCTGCACTATCTGCCGGCGCACTATTCGGCGGGGTGGTTCTCGCACAAGGCGGCTTCCGCCGAGGCTGCGGCAGAGCAACTCCTCGATCTGTACGAGCTGTTGAGGACGGGCGCGGCGACCCGCAACGTCCTCATTCCGATGGGCACCGACTTCTCCTGGCCGCACCCGTGGGGCCTGGACGTCCAGCACGCGTGGAACCGCCGCTACACCTGGCCGCGCATGGAGCACTCCGGTCCGCGCGAGCACTTCGCCGCCGTACGGGCCGAGTTGGAGGTACGCGGGGAGCGGCCGCTGCCGGTGACGCGGGAGATGGGCCCCGTGTACACGGGCAAGGACGTCACGTACGCCGATGTGAAGCAGGCCCACCGGGCGGCCGAGTATCTGGTCCAGGAGGCGGAGACCTACGCGTCGCTCGTCCATGCGCTCGGCCTGATGACGTACCCGGCGGACGCGCTGGAGAAGGCGTGGCGGCATCTGCTGCACGCGGCGCACCACGACGCGGTGACGGGCACCTTCTCGGACCAGGTGTATCTGGATCTGCTGCCGACCTGGCGGGAGGCGTACGAACTCGCCGATTCCGTACGGGAGTCGGCGCTGTCGGCGATGACGGCCGCGGTGGACACGCGGGCGCCCGCGGCGGGCGGGGCCTCGGAGGCCGGCAAACCGAGCCTGTCCGGGCAGGTCGGCGCAGTGGTGGCGGTGACCGTGTTCAACCCCGTGTCGTGGGACCGCACGGACGTGGTGCGTACGAAGGTCGCGCTGGACGCGCTCGGTGTCGTGGACCCGGCATGGATCGCTGTGCGCGGCGAGGAGGGCGGCGCGCCCGCTCCCGTCCTTGTCGAGCACGTGCACGACGGGGTGGCGCAGATCGCGTTCCTCGCACGCGAGGTGCCCTCGCTGGGACACCGGACATGGTGGCTGGTGGACGCGGGCGGGCCGGTGTCCGCGGGGTGGGCCGAGGCGGCGGACGGGGAGGCCGAGTGGGCCGCCGCGTCCGAAGCGGCGGCGGACGGGGACGTGGGGTGTGCCCCGCCCCGCCCTCGTATCGCCAATGAGACGTTTCTCGTCGAGGCCGACCCCTCCCGCGGCGGCGGGCTCAGCCGGGTCGCCGATCTGCGCGCTGGCCGCGAGCTGATCACCCCCGGCTCGGTCGACGAGCTGGTCGTCCAGGACGAGTACGCCGCGCATCCGTTCTTCGAGGAAGGGCCCTGGCACCTGCTGCCCAAGGGCCCGGGGACGGGGTCGGGTTCGGCGCCCGCCGAGTCGGTGGCGGTGGAGCACAGCCCGCTCGGTGCGCGCATCGTGGCGCGTGGCCGTACGGGCCCGGTGCGCTGGACCCGTACGACCACGCTCTGGCACGGCCTCGACCGGGTGGAACTCACGACGAAGGTCGACGGGTTCGAGGGTGGCGACCAGCTGCTCAGGCTGCGGATCCCGGCGGATGTGCCGGGTGCGCTGCCGGTGGCGGAGACGGCCGCGGCGGCCGTGGGGCGCGGGTTCGCGTTCCCTGAGACCGACACGGGCGTGGATCACACCCGGGCGCCCTGGACCCTGGACACACCGTGCCTGAACTGGTTCGCGCTGTCGTCGACGCTCCGGGTCGCGCTCACCGGCCCCGAGGGCGCGCGGGTGGGCGAACGTCCGCTCGGCGCCGGCGAGATCGTGCTGCCGGACGCCGGGTTGCCCGGATACGGGCAGCCGATGGCGCCCGTATCCGAGGAGGACGGCCCTGGCGACCCCCTTCGCGATGTCGTCACCGCCCTCGTGCAGCAAGGAGTCACGACCACCCCGACTCGAGCCCAGGGCCCCCGCTGGGGCGACCTCGCCGTGGACAGCAGCCTGCCCGACTTCCGTATCGCCGTCGGCGGCCCCGAAGTCAACTCCTTCACCGCCGCGGTGCTTTCCGACGCACCCGCCGCGTGCGCGCAGGCCGTACGGGACGGCGAGTGGCCCCTCGTCCTGGTGCCCGCGCGGGCGCCGCTGCGCGAGGTGTGGCAGCCCGGCTGCGACCTCACGGGGCCACGGGACCTGCCGGTCCTCGTCCTCACCGGCGATGATCTGCCGGGCGCGCTGGCCGCGCTCGCCGAGACCCTCCGGCGGGACGCCGCCCTCGGGGCGCTGGCGCCCGAAGGAGGCGCCGAGCCGTTCGAGGACCGCACCGTCGGTGTCCTCGTTCGCGGTACGCCCAGCTTCGCCGTAGACACCGAGGGCCGTCTGCACAGCACCTTGATGCGGTCCTGCACGGGACGGCCGAGCGCCGAGTGGATGGATCCGCCCCGGCGGACCGCGCCGGACGGCAGCTCCTTCCAGCTGCAGCACTGGACCCATGTCTTCGAGCACGCCCTCGTCACATCGCAAGGCGACTGGCGGGAGGCCGATCTCATGCGCAGGGGACGGGAGTTCAACCAGCCGCTCACCGCCGTGACCGGCGCTCCCCACGAAGGGCCCGCACCCAGCGCCATGTCACACCTGTCCGTCGAACCCTCCCGGCAGGTGCTTGTGGAGACCGTGAAGAAGTCGGAGGACGGCGAGGCCTTCGCCGTACGGCTGCGGGAGACCCATGGGCGGGCGGTGCGGCCGACGCTCATCAGGGAGATGGTGGTGGTCGGCGCCGAGCGGACGGGGCTGCTCGAGGAGCCCTCGGGCGACGAGCGGCGCGCGGCGGATCCGCCGGACGACGTGTTCGATCTGAGCGGCAACGCTTACGCCACGCTGCGGCTGATCTCCGAACCCTCGCCCGGTACGGAGCCTGCGCGGGAGCCGGTGCAGCCCGTGTTCAGCCGCTACTGGCTGCACAACACCGGCACGGCGCCGCTGGGCAACGCCCCGTACTCGGTACGGGTCATGCCCTACGCGCTCACGACGGAAGGTCCCGAGCCGCTGCGCACGGAGATCATTCTGACCTCCAACTCACCTGAAGCGGCCGGTGATTGTCCCGTCGAGGTGCTGCTCCCCGAAGGATGGTCCGCCTCCTGGACCCGGCAGACCGTACGGATCGACGCCGGCGGTCACACCCGGCTACCGCTCACCGTGCGGCCGGCGCCCGGTGCCGGGAGCGGCGACCATCTCGTACGCGTGGTCCTGACGACCCCCGCCGGCGCGGTCGAGGACTGCCTCACCGTGACCGTGCCGGGCCGGCCGGGACCGCCGCCCGGAATCGGCATCGATGCCGAGACCACGCGGGTGGACCTGACGCCCGGCGGCCGGGGCGAGCTGGCGGTGCTCGTGCACAACGGCCTGCACAGCGATCTGCACGGCGAGGCGCTCGCCGTATCCCCGTACGGTAGTTGGCAGTTCACCGGCCAACGCCTCGCACTCCAGCTGGCCGCGCGGGACACAACCCGGACCGTGTTCGAGCTGTCTGCGCCCGTGGACACCCCGCCCGGTGTGTACTGGGTCCTGATCAAGGCCGTATGCCAAGGGCGTATCGCCTACGGTCCCGCCGTCGCCGTCCACGTGGGCGAGGGATCCCACCCGCAGGACTGCACCGAACAGGCCACCGCACCGCACGAGGGGAAGGCACGATGACACCGCAGAGCGACGGCGCCGCCCGGGCCACTCCCGCGCGCAGGCCCACCATCAAGGACATCGCGCGCCGGGCCGGAGTCTCGGAGAGCGCCGTGTCCTTCGCCCTGAACGGGCGGCCCGGGGTGTCGCAGGGCACCCGGGACCGCATCCACCGGGTGGCCGAGGACCTCGGCTGGCAGCCCAACAGCGCCGCGCGTGCGCTGTCCGGGGAGCGTTCGGGGTGTGTGGGCCTGGTGCTCGCGCGGCCCGCGCACACCCTCGGCGTGGAGTCCTTCTTCCTCCAACTGGTCTCCGGAGTCCAGGAAGTGCTCGCCGCACGGAAGGTGGCGCTGCTCTTCCAGGTGGTCGAGGACATCGAGGCGGAGTGCGCGGTGTACAAGCGCTGGTGGGCGGAGAAGCGGGTGGACGGTGTGCTCGTCGTCGACCCGCGCAGCGACGATCCGCGGCCCGAGCTGCTCGATTCACTCGGTCTCACGTCGGTGATGATCGGCGCGCCCGCCGAGGGCGAGCGGCAGGTGTCGACGGTGTGGGCGGACGACTCCGCGGCGATGGCCTCGGTGCTGGCCCACCTGTACGAGCTCGGCCACCGCCATGTCGTGCACGTGGCGGGTCTGCCCGGCCTCGCGCACACCGAGCGGCGGATCAACTCGCTGCGTACGCAGGCGGGGCGGCTCGGACTCACGGCGATTCGTTCCGTACCGACCGACTACTCGGACGCGGAGGGCGCGGAGGCCACGCGGCGGGTGCTGGACTCGGACGCGCCGCCGACGGCGATCGTGTACGACAACGATGTGATGGCGGTCGCGGGGGTCGCCGTGGCGGCCGAGCGGGGTATCAAGGTGCCGGGCGAACTGTCCATCGTGGCCTGGGACGACTCGGCCCTGTGCCGCGTGACGCACCCGCGGCTGACCGCGCTCGTACGGGATACGTCGGGGTTCGGGCGGTTGGCTGCGGAGGAGTTGCTGGCCCGGTTGGACGGTGGGCCCGTGCGTAGTCTTCAGGCCGAACTCCCGCATCTGGAGCCTCGGGAGAGTACGGGGCCGCCGTCGTCCGGACGGTGAGGGTGGGTACGGTGCGTTGGCGGGTGCGGGGGCCTTGCGCCTGCGGCTGGCCTTCTTTCCCCCACCCCGCCCCTTCCCGAAACCGGGGCTTCGCCCCGGACCCCGCATCCGAACTTCGTTCGGATCTGCTCAAACGCCGCAGGGGCTGAGATTGCCGGACCGGCTTGAAACGACAGGAGTACCGCCCGTGACCACCCTCGACCTCCTCCCGCCCCCGGCCCCCGACAGCGCGGGCCCCGGGATCACGCTCGCCCTGGACATCGGGGGGACCAAGATCGCGGGGGCGCTGGTGCGGGGCGACGGGAAGTTGCTGGTGACCGCGCGCCGGCCCACCCCGCGCGGCACCGACGGTGACGGGGTGATGGCCGCGCTCGAAGAGGTCGTCGGGGAGCTCGCGCAGGCTCCCGAGTGGGCCGGTGTGCGGCGGTGCGGGATCGGCAGCGCGGGGCCGATCGACGCCTCGCGCGGCACCGTGAGCCCGGTCAACATCGGGGCCTGGCGCGGTTATCCGGTCGTCGAGCGGACGGAGAAGGCGCTCACACGGCTCGGTGCGCCCGTGCCCACCGTGCTCGTCGGCGACGGGGTGGCGATGACGGCCGCCGAGCACTGGCTGGGCGCGGCCCGCGGCCACCGCAACGCCCTGTGCATGGTGGTCTCCACGGGCGTCGGCGGCGGTCTGGTGCTCGACGGCCGGCTGCACCCGGGGCCGACCGGGAACGCCGGGCACATCGGCCACATCAGCGTCGAACTCGACGGCGAGCTGTGCCCCTGCGGCAGCCGCGGCTGCGTCGAGATCATCGCTTCCGGTACGTCGATCGCACGGCACGGGGGGCTCGCC
>NZ_JBEPEW010000147.1:0-19450 GCF_040300965.1 Streptomyces mesophilus | reverse complement strand
CCGGAGCGCGCACCGCAACCCCGCCACCCCTCTCGCGCTCGAGCGCGCACGCCAGGCCCGGATGACCGTGATCGGCGCCGTCACCGAGCGCTGGGCGCCCGAGCAGGCCGGGCCCGTGCACGAGAACTGGCAGCTGGCCGCGCCCGTCGGCCCGGCCACCGATCTGTGGGCGCTCGGTGCGCTGCTCTTCCGCGCGGTGCAGGGGCATGCGCCCTACCCCGAGGACAGCACGTACGAACTCGTCCAGCTGGTCTGTGCGGAACCGCCCGCGTTCGCCGAGGAGTGCGGACCGCTGCGGCCCGTCGTCGAGTCGCTCCTTCGCCAGGACCCCACCGAGCGGCCCGACTTCGAGGAGCTGCGGGGCTGGCTGCGCTCGCTCGTACGGTCGGCGCCCGAGCCCGAGGCCGGCGAGGACGTCGTACCGGCGCCCGCGTACGACCGCAGCCGGCTGCCCGTCGTACGGCGCCGTGGTGAGCTGGTCCGCAAGCGGCGCGGCGGGAGCGGCCGGCGCGGGGAGAGCGGCGCGCCCGAGCACGGGCGGCACAAGAAGGGCAAGCGCCGGCGCAACGTACCCGAGAAGCAGCAGCGCGCCCTGGCCGCGGAGGTGCGGGCGCCCGAACGTCCCGGGCGCGAGCGCATGTCGCCCTCCGCGGAGAAGTGGGAGCGTCAGCAGCAGCGCCAGATGCGGCAGATGAGCCGGCGGCCGCAGGGCTCCGGCAGTCCGAAGCGGCTCGGCCGGCTGATCCTGATCCTCGTCCTGCTCGGACTCGCGGCGGCGGTGGCGTACGCGATGGCCTTCATGCCCAAGGAGAGCACCGGCGACCGGGGAGCGGGCTCGGACGACCGCAAGGACCAGGCGGGATCGGCGAGTTCGGCGCCCGAGGACCCGGGCAGGACGAGCCCCGACGGCGGCGACGACAAGAAGCCGGACGACGGGAAGAAGCCCGGCAAGACGCCGCCGAAGGAGACCAAGGCGCCGCCCGCGAAGGGCGACGGAGCGCTGCCGCAGGGTTTCGTGCTCCGCAAGGACCTCGAAGGCTTCCAGCTCGCGGTCGCCTCCGGCTGGGACAGGGCGCCGGCCAACGGCCGCGGCCAAGTCGTCTACAGCGAGGGCGCCTTCTCCCTCACCGTCGTCCCCGGGCGCGACAGCACCGAGGACTACGGCGACGACCCCCTCGCCTACCAGCGTGAGGACGAGCGCGAACTGCAGCCTTTCCGCGATTCGACCTGGGCCACGTCCAGCGGCCTGCGGCAGGTCGAGGTCGGACAGCGGAAGCGGGCCGAGGGCCAGTTCACCTGGGACGAGGGCGATAAGAAGGTGTACGTGCGCAATGCGGCGATCGTCATCGACGGGGCGTACCACATCGTCCTGGTCAAGGGGCCCGAGTCCGAACGGGACGAAGTGACACGGCTGTTCGAGCAGGCCGTGGCGACGTACGGGACGACCGACTGAATCACAGGACGGTCTCTCAGGTTCCGCACCCGCCGTTCGCTCCCTACGCTGGCCTTTCGAAGGACAGGCGGGGGAACGTGGACCAGATCGAGGGCAGGGCGCAGGCGCAGAGCCGGTTGCTCGTGGGCCGCTATCGGATCGAGGGAAGTCTCGGTCACGGCGGCATGGGCAAGGTGTGGCGCGCACATGACGAGGTGCTGCACCGGGTGGTCGCCGTCAAGGAGTTGACGGCCGCGCGGTACGCGGGGGAGAGCGAGCGGGCCGTCCTGCTCGCGCGCACCCAGAAGGAGGCGCGGGCTGCGGCGCGGATCAACCACTCGGCCGTGGTCACCGTGCACGACGTCTTCGAGCACGACGACCGGCCGTGGATCGTCATGGAGCTCGTCGACGGCCGTTCGCTCGCCGACGCGGTACGCGACGACCGGCGCGTGGCACCGCGCGAGGCCGCCCGGATCGGGATGTGGGTGCTGCGGGCGCTGCGCGCCGCGCACACGGCCGGGGTGCTTCACCGGGACGTCAAGCCCGCCAACGTACTGCTCGCCCGGGACGGCCGGGTGCTGCTCACCGACTTCGGGATCGCCGCCATCGAGGGCGACTCGACCATCACCAGGACCGGTGAACTGGTCGGATCCATTGACTACTTGGCGCCCGAGCGCGTACGAGGCGACGCGCCCGGACCGGCCTCCGACCTGTGGGCGCTCGGCGCGACGCTGTACGCGGCGGTCGAAGGGGAGTCCCCGTTCCGGCGCACCTCACCGCTGTCGACCATGCAGGCCGTGGTCGAGGAGGAGCCACGGGACCCGGTGTACGCGGGTCCGCTCGGCCCGGTGATCACCGCGCTGTTGCGCAAGGACCCGCGGCAGCGGCCGTCCGTCGACGAGGCCGAGCAGATGCTCGCCGAGGTGAGCGAGGGGCGTGCACCGCAGTCGGCGCAGGCCTATGTGCCCACCCGCAGGGTCGCACCGGACGAACTCACCGCCGTACGGCCCCCGGACACCGCGCCCGCTCCGATCCCCGCCCGCCGCCGTCGCCTGCGCTCCGTGCTGGCCCTGGCGGTCGCCGCCGCACTGGTCGGTGCGGCCGCGGCCTTCGGCGTACTGAAGTATCTGGACCAGCGGGAACCCGGCGGCTCCGGCACCGGCCAGACAGTCGGCAGCACCCCGAAGGGCTGGAAGCGGGTGGACGACAAGGCCGGCTTCAGCATCCTCGTCCCGCCCGGCTGGCAGCGGCAGACCGAGGGTTCGCAGATCGACTACACCCCGGACGACGGCATCCATCTGCTGCGGATCGCCATCGACAAGGACCCCGACTTCGAGAACGCCTACCTCCATGTCAAGGACATGGAGAAGCAGGGCATGGGCCGCATCAGCACGTACAAGCAGATCAAGCTGCGCTCGAACTTCTTCCGCGACCGGCCGGGCGCCGTCTGGGAGTTCCGCTGGACGGAGACCAAGGGCGTGACGCGGGGCGAGCGGCGGGCCGTCGACCAGCTGTACGTGGCGGAGGACGGCACCGAGTACGCGATCTACATGTCGGGTCCCGCGAAGGACTGGGCGAAGACGCGCGAGAAGTTCGACCACGTCCTGCGCAGCTGGCAGCCGAAACCGTCCTAGCCGCCGAGGTGGTGGATTTCGCCTCCCATAAGCGGCATTGCGGGACAAGAGGTTGGTGAAAACGCTCGCATCTGGTCACGGGTCCGTGACCGAGGTGGCATCCGGGGCGTCGTACGCGATAGGGATGACGGCATGAGTAACGACGGGGGAGCGCCCTACGGACCCAGCGAACCGACGAGCTTCGGACTGCGTCCGCCGGAGCAGCCGCATGCGGGTGGTCCGCAGGCCGGCGGTCCGTACGCGAGCGGTCCGCAGGCCGACGGCCCGTACGCGGGTGGTCCCTACGGTGCGCCCGGTACGCCGCCGGGGCCCGGTGCGCCCAATCCGTACGCCCACCAGTCGGCGCCGACCCAGGCGCATCCCGGCGGGCCCCAGGTGCCCGACGCCCCGCAGCCGCCGTCGGCTCCCGGGGTCGCGTCCGTTCCCACCCAGGTCGTGCACGAGACCGATCCCGGTGCGGGCCGGCTCATCGCGGGCCGCTACCGGCTGCTCTCCAAGCTCGGCCACGGCGGCATGGGTACCGTATGGCGGGCGAAGGACGAGACCGTGGACCGCGAGGTCGCGGTCAAGGAGCCGCGCGTACCGGACCACTTGCCCGAGCGCGAGCGGGCCACCGCCTTCGAGCGGATGCGCCGCGAGGCGCGCGCCGCGGCCCGGCTCGACCACCCCGCCGTCGTCAATGTGCACGATGTGGCGGTCGAGGACGGGCAGCCGTGGATCGTCATGGAGTTCGTGCAGGGCCGCTCGATGGGCGCCGCGCTCCAGGAGGGCACGCTCGGCTCGCGCGAGGCCGCCCGGATCGGTCTCGAAGTGCTCGGCGCTCTCGAGGCCGCGCACAAGGCGGGCATCCTGCACCGCGATGTGAAGCCGGACAACGTGATGCTCGGGCAGTACGACCGGGTCGTGCTCACGGACTTCGGCATCGCCCAGATCGAGGGCGAGACCAATCTGACCGATACGGGCGGCTTCGTCGGCTCGCCCGAATTCATCGCGCCCGAGCGCGTGTTGGGGCAGCGGCCGGGACCGGCCTCGGACCTCTGGTCGCTCGGTGTGGTGCTGTACGCGGCGACCGAGGGCGTCTCGCCGTTCCGCCGCAGCAACACCCCCGCCACGCTCCAGTCCGTCCTCAACGCGACGCCCGCGGCGCCGGCTTCGGCGGCGGGTCCGCTTGCGGACGTGATCAACGGTCTGCTGCAGAAGGATCCCGGTCACCGGCCGGACGCGGCGACCGTACGACGTCTCCTCGAGGAGGCCGTGAAGCCGCCGGCTCCGCCGGTTGCGACGCAGGTGATGACCTCGGGCGGGGTGCCTGCCGGTCCCGCGGGCGGCATCAGGGTCGGCAAGAAGGCGCTGATCGGTGTGGGCGCGGCGTTCGTGGCGTTGGCGGTGGCGCTCGGGGTGGTCGTCGTGGATCCGTTCGGCGGGGGTGCGGCTGAGGGGTTCACCTCCAAGAAGGAGGAGGCGCTCAAGGCCACGCTCTCCGTGCCGGCGAACTACGGCGTCGGGCGACCGGAGAAGGACGACGGCATCGGCGTGCCCGAGCACTGGGTCAGTTACACGGACCCGAGCGGCTCGGTGTGGATCGGCCTCACGCTCTACAAGCAGAAGGAGGACGACGCCGGCAACATCGCGGACTCCGCCGACGCCGAGATGTACGAGGACAACGCCGACTTCAAGGAGTCCGGCAGCAGCAACTACAACATGGCGTCGGATCCGGCACCCACGACCCAGCCGGAGACGAAGCTGGACTTCGAGGGCGGCAAGGCGGCCAAGAACACCGTCACGTACATGACGACGGACACGACCCCGCGCCCGCGTGAGATGCAGGTCTTCTACTACAAGGCCAAGAACGGCGACATGTACAAGCTGGCCGTCGACTACCCGGGCGAGAAGAGCGACTTCTACGAGCGAGGGCGCGAGGTGGCCGAGCAGGCGATCAAGGGTCTCGACATCACCAATCCTTGACCTTTGGGGGCTGTCCACACCGACAAGCCCCTGATCAGGCCCTTTGCTGCCAGCACCCACTGGCACGGTGTGCGGACCCCGTGAAGTCCCGTTACCGACGGGTTAACAAACACTCGGCGGAGCCGTACGCTCACGCTCATGACGGACGCCCAGGCCCCTGAGAAGACCGGCAGCGCGAAGACCGGCACCAATCCCGTAGCCCCCGCTCCGGCGGGCGCGCGCACCGCTGCCGATGTGGTCACGCCCGAGCTGGTCGCCCAGCTCACGCGCGGTGTGGTCGGCTCCGGCCGCACCGCCAACCACACCCCGTACACCGGCGAGAAGCTGGCGGATCTGCCCGGGTCCACGCCCGAGTCCGCCGCGGCGGATGTCGCCGAGGCCTTCGAGCGCGCCCGCAAGGCGCAGGCCGTATGGGCCGCGACGCCCGTACGCCGCCGGGCCGCCGTGCTGCTCCGCTTCCACGATCTGGTCCTCGAGCGCCAGGCCGAGGTGCTCGACCTGATCCAGCTGGAGACCGGCAAGGCGCGCCTGCACGCGCACGAGGAGGTGCAGGCGGTCGCGGTCGCGGCCCGGCACTACGGCCGCAAGGCACCCTCGTATCTGCGCCCGAAGCGGCACACGGGTGCGGTGCCCACGCTCACCAAGGTCACGGAGAACCGTCACCCGCGCGGGGTCGTCGGCCAGATCGCCCCGTGGAACTACCCGCTGGAGCTCTCCGTCGGCGACGCGCTCCCCGCGTTCGTCGCGGGCAACGCGGTCGTCATGAAGCCCGACACCGAGACCTGTCTGACCGCACTGTGGGCCCGTGACCTGCTGATCGAGGCCGGGCTTCCGGCCGAGGTCTTCCAGGTGGTGCTCGGCGAAGGTCCGGTCGTCGGACCCGAGGTGGTCAAGCACGCCGACTACGTCTCGTTCACCGGCTCGACCCGTACCGGCCGCGAGGTCGCGCAGGGTGCGGCGGCCCGCCTGGTCGGGGTCTCGCTCGAACTCGGCGGCAAGAACGCGATGCTGGTCCTGAAGGACGCCGACATCGACAAGGCCGCCGCCGGTGCGGTCCGCGCCTGCTTCTCCTCCGCGGGCCAACTCTGCATCTCCATCGAGCGGTTGTACGTGCACGAGTCGATCGCCGACGCCTTCCTCGAACGTTTCGCGACGCGCACCAAGGCGATGCGCCTGGGCAACTCCCTCGCGTACGGGGCGGATATGGGCTCCCTCGTCGGCTCCAGGCAGCTCGAGACGGTGACCCGGCATGTGGACGAGGCCGTCGCCAAGGGGGCGACCGTGGTGGCCGGCGGGGTCGCGCGGCCGGACATCGGCCCGTACTTCTACGAGCCCACCATCCTCGACGGCGTCGAGGCGCCGATGGCGGTGTGCGGTGAGGAGACCTTCGGACCGGTTGTCTCCATCTACCGCTTCAGCGACGAGGACGCGGTGATCGACGAGGCCAACTCCACCGCGTACGGGCTCAATTCCTCGGTCTGGACGAAGGATGCGCGCCGCGGCCGCGAGGTCGCCGCGCGGCTGCGGACCGGCACGGTCAACATCAACGAGGGCTATGCGCCCGCGTACGGCAGCGTCCAGTCGCCGATGGGCGGCATGAAGGACTCGGGGCTCGGCCGGCGGCACGGCTCGGAGGGCATCCTCAAGTACACCGAGGCGCAGACCGTGGCGCATCAGCGGATCATGCCGATGGCGCCGTCGTTCGGGATGAGCGACGAGAAGTACGCGGCGTTCATGAGCCGCAGCCTGCGGGCGATGAAGGCGCTGAGGCTGCGGTGAGCGCGGAGGAGAGCGGGGTGGAGGTCGAGGTGGACGAGATCGGGTACGACTACGACGTCCTGGTCATAGGCTCCGGCTTCGGCGGATCCGTGTCGGCCCTGCGTCTGACGGAGAAGGGCTACAAGGTCGGTGTCCTCGAAGCGGGCCGCCGCTTCGACCGCGACTCGCTGCCGAAGAACTCCTGGGACCTGAAGAACTACCTCTGGGCCCCGGCCCTCGGTCTCTACGGCATCCAGCGCATCCACCTGCTCGGCAACGTGATGGTGCTCGCGGGCGCCGGGGTCGGCGGCGGATCGCTCAACTACGCCAACACCCTCTACGTACCGCCGAAGCCGTTCTTCGAGGACCCGCAGTGGGGCTCGATCACCGACTGGCAGGACGAGCTGGCGCCGTACTACGACCAGGCCAAGCGCATGCTCGGGGTGCGGCTCAACCCGACGATGACGCCGTCGGACGTCCATCTGAAGGCGACGGCCGAGGCGATGGGCGTCGGGGACTCCTTCCACATGGCGCCGGTCGGGGTGTTCTTCGGGGACGGCGAGGACGCGGACGGGCGGGCGAAAGCCTCTCCCGGTACGGAGGTCGAGGACCCGTACTTCGGGGGCGCGGGTCCGTCGCGCAAGGCCTGCACGGAGTGCGGCTCGTGCATGACGGGCTGCCGGCACGGCGCGAAGAACACCCTCAACGAGAACTATCTGTATCTCGCCGAGAAGGCCGGCGCGGTCATCCACCCGATGACCTCCGTGGTCGCGGTGACCGAGGACTCGCGGGGCGGGTACGCGGTCTCCACGCTGCCCACGGACAAGAAGCGCAAGGGCGAGGGCCGGGTGTTCCGGGCGCCGCGCGTGGTCCTGGCGGCGGGTACGTACGGCACGCAGACGCTGCTGCACCGGATGAAGGACGCGGGGCTGCTCCCTGGCATCTCGGACCGGCTCGGGGATCTGACCCGTACCAACTCCGAGGCCCTGGTGGGTGCGCAGACCGACAACCGGCGCTACCGCAAGCGCCACGGCGCCGACAAGGTGGACTTCACGCAGGGCGTGGCGATCACGTCCTCGATCCATCCGGACGCGGACACGCACATCGAGCCCGTTCGCTATGGCAAGGGTTCCAACGCCATGGGCGGGATGACCATCCTCCAGGTCCCGTACTCCTCGCGCCGGGTCCTGGCCTGGCTGGGCAACTGCGCCCGGCATCCGGTGCAGGCGCTGCGCGGCCTGTCCAACCGGCGCTGGTCGGAGCGGACCATCATCGGCCTGGTGATGCAGTCGGTGGACAACTCGCTGACCACGTACCGCAAGCCGAAGGGTGTGGGCAAGGGACTGCTCACGGCCCGGCAGGGCCACGGCGCTCCGAACCCGCAGCAGATCGAGGCGGCGACCCGGGCGGCCTCGCTGCTCGCGGAGGAGATCAACGGCTTCGCGGGCTCCAACATCGGTGAGCTGATGGGTACTCCGCTGACCGCGCACTTCCTGGGCGGCTGCCCGATCGGCGCGTCTTCGTCCACGGGAGTGATCGACCCGTACCACCGGCTGTACGGCCACCCGGGGATCTCGGTCGTGGACGGCTCCTCCGTCTCGGCGAACCTCGGCGTGAACCCGTCGCTGACGATCACGGCGCAGGCGGAGCGCGCGATGTCGCTCTGGCCCAACAAGGGGGCTCAGGACCCGCGGCCCGCGCAGGGTGCGGCGTACGAGCGGCTCGCCCCGGTGGAGCCGGCGTCGCCGTCGGTGCCCGCGTCGGCGTTCGGGGCGCTGAAGCTGCCGTTCCTGGGGATGCCGACGGTGCGGTCGGAGGCCGGGGCGCCCTCCGGGGCGTCGGAGGCGTCTGAGTCCGGGGCGTCCGGGGCGTCCGAGGCGTCGCCGCCCGGGGTCGCCGAACCCGCGTAAAGCATTGAGGACCTGCGCCCCCCTCCGAGCGCAGGTCCTCAACGGGTCTTGGTGCTACGAGGTGTTACGCCTCGGCGCCCACGGTCCGGCGACGCTTCACGGCGAAGACGACACCGGCACCGGCGACGACGGTGATGCCGCCGATGAGGCCGATGACGGGGAGCTGGGAGTCGGAGCCGGTCTCGGCGAGGTTGCCGGTGATGTCCTTGACCTCGTCCGCGGCGGGCTTCACCTTGACCGGCGGCTTGCCCTCCTGCGGCTTGTTGTCGTTGTCACCGGTCGGCGGCTTGGAACCGGCCGCGAGGACCTCGAAGCTGTACCAGCTCTCGTCCGCGAAGCAGTTCTCGCCCTTCTCGTCGGTGTACACACCGAAGGCGATGCCGACGGCGGAACCGGCGGGGGCGGTCGACTTGATGCTCAGGCGCAGCTTGAGGCTGATCTTCTCGCCGGCGTCGACCGTGATGAAGCCGCCGATGGAACCGCCCGCGGAGAGCTCGCTGGTCCACTTCTTGCCGTCGAAGTACTGGATCTGGGCGTACTGCTCGGCCAGGCTGCTGACGAATTCGCCGTGGGCGTCCTTCTTGTACAGCAGTACGGCACCGAGCAGGACGTCCTCGGCCTTCTTGCCCTTGCTGTTGTCCAGGTTGAGGTTGAACTGCTTCCAACCCGAACCGGCGACGATCTTGCCGGGCAGGCCCGAGATGCTCGCGTTGAACGCGGCGTCCTCGCAGCCTTCGGTGAGCGACTCGGTCGGGCTGGGCGACGGCGACGTCGTGGAGGACTCCGTGGCGCTCGGCGTGGCCGTGCCCGGGGTCTCCTCCTCCTTGGAGGTCTCGCCCGTACCGGGGGTCTCCTCCTCCTTGGAGGTCTCACCCGTGCCCGGGGTCTCCTCCTCGGCGGACGTCTCGCCCGTACCCGGCGTCTCCTCCGGCGTCGTGGCGGTCGTCTCGCCCGCGCCCGGCGTCTCCGTGGAGGCGGACGACTCGGACGTGCCGGGGGTGTCGGTCGCGAACGCCGACGGCGCGGCCAGCAGAGCGGCGGGGGCTATGACGGCCGTGACGGCCGCGGCAGCCAGCGAGCGGCGAAGCTTCATCAAAGAACCTCGGTCGAAGTCCGGCGCACCACACACAAGGTGCGGCACGGAAGGTGGAAGGCCGCTCGCGGTGAGGATCCCGGATGTGGCCGTTGTTACGCATGATTGACCTGCTGTTCCTGTGAATGGTTGTGCTGACCTGACGTGATTCTTATGTGGGCTGAATCACAACCGATCTTGGTCGCCCCAGCTCGGCCCCGGTGGCCGGAACCGCCAAGTCCGCTCCGACCCCCGATCGTTGTCCGAACGCGCTTGCGGCAAAGCCTGTGCAAACGCTTTGATGACGCGCCAGACGTACACAACAGGTGGGGAATCCAAGTGAAGAAGTCGAAGCTGTCCCAGGTCGTCGTCGCGGCCGCCGTAGTCGCCACGCTCGGCCTGACCGCCGCGTGCAGCGGTGACGGTGGCAGCGACGGTGGGGACAAGTCCGGCAAGGACAAGTCCAGCGCCGGTCAGTCGGGCGGTGGCGAGGAGAAGGCCGCGCCGGCCCTGACCGAGGCGCAGCTCAAGCAGGCGATCATCGGGGACACCGAGGTCAAGGGCCTCAAGTTCCAGTCGGAGGGCACCGAGGACGCCGCCCCCGACGCCGAGAAGGTCTCCGCCGAGTGCCAGGCCCTCGGCGATGTCCTGAGCGGGACCACGGACCCGAAGCCCAAGGCGAGCGTCGCCAAGGGCGGCATGGCCGCCGACATGAGCCAGCTCGCCTACGTGAACCTCGCGGCGCACGAGCAGGCCGACGCGGAGAAGGTGCTCGGCGACGTGCGTACCGCGTCCAAGGCCTGCAAGGGTTTCGAGGACTCGGAGGGCGCCAAGAGCACCGTCGAGGCGCAGGCGGACCCGCAGGCCGGTGACGAGGCCGTCGCGTACAAGATCGGTACCGAGATGGACGGTCAGAAGGTCACGCTCGCCGTCAACGTCGTCCGCAGCTCCTCGACCGTCGCGGTCTTCTACGGCATGAACATGGCCGATGGCGCGAAGTCCCAGATCCCGGCGGGCCTTCTCGAGCTCCAGATCAAGAAGCTCGAGGCCGTCAAGTAGGTCAACTGAGTCCAAGTGAGAGGGGATCGGCCACCACGGCCGGTCCCCTTTCGCATACGGTTTTCCGGAAGGCGTCCGGAGACCTTTCGGATTCCGTTGTCGACGGAGGTGGGGAACGTGGCCGGGGAGAGCGGTAAGGGCAGGACCGTCACACAGAGCCCGGACGGGCCGGCCAAGGTGACGATCACCGAGATCGCGCGGGAGGCCGGGGTGTCCGTGCCCACCGTCTCGCGGGTCGTCAACGGGCGCTCCGACGTCTCGCCCGCCACCCGGGCCCGGGTCGAGGACCTGCTGCACCGGCACGGTTACCGGCGCCGCATCCCCGCACCGGGTGACCGGGCGGCCCTGCTCGACCTGGTCTTCAACGACCTCGACAGCCCTTGGGCGGTGGAGATCATCCGGGGCGTCGAGGAGGTCGCGCACGAGAACGGGGTCGGCACGGTGGTCTCCGCGATCCATGACCGTGCGGGCGACGCACGGGAGTGGATGACCAATCTGCGGGCCCGCGCCTCGGACGGGGTGATCCTGGTGACCTCCGTGCTCGAACCGGGTCTGCAGGACGAACTGCGGCGCCTGGGCGTGCCGTTGGTGGTGATCGACCCGGCCGGTTCGCCGGCGTCGGAGGCGCCGACCGTGGGCGCCACCAACTGGGCGGGCGGGATGGCCGCGACCCGGCATCTGCTCGAACTCGGCCACCGCAGGATCGGGTTCATCCAGGGCCCGGTGCGCCTGCTGTGCTCGCGCGCCCGGCTCGACGGCTACCGGGCGGCGCTGGACACGGCGGGCGTCGCGGTGGACGACACCCTGATCGTGCCCGGGGACTTCTACCACGAGTCCGGTTTCACCGGCTGCAACCGGCTGCTCGACCTGCCCGAACCGCCCACCGCCGTCTTCGCGTCCAGCGACCAGATGGCGCTCGGTGCGATCGAGGCGCTGCGCCGGCGCGGTCTGCGTGTCCCGGAGGACCTGAGCGTGGTCGGCTTCGACGATCTGCCGGAGGTGCGCTGGTCGGCGCCTCCGCTCACCACCGTCCGCCAACCTCTGTCCGATATGGGCAAGTTGGCGGCCCGTACGGTGCTCGATCTCGCCCGCTCCGTGGGGCCCGCCTCGCCGCGGGTGGAGCTGGCGACGGAACTGGTGGTCAGAGCCAGTACGGCCCCGCCCCGCGGCGACTGATCCACGACGGTTCGCGCGCTCGGCCCTCGTACATCCCCAGGGGTGTCAACGACCTTTTTTGTTAAGGCCGTTGACACCCCTTTCGCGTATCCGTAACTTTCCAGGCCGTCGACCGATAGTTTTCGGATTACTTCCGGAAGGTGCGCCATGCCAGCCTCCGACTTCTCCCGCCGCCGGTTCCTGGGCGCCGCCTCCGCGGCCGGCCTCGGCGTCACCGCCCTGACCGCATGCGGCGGTGACGACTCCGACAGCGGGAAGGACAGTTCCGGCCGGACCGTCGTCGAACTGTGGAACATCCAGACGACCGAGCCGTCCAAGACCATCTGGCCCGAGCGGGCCAAGGCCTTCGAGGCGAAGAACCCCGATGTGCGGATCAAGCTCGTCACCCTGGAGAACGATGCGTACAAGTCGAAGCTGACCGCGCAGACCAGCTCGGGGAAGCTGCCGGACATCTTCCACACCTGGGGCGGCGGCGTCCTGCAGCAGCAGGTCGACGCGGGTCTCGTCGAGGACCTCACCGCCACGTACGAGCCGATGGCCGACGCCCTCGTGCCCGCGGCTGTGAAGCCCTACCAACTCGACGGCAAGACCTACGGGTTGCCTTTCGACATCGGCGCCGTCGGCTTCTGGTACAACAAGGCGCTCTTCAAGAAGGCCAAGATCGAGGCGCCGCCCGCCACTTGGGCCGAGTACCTCGACGCGGTCGAGAAGCTGAAGTCCGCCGGGATCACCCCCATCGCCCTCGCGGGCAAGGAGAAGTGGCCCGGCATGTACTACTGGGCGTATCTCGCCACACGTATCGCCGGGGTCGACGGCATGCAGAAGGCCGCCGACGCCAAGGACTTCACGGGCGACGACTTCGTGAAGGCGGGTGAGCACCTGAAGGACCTGGTCGCGCTCGAACCGTTCCAGAAGGGCTTCCTCGGGGCCGCGTACTCCCTGCCCGGCGGCGAGGCCGCGGTCATGGGCAACGGCAAGGCGGCCATGGAGCTGATGGGCCAGTGGGCGCCCATCGTGCAGGCCGACGCGGGCAAGGGCATCGGCAAGGACCTCGGCTTCTTCCCGTTCCCGTCGGTCGCCGGCGGCAAGGGCGCGCTCACCGACGTGTTCGGTGGCGGCAACGGCTACGCCGTGCGCAAGGGCGCCCCGAAGGCGGCCGTCGACTTCCTGAAGTTCTTCCTCAGCGCCGAGAACGACCGGATCCTGGTCGAGAAGGCCTCCCTGCTCCCGGTCGTCAAGGAGGCCAAGACCGCGCTCACCGACCCCAACCTCACGGCCGTCTACGACACCCTCGAGGCGTCTACCGCCTTCCAGCTCTACCTCGACCAGGCCTACCCGCCCGCCGTGGGCCAGGAGGTCAACGACTCGGTCGCGGCGCTGATAGCCGGGTCCAAGTCACCGGACGACGTGGCGCGTTCGGTCACCCAGGTCTTCAAGAGCTCGTAACCGATGAGCACTTCCACCTACGTCAAGGACGCCCGGCCGCCCACCGCGGCCGAGGCTCCGCCGCCGGCCAACCGGCGTCCGCTGATGCGGCGCTTCACCGCCTGGCTGACCGCCGTCGCCTTCACCCTGCCCGCCCTGATCCTGTTCGGCGCGCTCGTCCTCACCCCGATCCTCTACGCCCTGTACGTCAGCCTGTTCAACTGGGGCGGGTTCGGTTCGCCCGAGGACTACGTCGGGATCGACAACTACACCCGGCTCCTGGACGACCCTGTCTTCCTCGGCGACCTGTGGCGCGGCCTGCTGCTCGTGCTCTTCTCGATCGCAGTGCAGCTGCCGTTCGCGCTCGCCATGGCGGTGGCGCTCAACCAGAAGCTGCGCGGCCGGGCCGTCTACCGGATGCTGTTCTTCGCCCCGTACGTCCTGTCGGAGGTGATCACCGGCGTCCTGTTCATGATGATCTTCTCGCCGGACGACGGGCTCGCCGACCGCGTCCTCGGCTCCGTCGGCCTGGACGGGCTCGGCGGTCTGTGGTTCGCCGATCAGGACACCGTGCTTCCGACCCTGTTCCTCGTCATGACCTGGAAGTACTTCGGCTTCCACATGATGCTCTACCTGGCCGGACTCCAGAACATCCCCGCCGAGCTGCACGAAGCGGCCCGTATCGACGGCGCGAACGCCTGGCAGCGCTTCCGGCACGTCACCCTGCCGCTGCTCGGACCGACGATCCGGATCAGCATCTTCCTGTCCGTCATCGGCGCGATCCAGCTCTTCGACCTGGTCTGGGTGGTGACCCAGGGCGGCCCCGACCACCACTCCGAGACGATGGCCGTCACGCTCTTCCAATTCGGCTTCAAGCGCTACCAGATGGGCTACGCCAGCGCGATCAGCATCGCGCTCTTCCTCATCAGCCTGGTCTTCGCGCTCGCCTACCAGCGCCTGGTGATGCGCCGCGACACCGAAGGAGCCCTGACGACGATGCGAGGTTCCCGATGAAGACGCGGTCCCTTCCGCTGTACGTCGTCGTCTGGGTGGTCGGCATCGTCATGGTGACGCCGCTCCTGTACGCGCTGATCTCCGGGTTCAAGACCACCGACCAGCTCTCCGAGAACGCCTTCGGGCTGCCCTCGCCGTGGGTGACGTCCAACTACACCGATGTGCTCGGCTCCGCCTCGTTCTGGCAGATGCTCGGCTCGTCCACCCTGATCGCGGTCGGTACGACGGTTCTGACCGTCGGCGCCGCGGCGCTCGCGGCGTTCGCGCTGGCCCGGTTCGCCTTCCGAGGCCGGGAGATGATGTTCACGCTCTTCACGATGGGCCTGATGTTCCCGTTCGCGGTGGCGATCCTGCCGCTGTTCGTGCTGCTCCGTACCTTCGGACTGCTCGACAATCCGTGGGGCGTGATCCTGCCGCAGGCGGCGTTCGGCCTGCCGATCACCATCGTCATCCTGCGCGGCTTCTTCCGCGCCATCCCCGGCGAGCTGGAGGAGGCGGCGACCCTCGACGGCTGCGGGCCCTTCGGCTTCTTCTGGCGGATCCTGCTGCCGATGGCCCGCCCCGCCCTCGGCACGGTCTCCGTCCTCGCCATCGTCGCCAGCTGGAACAACTTCCTGCTCCCGCTGCTCGTGTTCAGCGAACAGACCTGGTGGACGATCCCCATCGGCGTCCAGCAGTTCCAGGGCCAGTACTCCGCCGACATCGCCCGCGTCTTCGCCTATCTGATCCTCGCGATGGTGCCCGCGCTCGCCTTCTACGCGGTGGCCGAACGCCAGCTGATCGGCGGCATCACGATGGGCGCGACCAAGGGCTGACACCGCCGTCACGCCGCCAATCCCCTTTGCACACACCGCACTTGAGGAGCCTCATGGTCCAGCCATGGCAGGACACCACCCTGTCCGCCCACGTCCGGGCGGCGGACCTGCTCGCCCGGATGACCACCGAGGAGAAGACCGCCCAGCTGTCCAGCGTCTGGCTCGGGGCCGACATCGAGACCGAAGCGGTCGCCGTCGCGCCCGGTCAGCACACGTACGTGGCCGAGAGCGCCGTGCTCGACGCCCTCCTTCCGTACGGACTCGGCCATCTGACGCGCCCCTTCGGCACCGTCCCCGTGGAGCCGGCCGAGGGCGCCGCCCGGCTCGCCGCGCTCCAGCAGCGCATCCGCGCCGGCAACCGCTTCGCACTGCCCGCGCTCGCCCACGAGGAGTGCCTGACCGGCTTCGCCGCCTGGCAGGCCACTGTGTTCCCCACCCCGCTCGCCTGGGGAGCCACCTTCGACCCCGCCCTGGTCACGGAGATGGCGCAGGCCATCGGGTCCTCGATGCGCGCCGTCGGCATCCACCAGGGGCTCGCCCCGGTCCTCGATGTCGTACGGGATCCGCGCTGGGGCCGCACCGAGGAGTCCATCGGCGAGGACCCGTATCTGGTGGGCACCATCGGCGCCGCGTACGTACGGGGGTTGGAGGCCGCCGGGATCGTCGCCACCCTCAAGCACTTCGCCGGGTACTCGGCCTCGCGGGCCGCCCGCAACCACGCGCCCGCCTCGGTCGGCCCCCGCGAACTCGCGGATGTCTTCCTGCCCCCGTTCGAGATGGCGCTGCGGGACGGCGGCGCCCGCTCGGTGATGGCCGCGTACAACGACATCGACGGTCTGCCGGCGCACGCCCACCACGGCCTGCTCACCCAACTCCTGCGTGAGGAATGGGCGTTCGGCGGCACGGTGGTGGCCGACTACTTCGGCATCGCGTTCCTGCACTCCGCGCACCGGACCGCCGCGACCGAGGGCGAGGCCGCCCGGCTCGCGCTCGCCGCCGGCGTCGACGTGGAGCTGCCCGCCGCCCGCTGTCTGCCTGCGGCCGGTGATCTCCCCGAGGAGCTGCTCGACCGGGCGGCGCTGCGCGTGCTCACCCAGAAGTGCGAGCTGGGACTCCTCGACCCGGACTGGGAGCCGGTCACCGGGGACGTGCCGATCGACCTGAACCCCCCTCATATGCGGGAGCTGGCACGGAAGGTGGCCCAGGAGTCCGTCGTCCTGCTCGCCAACCCGTCCGGTGCACTGCCTCTGGGACCCGGGCTCCGTATCGCCGTAGTCGGGCCGCTCGCCGACGAGCAGGCCGCGATGCTCGGCTGCTACACGTTCCCGCGTCACGTCGGGGTCAACCACCCCGAACTGCCCGCAGGAGTGGAGGTCCCCACCTTCGCGCAGGCGCTGCGCGCCGAGCTGCCCGATGCCGTCTTCGTGGCCGATCCGGCGGCGGCCGACCTGTGCCTGGCCGTCGTGGGGGACCGCTCGGGCCTCTTCGGCCGTGGCTCGTCCGGCGAGGGCTGCGACACCGCTGACCTCGAACTCCCGTACAATCAAGGCGCATTGCTCGATACGGCCCTCGAGTCCGGCACCCCGACCGTCATCGTCGTGCTCAGCGGCCGGCCCTACGCGCTGGGCCGCTGGGCCGACCGGGCCGCCGCCGTCGTCCAGGCCTTCTTCCCCGGCCAGGAGGGTGGCGCCGCCGTCGCGGGCGTCCTGTCCGGCCGGGTCGACCCCTCCGGCCGGCTTCCTCTCGGGATCCCGTACGGACCCGGCGGCCAGCCCGCCCCGTATCTCGCCCCGCCGCTCGGCCTGCACGGCGACCCGAGCAATGTCGACCCCACCGCCCTCTTCCCGTTCGGCCACGGTCTCTCGTACACGGAGTTCACCTGGGGCCCCCCGCAGTGCGACACCCCTGAACTGCCCACCGACGGCGAGACGACCATCAGGCTCACCGTCCGCAACACCGGCGACCGGCCCGGCACGGAGGTCGTCCAGCTGTACCTCCACGACCCCGTCGGCACCGTCGCCCGCCCCGAGGTCCGCCTCGTCGGCTACGCCCGGGTCCCGCTCGACCCCGGCGCCTCGGCCCAGGTGCACGCCACGTTCCCGGCCGACCTCGCCGCGTACACCGGGGCCGACGGCCGCCGCGTGGTCGACCCAGGCGCGCTGGAACTGCGCATCGCCGCATCGAGCACCGACGTCCACCACACGGTCCCGCTCACGTTGACCGGACCGGTGCGGGAGGTCGGACATGACCGGAGAATGCGGTGCGAAGTGCGCGTGAAGTAGCGCCGTCATCAATCCGTGATGCCGGCGGACGCAACCAGTACGGCACCTCGCAGGTCACTTGTGCACCGCCATTCCCCACGTGTCCCGGCGGCCACACCTCGTACCTAGAGAGTGACCATGAGACCTGTCCTGAGGCAGTCCCTTCGCCGCGGGCCCGCGGCAACGGCCGTGCTGCTGGCCGCCGCACTCGCCACCGCCGGTACGGCGGGCCTGGCGCAGGCCGCCGACGAGGCTCCGATCCCGGTGACCATCACCGGCCCGGAGAGCCTCGGCCTGTCGCTGAACGGCGAGCCGGAGGAAGAGCCCTACCCGCAGATCGAGATCGAGCTCGACGCGCCGGGGGAGGTGGGTGACGAGGAGCAGCCGCAGAAGATCCACGAGGGTCCGTGGACGGTGACGATCGACGCCTCCGCGCTCAAGGGCTTCGCGAAGGTCAAGCTGCCGCCGTGCGACATCGCGGCGGACGGCCTGACCGCCGTGTGCGCGGGGGAGGACCTGTACCCGGGCGGCGAGTTCAACCCCGACTACGACATCCGCGTGGACCTCCTCAAGGGTGCCAAGGCCGGCGACACGGGCAAGATCAAGGTGACGGGTGAGGGCGAGGGCATCGCGTTCACCGGGCACGAGGTCGATGTTCTGGTCGGCGGTCCCGAGATCCGGATGAAGAAGCTGCCCGCCGAGCCGAAGGGCTTCGCCGCCGGCGACGTCTACCAGGCCCCGCTGGCCTTCCGCAACGTCGGCAGCATGTCGGCCGACGGTGTGCTGCTCCGCTTCTTCGGCTCGCGCGGCATCAACTACCCCGAGACGTACGCGAACTGTACGTACACCGAGGAGAACAAGGACAACCTGATCCGCTACCGCAAGGTCGTGGAGTGCGCCTTCGAGGGCGAGTTCAAGCCGGGTGCGGCCTACGCGCTCCAGACGCCGGTCCAGGTCGGCACGGAGAAGTTCGCCTCGGCCGACGAGTTCGGCTACTGGTTCTCGGCGCTCGGCGCGAAGCTCGCCACCGAGCGCGTCGCGGGCGGCACGAAGGGTACCGGCCCCGAGCTGAAGCTCAAGGAGGTGCCGGCCGGTGACGCCGCGCAGTACGGCAAGTACGCCGCCGACGTCCCGCTGGCGCTCGGCGCGAAGCACGACCTCGACCTGACCGGCGCCCGCGTCGCCGGGAAGAAGGGCGAGACCGTCAAGGTGCCCGTCGGCTTCGGCAACCACGGCCCGGCCTGGATCGGTTCGCTGCGCGCCGGCGGTGAGCCGCTCGGGTTCTACGTCGACATCCCCAAGGGCGCGTCCGTCGCGAAGGCCCCGGAGGGCTGCCGGCCCGAGCAGGACGGGAACAAGTCCCGCTACCTGTGCTGGGCCGACACCCCGGTCATGGAGGACGACAAGCGCGCGTACGACTTCGAGCTCCGTATCGACGAGGTGATCGAGGGCGCGAAGGGCAAGATCTCCTTCCCGGAGTGGGAGGACCCCAAGGAGGGCAACTCCGCCAACGACGACGGCTGGATCGTCCTCAACGGCACCGGCGACGAGGCCACCCCCGGTGACACCGGCGGCTCGTCCGGCGGTTCCGGTGACAACGGCGGCTCCAACGGGTCCGGCGAGGGCGACAACGGCGGTACGGACACGGGCGGTTCGTCCGGCGGCACGGACTCCGGTACCGAGGGCGGCAGCGGCGACTCGCAGGACGGCGGCCTCGCCTCGACCGGTTCGGTGGTCCTGGTGACCTCGCTCGTGGCGGCGGTCGCGCTGGCCGCGGGTGGCGCGTTCTACGTGACCGCGCGCAGGCGCCGTACCTCCTGATCACCCGCTCACACGGCGAAGTGGGCCCCCGGGGGGGGGGTGCGCGGGGGCCCCACGCGGTCGGCGCCGCCCGCACGGGCGCGGCCGTGGCGGGGGGGGGGGGCCGGG
>NZ_JBEPEW010000146.1:0-19807 GCF_040300965.1 Streptomyces mesophilus | reverse complement strand
CCCGAACGCCAGCTGGCCTCTGGCCCGCTCGGGTCGCAGCCGCGTGCCGAGTACGGCGGCGCCCGCGATCTCCCCGATCACGTACACGGCGGCGAGCAGCGCGCCGAGCGCATAGCCGCCCGGCCGCTCCCGTACGAGAAACACCAGCGCGAGCGGCGCCATGGCCACGGGCAGACGCGAGGCGACCGCCACCGCGCACCAGCTCAGGACGGGGCGGGTGAGGATCTCGCGGTAGCTGGCATTGGGCATGGTGCCCAACGGTAGGGGGTGGGGTGGGGGTAGGGCATCTGGGTTTTGACCGGGGGACCATCTGTCCGCCGGGTGCCGGGAATGCCCTGGTTCGTCCTGAACAAATGGTCCCCCTGTGGGCGGGTGCCGGGCGCCGCGGGGGCGGGGGTCAGCGGACGAACTGGCCGAACTTGCCCTGGTGGAACAGCAGGGGGTCGCCGTCCTCGTCGGCGTTCAGGGCGTTCACCCGGCCCACGACGATCAGGTGGTCGCCGCCGGTGTGGACCGCGTGGATCGTGCAGTCCAGCCAGGCGGGGGCGCCGTTCAGGCGCGGGGCGCCCGAGACCGGGGCCTCGTCGAAGTCCACGCCCGCGAACTTGTCCGCGCCGCTGACCGCGAAGCCGCGGCACAGCTCGCCCTGGTGCGCGCCCAGGATGTTCACGCAGAACGAGCCCGCCTCGGCGATCTTCGGCCAGGTCGTCGACGTACGCGCGACCATGAACGCGATCAGCGGCGGGTCGAGGGAGAGGGAGGCGAAGGACTGGCAGGCGAAGCCCGCGGGGCTCCGGTCGGCCGTCGTCGCCGTGATGACCGTGACGCCGGAGGCGAAATGCCCCAGTACGCGGCGGAATTCGGCCGGATCGAGCGGTACACGCTCATCCTCGCCGACTGCCCGTAGGTCGGGGCGCGGCAGCGCTTCGACGGGTTCGGCGGCCGGGAGGGCGCCGGTGGACCTGAGGTATCGGATGGTGGTGGCCGCCATCCCTGCGTGTCCCATCACGTTCCCCATTGAAGCTGACGCATCGTCAGATTGGAAGGGGTGGGCGGCTGTTCACCAGCCGTCGATGCTCCCGTGCGGCCGGCCGCCTCCGCGCCGCGCACACCCCCTGGCATCGTGCCGCCCATGAGCGAACAGGTGGAGCGCGTCGACGAGCAGGACCGTGTGCTCGCAGTGGTCGACCGCGGCGAAGCGATCCGTCACGGGTGGCTGCATCGCATCGCCACGATCGTGTGCCGCGACGACGACGGACGGTTCCTCGTCCACCGCCGCCCGGATGGCATGTCCCGTTCTCCGGGCCGGTACAACTGGATGCTGGGGGGCGCCGTCGAGGTGGGCGAGACGTACGAGCAGGCGGCGGCCCGGGAGCTGGCGGAGGAGCTGGGCGTCGAGGCGGCCCCGCGCTTCGTGCTCAAGTTCCTGTGCGCGGGAGTGATCAGTCCCTACTGGCTCGGGCTGCACGAGGTCATCGTCACCACGCCCGTCCGGCCGCGCCCCCGCGAAGTCGCCTGGCACGACTGGCTCTCCGAGTCGGAGCTCGAGGCTCTCGTGCGGCAGCGGCGATTCGTCCCCGACGCGCGCGAGGCCTACGAACGGTATCGCGCACTGCACCGGGCGGGCCGGGGCTGCCCCAAGTGACACCTTGCCTCCCGGGGCGCGCTGCTCCGTCAGTTCTGCGACCAAGGGGCCTGCGGCCAACGGGCCTGCGACCAGCGGACCTGCGGCCAACGGGCCTGCCAACAGCGGGCCCGAGGGCTGGACGTCGAGGGCGGTGGAGGGCCGCATCCACCGGAGCAGGCCATGGCGGGGGAGCCGCCGCCCCCGCCGCCGGCGAGCCGGCTAGCGCCCCTCGTACGAAGGCGATCTGCGCTCCACGAAGCTCGCCACGCCCTCATTCGCGTCCCGCGTGGTCATGTTGATCTCCTGGGCCGTCGCCTCCGCCGCGAAGGCGGTGGTGCGGTCCACGTCCAGGGAGGCATTGACCAGCTGCTTGGTCATCGCGATCGCACGCGTCGGGCCCTGCGCCAGCCGCTCGGCCCATGCGCGGGCCGTCTTCTCCAAGTCGGCTGCCGGAACGACCCGGTTGACGAGGCCGAGGCGTTCGGCCTCGGCCGCCGGCACCGAGTCGCCGAAGAACATCAGCTCCTTGGCCCGCTGCGGCCCGATCAGCCGCGGCAGCAGATACGCCCCGCCCCCGTCGGGCACGAGCCCGCGCCGTACGAAGACCTCGATGAACTTGGCCGACTCCGAGGCCAGGACCAGATCGCACGCCAGGGCCAGATGGGCGCCGATGCCGGCCGCGGTCCCGTTGACCGCAGCGATCACCGGCTTCTCGCAGTCCATGACCGAGGCGATGAAGCGCTGGGCGCCCTGGCGGATCATCCGCGCCACGTCACCGGCCACCCGCTCACCCCCGGTATCGGGTGAGCCGCGCAGATCCGCACCGGCGCAGAAACCCTTGCCGGTCGCGGTGATCACCACCGCCCTCACCGTGGGATCCGAGGACGCCGCGGAAAGCAGCGCCATGATGCGCTCGCGCTGGTCCCAGGTGACGGCGTTCATGGCTTCGGGGCGGTTGAGCGTGATCCATGAGACGCCGTCCTCGACGGAGTGCAGGACGTCGTCCGACTGCTGTTCCTCGGGCACGGAGCTCCCTCTCGTATACGGGGTACGCGTACGTGTATGCAGACATGGACGCGTACGTGGACGTCAGACCCTCAGCGGCAGACGGCCAGCGCGTCCAGCGCCACCGCACCCTGACCGCGCGGCAGCACCATCAGCGGGTTGATGTCCAACTCGGCCAGCTCGTCGCCGAGTTCGAGCGCCATCCGCTGGACCCTGAGCACCACCTCGACCAGGGCGTCGACGTCGACGGGCGGCCCGCCCCGTACGCCGTCGAGCAGTGCCGCGCCCCGCAGCTGCGCGAGCATCGCGCGGGCGTGGTCCTCCGTGAAGGGCGGTACGGCGACCGCCGCGTCGCGCAGCACCTCGACCAGGACGCCGCCGAGTCCGACGGTCACCGTCGGCCCGAAGAGCGAGTCGTGGGTGACGCCGACGACCATCTCGACGCCCTTCTCCACCATCTGGCAGACCAGGATCCCGTCGAGTTTGATGCCCTCGTAGCGTGCGATGTCCGTGAGCTCGCGGTAGGCGTCGCGGACCTGCGAGGCGGAGGTCAACCCGACCTTCACCAGGCCGAGTTCGGTCTTGTGGGCGAGCTGGGCGCCCGAGGCCTTCATCACCACCGGGTAGCCCACCAGACCTGCCGCCCGGACGGCAGCGGCGGCCGAGGTCACCAGCTGCTCGCGCGGCACCCTGATCCCGTACGCCCGAAGGAGCTGCTTCGCGGCGTGCTCGCTGAGCTGCTGTCCGGGGCGCATCAGCGCCTGCGCCTTGCGGAAGGACGGCGACGGGGTGCGCGGGGCCTCCTCGAAGGGCGAGCGGTAGCCGTCGGTGAACTTGTGGTGGTCCAGATAGGCGCGGACCGCTGTGATGCAGTTGGAGAAGGTGCGGAAGGTCGCCACACGGGAGGAGCCGAGGAGCGTGGTGCGGTAGGCCTCCTCCGTACCGACGGGCGAACCCCATACGACGCAGATCAGCTTGTCGGTCTGCTCGGCCGCGTCCACCAGGTCCTGGGCGAGCTTGTCGCTCATGGGCGGGAACGGGCCGGTGATCGGGCAGATCAGGACGCCGACGGACGGGTCGGCGAGGATCGCGTCGATGATCTTCCGGCCGCGCCAGTCGCCGACCGGGTGACCGCCGTTGTCGACGGGGTTCGCGACGTTCAGATACGAGGGGATCCACTCGTGCAGTTCGTCCTGCTTGGCCTGGGAGAGCGTCGGGAGCTCGAGACCCGCCTCGGTGGCGAGGTCGGAGAAGTGGGCGCCCGTGCCGCCGGAGATCGAGTAGACGACCACACCGTCGGCCTGGGGCTTGCGGGCGCGCGCCAACAGGGCGGAGACGTCCTGGAGTTCGTCGAGTCCGTCGACCCGGATGACCCCGAACTGGCGCATCGCCGCGTCCACCACATCGTCCGCACCCGTGAGCTTGCCGGTGTGCGAGGCGGCCATCTTGGCGCCGGCTTCCGTGCGCCCCACCTTGACCGCGACCACCGGAACGCCGCGCTGTGCGGCGCGGTCGGCGGCGAGGAGGAAGGAGCGGCCGTCCTTGAGGCCCTCGATGTAGCAGGCGATCGCGCCGACTTCGGGCTGCTCGGCGAAGTACGAGAGGAAGTCGGAGGTCTCGAGGTCGGCCTCGTTGCCCGTCGGGGCCCAGTGCGAGAGCCGTACGCCGATCTCCTGCATCGCGAAGACCGGGCGGCCCTGGTGTCCCGACTGGGTGATCAGCGCGATGGCCGGTCCGTCGAGGTCGTCGCGGAACTTCTCGAAGGCATTGAGGTTGGTGTTCGGCCCGAGCAGCCGGATGCCGGAGCGCTCCACGGCCGCCGTGAGACGGGTCTGCGCGAGGGCGCCCTCCTCACCGGTCTCGGCGAAACCCGAGGCGAACGCGACCGCGAACTTCACCTTGGACTCGGCGAGTTCCTCGATGACGGGCAGGGGATCGCCGACCAGGAGTACGGCCAGGTCGACCTGTTCGGGCAGGTCCGCGACCGAGGGCGCGCACGGTATCCCGAAGACGGACTCCCGGGTCGGGTGCACCGGGTGCAGTCGCGCACCGACCCGCTCGGACCACGCGATGAGCTGCTTGGTGATGCCGGTGTTGGGGCGGCCCTCGGCGTCGGAGGCGCCGATGACGGCGACCGACTCGGGGCGGAAGAACCTGTCCAGGTCGGGCACGTCCGCGTGCAACGGGCGGCCGCTGACATCGAGGTCGGAGGCCCCAGGGGGGCCCGCGACACTGTGCACCGCCGGCGTGGGGCGCTCGCCGCAGGCCACGACACGGGCCGGGCGGGAGTCGGTGGTGAGGGTGCCGTGAGTCGATCCAAGCATCGCTGACGCCCGCCTCCTGAGTTACGTCCTGACTACGGCCAACAGAACTGACGCTTAGTCAGATTACTGAACTGACGCTCCGTCAGGAACAGGTCTGCACCGGAATCTGCACGAGAACGGCACGGGAGGAGGGCCGGAGGAAGGCCGGAGGAGGGCCGTATGGGGGCCGGATGGGCAGGGTTTGGGGGTGGGTCAGGGGTTCCGTACCCGGCTTCGGGGGCGGTCAGACCTTCCCGTACGGGATGATCGAAGTCCGATACGTGGAGGGGGCCCGAGATGCTGTTCGCAACGACCGGCGGCCGTGTGCGGGGCGGGCCGCCCGTCGGCGATGTCGTCGCGGTGCTCGGGATTCCGTATGCGCGGGCGCCGTTCGGGGAGCGGCGGTTCCGGGCGCCGCAGCCCCCGCCCGCCTGGCGAGGGGTGCGGGACTGCACCGCGTTCGGGCCCATCTCGCCGCAGTCGGCCGAACTGTCCGGGGCACCTGTGTGGCGGCCGGGGGACGAGGACATCCTCACCGTCAACGTGTGGGCACCCGAGCGGGCAGGTCCGCTGCCCGTGCTGTTCTGGATCCACGGCGGCGCTTACACCTTCGGCTCCTCCGCCGAGCCCGGCTTCGACGGTGCGGCCCTCGCCCGTGCCGGGCTCGTCGTGGTGAGCTGCACCTTCCGCATCGGGTTCGAGGGGTTCGGCCACGTGCCCGGACTCCCCGACAACCGGGGCCTTTTGGACCAGCTCGCCGCACTGCGCTGGGTGCGCGACAACATCGCCTCCTTCGGCGGCGACCCCGGCAACGTCACCGTCGCCGGGCACTCCTCCGGCGCGGGCGCGGCCGTCTGCCTGATGACCATGGAGCCGGCCCATGGACTCCTGCGACGGGTCATCGCCCACAGCGTCCCTGCCGTCTTCTACGCTCCCGAACTCGCCGCGGCCGTCACCGCGAGGATCGCCCGGGAGGCCGGCGTCGCGCCGACCGCCGAGGGGCTGCTGTCCCTGCCGCCCGCCGCGTTGGTGGCCGCCTCCGACGAGGTGGCCGCGCGGTGCGGCGCCGACCCCGTGACACCGGTCCACGCGTACGAGTCCGTGATCTTCCAACCCGTGGTCGACGGCGAGGTGCTGCCCGCACCGCCGCTCCAGGCGCTCGCGTCCGGGGCGGCAAGCGATGTGGACCTCCTGGTGTGCCACGCGCGGGAGGAGGCCCGGTTCCTGCACGCCGTAGGAGGGCTGCGGGAGGTCACGACCGAGCCCGAACTGGCCGACCTCACCGCAGCGTTGGACCTCCCTCCGGAAGTGCTCCACGGCTACCGGAACCTGCTGCCGGACGCCCCCGTCCTCGACCGCTACCTGGCACTCTTCGGCGACGCGCGCTTCGCCGCGTACACCTCCCGCCTCGCCGAACAGCACGCTCGCGCCGGCGGCCGCGCGTACGCCTCCCGTTTCGACCGCCGCCGCGGCCCGGCCCGCCCCTGGCACACCGCGGACATCCCCTTCGCCTTCGGCAACCTGGACGCCGTCGGGGCCGAGTTCCTCATCGGCGGGCGCCCGGACGCCGACGACCACGCCCTGTCCGCCCGCATGCGCGACGCCTGGGCGGCCTTCGCGAGGACGGGCGACCCGGGCTGGCCGCCACTCACGGCCACCGCCACACCGGTCAGATCCTGGGCCGTGCCCGACGACCACCTGGCCTCCGACGAGGACTCCGCTCTTGGTGCCTTGTGGCGGGACGTACCGTTCGCCGTGCAGCGTCCGGCCGCGGTCGGCCCCGGTCGGCGTGCCGGGAGCTGCCGTTGATGTCACGGAGAGGGGACCCGGCGTGCGTGAGGTGAGGTACGAGACAGCGCTCGTACGGGCGTTGCTGCGGGAGCAGCATCCCGATCTGGCGGGGCTCCGGCTGCGGGAGGTCATCGGGGGCTGGGACAACCAGCAGTTCCGGCTCGGGGACGAGCTCGCCGTGCGGATGCCGCGGACCGAACGCGCGCCGGAGCTGCTGCGGACGGAGCGGCGGTGGCTGCCGGAGCTCGCCGAGCGGCTGCCGCTGCCGACGCCCGTTCCCGTACGGGAGGGTGAGCCGTCGGCGCTCTTCGGGCACCACTGGAACATCGTGCGCTGGGTGGAGGGTGACCCTGCCGACCGGGCGCCGATCACGCACTCGGCGTCGGCGGAACGCCTCGCGGACTTCCTGCGCGCCCTGCACCGGCCGGCGCCCGCCGACGCTCCGACCAGCCCCGACCGCGGTGTCCCGTTGACCGAACTGACGGGCGTCGACGGCTGGTTCGAGCTCCTCGACGGCTACGCGCAGGCCGATCTCGTACGGGAAGTATGGGAGAAGGCGCTCGCGGCACCGGCCTGGGACGGGCCGCCGGTGTGGCTGCACGCCGACCTGCACCCGGCGAACGTCGTCGTACGGGACGGAACGCTCGCCGGAGTGATCGACTTCGGCGACCTGTGCGCGGGCGACCCGGCGGCCGACCTCATGGCGGCCTGGATGCTGCTGCCGGACGGTTCGGCGCCTCGCTTCTTCGACGCGTACGAACGCGCTGACGAGGCCACGGTCGACCGGGCCCGCGGCCTCGCCGTGCTCAAGGCGCTGGTCCTCGTCTCCATCGGCATGGCCGGCCGCCTCGGCCGACCCGGCGGCAAGCCGACCTGGGAACCGGCGGGGTACGCGACGCTGGAGCGGGTGCTGGGGGCGGCCTGATCACGGGCGCGAGCACGCCATCCACGCGATGCTCAGTGCCACCGCTCCCGCCGGCCCTGGCCCTGTCACGGTTCTGGCGTCGGATCCCGAGGACCTGACCGCGCTGTGCGGTCCACGAGTCACCGTCATCAAGGTCTGGCCCTGATCCCCCGCGGTCACGCACAGCGCCCGGCCGGGAAATACCCCGACCGGGCGCCCCACGTGACCGAACCGCGAGGTCACAGCACCGCCAGAACCTCCTTGGCCACCCGCTCGCCCGAGCGCACCGCACCGTCCATGTAACCCATCCAGTACGTGGACGTCTCCGTGCCCGCCCAGTGGATCCCGCCCACGGGACGGCGCAGCTCCGGACCGTACGAGGTCAGGACGCCCGGCGGGGCATACGCGACCGGACCGCCGCGCGTGAAGCGCTCGTTGTCCCAGCGCTGGAGCAGGAACGCGGTCGGCGCCTTGGCCTTGTCACCGAAGTACGTCGCGTAGTCCTTGAGGACCGCGGCCTTCACCTCGGCCTCGCTCGCCCCGTTCAGGGCCCGCATCTGATCGGCCTCGATGAAGCCCATCAGGGCTCCGTACGAGGCGTCCTCGGGGGAGTTGTCGAAGGTGGAGCGGACCATGCCGGTGTCGCTGAGCGCCTGGCCGTTGAGGCCCGCGTCGCGCCAGAACGGCCGGTCGTAGACCGCGATCGCCTTGCCGACCGAACCCATGGGCATGCGCTGCGACAACTGGTCGCGGGCGGCGGGCAGGACGGGATCGAAGTCGATACGGGCGGCGAGCGGCGGCGCGAGAGCCACGATCACCCGGCCCGCACGGACCGTGATGCCGTCGGCGGTCACCGTGTACGCGGCGCCGTCCTTGGCCACACGGCGCACGGGCGCGTTCAGGACCACGCTGTCGCCGAGCGACTCGGCCAGCTTGATCGGCACCAGCTGGGAGCCGCCCTTGAAACGGATGGCCTGGGCGCCGTTCGCCGTCTCGGTGAGACGCTCGAAGGTGCCGGGGTTCGTCTCGTTGCCCGCCGCCGCTATGTAGAACAGCACGAACAGAAGCGAGAGTTCACGAGGTTCGGCACTGAAGACCGACGCACAGGCCACGTCGAAGAGGAACTTCGCCGAGGGCACGACCGCGTTGTGCCGCAGCCAGGTCTCGAAGGTCTGCTGATCCCACTCCTGGGCCTTCGCGGCGGTCCAAGGGGCGCCCACCGGGACCTTCTTGGCCATGTCGTTGAGCAGCGCTTGCACGGCGGCGGCGTTCGCGAGTCCGGCCACGTCGATCGGCGGGACCGCGCCGAGCAGGCCGTCCGTGGCGTACGGGGTGTTCCTGCCGTCCTTGCGCAGCAGGTTCTTGCCCGTGTTGTACGTCGGGAACGTCCCGACACCGACCTCTTCGGCAAGCGCCTTCATCCGGTCCTGGGTGGGCCCGATGAACTCACCACCGCCCTCGGTGACGCCACCGCCCGGGACTTGGAGGTTCAGGACGCGCCCGCCGACGCGGTCGCGGGCCTCGAGGACGACAACGTTCTTGCCGGCCTTCTTGAGGTCACGCGCGGCGGTGAGACCGGCGAGACCGGCGCCGATGATGACTACGTCGGCGTCGCGGGCGGCGGCGGACGCGGGGCCGGCGGCCGCCACGGCGACGGTGGTGAGACCGGCCGCTGCTCCTGCGCCGAGCAGCGTGCGGCGGGTGAGGCGGGATCTTTCACGTGCCATTTACGTCCTCCGAGATCAGGAAGTCGCGGCAGCGATCGCCTTCGCTATCTTCAGCGAATCGAGAGCGATTTCGCGAAGGTTGCCACTGATGGGGTTGGAGTAGCCGCAGAAATAGATGCCCGAAGCCGATATCGGGGACTTCGGCCCATGCGTGACAGGAAGCCCGTGCTCGTTCAATACGTCGAGGTGCCCGACGAGGGGTTCGAGTCCTCGCCGGTAGCCGGTTGCCGCGATGATCGCGTCAGGTTGGATACGTGTTCCGTCCGCCAGCAGCACCTTTCCGGCCTCGAACCCCTCCACTGCTGCGACGGGTTCGACCTTGCCCGCCCGCACGGCATCGATCAGGCCCACGTCCTGGACCGGGATCGCGCCCTCCTGGACGCGTGAGTACAGACCCGTGTCCGGGCGCGGCAGCCCGTACGAAGACAGATCGGGGACCGACAGCTTTGCCATCGGGGCAGCCAGCCGGTCCACCAGGCCTACCGGGAGCCGCCGCACCAGAATGCCGGTGCGCTGGGCGGGCCAGCCCGCCGTCGAGCGGCGGACGATGTGCGGGGCGGTGCGCACCGCGAGCCGTACCCGCGAGGCGCCGCCCTCGACGAGGTCCACGGCGATCTCCGCCCCTGTGTTGCCGACGCCCACGACCAGGAGGTCCTTCCCTGCGTACGGCTTCGCGTTGCGGTACTCGCTCGCGTGCCGCAACTCGCCCTCGTACGTGGAGAGTCCGGGCCAGTCGGGAAGATGAGGCGTGTGGTTGTAGCCGGTGCAGACCACCACGGCGCGCCCCGTCAGCTGGCGCCCGCCGGTTCCGTGCAGCAGCCAACTGCCACCATCGGGTGTCCGCTCGACCCGGGAGACCTCGACTCCCGCGACCACCTGCAGCTGGTGATGCTCCGCGTACTTCTCCAAGTAGCGGACGACGTTGTCCCGCGAGACCCAACGGCCGAACTTTCGCGGAATGTCCAGGCCCGGAAGCGCCGACAGTCGGCGCGTGGTGTGCAGGTGGAGTCGGTCGTAGTGCTGCCGCCAGGAGGCCGCGACCGTTTCCGACTTCTCCAGGACGACCGCCGGTATGCCCTGCAAGCCCAGGGCATACGCAACGGCAAGTCCACTGGGTCCGGCACCTATGACGTATACGGGATCGGCCATGGGCGGGAGCGTAGCGGCCCTTGAGTTTGAACGGTCGCGGTCAATGAGGAATCCGGTTGCGAAACGATCACATCGCGGGTGGGAGCCCGGATTGGGAGGTTTCGGCACCTCTTGCTGCTCGTAGAACCCATGCGTAGAAGGCTGCTGCATCGGCCGGCGTTCCGCCCTGGAGAAGCGCCGTCGGTGGACTGATCTCCAGCGGAGGGTCTCGCAGAAGCACCGGCAGTCCGGCCAACGGTTCGCAGATCACGTGCAGCGCGGGAATCCTCCGGAAGGAGAAGACGGCCTCTCCTGATCCGTCGGAGGTGAGGTGCGCCATGAGCGCTTGCCACGTGCCCTCGCGGAACCAGGTTCCCTGCCGGTGGCGAATGGCCTCGGGATCTCCCCACGCGCCCAGTTCACTCCAGATCAGCCCGCGCCGAAGCCGGTGCAGCATCGCGTTGAGGGCCGCCCTCAGATCGAGACGAGTCTGTTTGAAGTGCCGTGAGCCGTGCCGGGATCTGAGGATTCTCAGCACTGTCGGCCACTGCGCCTCGTCCACGTCGGCGGGCACGGGGGTTCCGGTCTCTTCGTGCCACGCCCGCACACGGCAAGACGATCCCGGCCGCTTCTTGAAGTCGTGCACCTCCGGGACGATCCATGTGCGTAGCGCTGAGAAGATCTCCTCGGTCTTCCCCGTGGGGGGCCGCTCCGTCAACTGCCGCCGGACCTCCGAGAGTTCATGTCGCCAGGCGTCGATCTCGCCCCTGAGTCCGCCGAGGGCGGCTTCGGCGATGACGGGGTCGAGGCCGGAAGTGACGTACCGCGGCAGCGACTTCTCCACCAGCTGCTCGTGGTGATGGATGGCGTCGAGCAGGTGTTGCTCCCGCGCTTCGTGCTGGGCGCGGTCTCTTTGGGTGATTCTTGAGTCGTGACAGGCCAGGGCCTGGAGCGTGGTCGCACTGAGTGCGGTGGAGAGCTTCTCCCACACCGCACTCTCCACTGCGTCAGCTTCCAGATAGGTGCACGCGCAAGGATTACTCCCGGTGGTTCCCTGACAGCGGTACAGGCGACCCGTGGGTCGACCGCCGCCGGTGTAGCGTCTTCCGCATGCGCTGAGGATGCGCCCGGACAGCGGGTATTGCTGGTTGGGCTTGCGTGGTCGGTCGGTCCGTCGCCGTTGTGTTCTGCGCAGCGCCGCGACACGCTCCGGCGTCAGGAGGGCCGGCACCTTGATGGTGATCGTCGGCCCCAGCACCGGTACCCCGTCGGCGTCGACTCTGGTGGCTTTCGCGCCGGTTCCGGGTTTGCGGTAGGTGGCGTAGCCGTCGAGGGTGTCGGAGGTCAGCCGGTGGTGGAGATTGAGCAGTGTCCAGGGGCGGCCACTACGGGTGAGCAGACCCAGGCGATTCAGCTCGTCCGCGGCCGCCTGATAGGTCAGCCCATGGTCGACTACGAGCTCGACGGCTTTGAGGATCACGCGGGCTTCGTCCTCATCGATCGCCAGGAAGGACTCCTTGGGGCCGCGCTTGTCGATCTTGTAGCCGTAGGGTGGCGGCCCCGCGGGCCAGCCACCCTCGCGGGCCTTCTGATCCCGGCCTGATGAGGTTCGCTCCCGGATGCGCCGCCAATCCGCTTCAGCCGCGGCCACTGAGTGCCTGAAGAGAGCCCAGCCCTGGGGGTCCTCGGTATCGATGCCCTCGTCGAGCGCGATGATGTGCACACCGTGCTGCTGCATACGGCGGGCCCAGTCGAGCGTCGGGCCGACCGTGCGGCCCAGGCGGTCGACGCTGGATACGACGATTCGTTCCGCTGATGTGGAGCGCGCGTACTCCTTCAATGCATCGAGGGCGGGGCGGCGGGTGGCGGCGCCGCTCACTCCCTGGTCGCTGAACACCTTGAGCAGTGTGTGGTGCGGGGCAGCGGCCTCCCAAGCGCGCAGCTTGGCTTCCTGGATGCCGAGCCCATGGCCCGAGACTTGAACTCTGCCCGAAACGCGTGTGTATCCGATGGCCAGAACGCGACTACCGGCGACCGGGTGCCCCATAGGTTTGCTCATGTCAGTCCTCTCCGACTGGCCGGACCCCGGAGCGTTCGCCCGCTGCCGGGGTCACCTGTGCAGGGCGACCCTAGGTTGGGCTTTTGCGCATGTTGTGGCGATGTGGCCACTTGATCGTTGCTGGTGCGCACAGGTGCGATAACAGGCCATGGAACTCAAGTTCGCTTCGAACGTGATCAGTTCGATTGCTGACCCCTTGCGGA
The DNA here is from genome assembly GCF_040300965.1 of Streptomyces mesophilus. Lineage (GTDB taxonomy): Bacteria > Actinomycetota > Actinomycetes > Streptomycetales > Streptomycetaceae > Streptomyces > Streptomyces mesophilus_A. The sequence goes on along the minus strand of NZ_JBEPEW010000146.1, from coordinate 7,060 downwards.
AAGCCGACCCATCCGCTGAACTGACGTACCGTCAGAAACGGCTCGCGCGTGAGGTGGTGTACAGGCATGGACACGGTCTGGCTCAGCGGAGCCGAGTGGGCGGCCGTACTGCGGATCGGCCTCGGTCTGTGGTGGCTCGAGAGCTGGCGGCACAAGGACAAGAAGGGCTGGTTCGAACGCGGTACGGGGATCGCCTGGGCCGCCGACGTGGCCGGGAAGCACAAGTGGCCGTTCGTGAAGACCGGGTTCACCAAGGTCGTCGAGCCCCGGCCCAAGGTGATGGCGTACATCGTCGTCTACGCCGAACTCGCCCTCGGCCTCGGCCTGATCTTCGGCTTCCTCACCCCGATCGCACTGATCGGCGGTCTGCTGCTCAACCTCCTCTACCTCGTCCTGATGATCCACGACTGGGCCGAGCAGGGGCAGAACGCGATGATGGGGCTGATCTCCTTCGTCGCGCTCTTCGCCATGTCCTGGCAGACCTGGTCCCTCGACAACGCGATCGGACTCTTCTGATGGCCGCCGGTTCGTCCGCTCCCGCCTCGTCCGTACGGTTCGACCTCCCCGAACCCGACGCCTTCACCGAGCCCTACTGGGCGGCGGCGGCCGAGGGCCGGCTGCTGGTGCGCCACTGCCGCGACTGCGACAGGACCCACCACTATCCGCGCGAGTTCTGCCCCGCCTGCTGGAGCGAGAACGTCGACTGGGCCGAGGCGAGCGGACGCGCCACGCTCTACACCTGGTCCGTCGTGCACCGCAACGATCTGCCGCCCTTCGGCACGCGCACCCCGTACACCGCGGCCGTGGTCGATCTGGCCGAGGGGCCGCGGATGATGACCGAGGTCGTGGACTGTGCGGAGGAGGACCTCGCGGTCGGAATGGCGCTCGAGGTCACCTTCCGGGAGGCGGAAGGGTTCCGGGTGGCGGTGTTCCGGCCGGCCCCTTGAGGTCTCGGGGGCGGCCCGCCTGTTGAGGTCTCGGGGCGGCCCGCCTGTTGAGGCCTCAGGGCCGGTCCGCCTCCCCAGGTCTCACGGCCACAGCAGCTCGCGGACCCAGCCGTCACCCTCGCGCCGGTAGCGCAGGCGGATGTGGCGGCGGCGGGCGTCCCCCTGGAAGAACTCGACTTCCACCGGGTCCAGTGCGTACAGCGTCCAGGTCGCCACGGGCGCCGACGGCTCGTCCTGCGCGCGCTCCCACGCGGCGTCCGACGCCCGCGCCAACTCCTCCTGGGATACGAGGACTTCGCTCTGCCGTCCGACAAGCGCCGCGGCCAGCGCCCCTGTTGAGCGGGCATGCAGATCCGCCTGGCCCTCGCCGGATGGGGCCTGTGTGACCGGGCCGCGCAGCCGGATCTGGCGGGCCTGCGCCGGCCAGTAGAAGTGCAGGGCCGCCTCGGGCCGGGCCGTGAGCTGGCGGCCCTTGCTGCTGGTGGCGTGCGAGGCGAAGTGCCAGCCGGCCTCGTCGGCACCGTGCAGCATGAGGGTGCGCACGTCGGGACGGCCCGCGGCGTCCGCGGTGGCGAGCTGCATCGTGTGCGGCTCGCTCTGGCCCGTGGCGACGGCCTCGGCGAACCAGCGGCGGAAGAGGGGCAGCGGCGCATCGGGCGCCGAGGCCGGATCGAAGGCCGGCAGCTCGATGTCCCAGACGCGCTGGGCCCGCAGCAGCCCGGTGAACTCCTCGGCTGTGGGCTGCCCGGCTGCTGCGATCTCCGCTGCAGTCTCCGCTGCGGTCTCCGCTGCGGTCTCTGCGGTGGCGGGTGCGACGGCCTCGCCCGGTGCGCGTTGCTCGTGTCGCGGTGCGCGTCCTTCGTCTCGCGGCGAGTGGCCCTTGTGTGACGTCATACGAGGATTCTCGTACGCCCCGGGAGAGCCGGGAGGGCCGGGAGGGCCGGGAGCGCCGGGAGAGCCCGGACAGCGGGGACGGCCGGGACAGCGGGGACGGCCGGGACCGCCCGGACAGTGGGGACTGCCCGGACAGCCCGGAGCACCCGGGCAACCCGGCCCGCCTCACCCGCCGCTGAGCTCAGAACGCGCCGAGGTCCGAGGAGACCCAGTGCTCCGGGCGCAGCGTGATGATGACCGCCTCGCCGTGGTTCTTCTCCGCGAACTCCACGTATCCCTCGACCTTTTCGGCCGGCAAGTAGCGCGCGGAGATCTCGACCAGGTGCTCGTGGGTCGACGGCACGATGGAGATCGCCGGGCCCTCGACGGAGACATAGCGCACGGTCGGCTCGACGCGGTCGATCATGAGCGTGAACCGGCCCGCCTTCTCGATGAGTTGATGCTTGCGCGAGCCCTTGCCGGTGTGGATCCAGATGTCGCCGCCGGGCGCGTACTGATACCAGACCGGCACCGTCAGGGGCGCGCGTCCGTCGCCTGCGTCGACGGACAGGGCGGCCACATGCGGCTCGGCGAGGAACTGCTCGCGTTCTTCGCGGCTGAGTGCCATGACAAACGACTCCCTCTGTTGCGGTCACGTCTTCGGGTCCGGCACACGGGAGAACGTCCGCCGAGGCGCCGGTGTTCCGACCGGCTCCGACCAGGGCCGGGCACTCCTGTTCGGACCAGTGCGGTTGCGGAGCGTCATGGAGGGTCACAGGCTGTGGTCAGGGCCGGCCCGTTCCCCCAACCCGCTCGACCAAAGAACCCCGGAAGGGACCCCCCTCATGCACAAGCACACCACCGCCCGCGCCCTCATCGGCGCGGTGCTCGCGGGCGCCGTCGTCCTCGGTACCGCGGGTGCCTCCTACGCTGCCGTCGCCCAGGCGCCGGTGCGTGCCGCCGTTCCGGCCGACCACCAGGCCGCGTACGAGGACATGCTGCGCGCGGTGCTCACCACCGCGGACCAGCTGGTCACCGCCGCCGAGCAGGGCCCGGTCGACACCGCCGCCTACCGTGCGGCCTTCGACCGCGCGCTCGCCTCGGCGCCCGCGCCGGAGGACGTCCCGCAGCTGGACGCGGCGATGGCGGGCCTCGCCGTCCAGGCGAGCGCGCTGGTCGACGCCATCGAGAAGAAGGACACGGACAAGGTCCTGGCCTCGATCTCCCTGGTGAACACGGCGGTGGCCAACATCGTGAGCGCGCTCAGCCTGGACGCCGCGATCAAGCTCGTCGCCAAGCCCCTCGACCCGTCCAGCATCAAGCTGCCGGCCGGGACGAAGCTGCCCGAGTTCAAGCTCCCGTTCTTCGGCTGACCGATCGGACTGCTGCCGGCCCGGGCTGCTGTCAGTCCGGACTGCTGTCAGCCCGGACTGCTGTCAGCTCGGACAGCTGCCGGCCAGGACTGCTGACCATTCGGGCTGATCCCCCGGGGCTGACGCAGGGATACGGGCGGGGGCCGACGGTTGCGTACCGTCGGCCCCCGCCCGCGCGCTTGTCCCCGTACCTCGGCCCTGACCCGAACGGCTCAGCGCCCGAGTACCACCGTCCCCGACGAGCAGAACCAGCCGCCGGTCCCCGACGCCACCGCCAGCTCGGGCAGCCGGCCGCCGGCCTTGCGGACCTGGCCCTCACCGGCCTCGCCGCGCAGCTGCCGTACCGCCTCGACCAGCAGGAACAGACCGCGCATGCCCGGATGCTGTGCGGACAGACCGCCGCCGTCGGTGTTGACGGGCAGGTCCCCGGTGAGCGTGAGCCGTCCCTTCTCGACGAACGCGCCGCCCTCGCCCTTCGCGCAGAAGCCGAGGTCTTCGAGGGTCACGAGCGTCATATACGTGAAGGCGTCGTAGATCTCGGCGATGTCGATGTCGGCCGGGGTGACGCCGGCCCGCTCGAAGGCCAGCTTTCCGCTGACGGCCGCGGGCGAGACGGTGAAGTCCTCCCACTCGGACATCGTGGTGTGCGAGATGTGCTCGCCGGCCCCGAGGACCCAGACCGGGTCCTTCGCGCAGTCGGCCACGTACTCCTCGGCGACCAGGAGCACGGCCGCCCCGCCGTCCGACCGTATGCAGCAGTGCAGCTTCGTGAACGGGTCGGCGATCATCGGGCCGGCCAGCACGTCGTCCACCGTGATCGGGTCGCGGAACATCGCGTCCGGATTGGACGCGGCGTTCGCCCGGGCCTGTACGGCGATCTCGGCGAGCTGCTCGAGCGTCGTGCCGTACTCGTGCATATGGCGGCGCGCGGCCATCGCGTACTTCGAGATGAGGGTGTGGCCGTACGGGACCTCGAACTGGAGGGGGCCGCGGGCCCCGAAGGAGAGGTTCGAGGTGCGGCGCCCGGCCTTGATGTCGGCGCGGGCGGTGGAGCCGTAGACGAGGAGGACCGCGTTGGCGTGGCCGGCGGCGATGGCGTCGGCGGCGTGGGCGGCCATCACCTCCCAGGTGGAGCCGCCCACCGAGGTGGAGTCGACCCAAGTCGGCTTGATCCCCAGGTACTCGGCCACTTCCACCGGGGCGAGGATCCCGAGCCCCGCAGAGGCGAAGCCGTCGATGACTCCCTTGTCGAGCCCGGAGTCCTTCAGGGCCCTGCGGGCGGCCTGGGCGTGCAGGGCGTAGGGGGTCGCGTCGTCGACCTTGCCGCAGTCGGAGAGGGCGATTCCGGCCACGGCTACTTTGCGCCGGGGGGCGCTGGTTATGACGGTGGACATGAATCTGACGGTACATCAGATTTCTTGGGCGGGGCAGGGGTTGGAGATCGGGGAGGGGAGGGGGGGGAGGGGAGGGGGCGGGCGCCGGAGCGGAGGTCGGATCAGCCGGGCCAGACGCCGGTCAGGCGTCGGGTGGCGGTGGCGCCGCCGCGGTCGACGGCCGCTTTGACGCCGGCGAAGATCGCGCCTTGCAGGACGGCCGCGGTGAGGACCTCGCGCCAGGTGCGGTGTTCGTCGGTGGCGTCCGGGGCGTCCTCCTCGTTCGCGACGCGTTTCCAGACCTCCTTGAAAACGGCGCCGGCCAGGACGCCGCTCAGGGCACCCAGGGCCATGCCGACCGGCTTGTAGGCGATCTTCGAGGCTTTCATCGGCGTCTCCAGGAGTGCGGGTGGCGATGTCGGTCGTCCGGGTACCCCGGTCTCTCAGCTCTCAAGGCGGCGCCGGTCCTCCTCGTCCCAGGCCCGGGTGTCGCGCGGCTGCACGTACGGCTCGTCGTCGGCCCGGTGGCCTCCCGCGACGGCGCGCTGACGGGCCATTTCCGCATCCCACTCCAGGCCGAGCAGGATCGCCAGGTTCGTGATCCACAGCCACACCAGGAAAATGATCACTCCGGCGAACGTGCCGTACGTCTTGTTGTACGAGGCGAAGTTCGACACATAGAGCGCGAACCCGGCCGAGGCGAGCATCCAGATCGCCAGGGCGAGCAGACTGCCCGGCGTGATCCAGCGGAAGCCGCGCACCTTCGCGTTGGGCGTCGCCCAGTACAGGATCGCGATCATGACCATCACCATGATCACGAGGACGGGCCACTTCGCGATCGACCACACCGTCAGCGCCTCGTCGCCCAGGCCCAGCGCGCCACCGACCTGCTCGGCCAGGCCGCCGGTGAACACGACGATCACCGCACTGGCCACGGTGAGCAGCATCAGGACCACGGTCACGGCGACGCGGACGGGCAGCACCTTCCACAGGGGCCGGCCCTCCGGCATGTCGTAGACCGCGTTGGCGCTCCTGATGAACCCGGCCACGTAACCGGAGGCAGACCACACGGCCAGCAGCAGACCCACGATGGCCATCAGCGAGCCGATCCCGGACTTGCCCTGGAGCTGCTCCACCGCGGTGCTCAGGATGTCCCGCACCGGGCCCGGGGCCAGCTTCTGGATGTTGTCGAGAACTTCCCGTGACGCGGACTTCCCGAGGACTCCGAGCAGGGAGATCAGCGCGAGCAGCGCCGGGAACAGCGCCAGGATCCCGTAGTACGTCAGCGCCGCGGCCCGGTCGGGCAGCTCGTCCTTCTGGAACTCCTTCACGGTGCCTTTCAGGACCGCCCACCACGAGCCCCTGGGCAGCGCCGACGGAGTATCCGGCGCCTGCCGCTCCACCTGTTCGTCCGGCCCGGCCGCCGATGCCGGCGAGGTCCTGGCCGCCGATACCGGCGAAGTCCCGGCCACCGATGCCGACGAGGTCCCGGCCGCCGATGCCGACGAGGCGTCCGCCGCCGGCTCCTCCGTTCCGCGTCCCCCGCGCTTTCCACGCCGCTTCCATGCCATGCCGCGCGAGTATCCGGTTGAGCGCCGCCCAACCTCCGGGGATGCTCGGACCATGGTGCAGAGCGATGCCCGGGACGTGGACGCCTACCTCGGCGAGATCGAGGACGAGAGCCGGCGCGCGGCGATGACGCGGCTGCGGGAGCTGTGCCGCGCCGAGCTCACGGGGTTCGAGGAGGTCATGGCGTACGGGATGCCGGGCTATGTGCGCGCGGGCGGCGGGCAGGAGATCGCGCTCGCCGATCAGAAGCAGTACATCTCCTTCTATCTGATGCGCACCGACGTGCGCGAAGCCTTCGCGGCCAGGCTCGAAGGGCAGAACATGGGCAAGGGATGCCTGCGTTTCCGCAACCCCGCGAAGGTGGACTATGAGCTGGTCAGGGACCTGCTGAGGGCCACCGCGAAGGAGCCCGGGCAGATCTGCTGACGGCACCGGTGCGGACCGGAGTCGACAAAGCGCCCTCCACCCCTGTGCATCTGGCCGCGCAAGTCCTAACATGACGCGCCGTCAGATCCGGGGCCGCCAGAGGGGACCCGGGGGAGGAGCCCGCTCATGGACGCCGCGTTCACTGCCGAGCAGGACGAAATCCGCCGTACGCTGCGCGAGCTCATGGCCAAGCGCGCAGGCCCCGACGAGGTCAAGGCGGCGGCGCGCACCCCCGCCGGTCATGACGACGAACTGTGGCGCACCCTCGCCACCCAGCTGGGCCTGCCCGGCCTCGCCCTCGACGAGGAGCACGGCGGCGTCGGCTGCACCACCACCGAACTCGCCCTCGCCTGCGAGGAGACGGGACGTGTGCTGCTGCCGTCCCCGCTGCTGTCCACGGCCGCGCTCGCGCTGCCCCTGATCCGCCGGCTCGGCAGCGAGGAGCAGCGGCGCGAGCTGCTGCCGCAGATCGCCGAGGGCGCGCTGACCGCCGCGCTCG
>NZ_JBEPEW010000145.1:0-20291 GCF_040300965.1 Streptomyces mesophilus | reverse complement strand
CTCGATCGCTGCCGCACGCTCGCGGAGGCCTCCGTACGCGCCAAGCTCTCCGGCCGTACGGTCCCGGTCTCCCGCACCCATCTGCTCGCCCTGCCCGGCGGGCGCGCGGCCGACGAGCCGGCGAGCCGGCCGAACCGCCCGCAGCCGGAGCGCCCCGCGCCCCCGCGCCCGGTGCCCACGCCGGCCGAGGTGTTCCCGCCCAAGCGCCGCCCGGCGCCCGATCCCTCGCCGCAGAAGCGCGCGGCGGGCTGACAAACCGGGCCCCCGGCCGGCACTCCTCATCCCCGTGGCTACGCTGGGGGCATGGACTACGTCTCCGCGCTCCTGCCCCCCGTAGTGATGGCCGTCTTCTTCGGTGCTGTCATCAGGACGATCGTGAAGACCCAGGGCGGCGACAAGAAGGCCAAGGAGGACGCCGCCGTGGACGCGGCCCTCGCCCGCGCCGAGGCCGCCCGCCAGACGGCTTCGCCCGTGTCCGGGACCCCGAAGGCCTGAGCGCCGCACCCCTTTCGCGTACGGCTTCGCGTACGGCTCGGAAATACTCGTCGAGCCGTACGCCCTTTTTGTGCCCGATGGGCAGGCCATAACGGGTATCTCCCACTATTGTGCTGATGTGCCTCGCCCCCTGGGAGAACTCGAAGACGCGGTCATGACGCGGGTGTGGAAGTGGAACCGCCCGGTGACCGTTCGAGAGGTTCTGGAAGATCTTCAGCAGGAACGGTCCATCGCGTACACAACCGTGATGACCGTTTTGGACAATCTCCATCAGAAGGGCTGGGTCCGCAGAGAAGCGGAAGGCCGCGCCTATCGATATGAGGCGGTCTCCACCCGTGCCGCCTACGCGGCGGCTCTGATGAACGAGGCCTGGTCCCGAAGCGACAACCCCGCGGCCGCCCTCGTCGCCTTCTTCGGCATGATGTCGCCGGAGCAGCGCGAGGCGCTCAGCGACGCGGTGCGCATGGTGGCGGGACCGGACAACCCCCCGTCCGATGAAGGCGGTCAAGGGCGATAGCGTCCGGACATGTCCGCTGCACTTCCCGAACGGCAGGAGCCGGCGAAAGCCGTCACGATCCGCCGTGCCCGTACCGCCGATGTCCCCGCAGTGCGTGAGCTCCTCGACTCCTACGTACGCCGCGGCATCCTCCTCGACAAAGCGACGGTGACGCTTTATGAGGACATCCAGGAGTTCTGGGTGGCAGAACGTGATGACAACGCGAAGGTCGTCGGCTGCGGCGCCCTGCATGTGATGTGGGAAGACCTCGCGGAAGTCCGCACCCTCGCGGTGAACGGTGAGGTCAAGGGCGCGGGAGTGGGGCATCAACTCCTCGCGAAGTTGCTGCAGACCGCGCGCTGGCTCGGAGTGCGCCGGGTTTTCTGTCTCACCTTCGAAGTCGACTTCTTCGCGAAGCACGGTTTCGTGGAGATCGGCGAGACTCCCGTCGACGGTGATGTGTACAGCGAGCTGCTGCAGTCCGCGGACGAAGGCGTCGCGGAGTTCCTCGGTCTCGAACGAGTGAAACCGAACACCTTGGGCAACAGCCGGATGCTTCTGCACCTGTGATCAACGGCCCGAGGTTTTTCGGGCGCGGTAACTGAGCAGTGTTCCCACGGCCGCTCTTGAAGCGGTTGCTATGTCCGAAACGCGCATGTTTCAAGGGCTCTTGAGCCCTCGCGTTCTCCCGGGGGTTTGTGTTTTCCCGGCAAAAGCGGTTTGCTTTCCGGCGTACTCCAAATGCAGTTATCGATGAAAGGAAATCCGGTGGCACAGAAGGTTCAGGTCCTTCTTGTCGACGACCTCGACGGCGGCGAGGCCGACGAGACCGTGACGTTCGCGCTGGACGGCAAGACGTACGAGATCGACCTCACCACCGCCAATGCGGACAAGCTCCGCGACGCTCTCGCACCGTTCGTGCAGGGCGGCCGTCGCACCGGTGGCCGGGCGTCGGGTGCGCGCGGCAAGGCCCGTGCGGCTGCGGGCGGCACCGAGAACACCGCCGCGGTCCGCGCCTGGGCCAAGGAGAACGGCTACGAGGTCAAGCCCCGCGGCCGCGTTCCCCAGGAGATCCGCGAGGCCTACGAGAAGGCCAACGGCTGAGACGCAGTCGCGTTCAGCAGCCGGGCACGGTGGCATTCATTCGCCGCCGCGTCCACGAGACGTACGAGATCGGGGCCTGCGTTCATGCCGCCCCCGAGGGTGGTGAGGGCCGGCAGTGTCGGCTCCACCTCGCATCCCGGCTCGGGGGGCCGCAGCCATACGGCGGCTCCCCGCGGGCCCGGAAGTCCGGGCGGCAGCGGTGCGTCGATCGCTCCGCCCGCGCCCACGGCCCGCAGATCGCGGGCGAGCGCACCCCACTCGAGCCAGTCGAGCAGTCCGGGCAGCTCATCCGCGCCGCCCGCGGCGACGAGGAACCGCAGAGTGTCCCCCTGCAGTGCCACCGGACCTGTGCCCCGCGCCCCGAGTCGCCCGCACACCGCGTATCCCGCCACGGCCGGCAGCTCCAGTACGTCGAACCGCAGCCCCGTGCGCAGCCGCACCTGCGCCCCGGGCACGACGGCCCAGCCCAGCTCCTCCTCGTACCACCGCTGAATGCGGCTGCCCATGAGAGGGCGGCGGGGGAGCGGGACCCTGGGGGTCTGGACGGTGGGGACCATGCCAGGAGCAACTCCCGGGAACCATCCGGGGTTACGCAGCGTTCCAAGTCGTGTACGGAAGGTTTCCTCCGTGGGGGCGTCAAGGCCCGCGTGGGGGCGCAAGGGTGTTCGCCCGTAGCGGAGGGAACCGGGGTGCGCCGCATGGAGTGTCAGTGCCTGCGGGTAAGACATCCCTAGTGAGGAGGGGCGACACGCACCGCAGGTCCGTCTCCCGTTCGCCATCGGCGTACCGGTGAAAGGGGTAACTGCCTGGCCTGCGGGAACATCGTCTCGCACCATCGAGTTGGAGCAGTTGTCGGCTCTCGGGGCAGAAAAGCCCCCGAGGTTCTGGGCCGGGTGTCGGCAGTTGGAATGAGCGGTCCCCGCTTGCGGGACTAAGCTGCGGAAGGACAGGGAGGGGACCGACCCCTAACTGCCTGACCGCTCTGAGGAGCGATTAACGATGTTCGAGAGGTTCACCGACCGCGCGCGGCGGGTTGTCGTCCTGGCTCAGGAAGAAGCCCGGATGCTCAACCACAACTACATCGGCACCGAGCACATCCTCCTGGGCCTGATCCACGAGGGTGAGGGTGTCGCCGCTAAGGCCCTGGAGAGCCTCGGGATTTCGCTCGAGGCGGTCCGCCAGCAGGTTGAGGAGATCATCGGTCAGGGGCAGCAGGCCCCGTCCGGGCACATCCCCTTCACCCCCCGTGCCAAGAAGGTCCTGGAGCTCTCGCTCCGCGAGGCCCTTCAGCTGGGCCACAACTACATCGGCACGGAGCACATCCTGCTCGGCCTGATCCGTGAGGGCGAGGGCGTCGCCGCCCAGGTCCTGGTCAAGCTGGGTGCAGACCTCAACCGGGTGCGGCAGCAGGTCATCCAGCTGCTCTCCGGTTACCAGGGCAAGGAGACCGCCACCGCCGGCGGCCCCGCCGAGGGCACGCCCTCGACGTCCCTCGTCCTGGACCAGTTCGGCCGCAACCTCACGCAGGCCGCTCGCGAATCCAAGCTCGACCCGGTCATCGGGCGCGAGAAGGAGATCGAGCGCGTCATGCAGGTCCTGTCGCGCCGTACCAAGAACAACCCGGTCCTGATCGGTGAGCCCGGCGTCGGCAAGACCGCCGTCGTCGAGGGCCTCGCCCAGGCCATCGTCAAGGGCGAGGTGCCCGAGACCCTCAAGGACAAGCACCTCTACACCCTCGACCTCGGTGCGCTCGTCGCCGGTTCCCGCTACCGCGGTGACTTCGAGGAGCGCCTGAAGAAGGTCCTCAAGGAGATCCGCACCCGCGGCGACATCATCCTGTTCATCGACGAGCTCCACACCCTCGTGGGTGCGGGTGCCGCCGAGGGCGCGATCGATGCGGCTTCGATCCTGAAGCCGATGCTGGCCCGTGGTGAGCTCCAGACCATCGGTGCGACCACGCTCGACGAGTACCGCAAGTACCTGGAGAAGGACGCGGCCCTCGAGCGCCGCTTCCAGCCGATCCAGGTCGCCGAGCCGTCGCTGCCGCACACCATCGAGATCCTCAAGGGTCTGCGCGACCGGTACGAGGCCCACCACCGTGTGTCCATCACGGACGAGGCGCTCGTGCAGGCCGCGACGCTGGCCGACCGGTACATCTCGGACCGCTTCCTGCCGGACAAGGCGATCGACCTGATCGACGAGGCCGGCTCCCGGATGCGTATCCGCCGGATGACCGCGCCGCCGGACCTCCGCGAGTTCGACGAGAAGATCGCGGGCGTGCGCCGCGACAAGGAGTCGGCCATCGACTCCCAGGACTTCGAGAAGGCGGCGTCTCTCCGCGACAAGGAGAAGCAGCTGCTGGCCGCGAAGGCCAAGCGCGAGAAGGAGTGGAAGGCCGGCGACATGGACGTCGTGGCCGAGGTCGACGGCGAGCTGATCGCCGAGGTCCTCGCGACCGCCACCGGCATCCCGGTCTTCAAGCTGACCGAGGAGGAGTCCTCGCGTCTGCTGCGCATGGAGGACGAGCTGCACAAGCGCGTCATCGGCCAGACCGATGCCGTCAAGGCGCTCTCCAAGGCGATCCGTCGTACGCGTGCGGGCCTCAAGGACCCGAAGCGCCCCGGTGGCTCGTTCATCTTCGCCGGTCCGTCCGGTGTCGGTAAGACGGAGCTCTCGAAGGCTCTCGCCGAGTTCCTCTTCGGCGACGAGGACGCGATGATCTCCCTCGACATGTCGGAGTTCAGCGAGAAGCACACCGTCTCGCGGCTCTTCGGCTCGCCTCCCGGCTATGTCGGATACGAAGAGGGCGGCCAGCTGACCGAGAAGGTCCGCCGCAAGCCGTTCTCGGTCGTGCTCTTCGACGAGGTGGAGAAGGCGCACCCGGACATCTTCAACTCGCTCCTGCAGATCCTGGAGGACGGTCGTCTGACCGACTCCCAGGGCCGCGTCGTGGACTTCAAGAACACGGTCATCATCATGACGACCAACCTTGGAACCCGTGACATCTCCAAGGGCTTCAACCTCGGCTTCGCGGCGCAGGGCGACACGAAGACGAACTACGAGCGCATGAAGAACAAGGTCTCGGACGAGCTCAAGCAGCACTTCCGGCCCGAGTTCCTCAACCGTGTCGACGACGTCGTCGTCTTCCCGCAGCTCACGCAGGCCGACATCCTCAAGATCGTCGACCTGATGATCGACAAGGTGGACGAGCGCTTGAAGGACCGGGACATGGGCATCGAGCTCTCCCAGTCCGCCAAGGAGCTGCTCTCCAAGAAGGGTTACGACCCGGTTCTGGGAGCGCGTCCGCTGCGTCGCACGATCCAGCGCGAGGTCGAGGACAGCCTGTCGGAGAAGATCCTCTTCGGCGAACTGCGCCCCGGTCACATCGTGGTCGTGGACACGGAGGGCGAGGGTGACGCGGCGACGTTCACCTTCCGCGGCGAGGAGAAGTCGGCTCTGCCGGACGTCCCGCCGATCGAGTCGGCTGCGGGTGGGTCGGGTCCGAACCTGACGAAGGACGCGTAAGCGGCCGGTAGTTCAGGTCAGCTGTACAGCGAAAGGGGCGGTCCCCGGAACTTCGGTTCCGGGGACCGCCCCTTTGGTGTGCGGTGTCGTCACCTTTGGTGGGCGGGGCGCGGGATGAGGGTGAGCTTGATGCGGGCGGGCAGGGTGTCGGCGTGCTGGGCCACGGCGGTGTCCATCACGTACAGCTCCTCCAGGTGGGAGCAGTCCGTCAGGGGCGCCAAGTCGACGGTGGAAGCGCTGCTCACGGAGAGCCTGCGCAGGGAGGGCAGGAGCTCGGCCAAAGGGCGGGTGTCCACGGAATTGCGCTGACCCTCGATGAACAGACCGTCGACCCTTTCCAGGATGATTCCGCTGGCGACAAGGGAGAGCAGTTCGTGTCTGTTGAGGGTCACGTGATTCAGCACCGGCAGCTGGGCCAGCATGCGCAAGTCCTTGGGACCCAGGGGGGTTTCGAGGTCCAGGCCGACCTGTTCGAGTCGGGGGAACTCAAGGAGGGTGGCGAGTGACGGCAGGTCCACAGGAGGGAAGATGCCAGCCAAGGGGGCATTCCGTGACAGATATGGCAAGTCGCGCTCGGATGTGAAGTTTCGCAAGGTCACGAATTTCAGCGCGGTCAGCGTACGCAGGGGATTGAGGTCCTCGACCGGGGTCTGCGAGACGAAGAGGGTCTCCAGCGGAAGTCCGCGCAGGGGCTCCAATGACGTGACCGACGGGCACTGGTAGAGAGTGAGTGTCCGCAGATCCGGAAAGCGTGTGAGGAATTCCAGACCGTCCAGGGTCGTGTTCTCGGCGAGCCGAAGCCGTCGCAGGGGTACATCCGAAAGATGTTCCATGAGCTCGTCGGCGGTGAAGTCGCCCACGCAGTCCAGATAGTCGTGGCCGCCGAGTCTGCGCAGGACCGCCAGTTGTTCCGTGGACCGGACGATGATCGGGATGTTCGGCTTGAAGCGCAGCCCGTCGATGATCTCGGCGGCGTAGGGATCGGTAGTGAATTCCGCCCAGTGCTGAGCGAGTTGAAACTGTACGGCGAGGTTGTCGCTGTCTCGGTACTTCACCATGCAGGGCATGGCCGCGTCCCCGCCGATGAGCCCTGCGGTCTGGACGACGTATTGGCCGAGGACCGGGTCCAGGAGCTCAGCCGGTCCCGGCAGCAGCTCCAGGACGATCGGGCCGAGTTCGGCCAGTTCCCGGCACTCGTGGGCGTTGTGCGGAGGGATCAGCCGCGCCGCCCGCTCCTCCACCTGAGCCCGTACCTGCGGATCCAGCTTCGCCGCATGCTCCAGGCATGCCATGGCGAGGAGATGGAGGCGGGTGCGGTGAACGGGCTCCCTGTCGCCGCGCTCGGTCAGTCCGGTCAGGAGCCGCGCCCGCTCGTCCGGCCGGGCGTGGGCCACGGCCATGCGCAGGACGTCCTCCCACTGGTCGAGGTGTGCCTGGCCGAGCAGCAGGTCGAAGTCGCGTTCCTCCACGGCGGCCCGTGCGCCCAAGTAGTCCTGGAACGTGCGGTGGACGAACTGGACGGAGTCGGCGGAGGGTTCGAGCAGCAGGCCCGAGCGGTCGAGCAGATGGCGCAGCACCGTGTCCGCGGCGCCTTGCTCGGCGACGTACGGCATGGCAGGCAGCAGACGCTCCAGCTGGGCGAGTGCGTCGGCCCTGTCCATCTCCGAACGGCCGTTGCGGATCAGCCAGTACGCGAGCTTCTGGAGCAGCTCGGTCTGGGACTCCTCGTCGAGCTCGAGGCCGGTGCCCGGCATATCGCGTTCGCGGTCGCGGCGTTCCAGGAGCATGGAGAGCGCGGCGTCGTAGAGGGCCTTGCGGCCGCGGGGCAGGAAGCCCCGGCGTTCGCGGTGCAGGGCGCAGATCAGCGCGCACATAAGGGGGTTGGTGGCGAGCCGGCCCAGGTCCTGCTTGGTGCGTATCGCATCCAGGAGGGCCGCGCCGAGCGCTGGATCCGCGCCGGCCGCCTGGTGCCAGCGGTCGACGAAGACGGCGAGGTTCTCACGGCCCATCGGAGCGAGCGTCAGCTCGGTGAACTCCTCGGCACCGAGCCAGTTCTCGCGTACGGCAGAAGGGCGGGAGGTCACCAGGCACAGGTTGTCGGGGTACGCGGAGAGCAGGTCGGTGAGCCAGCCGTGGGCGCGGACCCGTTCCTGCTCGGGGACTTCGTCCATGCCGTCGATCAGGAGCAGACCGCGTCCCGCCGCCAGGACGCGGTCGGCCCAGCCCGCCGGCTGGGCGCCGGTGAGCGGGGAGCCGACGGCTCGCAGGAAGTCGGCGGGCGGAGGCAGGTCCGCGCCCTTGCGGGTGAGCGTGCGCAGCGGCAGCACGAACGGGACGCGGCCGATGAGGTGGGCGAGTTCGCCGGTGAGGCGGTCCTGGCGGGCCGTGGTCACCGCCAGCCACTGCACGAGCGTCGTCTTGCCGGAGCCGGCGTGGCCGCGCAGCAGGATCCGGGTGTGGCCGGACAGGGCCTGTTCGGCGGGCTGGGTCACGGAACGGACGGTGGGCGGTGCCCAGTCGTCGTTCATGAGGAATTCGTTGGCGTCCATTTCGGTGTACACGGGTGCCGAGGCGGTCTTGAGGCTCAAGTACGCCGTGTCCAGCGGCCATTGACGGCTCTCGGTGAGGTCGACGCCGAAGATCGTGAGGCTGCTGTGCTTCTTGGCGATGTGGGCCGCGTACTGCTCCTCGAAGCCTGCGTCGGCTGCGGACTGGGAGCCGAGGCGCTCGATGAGGACGTCGGTGCGCTCGATCAGGTCTCGCAGTTGCCTGCTGTGCTCCACCAGCGTGCGGGCGACGAACGGAGAGCGCTGGGTGAAGAAGTGCAGGATGTGGAGGCAGGCGCTGTCCAGGAGGCGCGTATAGAGGTCCTCCGCGGCCTGGCTGAGGTACTTGACGTGCTCATCACCGCCCGCCTCGTCGTGCAGGCGCCGGGCCAGCGCGTGGTGACCGAGCCCCACGGCCTGTACGTCGTCGAGGTCCAGGTCCCCCAGTGCGTACAGCGTGCGTTCGAGGGCGTCGGCCACCGCGTCCAGTTCGGCCGGGGCGGTCCTGCCGCCCGTCCGCCGTACCAACTCACGTACGAGACGCTTCAGTTCCTTGGGTCCGAGCGTGCGCTGCTCGCCCTTGAAGCTGACCAGGGCCGAGATCCGTACCGGCTTCTCGACGAGACCCGCGCCAGGCCCCGGCTGCGCGAACAGCTTGCGTATGAGCGGTGCGACGGCGCTCGATGCGACACGGACCCCCACCGTTCCCGGATCGACCATGGTCCGAGCGTACGGGCAACAGAGCCTGAAAAAATGGGAGTTGGAGCAGGACCACGCAGCACGAAGCCCCCGGCGACCAGTGGTCACCGAGGGCTTCGCAGGCCGGGCTGGGCCAAAGGTCAGACGGTCTCCGCTACTGCCGTCACCTTGTCCCGAGGAGCGTCCCCACCCTCCTTGGATGCCTCGGCCGGCTTGGGACCCGCTCCCTTGAGCGGGATCTCCTTGACGAAGAAGGACGCGATCAGCGCGATCACCGTGATGCCGGCGCCGAGCAGGAAGGCGACGTGGGTGCCGGAGGAGACCGCGAACTCGTAGGCCTCACGGGCCTGGGTGGGCAGGCCCTTCAGCTGCTCCGGGGTGAGCTGGGCGTTCTGCAGGCCCTCGGCGCCGCGCGAGGTCATCTCGTGCAGTACCCGGTTGTTGAACAGGGCGCCCATGATCGCCACACCGAAGGACGAACCGAGCGTACGGAACAGGGTGGCCGACGAGGAGGCGACGCCCATGTCCTTCAGCTCGACGCTGTTCTGCGCGACGAGCATCGTGATCTGCATCAGGAAGCCCATGCCGGCGCCGAGCACCGCCATGTAGATGCCGGAGGTGAGCTGCGAGGTGCCCACGTCCATCGTCGACAGGAGGAACATGCCGACGATCATCAGAGCGCCACCGATGATCGGGAAGATCCGGTACTTGCCGGTGTTGGTGGTGATCCGGCCGACGACCAGCGAGACCACCATCATCGAGAGCAGCATCGGCAGCAGCAGCAGACCGGAGTTGGTGGCCGAGGCGCCCTGCACGGACTGCTGGTAGAGCGGCAGGAAGAGCGTCGCGCCGAACATCACGAAGCCGACCAGGAAGCCGATGACGGCCATCAGGGAGAAGTTGCGGCTGCGGAAGATGTGCAGCGGCAGGATCGGCTCGGAGGCCTTGGTCTGCCAGCCGATGAAGGCCGCGAGCGAGACGACGCCGAGCACCGCGAGGCCGATGATCTCCGCCGAGCCCCAGGCGTACTCCGTACCGCCCCAGGTCGTGACGAGGACGATCGAGGTGATGCCGACGGTCAGGAGGCCGGCGCCGAGGTAGTCGATCCGCGCCTTGGAGCGCTTCTTCGGCAGGTGCAGTACGGCGGTCACGGCGGCGAGCGCGATGATGCCGAGCGGCAGGTTGATGTAGAAGGACCAGCGCCAGCCGAGGTGGTCGGTGATCACACCGCCGACCAGCGGTCCGCCGATCATGGCGAGCGCCATGACGCCGGCCATCATGCCCTGGTACTTGCCGCGCTCACGCGGCGGAATCAGATCGCCGATGATCGCCATGACGCCGACCATCAGACCACCGGCACCCAGACCCTGGATGGCACGGAAGCCGATCAACTGGCCCATGTCCTGGGCCATTCCGGAGAGCCCGGAGCCGATCAGGAAGATCACGATGGACGTGAGGAACGTGCCCTTGCGCCCGTACATGTCGCCGAGCTTGCCCCAGATCGGGGTGGAGGCGGCGGTGGCGAGCGTGTACGCGGTGACCACCCACGAGAGGTGCTCGAGACCGCCGAGCTCACCGACGATCGTCGGCATCGCGGTGCCGATGATCATGTTGTCCAGCATCGCGAGCAACATCGCGACCATCAGGGCACCCAGGACGACGCGCACGCTGCGCTGCTTGGGTTCCTTCTCTGCCATGTCCTGCGGGGGTATCCCCACGCTCTGGGCCGCCATCCCCATCACTCCTCGGCTCCCGGCACTTACTTGCCGCCCGGCTAGTTCGTTACAGTGGGAAGGTAGCTGGGAAACTAGCCGGGCGTCAAGTAAGTTTGGATCCACCCTTGGACCTAGGGCCTCGTGGACCCTGGGGAGGCAGGAGAGAGCCATGACCAGCAGTACGCGGCAGCCCCGCAGGGGCGACACCCGCAAGCGGATTCAGGACATCGCGCTGGAGCTCTTCGCCGAGCAGGGGTACGAGAAGACCTCGCTGCGCGAGATCGCCGAGCGCCTGGAAGTGACCAAGGCGGCCCTCTACTACCACTTCAAGACCAAGGAAGACATCCTGATCAGCGTCTTCGAGGACCGGACCAGGCCCATCAGGGAGCTGGTCGAGTGGGCCGAGGGGCAGCCGCACGGCCTGGAGACCAAGAAGGAGGTCCTCAGCCGCTACAGCGGGATCGTGATGGACGCGGGCCCGATCTTCCGCTTCATGCAGGAGAACCAGGCGACGGTACGGGAGCTGAGCATCGGCGAGCTGTTCAAGGAGCGCATCCTCGAGCTGATGGCCATCCTCAAGGAGCCCGACGCGCCCCTGGCCGACCAGGTGCGCTGCATCAGCGCGCTGATCACCATGCACGCCGGCAACTTCCACCTCCAGGACGTCGAAGGCGACCCCGAGGACAAGCGTGCTGCTGTCCTCGAGGTCGCCGTCGATCTCGTCACCCAGGCCCATGCGGGGCGGGGAGAGAAGTAGTTCGGTTGTCGGGTGGGCCGCCCGGCTCCGTCCCTGGTCGGACGCCCGGATCCGTTCCCTGGGTCAGACCGTGACGCCCAGCGAGCGCAGGTAGTTGACCGGGTTGATCGCGGAGCCGTAGTTCGGCGTCGTACGGATCTCGAAGTGCAGGTGCGGGCCGCTGGAGTTGCCGGTGTTGCCGGACAGGGCGATCTGCTGGCCGGTGTTCACGTGCTGGCCGACGCGGACCTGGACCTTGGACAGGTGCGCGTACTGCGAGTACTTGCCGTTGTCGTGCTTGATCACGACGGCGTTGCCGTACGCGGGGCCGTCACCGGCGCCGTTCGGGCCCGCCTTGACGACCGTACCGGCGTGCACGGACTCGACCGGCGTGCCGATCGGCACCGCGAAGTCCTGGCCGGAGTGCTTGTGGGCCCACATGCCGCCGCCCATGCCGAAGCTGGCGGACAGCGTGTAGTGCTCGACCGGGTCCTCCCAGCCGGCGGCCTTCTTGGCCGCGGCCTGCTGGGCGGTGGTGGCGGACTTCGCCTGAGCGGCGGCCTGCGCCTGCACGCTCTCCACCTGGGTGGTGGCCACATCCTGCAGCGCGTCGCCGGCCGCCTCGTCCGCCGCCATGGCGACCCCTGCACCGAGCAGCGTGGTGGCTGCGAGGCCCGCGGTCACGGCGGCAGCGGTCACGCGGGTACGGGTGAGCAGGGGGCGGGCTATGTGGGACTTGGCGCGCTTCGACATTCGCGATTCCTCCAGGGGGCGTCGGCTCACTCGGGGGACGGGAGCCTGGCCTGACATGAACGGACCCGGTCGCGAAGGCCTCGATGAGGACCGCACGGCCGGGGTGGCCATCCCTTGGTAACCCGACGGGACGCTCCCGCCCAAACCGCCCATCTACTACGCAACCTCGTAAAGCAGGCGAAGGCTGCACGGCCCTTGACGCCTCGTCGCGATCCTTGAGTGGGTTCGCCGGATTTCGCCGGGAACTTTCTCGTACGGAGGTTTAGTCGCACTTCGCGGGGGCGCCGAAGCCGAGGTTCCTGCCCTCATCGCGAGGTCACTCGCAAATGGGACATATGACCCGGCGGCGTCGGGACGAAGGTCCCGGCCTGGAGGTCCCGACGTTCCACTATTCCGGGTAGTACCGGACAAAACGCCTGTGCGTCATGTCACGGGAGGGTGGGGCGCGCTGAGATCTGGGTCACCGGGCAGGGTGTCCCGAATGGTCGATTTGCCCCGAAGGGGCAGGGGTGCCGGCTACGTCGGCGGAGGCAGCCGCAGGATCACTTCTGCGGAGGCAGCCGCAGGGGGTCACTTCTGCGGCGGCAGCTGCAGGATCGGAAAGCTCCCCGTGCTCGTCGGCGCGTGCTCCGGCAGCCACAGCACCGCCACCGCGCCTTCGACGGGGCCGTCCTCCGCGCCCACGTTGCGGAAGGTGAGCCGGGCGCCGAGCACCCGGGCCTGGCCCGCCGCGATGGTCAGGCCGAGGCCGTGGCCGTGTCCCGCGCGGTCGCTGCTGCCCGTACGGAAGCGGCTCGGGCCGTCCGCGAGCAGCTCCGGCGGAAAGCCGGTGCCGTGGTCGCGGACCCGGATCACCCGGCCCTCGACGAAGACCTCGATCGGCGGCTTGCCGTGCTTGGCGGCATTGGCGAGGAGATTGCCGATGATCCGCTCGAGGCGGCGGGGGTCCGTGGTGACCTCCGACTCGTGCAGGATCTGCACCGTCACCTCGGGGTAGGCGGTGCCCACGCGGCGCCGTACGAACTCGCCGAGCAGCAGGTCCTGCAGCTCCGCGCGCTCCGAGGCGCCGTCCAGGCGCGCCACCTCGAGGACGTCCTCGACCAGGGTGCGCAGCGCCTGTGCGCGGTCCTTGACCAGCTCGCTGGGGCGGCCGGGCGGCAGCAGCTCGGCCGCGGTGAGCAGGCCCGTCACCGGGGTGCGCAGCTCATGGGCGATATCGGCGGTGACGCGGCGCTCGGCCTCGTACCGCTGCTTGAGCGCGTCGGCCATCGCGTCCACCGCGCTGGCCAGATCGTCCGTCTCGTCGCGTACGACACCGCCGATGGCTTCCCGTACGCGGACCTCGGTCTGGCCCTGGGCCACCTTGTTCGCCGCGGTCGCCGCCTTGCGCAGCCGGCGCGAGAACTGGCCGCCGATCAGGACACCGAGCGCGCTGCCGCCCACGACCACCGCGATCGAGCCGATCACCAGGGCCTGGTCGAGGTCGCTCATGATGCTCGCGCTGCGGTCGGTGAACTTGCTGTGCAGGGACAGGACGTGCCCGTCGCCCACGGGCGTCGCGGCCCAGATGTCGGGCGGACCGTCCCCGTTCTCCTGCACGTAGGTGGCGCGCCGGCCCTGTGCCGCCTTCGCCTTCAGCTCGCTGGGCAGCTCGGGGTCGTCGAGCCGGGTGTTGAACTGGGTGCGCTTGGTCGTCTCGTAGATCCGCTGCGCGAACACGATCCGCTCGTCCTGCACATCGCGCGCGCTGTCCAGCATCGAGACCTTGGCCGCGTTGTGCACGACCAGGCTGAGCGTGATCGCGACCAGCGCGCCGACCAGGGCGATCGCCACGCTGAGCTTCCAGCGCAGGCCGGTGCGCAGACCGTGCCGCAGGCGCGAGGTCAGGGCGGTGAGGCGGCCGCCGCGCGGCGAGCCGGCGGCAGGGATGCGGCTCGTCCCCGGAGCACGTCCGCGTTCCGTACTCGGATCCCCCGTACGGTTCATCCCTTGAGCTTGTAACCGAAGCCGCGGACCGTCTCGATGCGGTCCTGGCCGATCTTCGTACGCAGCCGCTGGACGTGGACGTCGACGACGCGGGTGTCGCCGCCCCAGCCGTAGTCCCAGACGCGCTCGAGGAGCTTGTCGCGGGACAGGACGGTGCCGGGCGCGTGCGAGAACTCAAGGAGCAGCCGCATCTCGGTCGGGGTCAGGGCGACCGTCTCGCCGGACTTGCGGACCTCCATGCCCTCGGTGTCGATCTCCAGATCGCCGAAGGTGAGGACACCGGTGCTCGCCGAGAGGGCCTCCTCGTCGCCGGCGGACCCCGGACCGCCCGCGTGCCCGAAGCGGCGCAGGACGGCGCGGATCCGGGCGACCAGGACGGCGCCGTCGAAGGGCTTGGTGACATAGTCGTCGGCGCCCGCTTCGAGGCCCAGGACCACGTCGATGGAGTCGGCGCGCGCGGACAGCATGATCACGGGCACGGTCGACTCGTCGCGGATACGGCGGCACAGCGAGACCCCGTCGAGGCCCGGCACCATCACGTCGAGGAGCGCGATGTCGGGCCGCTCGGCCCGGAAGGCCTCCAGGCCCGAGAGCCCGTCGGGCATGGCGGTGACCTGGAAGCCGTCGCGCTCAAGGGCGAGCTGGGTGGCCTCGCGGATGACGTCGTCATCCTCGACGAACAGCACGCGCGTCTTGCTCTGATCGGCCATCGCCTGCTCTCAGTTCTCCTCGGGCGCGGCCTCGGCGTCCGGACCGTTCACCGCGCTGCTGTAGTCGTTGTGCACCCGGCCCGTCTCCTGGAACCGGTTTCCCTGCCAGCGATACGTGATGACCTCCTCGCTGGAGGGGAAGGCCACCGGATCGCCCTTGTCGTACAACTGCTGGTTGATGACCAGCTCTCCGCGGAGGTTCTCGGCGTACACCGGCGGCTCCTCGGCCTTGAAGACATTCTGGTACTTCTTGCCGTCCGCGCGATACACGTAACTGCCCACACCGATGCCGTCGGCGCAGGTCATCACGTTGACCACGAGGTCGTCGGACGATCCCCCGGTCAGGTTGCCGTAGGAGACATCGACGGGATACGTGTCCTCGAAGCAGGGCTTCAGATCCGCCCGCACCCGGGCGCTGACCGCCGGGTCGTCCTTGACCAGGGCGACCACCTCAGCGGTCTTCAGACGCATCGCGGTCGGCGACGGCGAGGGTGAAGCGGTGGGCGTCGGCGGGCGCTCGCCCACCTGGGCGGCGCCCTCGTCACGGGTGCCGGTGCCACCGGTTCCGCAGGCGGTCACGGCCACCGCGCAAAGGGCGAGGGCGGCGAGCCCGGCCAGTGCCGCGCTCCCCGCCGTCCGCGTGCGTCCGTACGAGGCCGTCCCCGTCCTCGTCGGGCGCCTGCCAGGGCCTAGGCCGCGCAACGCTCCTGCTCCTCACGCTCCAGGAACCGTCCGTCGAGATCACGGCTCTCCAGCTCCTGGCGCAGTCGGGCGAGCGCGCGGTGCAGGGTGCTCTTGACCGTGCCGGCGGACATGCCGAGCGCCTCCGCGGTCTCCTCGGTGGACATCTGCTCCCAGTGTCGCAGCACGACCACGCTGCGCTGCTTCGGGGCGAGCACCTTCAGGACGTCCATCAGGAGCGCACGGTCGGCGTGCTGCTCGGTGGAGTCGTCCATGCCGGTGTCGGGCAGCTGCTCGGTCGGCACTTCCTCGATACGGCGGGCGCGCCACCACTCCGTACGGGTGTTGATCATGACGCGGCGCAGATAGGCGTCCGCGAGCCGCTTGTCGGCTATGCCGTCCCAGCGGTGGAACGTACGGACCAGAGCGGTCTGCAGCAGGTCCTGCGCGTCGAGCGGGTCGGGGACCAGGCGGCGGGCGCTGCGCAGCAGGGCGTCCTGCCGGGTCCGTACGTACTCTTCGAACTCGAGCACCTCGCCGTGCGCCATTCCAACCGCCTCCGTTCAACTCCCCGAATGTGCTCCGAAGTGGAACCCGATCTCTCGCTGTTCCATCTACGAAGCTACGGAGGCGGTGTAACGGGGATTCGCGAGCGAGCCTTCGGTGGCCGCACGGCTGGCCCTCGGTTGTGTAACAGAAGTACGCGATGCGTAAAGGGGCGCCTTCTATGCCCTGGTCCAGGGGGATCTCAGGGCCGCATAAGCAAGGCTGCGAACGGCGCGAGGCCGACGACGCGCGTCCGCATCCGTCAGGCGCGGGCGCTTTTGGCCGTCACCCCGCGCGTCCTGTCCGACGCATCCCGTAGCGGTATACCAAGAAGCTGGAAAAGCTTTCCCGGCATACGGGGGCCTAACGGTATACCGCACTCTCGGGGCCATTGATCAGCCCCGCAAGCGCCTGAATACTGCGCCGCGGAAGCAACTTCTGGCGCACCAGCGCCGGTTGTCGCCGGGGGGTGCATCTCGCCATGGCACGACGGACGGGGGCTCGCCGAGGCGGCGACCCGACCCCTCGAAGGACTCACGTGCGAAGCCAGGCGAGAAGACCAGGCCTCGTCGCCATTGCCGCCACCGCGGTGCTGGCGATGACGGCGGGAGCCGCCCCCATGGCCGCAGCCGGAACCCCGGCGGCGCCGCAGGCGGCGAAGTCCCAGCAGACGAAGGACCGCAAGGCCCCCCACCGCGTACAGCTGATCACCGGCGACATGGCCGAGGTGACCGACGGCCGGATCACCGGATTCCACCCGGCGAAGGGCCGCGAGGGCATTCCGGTGTCCATCCGTACGGTCGGACAGCATGAGTACGCCGTACCCCTCGACGCCCAGCGCCTGATATCCGAAGGCAAGGTCGACCGGCGGCTGTTCGACGTCACCACGCTGAACAGCACCCAGGCCCGCAAGGCGTACAAGCAAGGCCTGAAGGTCATCGTCGGCTACAAGGGGGCAGCCGCCTCGGCCCGCGCCAAGGTCGACGACGCGGGTGCCACCAAGGTCCGCCGGAGCCTCGAGTCGCTGAACGCGGAGGCCGTCACCACCCCGGCGAAGGACCTGCCGCGGCTGTGGAACGCGCTGACCGATAACGATGTCACGACCGCCGACACAGCCTCCGGCATCGCCAAGGTCTGGCTCGACGGCACCGTCAAGGCCCAACTCGACGTCTCCGTCCCGCAGATCGGCGCCGACAAGGCCTGGGCGGCCGGTTACGACGGCAAGGGCGTGAAGGTCGCGGTCCTCGACACCGGTGTGGACGAGACCCACCCGGAGCTGGTGGGCCAACAGCTGATCGAGAAGAACTTCTCGACGTCGGCCGACTCAAAGGACCACCAGGGCCACGGCACGCACGTCGCCTCGACCATCGCGGGCAAGGGCGCCAAGTACAAGGGCGTCGCCCCCGGTGCCCAGATCATCGACGGCAAGGTGCTCAACGACGAGGGCAGCGGCTCCGAGTCGGACATCATGGTGGCCATCGAGTGGGCGGCCGCCGAAGGCGCCGACATCGTCAACATGAGCCTCGGCGGCCCGGACGCCCCGGGCGTCGACCCGCTGGAAGAGGTCGTCAACACCTACACCGAGCAGGGCGTGCTGTTCGCGATCGCGGCCGGCAACGAAGGCCCCGGTGACAAGACGGTCGGCAGCCCCGGCGCCGCCGAGGGCGCGCTCACCGTCGCCGCCGTCGACAAGAGCGACAAGCTGGCGGAGTTCTCCAGCCGCGGCCCGCTGGTCGGCGACGCCGGTATCAAGCCCGATGTCTCCGCCCCGGGCGTGGACATCACCGCCGCATCCGCCCCGGGCAACTCCATCGCCAAGGAGGTCGGCGAGAACCCGCCCGGCTACATGACCATCTCGGGTACGTCGATGGCGACCCCGCACGTCGCGGGCGCCGCCGCGCTGCTCAAGCAGCAGCACCCGACCTGGAAGGCCGCCGAGCTCAAGGGCGTCCTCACCGCGTCCACCAAGGACGTCGGCTACACGGCGTTCCAGCAGGGCTCGGGCCGTATCCAGTCCGACCGTGCGCTCGGCCAGACCGTGCACGCGACTCCGGTCTCGCTCGACCTCGGCAAGGCGGCGTATCCGCACGAGGACGACCAGCCGATCACCAAGACCCTCACGTACAGGAACGAGGGCACGGCCGAAGTCACCCTCGACCTGACGGCGAGCGGCAAGGGCCCCGACGGCGCGGCCGCCCCCGAGGGCATGTTCAAGGTGAGTCCGGCGCAGCTCACCGTCCCCGCGGGCGGCACGGCCGAGGCCACCGTCACGGCCGACACCAAGGTCGAGGGGCCCAACGGGCAGTACAGCGGCGCGGTCGTCGCGACCGGCGGCGAGCAGAGCGTGCGCAGCGCGTTCACCGTGGAGCGGGAAGTCGCCTCGCGCGCCGTCGAGTTGACACATCTGGGCCGTGACGGCCAGGCGGCGAAGCACTTCCAGACGTACGTCACGCAGCTCAGCGACAAGTACGACGTGGCCGAGTACACGCTCGACGAGACCGGCGACTTCACCACGCTGCGCCTGCCGATCGGCGAGTACACCGTCCAGAGCATGGTCATCGCGGACCGTGCCGACCTTTCCAAGGGCGTCGACTGGATCGCACAGCCGAAGCTGGTGGTGAGCGAGGACGACGTCGAGCTCACCCTGGACGCCCGTACCGCGAAGCCCGTGGACATCACCGTGCCCGACGACCGGGCCGCGCCCTCCCAGGCGTTCATGTCGTACGGGGTCAAGGTGGGTTACCGGGACAACCGCTTCGGCTGGCAGCTCGACTCGTACGACAACTTCCGCTCCGCACACCTCGGTCCCGACCTCACCGACGGTTCACTGACCCAGGTCTGGGACGCCGACTTCACCAAGGGCGACAACACCCAGTACTCGCTGGTCTACGGCGGCGCGGTCGACCGTCTCTCGGACGGCTTCGCCAAGCACGTCAAGAAGACCGAACTGGCCCACATCGACGCGGGCATGGGCACGACCGCCCCGGACAAGACGGCCTGGCTGTCGGCCAGTGGGAGTGTGAAGTCCGGCAGCAGCTCGCTCTCCGGCTTCACCTCCGGCCGGTTCATCCCCGCGCCGACCAGGCAGCACCTGTACGTGTCCACCGAACAGAACGCCACCTGGACCCTGTTCGCCGACCAGGTCGGCCCCCCGCTGCCGAACGGCTGGCTGCCCACGGAGATCTCGCACCAGATCTTCTTCAAGGAGTTCGAGGCGGGGAAGACCTTCCGTACCGACTTCAACACCGGCGTCTTCGGCCCGGTGTTCAGCAAGGAGCAGCGCGCGGGAATCTCCCGCTCCGGTGACACGCTCTACGCCTTCCTCGACATGTTCGCGGACGGTGCCGGCCACGAGGGCCGCTCCGAGGGCGTCACGGCGACCACGACCTTCTACCGCAACGGGGAGAAGGTCTCGGAGACCGGCGGGGACGCCATGCCCATGTCCTACCCCGCGGCCGCGGAGGACAGCGAGTACACGATCAGCACCTCGCAGGTCCGCGACCCCGCGATGTTCAAGGTCGGTACGCGCACCGACGCCAGCTGGACCTTCCGCTCGAAGTCCGGAGACAAGGGGGATGTGGCCGCCTCCAACATCCGCTTCCGTCCGACGCTGGACCTCCGGTCGACGACCAAGGCGCACCGGCCGCTCCTGATGCCGTTCGACATCCAGGGCGCGGCTGCCGGTGACAACCTGAAGTCGCTGAGCATCCAGGCCTCGTACGACGACGGCAAGCACTGGGTACGCGTGCCGGTCGTCCTCGGCAAGGCGGCGCTGGTCGCACCGGCCGCGGGCAAGGGTGTGACGCTGAAGGCCGAGATCGTGGACAAGCAGGGGAACACGTCGAAGCTGACGTTCCACAACGCGTTCCTGGGGCGCTGACCTCGTAGGCAGGACCGCGGCCGGGCACCCACCAGGTGCCCGGCCGCTGGTCGTTCAGCTGCGGGCCGGTCGATTGTCAGTGGGGGCCGATATCCTTGAAGGGCTGGTGTGGCCCCCGGGAGGGAGGGGTCTGCTCTACGCCAGCGGCAGCCGGTACAGCCCGCCCTCCATCGGCTCCACCAGCCCGTCCGCCACCAGCCCGTCCAACGCCCGCGCCCGCTGCACCGGTTCGTCCCACACCTGGTCGAGCACGGCCTGCGGTACGGGCGCGACGGCCTCGCGCAGGACGGCGAGCAGCTTGCCGCGCACCTGGCGGTCGGTGCCCGCGTAGGTCTGTCCGCGCCGCGGCGGCCCCTCGTGTTCGGGCTTGCCCGCGCCCAGCCACGCGCACTGCGCGGCGATCGGACAGCGCCCGCACT
>NZ_JBEPEW010000144.1:0-20646 GCF_040300965.1 Streptomyces mesophilus | reverse complement strand
GGCAGTCGGGCACGAGGAGCCGCTCGGCGGCGCGCCCGTAGAACGCCGGGACCGTCGGCGACGGCGGTGACCAGGTGGCGGCCACGACCTCGGCGTAGTCGGCGAGCTGGGCGGGCGTACGGACCATGCGGATGTCGAGCCCGTTCGGCCGCGGCTTCGGTACGGTCTCGTCGAGCTCGGCCCACATGGCGCTCGACTGTTCGGTGACCGGGAGTCCCGCGGCCGTGAGGAGCGCGGACAGGCCGCGGGGTGCGGAGGCCGGTCCGACCCACCACGAGAAGGGCCGTCCTCGCGCCCCTGTCTCGGCGAGCGTCTCGGCGATGCGCCGGTCCACGGCCTGTGGGGCAAACCGGGCCGCGGCCACGATGTTGAAGGTGTCGTCCGGCAGCCCGCTGTCCGCGATCAGCAGGTCGCCGGCTTCTCGGACGCTCGCGCCCGGCAGGCCGCGGTGCAGATGACAGGCGCGCTCGGCGAGATTGCGCTCACCCGCCTCGGGCAGGTCGGCCGGGGCGGAACGGAAGGGCGGGGTGCGGCGCCTCATGGGTCACCAGTGTGGTGGACGGCCGCATGACGTGCGGCCGGGTCGGCTTGCTCCACGCAGGGCGATTCATGTGCGCTGATCCGCGTACGGTGCCGTGCGCTCTGTGGCGGTTACGGTGCCGCGCGCTGCGTCGTGATGGATGCGAGGCTCTGCGCTACATGACGGGCGGATACGGTGCTGTGCGCTCCGTGACGGGTACGGGCCGTGCGCTCTGCGACCACCACGGCGCCGTGCGCTCCCGCGTCCGTACGGTCCGGCCCCGTATCCGTCAGGCCACGGCCTGCAGGTGGCGCGCGTCGCGCCCCGGGGTGCGCTGTGCGCGCGGGAGCCGGTCGACCGCGGGGCCCTTGGTGAGCACCGCGAGCAGGGTCGCCGGGCGGCTGGTGCGGTTGGCCAGCGTGAACAGCTGACCGCGGGGCACCATCACACACGCGCCGGGACGCAGCGTGATCTGCGTACGCCCGGGATCGCCGACCTCCACCTCGCCGTCGACACCCGTGAGCAGCACCTCGGAGTCCTCGTAGACATGCGCCTGACGTGCGGTGCCGGCGAGCAACTGGATCCGTGCGGCGGCCAGTTCCTCGAAGGGCGCGCCCTTCGGGTCGAGACGGGTGACCGGCTCCTCGTCCCGTACGGTCGTGGGGTCTATGCGGATCGGGTACATCGAGGGCTCCCGGAGTCGGGCGACGGTTCTGCCGTACGGAGATGCTCGGGACCCGCACGGCACGCTCCCCGATTATCGCATCTCGGACATTTCACCCACTGGAGGGCCCGGAACCGCCACCGGGGGCCTCACCAGGAGACCCCCGGTTCCACGCTCAGCGGTTCACACCTGGTCCGGATCGCCCTTGATCAGCGCCAGCCGTGCACCGAAGGGGTCCGTGATCTTGGCCAGCCGCCCGACGCCCGTCATGGACGTGGGCTCCATCTGCACGCTCGCTCCGAGCTCGCGCGCCTTGGCCACGGCCTGGTCCACGTCGGCGACCTCGAAGTACGGCAGCCAGTGCGGCCCCCGCTCGGCCTCGACCGGGTCGTCGGACCGGTCGACGAGCCCTCCGTACATCCCCTCATCGCCGGTGCCTGCCGGGTGCACGCTCGTGTACGAGCCGCCCGGGAACTCGATCGCGCTGGTCCCCAGCCCGAGCGCCGCTCCGTAGAACGCGGCGGCCGCGGGGACGTCGGTGGTGTAGAGCTCGACCCAGTTGAGGGAGACCGGCTCATTGACGAGCTCGAACCCCTTCATCTCGCCGGGCTGCCACAGCCCGAAGCCCGCACCTGCCGGATCGCTGTAGAGCGCCATGCGCCCCAGCGGTCCGACATCCATGGGCGCCATGAGCTCGGTGCCCGAAGCCTGCTCGACGGCCTTGGCGGTCGCGTCCGCGTCGGGCGTCTGGAAGTAGATGCCCCAGGCGGGCTCGCCCTCCTCGGGCGAGACCTGCATACCGCCGGCGACCGCTTTTCCGTTGCTGCGATAGGTCACATAGCCGCCGAATTCCTCGGCGGCCTGCGCCTCCCAGCCGAAGAGGCCTCCGTAGAACGCGTTGGCCGCCTCGATATCGGGAGTGCCGAGGTCTACCCAGACCAATGAGCCGGTGACAAAACGGGTGGTGAGCATGATCCACTCCTTTGTGGGTCCCGTTGCCCTGCCGCCTCCGAGTCTGGCACCGGCCACTGACAACCGCCCCGCAACCGCCCAAGCGGACGGGAGCACTCAGCACTCAGTGGTGGTGCGCCGCCCCCGAGTCGTCATCCGACGCCTTCGTATCACCCGACGTCTTCGCGTCACCTGACGCCTTCGATTCGCCCGTCCCCGTCGAGTCGCCCGACTCCGTCGACGCCGCGCCATGCGCCGTATGCCCTCCGTCATGCCCCGGTATCGTCCCGTCCGGCTTCGCCACCAGGAAGAACCCGGCCATCCCCATGTCGGAGTGGCTCTGGACGTGACAGTGGTACATCCACGCCCCCGCCCCCACCCGCTCACCGGCGATGATCTGGAAGCCGAAGGAGTCGGCGGGCCCGGTGATCTTGTTGTCGATCACCGGCGAGGGATCCTCCGGGCCGGAGAGCATGCCCGTGCGGTTGTCCGCCCAGCGATGACCGTGCATATGGAACGTGTGGTAGAACTCGCCGTGCGTGATCATCACGATCTCCACGCGGTCGCCCACCGTGGCCTTGAGGTCGGGGCCCGTCTTGAGGTTGTTGATCGTCATGTCGTTGAAGACGATCGTGAACGTCTTGTCCGGCAGGATGTCGCCCTTGCGGCGCACGATCAGCGGACCGTAGAGGCCCTTGCGCAGACCCCCGGTGCCGTGGTCCGTGCCGACGACGTGGTCGTGGTAGTGCCAGTAGCCCGCGCTCCCCGCGCGCCAGGTGCCGTCCGCGCGCCGGCCCGGCACATGCGTGCGCCAGGTGTACGTGCGGGAACCCCCCGGCTCCACATGGGAGTTGTTGTGCCGGGTGCCGTCGCTGGTGATCTCGTAGTCGACGCCGTGCGGGTGCAGGGAGACGTCGATGTCGAGGGTGTTGACGACCTCGATGTGCAGGGTGTCGCCCTCGATCATCTCGATCAGCGGGCCGGGTATGGACGCCTTGCCCTTCTCCAGGCCGTAGCCGAGCTGACCGTCGGCCAGCGCCTCGACGTACAGCTTCATATGGCGCACCGTGCCGCCCGCGGGCGCGACCGCCGCCTCCGCCACCGCCGAGGCCGAACTCCCGGATCCGGCCGCCGACATCGATGTCAGACCCGTGGCCACGACCGCCCCGCCGGCGAGCAGCCGCCGGTTGAAGACGCGTCTGCCGAGGTTTTCGAGACTGCGGGCCGCCTGCTCGGTCATCTACGAACTCCCCATGCCGGTACGGAGATTGGTGGGGCCGAAGAGCCCCCAGGGACGGGCACACGGTAGCGACGGGATCTTCGTTTATCCACACTCAGGACAAAGTTCGGGTCAGTCCGGTCATAGCTATTGGCGGGTCGGCCAAAGCCGTCTACTTTCCTAGGCGCTGATGCCGTAACGGACGAGGGGTGGGTGAACACATGCGGTCATCACCGCATCAACAGCCCTGGAAACACCGAGGGTTGAGCACAGTGAGACGTAAATCGAGACGGGCCTGGGCGGCCGGGATCGCGGCCGGGGCCATGACCGCGGGACTGCTCGCCACATCGCCGGCCACCGCGCGTCCCTACCCGGACCCGCCGAGGACCGCGACCGAGCAGACAACGATGTCACTGCCGTCACCGCCGGGCGGCAGCAATGTGCGCGTCCTGGTCTTCCACTCCTCGGCCACCGAGGAGTCCCCGGTGGTCAACGCCGGTATCGAGGCCATCGAGCGGATCGGTCTGACCGGCCCCGAGAACCAGCGCTTCACCATTACGGCCACCGATGACGCATCGATCTTCACCAACGACACTCGTCTTGGCCGGTTCAACGCCGTGGTCTTCCTGACCGGCGGCGGCGATGTCCTCGACGCCGACCAGGAGTTGGGCCTCGAGGCCTATATGGAGGCGGGCGGCGGTTTCGTCGGTCTGCACGACGCCGCGCGCACGGAGCCGTACTCGGACTGGTTCACCGGTCTGATCGGCGCGCGTCCCGCGGCCGGCAGCGGTGCGACGACGCAGCGCGCCACCGTCGAGGTCGGCGACCGTCAGCATCCGGCCAACACCGGCCTTCCGTTGCAGTGGAAGCGCCCCGACAAGTGGTTCAACTGGAAGGAGAACCCGTCGGGCAAGGTCCACACGATCGCGCGCGTCCGCGAGTCCACGTACCAGCCGGGCACGGGTGCCAACGGCTGGGACCACCCCGTCTCCTGGTGCCGTGACTACGACGGCGGCAGGTCCTTCTACACCGCGATGGGCGGTACGGCGGACGCGTACTCCGAGACGGACTTCCGGACGCATCTGCGCGGCGCCCTGAACTGGACCACGCGTCTGGTGCGGGCCGACTGCAAGGCCACGATCGACAGCAACTACAAGGCCGAGCGCCTCACCGTGCCCAACCAGCCCGGCCTCAACGACCAGATCGGCGAACCGCACGGTCTGGTGACCGCGAAGGACGGCCGGATCCTGTACATCGGCCGCGGCGGCGCCGACTCCTCGCAGCCCGTCGTGACCGACTGGAACGACCCGGACATCGGCAAGGGCAACGGCGAGGTCCACGTCTACGACCCGAAGACCAAGCAGGTCACCAAGGCGGCCAGCCTGAGCGTCTTCGGCAACAAGGGCGGCGGCGACGAGCTGATCAAGGTCGAGGAGGGTCTGCTCGGCGTCGAGCTCGACCCGGACTTCCTGACCAACGGCTGGGTGTACCTGCACTACACACCGCACGCGAAGATCGACCGTGACAAGCGGATGGCCCAGCGCTACGTCTCCCGCTTCACGCTCGACCTCGCGACCAACAAACTGGACCTGGCCAGCGAGAAGGTCCTGTTGCAGTGGCCGGTGCAGATCCACAGCTGCTGTCACGCGGGCGGCGGGATGTCCTGGGACTCCAAGGGCAACCTGTACATCGCGACCGGTGACAACAACTCCTCGCGGTTCAGCGACGGTTACTCGGGCAACAACCCCGAGCCCAACTACAAGGGCGTGTCGTTCGCGGACGCCCGGCGCACCGCGGGCAACACCAACAACCTCAACGGCAAGATCCTGCGTATCCACCCCGAGGACGACGGGACGTACACGCTCCCGGCGGGCAACCTGTTCACGGGCCAGGAGCCGGACGAGGGCGGCGGCAAGACACGCGGCGAGATCTATGTGATGGGCGTGCGCAACCCGGCGCGCATCTTCGTCGACCAGAAGACCGACATCCTGTACGCGGGATGGGTCGGCCCGGACGCCGGGCAGCCGTCGACCACTTGGGGTCCGGCGAAGTACGACACGTTCGCCGCGATCACCGGTCCCGGCAACCACGGCTGGCCGTACTGCATGGGCAACAAGCAGCCCTACCGCGACCGCAATCTGCCGGACCCGACCAAGCCGCTCGGCTGGTACGACTGCAACGCCCCGAAGAACGAATCGCCCAACAACGACGGTCTGGTGAAGCTGCCGCCGATCACGTCCAACACCATCTGGTACTCCCCCGCGGGCGGCGGCCCTGACTTCCCCCGGGACGCGAACGGCATTCCCTCGTACAAGGCCGAGGAGCAGAAGTTCCTGCTGCCGTGGCTCAAGGGCGGCGGCCAGGCCACGATGAACGGCCCGGTCTACCGCTACGACGCGGCCGCGACGGGCGAGGGCAAGTGGCCCTCGTACTGGGACGGCAAGTGGTTCGTCGGTGACTTCTACTTCGGCGACCAGCCGCGGCACGCGATCCTCACCGACCCGAACACGGTCGGCAAGGGCGGCACCCCGGTCCATGCCGAGTCCCTGAAGAAGATCATCCCGGGTGGCAATGACGCCATCAACAACCTGATGGACTGGAAGTTCGGTCCCGACGGCGCCCTGTACGTCCTCGACTACGGGCGCGGCTTCTTCACCTCGGACGCCAAGTCGGCGCTGTGGAAGGTCAGTTACCACGGCGGCGCGGCGACTCCGGCGGCGAACCAGCTGGCGAGAGGGGCAGCCCAGTGAGAAAGCACCTGCTGTACATGCGGCGGATGAAACCGCTGAGACTCCTGCTCGCCACCTTGCTCCTGGTGCTCGGTCTTTCCGCGCCCATGGCCTACGGCGAGGAGCCCCCGGCGGCCGAGCCTTCGGCGGCCGCTGCGCAGACGCTGACCTGGACGGCGGGCGATCCGATCGACCGCTATCTGTCGGCGCCGACCACCGCGGTCGCGGGCGCGACGACGATCGTCTTCGAGAACAGTGAGGCCACCGGCAACACCACCGGGATGCCGCACACGCTGACCTTCGACATCGCGGACCCCGAGTACAACAACGACGTACCGCTGAACATCCTGGCCAATCCCAACGACGACCAGGGCGGCCGGCACACGGCCGAGGTGGTCCTCACCCCGGGCCGGTACCTGTACCACTGCACCATCCCGGGCCACGGCACGATGCAGGGCATCCTCGTCGTGACCGAGGGCGGCGGCGAGGACACCACGGCGCCGGTCACCTCGGCGAAGGTGGACGGCACCAAGAACGCCGACGGCGCGTACGTCGGCCAGGCCACGGTGACCGTCAACGCCGAGGACGAGGTGGGTGGTTCGGGCGTCGAGAAGACCGAGTTCGCCGTCGGTGACGACGGCGCCTGGCAGCCGTACACCGGTCCTGTCGTGGTGAACACGGTCGGCGATCACAAGATCCGCTACCGGGCCGCCGACAAGGCGGGCAACGTGGCGGCCGAGAAGAGCGAGTCCTTCAAGGTCGTGGCGCCCGACACGGGTGACACCACGGCGCCGGAGACCTCGGCGGCGGTGACGGGTGAGCAGAACGACCAGGGCCAGTACGTCGGCATGGCCACGGTCACCGTCTCGGCGACGGACGCGGGCTCGGGGGTCAACACCACCGAGTACGCGATCGGCGCGGACGGTGCCTGGCAGCCGTACACCGCTCCGGTGATGTTCCACGACCCGGGCACCTACAAGGTGCGCTACCGGGCCACGGACAAGGCCGGCAACGCGGCGGCCGAGAAGAGCGTCGACTTCACCCTGGTCGCGGCACCGGTCGAGGACAAGACCCCGCCGGAGGTCACGGCGAAGGTCGACGGGAACAGGAACTCCGATGGCGCGTACGTCGGTTCGGCCAAGGTGACGCTGACCGCCACGGACGACGACTCGGGCGTGGACAAGGTCGAGTACTCGCTCGACGGCGCGCCCTATGTCACGTACACGCAGCCGCTGGTCCTCGACCGCTTCGGCCGGCACACGGTCGCCTACCGTGCGACGGACAAGGCGGGCAACGGGTCCGAGGCGCGGCAGGTGGCCTTCACGGTCGTCCAGGGCGCGGGCCCCGAAGCCCCGAACTGCCCGGAGTTCGACGAGCGCGACACGGTGTTCGTCGGCACGGTCAACTCGGGTGTGCCCAACCGGATGACCAAGGCGCGCTGCACGATCGGCGAGCTGATCGAGGACGAGCGGTCCTGGTCCTCGCACGCGCTGTTCCTCAAGCACGTGGACACCATCCGGGACCGGGTGGTCGCCGAGGGCGTCATCAGCGCCCGTGAGGGCCGGCTGATCTACCAGGCCGCGAAGGCGTCCGGGATCGGCACACCCGGCAACACGACCGGCTACACGCCGCTGTTCGACGGCACGCAGCGGTCGTTCGACAAGTGGCAGCACGTGGGCGGCGGTTCGTTCGGTCTCAATCCGGACGGGACGATCACCTCGGGCACCTCGAAGGCCGGCCTCGGCATGCTGTGGTTCCCGGAGCGCAAGTACACGGACTTCTCCCTGAAGCTCCAGTGGCGCGACGACGCTCCGGCCAACGGCAACGCCAACTCCGGTGTCTTCGTGCGCTTCCCGTGGGTCCATGACCACCCGGAGGAGTCGCGTCCGGAGTGGGTCGCCATCAAGTACGGGCATGAGGTGCAGGAGTTCGACAGTCCCGTCGGCGACATGTACAAGACCGGTTCGATCTACGGCTTCGACCGCGTGGGTCTGGCCGGTGCGGGCGTGACCCCGAAGGGCACGTGGAACGACTACGAGATCCAGGTGGTCGACCAGCACTACAAGATCTTCCGCAACGGTGTGCTGATCAACGAGTTCGACAACACCGGCGGCCAGGTCTTCGAACCCCCGCGGTCCGACGATCCCGGCACGGACGGCCGGCGCTTCGCGTCCGGCTACATCGGGATCCAGGTGCACGGGGTGACGGACGTCGTCTCGTACCGCGACATCCGGATCAAGGAGCTGTAGGAGCAGGCTTGTTACCGGTGCCCCCGCCCCGTCTCGTACGGGGACGGGGGCATCGGCATGTCCGGCGCGGGTCAGCCCTCGTACACCCGCTCCGCGTACGAGGGGCCGAAGTAGGCCTCGAGTTCCTCGAGGTCCTGGTCCTTACGGGTCGTGGCCTTGGCGATACGGCCGGGGGACGGCACCGCCGTCGGGTCCCAGGTCCCCGGCTTCCACAGCTCCGAACGGAGCAGGGACTTGGCGCAGTGGAAGAACACCTCCTCGATCTCGACGACCATGGCGAGCCTGGGCCGGTGGCCCTTGACCTGCATGGCGTCGAAGAACGGGGCGTCCTTGACCAGGCGCGCCCGTCCGTTGACCCGGAGCGTGTCGGCGCGGCCCGGGACCAGGAAGAGGAGGCCGACACGAGGGTTGGCCAGGACGTTCAGATAGCCGTCGGCGCGCCGGTTGCCCGGTCGCTCCGGTATCGCGAGGGTCGTGTCGTCGAGGACCTTCGTGAAGCCGGGCGGGTCGCCCTTCGGCGAGGCGTCGCACCAGCCGCTGCCGTCCGCGGTGGCGATCACGCAGAACGGCGATCGGGCCAGCCACTGCTTGTCGAAGTCGTGCAGCACCCTGCGGACCTTGTCCGCGGCGCGCCGGTCGGGCTCCCCCAGCAGGTCACGCAGCTCTTGTGCGCTGCCGATCTCCGTAAATCCGGCCGTGTCCACGGCGCCCCCCACAAGCGAGTTCGATCAAGACGGCCTCACCCTAACGACCGTGCCGAACCCCGCACTCACCAGCGTGCCGAACCACGCCACCACCACCGTGCCGAACCAGGTATCCGCCCCGGTCACTCCGTCTTCTTCGCCCGGCTGGGGGCCACGCGCTTCGGCTCCCCCGGCATCTTCGGATAGTCGGGCGGATACGGCATGTCCCCCAGGCCACGGTCCTTCGCGTCGCGCTCCGAGAGCTCCAGGAGCGCGTCGAGGGTGTGGCGGGTGCGGTCCATGTCGGCGTGGACGTCGCCGACTTCGGCGTACCGGCTCTGCATCGTCTTGAGGTCGAAGTCGTCGGGATGCACCTCGTCGACCTCGTCCCATGTCAGGGGTGCCGAGACGAGGGCCTTGGCGTTCGGCCGTACGGAATAGGCGGAGGCGATGGTGCGGTCGCGGGCCGCCTGGTTGTAGTCGACGAAGATCTTCTCGCCGCGCTCCTCCTTCCACCAGGCCGTGGTCACCGAGTCCGGCATCCGGCGCTCCAGTTCACGCCCGGCGGCGATCACCGCATGACGTACCTGGATGAAGTCCCAGCGCGGCTCGATCGGCACGAACACATGCAGTCCGCGGCCGCCCGAGGTCTTGGGCCAGCCGACGAGGCCACCGAACTCGTCGAGTACCGCCCGCAGTTCGTGGGCGGCACGCACCGCGTCCTCGAAGTCCGTACCGGGCTGCGGGTCGAGGTCGATCCGGAGTTCGTCGGGGTGGTCGGTGTCGTCCGCGCGTACCGGCCAGGGGTGGAAGGTGCACGTGCCGAACTGGGCCGCCCAGATCACCGCCGCCACCTCGGTCGGACAGATCTCGTGCGCCTTGCGTCCGCTGGGGAAGGTGATCTCGGCCGTCGGGATCCAGTCCGGGGTGTTCTTCGCGGCGCGCTTCTGGAAGAAGGACTCGCCGCCGACACC
Source organism: Streptomyces mesophilus (assembly GCF_040300965.1). Lineage (GTDB taxonomy): Bacteria > Actinomycetota > Actinomycetes > Streptomycetales > Streptomycetaceae > Streptomyces > Streptomyces mesophilus_A. Next base: position 10,657 of record NZ_JBEPEW010000144.1, on the reverse strand, counting down.
GTCCGGATAGCGCTCGAGGGTCGTCGGACGGTCGCGCAGCGCGCGCAGGATGCCGTCGCCGACCGCGAGGTAGTACTCGGCGAGGTCCCGCTTCGTATAGCCGGTCTCCGGAAAGAACAGCTTGTCCGGGCTCGAAAGCCGCACCTTCCGGCCGCCCGCGTCCAGCTCGATCGCAGCTCCACCCATGCCTGCCACGGTAGGCGGGGCGCGGTGGCGCTGCATACGGAAGTGGGGATCCACCAGGCGCACCACGGCGTCACACCCCACAATCGACACCATGGACCTGCCGGTGATGCCGCCCGTCAAGCCGATGCTCGCGAAGTCCGTCGCCAAGATCCCGCCGGATATGCAGTACGAGGCGAAGTGGGACGGCTTCCGGGCCCTCGTGTTCCGCGACGGCGACGAGATCGAGGTGGGCAGCCGTACAGGCAAGCCGCTGACCAGGTACTTTCCGGAGCTCGTGGAGTCGTTGAAGGCGAACCTTCCGGCCCGCTGTGTGATCGACGGCGAGGTGGTCATCGCGCGTGACGGGCGGCTCGACTTCGACGCGCTCACGGAGCGTATCCACCCGGCCGCATCGCGCGTGAAACTGCTCTCCGAGCAGACGCCGGCCTCGTTCGTCGCCTTCGATCTGCTCGCGCTCGGCAATGAATCCCTGGTGGACACGCCGCTCGCGGACCGCCGCGCCAAGCTGGTGATGGCGCTCGCGGGCTCCTCGGCGCCCGTCCACATCGCGCCCGCGACCACGGACCAGGACGTGGCCCGCCGGTGGTTCGAGCAGTACGAGGGCGCGGGTCTCGACGGGGTGATCGCGAAGCCGCTGGATCTGCTGTACCGGCAGAACGAGCGTCTCATGTTCAAGATCAAGCACGAGCGGACCGCGGATGTGGTCGTCGCCGGCTACCGCCTCCACAAGAGCGGTCCCGTCGTCGGCTCCCTGCTCCTCGGGCTGCACGACGACCAGGGTGTGCTGCAGCACGTGGGCGTGGTGGCGGCGTTCTCGATGAAGCGCCGCGAGGAGCTGGTCGAGGAGCTGGAGCCGCTGCGGATGGAATCGGCCGAGGGCCACCCGTGGGCGGCCTGGGCCGAGGAGGCCGCGCATGAGTCGGCCCGGCTGCCGGGTTCGGTCAACCGCTGGAGCGGCAAGAAGGACCTCACCTGGGTGCCGCTGCGGCCCGAGCGCGTGGCCGAAGTGGCGTACGACCACATGGAGAACGGGGCGCGCTTCCGGCACACCGCCCAGTGGCGGCGCTGGCGCCCCGACCGTACGCCCGGTAGCTGCACGTACGAACAGCTCGAGGAACCGGTGAACTTCGACCTGAGCGAGGTGCTCGGGCCGCGGCGGGCGGGCGACACCTCTCCGTAGGGCGGTCTTGGGGCCACGCATGACGATGCGGCCGTGGGGAGCCACGCGGGAAGATTTTGTTCGTTCTTGTTGGACAGCCGGGCGCCGGGCGGGTGAGGCTGGGCAGAAACGTTCTTCGACTGTGGAGTGAGGTCCTTCGTGTACGCAGCCGCACCCGGCCGTTACGAGTCCATGCCCTACCGCCGCACCGGCCGGAGCGGTCTGCTGCTGCCCGCCGTGTCGCTCGGCCTGTGGCACAACTTCGGCACCGACCGCTCCCTCGACCGCCAGCGGGCCATCGTGCACAAGGCCTTCGACCTGGGCGTCACGCACTTCGACCTGGCCAACAACTACGGTCCGCCGCCCGGCGCCGCCGAGACCGCGTTCGGCCGGATCTACCAGGAGGATCTGCGCGCCCACCGCGATGAGATCGTCGTCTCCACGAAGGCCGGCTACCTCATGTGGCCGGGGCCGTACGGCGAATGGGGCTCGCGCAAGTACGTCCTGAGCTCACTCGACCAGTCCCTGAAGCGGATGGGTCTGGAGTACGTCGACATCTTCTACTCGCACCGCCCCGACCCGGACACCCCGCTCGAGGAGACGATGAGCGCCCTGGACGCGGCGGTGCGCCAGGGCAAGGCGCTGTACGCGGGCATCTCGAACTACTCGCCCGAGCAGACCCGTGAAGCCGCCCGTATCCTGCGCGAGTTGGGCACTCCGCTCCTGGTCCACCAGCCGAAGTACTCGATGCTGGACCGCACACCGGAGAACGGACTGTGGCCGGAGCTCGCCGAGGCGGGCGCCGGTTCGGTGGTCTACTCGCCGCTCGCCCAGGGGCTGCTGACCAACCGCTACCTGGACGGCATCCCGGCCGACTCGCGCGCGGCCGGTCTCAGCCCGTTCCTGAACGCCGACAACATCACCGACGACACGGTCACGCAGCTCAAGGCGCTCAACGACATCGCCCGCGAGCGCGGTCAGTCGCTCGCGCAGATGGCCTTGGCGTGGGTGCTGCGCGACGGCGTGGTCACCTCGGCGATCGCGGGCGCGAGCAGCCCGGAGCAGCTCGCGGACAGTGTCGCGGCCACGGAGAACCTGGAGTTCTCGGCGGAGGAACTGCAGCGGATCGACAAGCTGTTGGCGGGCTGAGGCCTCGGCAAGCTGACGGGACCCGGGGCGGCTCACCCCGCAAGGTCGACGGTAAGCCCCACACCCCGCTCCCCCGCCCGGTCGATCAGCAGCCGCGCCACCGCCAGGTCCTGGAGTCCGACACCCACCGAGTTGAAGAGCGTCAGCTCCTCCTCGGTCGTGCGGCCCGGGGCCTGGCCGGTGAGGACCGAGCCGAGTTCGGTGCGGAAGGCGTCCTCGCCGAGGGCGCCTTCCGCGAGGGGGATGAGCACCTCGCCCGATTTCGCGCGAGCCGTTTCGTACGCGTCGACGACTACGCGGCAGCGCAGCACCGCTTCCGTGTCGAGTTCGCGGTGGTCGGGGCGTGGCGGGGCGCCGACCGCGTTGATGTGCTGGCCCGCCTGCAGCCAGGCGCCGTGGACGAGCGGGTCGCGGGACGGGGTGAGGGTGCACAGGACGTCGGCGTGCTCCGTGACCGAGCGGGGGTCGGCGAACACCTTGGCGGGGACGTCGAGTTCGGCCGTGATCCACTGTGCCAGCGCCTGGGCGTTGGCCGGGGTGCGGCCCCAGATCAGAACGTGCTCGTACGGGCGCCCGGGCAGCAGCGCCCGTACGTGGGCGCGGGCCAGCGGGCCCGTACCGAGAATGCCGAGCGTGCGGACGTCGGCGCGGGCCAGGGCCCGGGTGGCGACCGCGGTGGCGGCGGCGGTACGGACCCTGGTCAGTTCGGCGCCGTCGAGCAGCGCCAGACAGGCGCCGGTCTCGGCGTCCACCGCGAGCACCGCGGAGCGCTGGACCGGCAGTCCGCGCTCGCGGTTGGCGGGCAGATCGGCGAGGAGTTTGACCGTGGCGAGCCGGTCGGGCGCGGAGGCCGCGGCCATCGCGAGGTACGCGCCGTCCCCCTCCGGCTGCCGCATCGCGGGCGGCGCGGGCAGCACGGCCCGCCCACACGCCAGATCCCGATGCGCACGCCCCACCGTCCGCTCGACCTCCTCGACGGCTTCGCCCCCACCTTCGGCGAGAAGTTCACGTATCACTGACCGGCTGAGAATCAGGGTCATGGGTGCGGATGCTCCTGTAGTTGTGATCGGGGGACCGATCGTCCTGCGCGATGTCCGCTTCAGGGCGATACGTTCCGTACATTTGGTCCCTTTGCCGCTGCCTCAACTGGCGCGGACGAACGGGGTGGTGAGGCCCGATGGGGCGCGGCTGCGGCCGACCAGGCCGCTGACCGCGAGGAGGGCGAAGACGTACGGCAGGGTCGTCAGGAGCGGGGCCGAGATGTGCAGGCCGAGCGCGGGCGCCGCGAACTGCAGGGACTGGGCGAGTCCGAAGACCAGGCAGGCGAGCAGCGTCGGCCAGGCGCGCCAGCGTCCCGCGATGACCGCGACCACGGCGAGATAGCCGATACCGCCGGTGATGTTGTCGCTGAAGGCATGGACCTCGGAGAGCGCGAGATGCGCGCCGGCCAGCGCCGCGGTGACGCCGGTGAGCAGAACGGTCCCGTACCGGATGAGGGCGACCGGAAGGCCACTGCGGTCGGCGGACAGGGCGTCCTCGCCCACCGCGTCGATCGCGAGTCCTGCGGTCCTGCGGCGGCTGAAGCCGACGGCGAGCGCGATGGCCACGGCGAAGGCGAGATAGCCGAGAAGGGTCTGCTCGAACAGGGCCGGGCCGAGGATCGGGAGGTCGCTGAGCAGCGGAAGGGCCAGCGGGTCGAGGCCGGGCAGGGACTTGGCGCCCGCGCCGTCGCCGAAGGCGAGGCGTGCGCCGTAGGTGGTGGCGCCGAGTGCGAGGGCGTTGGCGGTGATGCCGGTGACGATCTGGTCGGCGCGCAGGGTGATGCTGAGCAGCGCCTGGAGCGCGGCGAACAGCAGACCGGCGGCGACCGCGGTGACCACTCCGACGGCCGCGCTGCCCGACTGGTGCGCACCCACGGCGCCGGCGAACGCACCGGTGAGCATCATGCCTTCGACGGAGAGGTTGAGAACTCCCGCGCGTTCGCTGAGCAATTCACCGCTGGAGGCGAGCAGCAGCGGCAGGGCCATCCGTACACCACCGGAGGCGAGTTCTTCGGCTACGGCGCTCATCAGCGGCTCCCTGGGCGGCGGGTGGTGAACAGCATCGCGGCGGCGATGAAGAGCACGAGCAGGCTCTGGACGATCTGAACGGTGGACGCCGGCACCTGGGCGGCGAGTTGGAGGTTGATGCCGCCCGAGGTCAGGAAGCCGAAGAGCAGCGACACGGCGGCGACGGCGGTGAGCGAGCCGCGGGCGAGCAGTCCGACGACGAGGCCCGCGAAGCCGTATCCGGAGGAGAAGTGCTCGGCGAGTACGTACGGGGCGGTGGCGACGAGCGCCGCGCCCGCGACCCCCGCGAGCCCGCCGGCGAACGCGAGCCCGCCGCCTTCGAGGCGTCCGACGGGCAGTCCGAGCCGGGCCGATGCGGCCGGTGAGTGTCCGACGGCGCGCAGCCGCAGGCCGAGCGCGGTGTGCCGGAGCACGATGCCCGTGGTCACGACCGCGAGCGCGGCGACGAGGACGATGGCGGTGGCGGGTGACTCCACGTCGCCGATCAGGGGGAGTTGGGCCCCGGCAGGCAAGGGTGCGGACTGCGGCAGGGTCTCCGACGAGGTCACGGGCTGGCGCAGCAGCGCTTCCTCGTGGACGGCGAGGGAGACCATCCCGATGCCGATGAAGTTGAGGAGCAGGGTGGTGATGACCTCGCTGGTGCCGCGCTTCACCTTCAGCCAGGCGGCGATGCCCGCCCATGCGGCGCCGGCGAGGAAGCCGGCGAGCAGGATCAGCGGCACACCCAGTGCGCCGGGCACCTGCGCGGGCAGGGCGAGTCCGGTCGCCGCGGCGGCCGTGCCGCCGGCGCAGAGCTGGCCCTCGCCGCCGACGTTCACCAGGCCGGCGCGGTGCGCGACCGTGAAGCCGGAGGCGATGAGGGCGAGCACGGCCGCGGAGTTCAGCGAGCTGCCGATGGCGTACGAGGACCCGAACATGCCCTCGTCCAGGGCCTGCCACGCGGTGGCCGGATCCGCACCGGCCGCGACGACCAGGACCATGCCGACGCCGGTGGCGCACAGGGCGGCGAGCAGGGCGACGGCGAGGGGGTGACGCAGGAGGGCGCGCAGCCGGCCGGCCGTCGGTGCGGCCTGTGGCGGCTCGACCGCGGAGGGCGGCTCCGGCGGCGAGGTGGTCGCGGTGGGTGCTGACATGGGGTTCCTTGGGAGGGAGTCGCGGCTCGGACGGTTTTGCGGTGGGGCGTTGTCAGGCGGTCGTTGTCAGTGGGGCGCTGTGAGGCGGTCGTTGTCGGTCGGGCGCTGTCAGGCGGGCGCTGTCAGTGGGGCGCTGTCAGGCGGGCGCTGTCAGGCGGGCGTGCCAGTCGGGCGTTGCCAGTCGAGCGTTGTCAGTGGGCGCCGATAGCCTTGGAAGGGCTCGGCCCCCGGGAGGGAGGGGTCTGTCCGGCCTTCGGTGGTGCCTCGGTCCGCTCGGCCCCCACCATCAGCCCCCCGACCCGCTCACGCGCCCCGTCCTCCCGCGGATCCACCGGCCCCAGCAGCCGGCCCCGGTACGCGACGACCACGCGGTCGCACAGGGCGAGCAGTTCGTCCAGTTCGGCCGACACCACCAGCACGCCCGCGCCCCTCGAGGCCGCCGTCCGGATCCGGCCGTGCACCGCCTCGACGGCACCGATGTCGAGGCCGCGCGTCGGCTGCGACGCGGCCAGGCAGACCAGCGGGTCGAGCGCCAACTCCCTTGCCAGGACGACCTTCTGCTGGTTGCCGCCCGAGAGTGAAGCCATCGGGGCGAAGGCACCCGGCGCCCGTACGTCATGTTCATCGAGTACGGTCCCGGTCGCGCGCCCGAGCGCCGCCCGGTCCAGGAACATCCCGAACCGCCGGTACTCCCCCAGCCGCCCGAGGTGCAGATTCTCGGCGACGGACAGCTCCGGTACGCAGCCCTCGTGATGCCGGTCCTCGGGAACGACCCCAAGACCGGCCCGGGTTCGGGCCGCGGGATTCGCCCGTGTCAGGTCCTCGCCGTCGAGCTCGACGCGCCCGCGCTCCGGCGCGAGCGCCCCGCCGATCACGGCCATCAACTCGCTCTGGCCGTTCCCCTCGACGCCCGCGACGCCGACGATCTCGCCGAACCCGACCTCCAACTCCGCCCGGTCCAGGGCGTACGTGCCGTCGGCCCGCCGGACCGTGACCTCACTCAGCCGCAGCGCGGCACCGGAGCGCCGGACGCCCTCGACGACGCCGGACTCCGCGAAGACGCGCCCCACAGGACCAGCTTCCCGGCCACCGCGCCCCGCAGCAGCAGCTTCCCCGGCACCGCGCCCCACAGCGCCGGGCTCGTCACCACCAGGCTCGTCCCCACCCGACGAACCCCCCGCACCCCCGAGCCCCACCGCCCCCGCCACCGTCGCATCCAGCGCACCGACCGACCGCCCGATCATCAGCGGGACCAGGCGCTCGGCGGACAGCTCGGTCATCGGTCCGCCGCCCGCCACCCGTCCGCCGCGCAGCACGGTGGCGGCGTCGCCCGCGCGTGCCGCCTCACCGAGCTTGTGCGTCACGAGGACGACGGCGTGCCCGGCCGCCGCGATCCGCCGACAGGTCTCCAGGAGCGCGTCCGTCTCCGCCGGCCCGAGCACCCCCGTCGGCTCGTCGAGCACAAGGAGGCGCGGGTCGCGAAGGAGCGCCTTGACGATCTCGACGCGCTGGCGCACGCCCACGGGCAACTTCCCCGCCACAGCGTCGAGTTCGAGTTCGAGCCCGTACGTCCGGCGCACGCGCTCGATCCGCGCCGGCAACTCGGGGAGCCGCAGCAGCCGCAGGTTCTGCCGTACGGTCAGGGTCGAGACGAGCGAGAAGTGCTGGTGCACCATCGCCACGCCCGCCGCCAGTGCGTCGGCCGGTCGCCGTGGGGCGTACGGCTCGCCGTACAGACGCATGGATCCCTCGTCGGGTGTGAGCGATCCCGCGACCGCGTGGCACAGCGTCGACTTCCCGGCGCCGTTCTCGCCGAGGACGCAGTGCACCGTGCCCGCCTCGACGACCAGGTCCACGCCGTCGAGCGCCCGCATGCTCCCGTACGACTTGACCAGTCCGCCGATCTCCAGGGCCGCCGTCACCGGGTCTTGACCTTCCCGGACGTGATGTCGGCCTTCACCTCGTCGAGCTTCTTGGCGACGGAGGGGTCGGCGGTGTCGCAGAGGTGGAGGTTGTTCTGCGGTGTGTCGAAGGTCAGGCCGAAGTGCACGGCCTCCGCCTTCCAACTGCCCTTGACCAGCTGCTCGGTGGAGTATTCGATCTCGGCGCCGATATCGGTCTCCACGGAGGCGGCGTACGCCTTCGCGGTTCCGCACTCCGCCGGGATGGGCCCGCCGATGAGGGTGCCGCCCTTGCCGGATGCCGCCTGGACGACGCCTTTCTGGCCGAGGTTGAGGATCTGGCCGAGCACGTCGGCGCCGGCGCTGTAGTCGGCGAGTGCGGACTGCTTGGCCTTGGCGGCGTCGTTGAAGTCACCGACGTACTGCGGCGTGAGCACCTTCACGTCCGGTTCGACCGCCTTGGCGCCGCGCTCGAACTCCTTGGCCGCGTTCACGATCGCGGGCAGTTCGGCGCCGCCCACGAAGCCGACGGTCTTCTTCTTCGACAGGAGCGCTGCCGCCGCGCCCGAGAGGTACGCGGCCTCGGCCTGCTGCGGGTCGTAGAGGGCGAGGTTGGCGGTGGGCTTGCCGTCGGCCGGGCCGCCGATCTCGGCGAACTTGACCTTCGGGAAACGGGCCGCGACCTTCCGTACCGCCGCGTCGGTCTGTCCGCCCAGGGAGATCACCAGGTCGGAGTTGGTGGCGAACCGTACGAGGGCCTGCTCGTAGTCGGCGGCCTGCACCTGCTCGACCTTGCTGAACGCGACCTTGCCCTTGTGCTCCTTCGCGGCCCGCTGATAGCCGCGGTAGGCGGACTCCATGAAGCCGCCGTCGGACAGCGAGCCGGGGAAGAGGACGCCGACCTTGAGCGCCCCCGAGCCCGAGGCGCCGTCCTGCGCGGACGAGTTGCCGCCGCAGCCGGTGAGCGTGAGCAGTCCCGCGACGGACAGGAGCGCGACGGGGGCGAGGGCCCGCCGGGGGTGAGTGAGTGCCACGTGGTGCCTCCAGAGGGAGGGGCCGCGCGCCGTTGCCGGGGGCAACGCGAACCCGCTAGTGGTATACCGTTACGCGCCCTCAGTCTGGGAGCCGCTTGTTGCCTGCGTGTTAGCGCCCGGTTAGCAGTACGCACCTGGCACCCCGTCCGCTTAGGGTGGGGGCCGGAGCGAGTGGAGGAAGATCGTGGCGATGGTGGCCGGCCAGGCGGGCGCAGCACGGGGTTCGCTGCGCGATCTCGCATACGACGCGCTGCGCCGACGCATCCTCGACGGCGAACTCAAGCCGGGCGCCCGCCTGGTGGAGCGGGACCTCGCGGCCGAGCTCGCGGTGTCCCGTATCCCCTTGCGCGAGGCGCTGCGCCGCCTGGAGTCGGACGGCCTTGTGGTGCTCGTGCCGCATCGGGGCGCTCTGGTCTCGCCGTTCACTCCGGCGGATGTGCGCGACCTGTTCGACGTACGGGAGTCACTGGAGTCCCTGGCCGCCCGGCTCGCGGCCGAGCGCGCCGACTCGGAGGGGCTCGGGCGTCTCGCGGCGCGGCTCACCCAGGCGCGTACGGCGATCGCCGCGCAGGACCGGGGCGGCATCGCGGCCGCCAACGCGGGCTTTCACACGGACATCGTGGAACTGGCGGACAATCCACTGCTCACCAACATGATGCGGCCGCTCGAGGCGCGCACGCACTGGCTCTTCCGGCTGACCGCGCAGCGCGATCCGGCGCAGCAGTGCGCGGAGCACGAGGAGATGTACGAGGCGATCGCGGCCGGGGACGGCGATCGCGCCGCGGCCCTCGCCCACGCCCACGTGGTGGACGGCCGCGCGGAGTCACTGGCCCTTGCCGAACAGTGGGCCCACCCGGTGATCGACCCCCAACGGGTGGCCGCGACCAGACGCCGCCGCTCCTGAAGCACCCGGCACACCACGACAGGGGGACCATTTGTTCGGCGCACAATGCCCATTCCGGGCATGTCGCTGAACAAATGGTCCCTCTTTCACTACGTCACCCGGCGGTACTGGCCGAGGATCTCCCGGGGTGAGGCCGCGCGGTCGAGGAACATCAGGCTGTCCATGCGGCAGTTGCACGGGTTGTTCTCGCGGGTGTTCTGGGGGAAGCTGCCGCCGATCTTGATGCCCCGGGGGTCGCCGGCCGTGGTCAGGTCCGGTTCCGGGTCGCCCGCCAGCGCCCAGGGGTCGTCGGTGCGGGTGTAGAAGCCGGGCAGGGGGCGGCCGTTGCGGTAGAGGGCCATCTCGCCGGTGTCGTAGTCGAAGGTGGCGGCGAGGAAGACCCATTCCTCGCGCGGCAGCAGGGTCTGCCAGTCGGCCTCGGCGGCGAAGGTCTGGGAGGCGCCGCCGTCGATACGGCGGCCGAGGGCCACGAGCTTCAACTCCCCGTTCACCTGGATGAGTTCGAGCAGGGCCCGCACGTCGTGGCCGTTGGAGTCGCCGGACAGGACTCCGGCGAGGCCGATCGCGTTGTACCGGTCGCCGGGGTCGGCGGTGTTCGAGTTGGGGCTCGGGTTCTCGCCGGTCATCTTGACCCAGCCCATCACGGTGGCGGCGCGTGCCCCGTTGAAGGCGCGCAGCGACTCGACGGCCCGTTCGTCGTAGATCCCGGCCTTCCAGTCGTCGTTGCCGGCCGTGGCCGGGTTGATCTGCTGGACCTGGAGGGCGCTGCCGCTGTGGCGGTGCGCCTGGTCCTGCACCCGCATCCGGTCGCCGCCGTTGATGAGTCTGATGCCGGTGCCGGAGCGGCCTCGGTCGCGTTCGACGGTGGGGTCGCCCTGGGCGGGGTGCGAGAAGTCGTAGTGCGCGACGAGGTCGCGGCGCAGGCTCGGCAGGACGTCGCTGGAACCGTGGTCGGGCACGCCGGCCGGTGACGCGCCGCCGCCCGCCACGGCCTGGGGAGCCGCGAGGACCCCGGCCAGAAGTGCGGCCACGGCGGCGACCGCGGCTCGGCGTCTGCCCCGCCGGCGAAGTCCCGGCCCGCCCGTTCCCTGCCGGCCCGTTGCCCGTCGGCGGATCCCCGGG
>NZ_JBEPEW010000143.1:0-20688 GCF_040300965.1 Streptomyces mesophilus | reverse complement strand
CCTCGGTCGTGGTGCACGAGGTCTTCGGCGCGCTGGTGGCGGTCCTTCCCTACGACGAGTTCGACGCCGTCATCGAGACCTGCAACGCCCGCCGCCTCGGCGGACCAGCGCACCACGCGCTCGGCGGCCTCGTCGTCGACCATGGAGCCGACGTCGGTGTGCTCGTCGAGCGGGTCACCGACGACGAGTTGGTCCACTGCGTGGACCAGATGGTCCAGGAAGCCCTCATAGCGCGAGCGGTGCACGTAGATCCGCTGGACGGAGATACAACTCTGGCCCGAGTTGCTGAACCCGGTGCGGGCGCACTCCCGGGCGGCCTGTTCCAGGTCGGCGTCCTCGCAGACGACGGTGGCCGCGTTGCCGCCGAGCTCGAGCACCAGGCGCTTGGCGCCGGCGGCCCGGGCGACCGCGTCCCCGGTGGCCGCGCTGCCCGTGAAGCTGATGACGCTGACCTCGTCGGCGGCGCACAGCAGCGCGCCGACCTCTCCGCCTCCGTGCAGCAACTGCACTGCCTGGGGCGGGAGTCCGGCCTCCAGAAGGAGTGCGACGATCGCGGCGGTGGAGGCCGGGGCCTGCGGGGGAGCCTTGACCAAGGTGGTGTTGCCCGCGGCGAAGGACGCGCCGAGCTTGTGGGCCAGGAGGTTCGCCGGGGCGTTGAACGGGGTGATGGCGAGGGTGGTCCCGGCGGGTGCGCGGTAGGTGAGTGCGGTGTTGCCGACCCCGCGCTGCCAGCCCGCCACGGGCAGCATCTCGCCGCCGATCTGCCGCGCCTCGGCCGCGCACACGGATAGCGTGTCCGCCACGCGGTCGATCTCGCCCCGCCCGTCCTTCACCGGCTTGCCCAGCTCCTGGGCGAGCAGCCGGGCCAGATCCTCCCGGTGCACCGAGGCGGTGTGTGCGGCGCGGTCGAGGATCGCGGCGCGTGCCGCGGGAGAGAGCGAAGCCACCGTACGAGCGGAGGTGCGGGCGTAGGCGAGCGCGCGGTCGATGTCCTCGCCGGTCGCGGTGGTGGTCCTGCTGACCGCGCGGCGGACATAGGGGCCGGTACGGGTGAGAACGCCACCGTCGCCGCCCCAGCGGCCGGCGACATACGGTGGCGCCTCGGCGACCGTGGACTCCCGGCCTGCCTTGAGGAGCGATTCGAGCATGTGATCTCCCAGAAAACCGCTGAGTGGTACTGGTGGACTGCTCTGTGGTTCGGCCGGTAACGTACGGGCGCCAACTCCCTGTGGCAAGAGGAAAGTTCAGGGAAGTTGGCGCACCATCGCCGATGCCGAGGGAGTAGCCAGGTGGACGAGACCGGGAACGAGCGGACGGACGAGGCGACCGGGGTACGCAGTGTGCGCAGGGCGCTGGACATCCTGGGGCTGCTGACCGAGGACCGGCCGACGGTGTCGCTCCGCGAGATCGTCGAGGCGACCGGACTGGCCAAGACGACCGTGGTCCGCCTCGTGCAGACGCTGGAACAGTGCGGGCTGCTGTGGATCACTCCGGCCGGTTACACGGCGGGCCCCGGCCTGTGGCGCTGGGCGCATCTCGCCCACTCCAGCTGGGAGCTCCCGGGCGAGGCGCGCAAGGTGCTGCGCGAACTGGCCGAGGAGCAGCGCGAGACCGTCAACCTGTTCATGCTGCGCGGGCTGCACCGCGTCTGTGTGGCCCAGCAGGAGAGCCCGCAGCCGCTGCGTCATGTGGTGCGGGTCGGCGACGAACTGCCGCTGTGGGCAGGTGCGTCCGCGAAGATCCTGCTCAGGGATGCCGCCGACGACCTGCTCCACCGGATCGCCGTCGCCTCCCCGCACGGCGAGGGCCATGCGCGCCAGCTGCGCGTCTGGGCGGATCTCGCGGCCGAGCGCGGCCATGCGGTCAGCCGCGGCGAACGCGACGAAGGCCTGACCGCGGTGGCCGTGCCGGTGCTCGGCCGCAGCGGCGCCGTGGTCGCCTCGCTTTCGCTCAGCGGTCCCAGTCACCGCTTCCCGGAGGCGGTGGTCGAGCGGTTCGCCGAGGCGCTCACCGTCGCCGCCCGGCGGATGTCCGAGCAGGGCTTCGACCACCCCCTCGACCCGATGAAGTGATCGTTTCCCCCATCCCCGTTCAAGGAGCCGGCGTATGCCCGAACGACCGCTCTCAGGAATCCGCGTACTCGACCTCACCAACGTCCTCGCAGGCCCGTACTGCAGCTACCACCTGATGCTGCTGGGGGCCGAGGTCCTCAAGATCGAACAGCCGGGCAAGGGCGACCTCGCCCGCACCCTCGGCCCCGACCCCGACTTGAACCGGCAGGGCATCGGGGCCTCCTTCCTCGCGCAGAATTCCGGGAAGAAGTCCCTGGTACTCGACCTCAAGGACCCGGATGACCGGGCCGACTTCGAAGAGCTCGTACGCGGCGCCGACGTCCTCCTGGAGAACTTCCGCGCGGGCGTCATGGAACGCCTCGGATACGGCCCCGACCGGTTGCGCACGCTCAACCCGCGGCTGGTCAACTGCGCCGTCACCGGATTCGGGCAGACCGGACCGATGAGCACGGCCCCCGCGTACGACCAGATCATCCAGGGCCTGTCGGGGATGATGAGCATCACCGGGACCGCCGACACCGCGCCGTTGCGGGTCGGGTTTCCCGTCTGCGACTCGCTCGGCGGGCTCGGTGCGGCGCTCGCCATCAGCGCGGCCCTGCTTGGTCGGGAACGCACCGGCCACGGGGCACGCCTGGATGTGTCCATGCTGGAGGTCTCGCTGTCCGCGATGGGCTGGGCCGTGTCGAACTACCTGGTCAGCGGGGTGGATCCGGAGCCGATGGGCGACCAGAACGCGACCGCGGCCCCGTCGGGCACGTTCGAGACCGCCGACGGCGGGCTGAACATCGCGGCGAACCGGCAGGAGCAATTCCACACCTTGTGCCGCCTGTTGGGGCTGCCCGGCCTGGTGGATGACCCGAGGTTCGCCGAACGCGAGGCGCGCAAGCACAACCGGGCCGCACTCAACGCCGAACTCTCGGTGGCGCTGCGGCAGAAGACCGCTTCCGAATGGGAGGAGATGCTCTCGGTGGCCGGTGTTCCCGCGGCCCGCGTCCTGAGCGTTCCCGAAGCGGTGGAGCTGCCGCAGCTCGACCACCGCGGCTTCTTCACCGATCTGCCCTACCCGGACGGATCCGGCCGCTCCCTGCGGGCGAGCGGCAACGGCGTCCTGGTCGACGGCGAGCCGCTGCGGCCCCATGCCCCGCCCCCGTTGCTCGACCAGCACGGTGAGGACCGCGCCGACCTGATCTCCCGCTGGCGGGTACGTCCGCAGCGGGCCGTACCGGCCCTGGGCTCATGACCACCGGACCCGGCGCACCATCCTCAAGCGATCTGGGTCCGCAGGACGGCCTCGTCGCCCAATGGTGGGCCACCGGCGTCAGCCGCATCGAGCCAGGCATCATCGAACTGCGCGGACATCCCGTACAGGACCTCATCGGGCGCACGTCGTTCGTCGAGGTCATCTGGCTGCTCCTGCGCGGCCGACTGCCCGAACCGGGCCAGGCACGACTGCTCGAGGCGGCCCTCGTGGCCGGCGTCGACCACGGGCCGCAGGCCCCTTCCATCGCCGCCGCGCGGATGGCCGCGACCTGTGGCATCGGCCTCAACAGCGCCGTGGCCACCGGTGTGAACATGCTCGGTGACGTACACGGCGGAGCCGGCCAGCAGTGCGTCGAGCTGCTCACCGAGATCGCCGAACAGGGCGCTACCGAGATCGCCGAACAGGGCGAGGCGGAAGCGGAGTTCGAGGAAACGGTCGAGCGCATCGTGCGCGCCTGGCGGGCCCGGTCCCGCTACCTGCCCGGCTTCGGCCACCGCTTCCACCCGCACGACCCCCGCCGCGATCCGCTGCTCGCCCTCGTCGACCGAGCCGTATCCGACGGCCTCGTCCGCGGGGCCCATCTGCGGGCGGCCCGCGCCGTGGAGAGGTACCTCAACCAGGGCCGTACGGGGAAGAAGCCCGTGCCCATGAACATCGACGGTGCGACCGCGGTCATCTACGCCGAACTGGGCTTCGCCGCGCCCCTCGCCCGCGGTCTGTTCGTGCTCAGCCGCAGCGTCGGCATCCTCGCCCACGCCTGGGAGGAGACCGGTCAGGGGCGCCGCAACAAGAGCCCCATGCCGCCGTCCATGATCCCGGTCCACCTGGCGGACCAGGCCGACGGTTCCTGACCCTTCGGTCGGCGACTCCGGCGAAATGCCACGGCCGCACCTCTTGTCACCCGGCCCGACCCGTCTCTAACGTGACCCTGGGTCACGCGAAACCATCGCACGGAACTCGCAAACCACCTAGCGGACCAAGCCGGTGTTCTTCATCCCGCGCTTTCGTACCTCCGCCACCTCGCGAGCGATCCCGTACCACTCCTCGTCATCGACCCGAGGGAATCGACCGATGGAAAGACGCAACTTCCTCCTCACCGCGGCGGGCAGCGCCACCGCCCTGCCCGCGCTCACGGCAACCCAGGCCGCCGCGGCCCCCGGCGGCGACAAGCTGGCGCTTCCCGTGCCCGGACAGTCGGCCGCCCTGGGCACCGCAGGCCGCAACTGGCCCAAGGTGGGCGGGGATTACGGCAACCAGAACTACTCGCCGCTCGCCCGGATCACCCAGCGGAACGTGGACCGGCTCGGCGGCGCCTGGCACACCAACCTGGAGGGCGGCTCCACCTCCGCGTACCAGCAGTGCACGATCGTCGTGCAGGACGGCGTGCTGTACGTGGAGACCACCCAGCAGAACGTCTTCGCCGTCGACGGCCGCACCGGCAAGGTGCTGTGGAAGACCGGCCTGGGCAGCGAGACCACCAACATGCGCGGTGTCGCCGTCGCCGAGGGCAAGGTCTTCACGATCTCCGGCGCCAATATCGTCTTCGCCCTGGACCAGCGGACCGGAGCCGTCGTCTGGCAGAAACAGCTGATCATCCCCGACAACGGCGGCGACGACGGCTGCGACAACGACAGCGGCCAGTGCGGCGGCAACAGCGGCGGCCTGGCCGGCGCGGTCGTCCACCACGACGGCCTCGTCTACATCGGCACCGAGGGCTCCACGGCGGGCGCCCGCGGGCGCGGCTACGCCCTCGACGCGAAGACCGGCGACGTGGTGTGGACGTTCTGGGGCCCGCCCGGCCCGGGGGAGTTCGGCCACGACACCTGGGAGGGCGACTCCTGGAAGACGGGCGGCGCCGTCCCCTGGATCCATCCTGCGGTCGACCCCGAACTCGGCCTGGTCTACTGGACGTTCGGCAACCCGTATCCCCGAACCGACGGGTCGAGCCGCGGCGGCGACAACCTCTTCGCCAACTCGATCGTCGCCATCGACGCCAAGACCGGCAAACGGCGCTGGCACTTCCAGTCCGTGCACCACGACATCTGGGACGCCGACAACGTCATGGCCCCGGTGCTCGCCGACCTGCTCATCGACGGCCGGAAGCGCAAGGTCGTCGTCTACGGCTCCAAGACCTGCTACTTCTACATCCTCGACCGCCGTACCGGAGAACCGGTCCACGGCATGGAGGAACGCAAGGTCCCCCAGCATGCCCTGCAGAAGACCTCGCCCACCCAGCCGTTCCCCGGCGGCGAACCCTTCGTCGAGCCGTACCCGCGCTTCGACAAGACGACGAAGCCCGTGCCGTTCTACCCGGCCGGCGGCCTGTACGACGTGTTCTGGGACCGGGCCACCATTCTCTTCCCTGGCGCGGGCGGCGGCGCGGACTGGGGCTTTCCCACCTTCAGCCACAAGACCGGTTACGTGTACGTCGGCTACGGCCTGGTCAACTCCTCGTACTCCAACACCCGCGGCGGCCGCGTCAACACCGCCCGCCCGCTGGGGGAGTTGTTCGGCGGCGGCCTGGTCGCCGTGGATCCGCGTACCAACACCGTCGCCTGGCGCAAGGAGGGCGACTGGTCCCTCGCGCATGGCAACGGCATCCTTTCCACCGCCGGCCGGCTGATCGTGCAGGGCCGCCCCGACGGCGTCCTGGAGGCGATGGACGACGCGAGCGGGCGCACCCTGTGGTCCTGGCAGTGCGGCGCCGGCGTCAACACCATCCCGGTCAGTTACGAGATCGACGGCGAGCAGTACATCGCAGTGCTTGCCGGCGGTAACGGGCTGCCGTTCCCCGACATCCCGCGCGGCGACCACCTGTGGGCGTTCAAGCTCGGCGGCAAGGTCGAACAGGCCCCGGCGCCTACACCGCCCTCGCGCCGCAACCAGATCCGCGCGGCCGCCGTCACCGGCGAGACCGCGAAGAACACCGTCACGCTCGGCCGGGTCTGGAGCACCCAGACCGGAGCGCCGGGCACGACCGAGAACACCGTCGCCCAGAACGCCATGGCGCCCCAGCACATCGCCATCCCGGTCGGCACCACGGTCACCTTCTCCAACCCCGCCGGCAATCAACTGGCCCACGGCGCCGTGGCGTTCTTCGACGCCGAGTTCGATACCGGCCTGCTGATGCCGGGCCAGTCGGCCACGTACACCTTCACGAAGGCCGGCGAGTACTTCTACAACGACCCGGCCTTCCCTCAGTCCACCGGCAAGATCGTCGTCAAGTGAGAGCCAAGTGAGAGCCAAGTGAGAGGAAAGACCGTGGTCATCAGCAGACCCCGCACCACCCTCACCGCCGTCGCGGCTGCCGTCGCCGTCGCCCTGACGGTCCTGGCAGCACTGCTCACCGGAAGCCACCCGGCCACGGCTCAGCGGGAGGGCAGGCCCGCCGGCGCCCAGGAACTCGGCGACCCCGACTACGGCGTCTGCCGCGGCACCAACCCTCGCTGCTACCACGACTGGGGCAACTTCGACCCGGCCACCGACGGCTACCGCGTCCTGCTCTACACCCGTACCGCAGGCCCCCGTCACGCCAACCTCGGACCGGCGCTCGGCAGCGGCCTCAACCCCGCACTAGCCGACACCAACGTCGTACAGAAGTCCGTCGTGGAGATGGGCAGGGCCAACGGCTTCACCGTCGACTGGACCGAGGACGTCACCCAACTCGCCACGCCGTCCCGCCTGTTCCGGTACAACGCGGTGATCTTCTTCTCCACCAGCCGCGACACCCTCGACGACGCCGCACAGACCTCACTACGCCAGTACGTCCGGGGCGGCGGCGGCTTCGTCGGCATCCACAACGCGTTCGGCACCGAGTACAACTGGCCCTGGTACGAAGGCCTGCTCGGCGGCGCCAACTTCTACGACCACAGCGCCAACCAGCCCGGCACCGTGGTCACCGAACACCGCCACGACGCCTCCACCGAGGACCTTCCGGCCCGCTGGGAGTTCACCGACGAGTGGTACAACCTCGTGCCCGCCCCTTCCAGGGTCCGCGTCCTGGCCACCGTCGACGAGTCCACCCTGCCCAGGGGCGTCACCGGCAGCCAGGGACACCCCGGTCACGGCAGGTCCCACCCGGTGGCCTGGTGCCAGTACTACGACGGTGGGCGCGCCTGGCTGACGACCCTCGGCCATGACGCCAAGTCCTTCTCCACCGACGGAAGTTTCCTCGGCGCCGAGGAGTTCCGGAAGCTCATCCTCGGCGGGATGGAGAGTGCCATGGGCAGGAAGCCGTTCTGCCGGGCCGCCTGAACCGCCGCCCGGTCCCGCCCGCCGCCCTGTCTCGCGCGCATGCCCGGAACGACCGAGCAAGGAGGCCACTTTCATGACCAGCATCGACAGGCGCCGGCTCCTGCGCGGGGCCGCAGTGTCCGCCCTCACCGCCGCCGTGGCGACGGGAGCGCCCGCCGCCACGGCCACCTCGGCCGACCGCCCCGGCGCGCGACCGGCCCCGCCTCTGGGGACGGCACAGCCGCTGGACGGCCGCGCCTTCCCCTCGTACGACTACACCCGTGCCAACAAACTGCCGCGGGAGATGACCGGGTACTGGGAGAAGTCCTTCACCATCGGGGGCACGAGACGGACCGCCAAGGTCTACCTCTCACCCGAGACGCCGATCCGCTCCTACTTCACGGTGATCGCCGCTCCCGACGGCGTGGACACCGCGGAGTTCCTGCGGCGGTCGGGCTGGCGCGACACCGCCGACGAGCGCGAGGAGGGCCTGTTCGTCCTCGAACCGGGCGAGGGTGGCTGGACGGACGCCGAGTCCGAACTCGCCTATGTCGAAGCGGCGATGGGCTTCTTCGAGTCCAACCGCTACTTCTCCGTCTTCGGCGAGCACTACCTCGTGGGATACGGCTCCGGCGCAGCCCCTCTCGAAGCCTGGGCGGTCGCCCACCCGCTCCGGGTCATCGCCCAGGTGCACCTGAACTCCCGCGGGCTGAGCGAGACCTACCTGAACGCCTACGCCGGCGTCGAGTTCGACGGCCGGACCGCCCCCTCCTACACCACCGTGGTCTTCCCCGAAGGCTTCCGCCTCATCCGCCACGACGAGACCGTCCTGCCGACCTGGTACATCGGCCCCGACGCGACCACCGCCGGGGCGAGCCTGTCCTACTGGAAGCGCGCGAACGACACCCTCCAACGCGGTGAGCGGGACGGGGCGTTCGGCACGGTGTACCGGCAGCGGCACGGCTCCGGCCGGTGGATGACCTCGCACGCGGGACCGATCTCCCAAGTCGCGGTCGAGCGGCGGCCGACCGATCCCCTCGCACCCCGTACGACCGACCGGATCGTCGCCTTCCTCACCCGCTACACCCGTTACGAGAACTTCTTCGCGTACGGCAACCAGCTCAACGAGCGCGCCGACTACCGGCGGCTCGGAGTCGAGGTCCGCACGATGACGGTCGAGGGACAGGCAAGGGAGTACCTCGTCCACGTGCCCCGCACCGCCCACAGGATCTGGCGCGGAAAGGCACCCGTGGTCTTCGTCTGGCCCGGCAACAGCCAGACCGACAAGGTCTTCATGGACGCGGCCGGGTGGTGGGAGGTCGCCGAGCGCGAAGGCTGCGTCGTCGTCACCGTGTGCGAGCAGTACAGCGCCACCTCGGTCTCGGTGAGCCACCGCGACTCCCTCACCTTCTTCCGGCAGCTGCGCGAAGTGATGCTTCGCGAGTACCCCGTCGATCCCAGCCGGTTCTACTCCACCGGCCAGTCGGCCGGCAGCGGCGTGACCCAGACCTTCGCCATCGCCTTCCCCGAGCACTTCGCCGCGGTCGCCTCCACGTCGTTCACCGTGGCACCCGACGCCACGGGCACGGTGAGCCTCGACGGGGTCGCCCACCCCGCCCGTAACCGGCCCATTCCCACCTACCAGATCTACGGCTTCGGCGACCTCGCGTTCCTCGAGGGCGGTCTGTGGGACGGCATCGACAACAGGCTGGACACGTGGGCGCGTTACCACCTCGACGTGAACGGCCTGACCCTGGCTGATGTCGACACCGTCGACGGTGCGCTGAGCGGCTGGCAGGACCGCTACCAGACGTGGACCTGGCACGACCCTGGCACGGAGGCACCTCTCCTCAGGCTCACGAAGAACAATTACCGCTCGCACAACACGATGCCGGAGGAGACACCTCTGCTGTGGGGCTTCCTCCGGCACTACCGCCACGAATCCCGCTCCGACGGCACGGTCGCGCGCTACTACAGCGCGTCGGGGTTCCGCCGGAGGGGCGACGAGATCCGGCTCAGGTCCTGACCCCATGCGGTCGTGCCCGGTGGCGTGGCCGCGGGGGATGCGCCCGACAGGACGGCCGGGCGCATCCCCGTATGACCTACGCGGCTCAGGCGACGCTGACGCGATCCTTGGCCGAGGCGGCGGGAGCCGGCTCACCGAGCAGTTCGGTGGGGACGGCGCGGGTCTCGCGGGCGGTGAGCGCGCCCACGGCAGGCGGCAGGCACAGGGCCGCGGTGAACAAGGCCACCGCGAACCAGTTGTCCCCGTCCGGCCCCGCGATCTGCGCCGCGAACGTCACCGCGAACCCGGCGACCGCGAAGCCGATCTGCGTACCGATCGCCATCCCCGACAGGCGTACGCGGGTGGGGAACATCTCCCCGTAGAAGGAGGGCCACACCCCGTTGGCCGCGCTGTAGACGACGCCGAAGGCGAGGATCCCGAGGAGGAACGAGAGCGGGTACGACCCCGTCGAGATCGCCCACAGGTAGCCGAACATCAGCAGCGGGCTGCCGACCGCGCCCACCAGGAAGACGGGCCGGCGCCCGACCCGGTCGGCGAGGCGGGCCCACAGCGGGATCGCGGCGAGGGCGACGACGTTGGCGAGCGCGCTCACCCAGAGCATGGCCGAGCGGTTCATGCCGACTGCGTCGCTCGTCGCGTAGGACAGGGCCCAGACGGTGAAGATCGTGCTGACCGAGGCGACCAGCGCGCAGGCGATCACGCGCAGGACATCGGCCCAGTGCTCGCGCAGCAGGACCGCGAGCGGGAGCTTGGCGGGTCCTTCGGAGGTGGCGGCCTGACGGGAGAACTCCGGGGTCTCGTGCAGGGTGCGGCGGATGATGTAGCCGACGACGGCGACCACCGCGCTCAGCCAGAACGGGACGCGCCAGCCCCACGACAGCAACTGGTCCTCGGGCAGCGCGGCGACCGCCAGGAAGGCGAGTGTGGCGAGTAGTTGACCGGCCTGGGTGCCGCTGAGGGTGAAGCTCGTGAAGTAGGCGCGGCGGTCGGGCGGCGAGTGTTCCAGTGACATGGAGCCGGCGCTCGCCTGCTCGCCGGCGGCCGAGATTCCCTGGAGTACGCGGCAGAGCACAAGGAGGACGGGGGCGAGAGTGCCGACCTGGTCGCGGGTGGGCAGACAGCCGATGGCGAAGGTCGCGAGTCCCATCAGGACCAGAGTGAAGACCATGATCTTCCGGCGTCCGAGGCGGTCGCCGAAGTGGCCGAGGAAGAGTGCGCCTATCGGGCGGGCCGCGTAGGCGACGCCGAAGGTCGCCAGGGACAGCAGGGTGGCGGTGGCCGGGTCCGACTCGTCGAAGAACACGTGCGGGAAGACGAGGGCGGCGGCGCTGCCGTAGATGAAGAAGTCGTAGTACTCGAGGGCGCTGCCGATCCAGGCGGCGAGTGCGGCCTTGCGCGGCTGGCCCTGCGGGGGCGGGGCGTCGGAGGACGGAGCGGGGACGACGTCGGTCAACGCGGACTCCTTGGGGAACTCCGGGCGGGCGGAGTGGCGGGGAGGAGGTCGCCGGGTGCCGGGCGAGCGGGAAGCGCGGCACCGGTCCAGGCGAATTAACTCACCAGATGGTTAATAGTGAGTGGTTACGGATGTTGGGGTCCGTGGCTTGCGGGTGTCAAGGGGTGTGCGCGGGTTGTTCGTTGCGGCCGTCGGCGGTGAGCGGCGGCCGGTCAGTGATCGGCGTGGTGTGGCGCCGTCAGGTAGGCGATCACCATGTCGCCGAGCATCCTGCGGTAGCGCTCGCGCTCCGTGGCCGCGGTCAGGTCGCGGCCGAACAGCGCTCCGAACGTGTGGCGGTTGGACACACGGAAGAAGCAGAACGAGCTGATCATCGCGTGCAGGTCGACCGCGTCCACGCCCGCCGAGAACGCGCCCTGTGCGCGGCCCGCGTCCAGGATCCGGTGGAGCACGTCGATGGCCGGGGAGCTGAGGGAGCCCAGGGTCCCCGAGGCGGCGATGTGCTCGGCCTCGTGGATGTTCTCGATGCTGACGAGGCGGATGAAGTCCGGATGCGCCTCATGGTGGTCGAAGGTCAGCTCGGCGAGGCGGCGGATCGCGGCGACGGGGTCGAGGTGCTCGACGTCGAGATCCTGCTCCTTGCTCCGGATCTCCGCGTACGAGTGCTCGAGGACATCGGTGAACAGCTGCTCCTTGCCGCCGAAGTAGTAGTAGATCATCCGCTTCGTGGTGCGGGTGCGTGCGGCGATCTCGTCCACCCGCGCTCCGGTGTAGCCGGCGCGGGCGAACTCCTCCGTGGCGACCGCGAGGATCTCGGCCTTCGTACGGGCCGCGTCACGGATGCGGGTCCCGCGCCGGGCCGAAGGCTCCTCGGTGGTCGTCATCGCAATCCTCCATGCGGCTTGGGCGTGCCTGGCTTCCGGTGAGTGCAGGAGCCGGGCAGAGGTGGGCCGGGTCCGTCAGGCCTCTTCCCTGAGCGGTCCGTCCTTGCTATTACTAACGAACTGTTTCGTACATTAGCTAGTCGTGGAGGGCGCCCGTGCCCCGGCAGACATATCTGATCGGCCTGATAGGCGCCGGAGTCGGCCCGTCGCTCAGCCCTGCCCTGCATGAGAGGGAAGCCGACCATCTCGGCCTGCGCTACCTCTACCGGCTGATCGACATCGACGTACTCGAGCGGCCGGCCACCGCAGTGGGGGACCTCGTGCGGGCCGCGCGCGACCTCGGCTTCGACGGGCTGAACATCACCCACCCGTGCAAGCAGCACGTCATCGCGCACCTCGACGCGTTGTCCCCGCAGGCAGCCGAACTCGGCGCGGTGAACACCGTCGTCTTCGAAGACGGGCGGGCCATCGGACACAACACGGATGTCACCGGGTTCGCCGCCGCTTTCACGCGCGGCCTGCCCGATCGGGCCATGGAACGCGTCGTGCTGCTCGGAGCCGGGGGAGCGGGCGCCGCGGTCGCCCACGCGCTGCTCACCCTCGGCACGGGCCGGCTCACTGTGGTGGACGCCGTACCGGAGCGGGCCGCCGCGCTCGCGGCCTCCCTCGACCTGCACTTCGGCGAGGAGCGTGCGCATTTCGCGCCGGCGGACACACTCACAGCCCACGTCACTGAGGCCGACGGGCTCGTGCACGCTACGCCCACCGGCATGGCCGCACACCCTGGACTGCCGCTGCCCGAAGAGCTGTTGCACCCCGGACTGTGGGTCGCGGACATCGTCTACCGACCGCTGGAGACCGCGCTGATCCGCGCCGCGCGGGCGCGCGGCTGTGCGGTCCTGCACGGCGGCGGCATGGTCGTCTTCCAGGCCGTCGACGCGTTCCGGATCTTCACCGGGCGCGAGCCCGACGCCGACCGGATGCTCGCGCACTTCACCGAGATCACCGACCAGGAGACGGCCATGCGCACCGCGTACGGCGCGTAGCCGGCGAGCGGAACGGCTGCCACCACCGCCTCGTACACCCCGAAGGAGCCTGCCGTGCGCACATCCATCGCCACTGTTTCGCTGAGCGGTCCCCTCACCGAGAAGCTCACCGCCGCGGCCCGCGCCGGCTTCGACGGTGTGGAGATCTTCGAGAACGACCTGCTCACCAGCCCGCTCACCCCGGAGGAGATCCGCACCCGCTGCGCGGATCTGGGCCTGACCATCGATCTCTACCAGCCGATGCGCGACATCGAGGCCGTGCCCGACGAGGAGTTCGCCCGTAACCTGCGCCGCGCCGAGCACAAGTTCCGGCTCATGCGCAGGCTCGGAACGGACACCGTCCTCGTCTGCTCCAGCGTCTCGCCGAACGCCGTCGACGACGACGCCCTCGCCGCCGCTCAGCTGCGTCAACTGGCCGACCTCGCCTCGGAGTACGACATCCGTGTGGCGTACGAGGCGCTCGCCTGGGGGCGCCACGTGAACACCTACGACCACGCCTGGCGGATCGTCGAAGCCGCGGACCACCCGGCTCTCGGGCTCTGCCTGGACAGCTTCCACATCCTCGCCCGCGGCAGCGACCCCAAGGCCATCGAGGACATCCCGGGCGAGAAGATCTACTTCCTGCAACTGGCCGACGCTCCCCAACTCGCCATGGACGTACTGCAGTGGAGCCGCCACTACCGCTGCTTCCCCGGCCAGGGCGGCCTCGACGTCGCCGGCTTCCTCGGGCATGTCATCCGCGCCGGCTACGACGGGCCGCTCTCCCTGGAGATCTTCAACGACGTCTTCCGGCAGGCGGATGCCGCGACCACCGCCGTGGACGCGTTGCGCTCCCTGCTTGTGCTGCAGGAATCCACCGGCGTGCACGCATCACCGGCCCCCGTCGTTCCCACAGGCGTCGCCTTCGCCGAACTCGTCACCACCGACGTCGAACCGACCGCAGAACTCCTCACCGCCCTCGGCTTCATCCGCACCGGTCGCCACCACGGCAAACCCGTGGACCTGTGGGAGCAGGGCGAGGCCCGCATCCTCGTCAACACGGGGCCCGCCGCCCGCCGCGACGGGACCGTACTCGCCGCGCTGGGCCTGGAGTCCCCAGACCCGGCCGCCGCGGCACAACGCGCCGAGGCGCTGCTCGCGCCCGTGCTGCCGCGCCGACGCACGCCCGGCGATGTCCCGCTGTCCTCGGTCGCGGCGCCCGACGGCACCGCACTCTTCTTCTGCGCCACCCGCCGCCCCGAACTCCCCAGCTGGACCGAGGACTTCGAGCCCACCGGCCAGGAATTCGATCCCTCCGGCCAGGAAGCCGACGGACACGGCATCCACCACATCGACCATCTGGCACTCACCCAGCCCTGGCACCAGTTCGACGAGGCCACCCTCTTCCACCGCGGCGTGCTCGGTCTCGACGCCCAGGACAGTGTCGACGTCGCCGACCCCTACGGCCTGTTCCGCAGCCGCGCCGTGAGTACGGCCGACGGCAGCGTCCGCATCGCCCTCGGTGTGGGCCCCGGGCCCGGCGACGACCTCGGCCGCCCCCAGCACATCGCCCTGGCCTGCGACGACCTGGTCACCACCGCTCGCCGCTTCTGCGAGGCCGGCGGACATCTGCTGCCGATCCCCGCGAACTACTACGAGGACTTGGCCGCCCGCTACGGACTGCCCGAGGAGGAGTGGTCGGTCTACCGGAAGCTGGGCATCCTCTACGACCGCGACGCATACGGCACCCTGCGCCACTGCTACACGCGCACCGTCGGCCGCGTCTTCTTCGAACTCGTCCAGCGCGACGGGGGATACCGCGGCTACGGAGCGCCGAACGCACCGGTCCGGCTGGCTGCCCAACGCGCGGTGGCCTTCTGAACGGCCGGATTCCTCGGCGTCAGCCCGACTCTTCGGTCGGATTCCTTGGCATCAGCCGTCTCTTCGGCCGGATTCCTCGGCATCACCCCGACTCTTCGGCCGGATTCCTCGACATCAGCCCGACTCCTCGTAGACCACCGACCATGGGCGGGGCGGCCCGTCCGGTGGACCGGAGCGTTCGTCGCGGTGCAGGGCAGCCGTACGGTCGCGGGCGAGTACACCGGCCGCGAGTTCGGCGAAGTGGGGAGCCGCCGGGTGGGCGGACCGGCCGGCAGGCCAGGCCCCGGTCGTCCGCCGGACCAGGGGGCGGCCGGCCAACGGCCGCCACACGACGCGCGGTTCCTTGCGGGCCACCGGACCCTGGTCGAAGGCGACGCCGTGGCCGGCGTGCACGAGGGCCAGCAGGAACTCGGGGTTGGAAGCGTGCCGTAGACGACCGGGCACGAAGCCTTCGGCGCGGCAGGTGTCGAGGATCCGTTCGTACCAGCCGGAGGCCTGGGCACGGGGGAAGAGCACCAGGTCGTGGCCGGACAGGTCGCCGAGGGCGATCTCGGGGAGCCGGGCCAGTGGAGAGGTGCGGGGCAGGACGACACCGAGCTCGGCGCGCACTTCCGGGCCGAGGAGGAGTTCGGTGGTGTCCACGGGCTGGTGCACAAGGCCGACGTCGAGTCCACCGGAGGCGAGCAGCCGCAGCTGCTCCTCGGTGGTGATCTCCTGGAGATCGACGGTCAGGCCCGGGGACTGCTCCGCGCACGCCGAGAGCAGTGAGGAGAGGGTCGCGACCGTGGTGTCGGGCGGCACTCCCGCGCGCAGTGCGCCCAGGGCTCCGTCCCCGGCGCGGCGGGCCAGCGTCCGCAACCGCGCCTCACGGGCGAGGAGTTCACGCGCCTCGTCCAGCAACACCATGCCGGCAGCGGTCAGTCGGACCTGGCGGTGCGTGCGGTCGAACAGGTCGGCGCCGAGGTCCTTCTCCAGCCTGCGTACCGCCTGACTGAGAGGCGGCTGGGCCATGCCAAGCTGGTCGGCGGCCCGGCTGAAGTGCAGCTCGTCGGCGACGACGACGAATATGCGCAGGTGGCGCAGGAGATCCACAGCCAGGCACCTTACGTGAGGAGCGAACCGATGGTCGAGAAACGGATCCGTCAGGTCTTCGCCGAGGCGGGCGCCGAGGGTGTGCTGCACGCGGTCCCGGTCGGTGGCGCGCCACTCGGGGCGGAGGTGGCGGTCGGCGCGGACGAGCCCGTCGTGATCGCTTCGATCTTCAAGGTGCTGCTGGTCCTGGAGTTCGCCCGGCAGGTGGCCGCCGGCCAACTCGAGCCCCAGGAGCGCGTACGGGTCACAGCCGCCGACCGGCTCGGCGGCTGGGGGACCGCCGGATGCGCGGACGACGTCGAATTGTCGCTGCGCGATCTCGCGTACTTCGCCCTCTCGGTGAGCGACAATTCGGCCGCGGATCTGCTCCTTGACCGCGTCGGCCTGGACACCGTTCAGCTCCTCGCCAAGGAACTCGGGCTCGCCGGCACCCGGATCGTGGGTGGTCCCCGAGACGTACTGGAGTCGATGCTGGCCGAGGTGGGGGCACGGAACGAAGCGGAGTTCGCCCGGCGCTACCCGTCGTTGCCGGACGACCGCAAGAAACGGATGGGCGTGCTCGATCCGCAGCGGACCAACTCCGCCACCCCTCGCGAGATCACCCGGCTGCTGCGTCTCGTCTGGTGCGACGAGGCGGGCCCGCCACAAGCCTGTGCTCTGGTACGGGAGTTGATGGCCCGCCAGGTGTTCCGGCACCGCCTGGTCTCCGGGTTCCCCGACGAAGCGACGGTCGCGGCGAAGACCGGGACCCTGCCCGGGCTGCATATGGAGGCGGGGGTCGTCCGGTATCCGGATGGCGGGCGCTACGCGGTCTCCGTCTTCGCCCGTACGCGGGAGCTGACCGCCTCACGCACGGCGGTGGACTCCGCGATCGGCGCCACGGCCAGGATCGCCGTCGATTTCCTTCGCAGCCAAGGGTTCTGACGTGCTCTCATATGCATCCGCATATGACGACTCCAGGATTTTGATCTTGGACGGCGAGGGCTGCCCCCTGATCTGCTGCTGCCATGAACGACGACACAGGCGCCCGGCGCCCGAAGCGGAGCATCCAGGTATTCGGCCGGCGCACGGTCCTGCGCGGCGCCGCACTCGGAGCGGCCGCCCCGCTGATCCCCGCCACTGCCTCAGCGAGCATCGCCTCGCCGAAGACCCACACCGATGAAGCCGGGCCTGCGGCCCCGGTGGCCGGTTCGGCCTCGTTCCGCTGGCTGGGCACGTCCGGCTGGCGCATCGACGTCGACGGCCGGACGGTGCTCTTCGACCCGTACATCACCCGCTTCAAGACGGGCCTGTTCGACGGGGCCTTCAACCCGGGCACCAGGCTTAAGTCCGATCCCGATCTCGTACGGGAGCACATCGGCCGCCCCGAGATCGTGCTGGTCAGCCACTCCCACTGGGACCACATCGCGGATGTGCCGCACATCGCCGAGACCACGGGTGCGCGGATCGTCGGCACCGAGACCACGTTCCATCTCCTCGTCGCGTTCGGCGTCGATCCGGAGCAGATCTCGGTGGTGAAGGGCGGTGAGGTACTGGACTTCGGCGGGATCACCGTCGAGGTCGTATCGAGCCTGCACAGCCGCAACAAACGGCACTCCTATTTCGCCCCGGGCACGCTCAACGCCCCACCTGCCGCGGCCCCGAGGGCCATCGGCGACCTGCCGGAGGGCGACACGCTCGCCTTCCAGGTGACCGTGGGAAGCGGAGGACCTACCGCGTTCGTCATGGGCGCCAGCGACTTCGCCGAGCGTGCCGTGCAGGGACTCACCCCCGATCTCGCGATGATCGCGGTGCCGTCCAGCACCGCCACCTCCCGCTACGTGCCCCGACTGCTGCGGGCGCTGGGCCGGCCCGGCGTCGTCGTCCCCGTGCACTGGGACAACTTCGAGGAGCCGCTCAGCGAACTCCCGCGCCGCGACCCGGCGATGGACCTGGACGGTTTCGTCACCCAGGTCCACCAGGAGAGCCCGACGAGCCGGATCGTCATCCCCGACTACCTCACTACGTATGGCGGGGACATGCGGCTGCGGACGGTCTGATCGGGCCCTGGCGAAGGAGGGGAACTACGCGGTGACCTTGTCCGTGGCCGCGGTGTCGTCGTCGAAGGTCATCTCCGGTGCGGGCCGGCGGAAGCCCCTGGTCAGGACGGCCAGGTAGACGACGCCGACCGCCAGCCACACGCCGCCGATCTGCAGTGCGACGTCACCGAGCTCCGTCAGGAGGTACACGGAGACGGCGGCACCGATCAGCGGCATCACCAAGTACGCGAACAGGCCGGGAGCACGGCCCTGTCGGCGTTCACGGACCAGATGCGCGATCACGCAGACATTCACCAAGGTGAAGCCGACGAAGGCGCCGAAGTTGATGAACGAGGTGGCCGTGGTCAGGTCGAGTTTCATGGCGATGACACCGGCGGCCGCAGTCAGCAGCATGTTCAGGACGGGCGTACCGGTCTTCTTCGACAGGTTGCCGAAGAAGGCCTTGGGCAGTGTGCCGTCGCGTCCCATGACGTACATGAGGCGGGCGGCAGAAGCTTGCAGAGCGATACAGGAGGCGATGGATCCGGCGATGGTGACGAAGTTGATGATCTCCGCGTACGTCTCGCCGCCGACCTGAACCTTCAGGTGGTAAGCGGCCGCGTCGACATCGGCGAACTTCGCGCCGGGGTGGACCAGTTGCATCACGAAGGACAGCACGATGAAGATCGCTCCGGCGGCGACGACGCAGCCGATGATGCCGCGGCCGATCGTCTTCGCCCCGCCCCTGACTTCCTCACCGAGCGTGGAGACGGCGTCGAAGCCGAGAAAGGAGTACGCGGCGATGGCGGCGGCCGCGGTGACCGCGCCGATCGAGGTGCCGGAGTTCCACAGGGCGTCCGTGGCGGGGGCGGAGGAGCCGTGCTTGCCGAGGAAGACGACGCACAGGGTGGCGAAGAGGACCAGCGACCCCAGGGCGATGAACATCAGGACCTTGTTGACGCGGTCCGCGAGCTTCATGCCGAAGACGTTGATGGCGGTGGTGACGCCCACCGAGACGATCAGCCAGACCCACTTGGGAATGTCGGGGAACTGGGCGTTGAAGTAGATCGCCGTGATCAGCCAGCCGACCATCGGAATGAAGAAGTAGTCGAGCAGCATCGCCCAGCCGGACAGGAAACCGATGCGGCTGTCGAGCATCCTGCGGGCGTACGTGTAGACCGATCCCGCGCCGGGCACGGCGCGCGCCATTTTCGCGTAGCTCAGACCGGTGAGCAGCATCGCGAGGGTGGCGACGCCGAACGCGGTCGGTGCCACACCGCCGCTGGTGGCGGCGACCACACCGAAGATCGTGACGACGATGCCCGGGGAGATGTAGGCCAAGCCGAACAGGACGACGGACAGAAGGCTCAGGTCGCCCTTCAGTCTCATGGTGGTCTCCGTGCTCTCTGCGGGCTGGCTGTTCAACATCGGGGCTCCTTGGTGGTGTGGGCGGGGTTCCAGGTGGCGGGATCGATGCGGCCCCCGTACAGCGGGAGTTCGAGGGCCGGGTCGCCGGGGCGGAACTGGTCCCAGATCCGGTTGAGACCGGCCGTGCCGTAGCGGCGGACGTTGCCGACCTCGTCGAGGTCGATCACGTCGGTGAGGGTGGAGTCGCCGGCATCGACGGTTTCGGCGCGCACCGTGCCCTGTGGATCGATGACGAGGCTGCGGCCGACCCCGGACGGGGCGGCGGCATTGACGCCGGCGACGAAGACCTGATTGGTGATGGCGTTGGCGCGGCTGAGGACGAGTTCCTGCGCGCGGTCGCTCGTCGGCGTGCGGACCACGTTGACGATCAACTCGGCGCCCATCCACGCCAGATGGCGGGAGATCTCCGGGAACCACGTGTCGTAGCAGATGGAGAGTCCGATAC
Organism: Streptomyces mesophilus; assembly: GCF_040300965.1. Classification (GTDB taxonomy): domain Bacteria; phylum Actinomycetota; class Actinomycetes; order Streptomycetales; family Streptomycetaceae; genus Streptomyces; species Streptomyces mesophilus_A. Next base: position 870 of record NZ_JBEPEW010000143.1, on the reverse strand, counting down.
GGCCGACCCCGGCGAGATCGACGACCTCGAACCGGTTTCCGGGTGTGGTCGTCTCGTACGGGCGCCACGGACAGATCTTGCGGTACGCGCCGAGGCGCTCACCCTGTGGCGAATAGACCGGTGCCGTGTTGTGGACGCGGCCGCCGAGGCCTCGCTCGTAGACGCTGCCGGGCACCAGCCAGATGCCCAGATCACCCGCGAGTTCGGCGAAGACCGCATCGCGTTTGCCGTCGAGGGGCTCGGCCGCCTCCCCCGGGGCGGCCGGGACGCCGGGGGCGCTCTCGCCGAGGTGCAGTTCGGGGTAGACGACGAGGGCGCCGGGTGCGCGCAGTTTCACGCGCCGCTCCACGTCGGCGGCAAAGCCCGCGAGGTCGTCGGCCGGACGACCGGGCGCCTGGGCGAGGATCAGGGGAAGGGGGCGGGCCATGCGGGAACACCAGCCAATCGAAGGAACTGTTCGAGGAGACGTCGGCGGAGATTCGGGCGCCGATCACCAGAAATTCCGGTGGGGAAAGAATGCGGTGAGTCAGCCATAGCTTCAAATACTTGGCAGGGCTGATTACCATGCCTTCGAGGCATGAGTGCGTCATGCCTCCTCCGTCTCCCGAGGGGCCACCGCCATGGAACTCCGAGTGCTGCGCTACTTCCTGACCATCGTGGAGACCGGTTCCGTCACCAAGGCGGCCGAGGTGGTCCGTGTCGCCCAGCCCTCGCTGTCGCGCCAACTACGCGGTCTGGAAGGGTCCTTGGGGATGGCGCTCTTCGACCGCGGCGGCAAGCAGATGGTCCTGACGGCGGCCGGCCGGCGTTTCCTTCCGCTGGCCCGCGACCTGGTCGCCCGCGCGGACGCCGCCGAGGCCGCGGTCGGTG
>NZ_JBEPEW010000142.1:0-21094 GCF_040300965.1 Streptomyces mesophilus | reverse complement strand
GCGGCGGTACGGGCCGTCCTGGACGAGCTGCGGCCCGGGCCGGTCCCGGCATGACGGTGTGCGCGGTGGCCGGCCGCCTCCGGACGGCAGACAGGCCGGTCCGCCCGTACGGCAGATCAGGCCGGCCGCCTCCGAACGGCAGATCAGGCCGATCCACCTTCGTAAGGAAGTTCAGGCCGATTCGATGCCCGCCGCGGACAGCCGGTCGAGGACCGAGTCCCAGGCCGGATCGACCGGGGCGAGCGTGCGGCCGCCCACTCCGATGTCCTTGAACCCGCTCGACGTGGTCACACACACCACCGGGCCCTCGACCTGGGGCGCCGCGGAGCGCAGTCCCGCGAGGCCCGCTGCCGCCGAGAGCTCCGACCACAGGCCCTGTCCGGCCAGTTCCTCCTGAGCCGCGCGGAGTTGTGTGTCGTCCACGAGGAGCGGACGGCCGCCGCTGCGTTCCAGGGCCAGCACGCCGCGGTAGCTGTTCACCGGGCAGTCGATGCCGTACGCGTCCGTCGCGCCGACCGGTACCTGGACGCCCGGCACCTTGCGCCGGACCGCTGTGGCCAGCGGTCCGCCCGCCGCCGGCTCGCAGCTGTACAGCGGCGGGACCCGGTCGGTCAGGCCGAGCTCCCGGAGCTCGGCGAAGCCCTTCCCGATACCGAAGAGCAGCTCGCCGTAGCCGGTCGGCACGAACACGGCGCCCGGTACGCCGACTTCGGCGGCGATCTCGTACGCGACGGTCTTGTACCCCTCGGGCCCGAAGGAGCTGCCGGTGTGGAATGGCGTGAGGTTGCTGACCGGGAAGAACCCGAAGCGCTCCACGATGCGCTCGGTCAGCGGCCAGCGGCGCTCGACCGGTACGGGCAGCACGACCGCGCCGTACGCGGTCAGGAACGAGGCGACCGCGGGCGGCAGTTCGGCCGACCCGAGCACCACGCAGCGCAGACCCGCGCGGACCGCATAGGCCGCCGCGGACGCGCCGTGGTTGCCGGACGAGGCCACCACGATCCCGGGTGCGTCCACGCCGAGCGCGGCGCTCACGGTGCAGCGGTTCAGGCGGTCCTTGTGGCTCCACGTGGGGTTGCGGGACTCGTCCTTGACGTACACGCCGCCGCCGATGTCGATCAGCGGAGTCCCGCCCTCGCCGAGCGTGGGCGCGAGCAGCGGGGGCAGCAGCGCGCTCCAGCGGTCCAGGCCCGCTCCGGCACGGGAGCCGGTTCCGGAGCCGGTTCCGGACAAGAAGCCCGCCGGGACGCGCGTGTGGTCGTACTCCACCTCCACCGGGTACGACATGGCGTCCGAGCTGGTGCGCGGGCAGCCTTTGAGCAGCGGGGGCCACAGCGGGTAGCGGATGTCCGGGTCGCCGAGGGAGCGTTGGGCGATGGCCAGGGATGCGGTTGCCGGCATGACCGGATCCTAGGCGGTGCGGTCCTGCCCGCCGCTGTCGTGGCTTGTGGCACCGAACGACGGGAGGCAGGCCGCGAGCCCCTCCACTTCGACCGGCACCTGCTGCGTCTCCTGCCACTGCTCGGCCGTCAGGCGGAGGCGGTACACCACGGCGGCTGCTCCGCGTACGGCATGGCGCTCCACGCCGTCGTCGCGGTAGCCGAGCTTGCGGGAGACCGTCAGCGAGGCCGTGTTGTGGTCGTGCGCGCCCGAGACGGCGTGCAGGGCGCCGAGTCCCGCGAAGGCCAGATGGAGAACGGCTGCGCGCATCTCCGTTCCCAGGCCCCGGCCTTGGTGGGCCCTGCCCAGCCAGGAGCCCGTGCTCACCTCGCGGCACACCGCGAAGTCCCGGGCGCTGATGCCCTGCGTACCGACGACGATGCCGCCGTGCAGCACCACGAGGTTCAACACCCAGTCCTCCGGCTGCCATACACCCCAGCAGCGCCAGTGGTACTGCAGCACGTCGCGGGCGCGCTGCGCGGGCTCGGCGTCGGTCCAGGGCACGGTGAAGGGCTGCACCGCCGGGTCGTGCACACCGTCGGCGGCCAGCGAGCCGAGCGCGGCGAGCTCGTCCAGGTCCGGCAGGCGCAGCTCGAGCTGCGGCGTGGTCAGCCGCAGGCTCGCGAGCGGCCAGTGGGTGAGCAGGGGCAGCGAGGTCATGCCCCGGAATTCTTCTCGCCCGCGGGCCGCCGGGCCACCGGATTTCCGAGTGCGGCGGTGCGCCGTCGCACACGGCGGGCGCCGTCGCGCTGATAGACACGTCCCATGGGTGCGATGACGGTCTGGATGGACAGCTGGCAGATGGAATGCTGCGGCACGCCCTTCTCCATCGGGGAGCGGGTCGACTGGGCGGTGCGCGAGCCGGACCGCAACTGGCTTGCCCGTGTGCTCGGTTCACCGGCCGCCGAGCAGGTGGACGCCGCGGAGGAGCACCACGGCGACGTGGACCCGGAGACGACGCACCGGGCGACCGGAACGGTGACCGGAATCCAGTACGTGCACTGCCGTTACGAGCGGGCGCAGGACGGGACGGGGCATGCGGTGCCGGGGAGCGGGACGCTCACGGAGGTGCACGAGGCGGAGAAGTGGGTGCGCGACAGCGGGGAGTCCCAGTTCGTCGGGTATCTGGTGCAGGTGGACCAGGACTGATCGCCTCAGCAGCCAGCAGCCAGCAGCCAGCAGCCAGCAGCCAGCTGTCGGCAGTAAGAGGGCAGCGGTCAGCAGTCGGCAGTCAGAGGGCAGCGGTCAGCAGAGAGCAGCCGGAAGACCCGATTCAGCGGGCGGCGAGACGGTTCAGAAAAGCCACGGTGTGGGCCAGCGACTCCCGTTCCTCCGGGGAGAGTTCGCCCTCGATGGCCTGAGCCAGCCAGCCGGCCCTGCGACCCCGTTCCGCCTCGAGGGCGGCCCGCCCCGTGGCGGTCAGCTCCACCAGCGTCTTGCGCTTGTCGGTGGGGTGCGCCCTGCGTGTGATGTGCCCCTGCTCCAGAAGCAGCCCCACGGCGCGCGCCATGGACTGCGGCCGCACGCGCTGGTCGGCGGCCAGGTCGCTGGTGGTCATCGCGCCGTCGCGGTCGAGGGCACCGAGCACGGCCACCTGGCCGACGGGGAGCTGGTCCTCGTGCTTCACGCGCCGCGCGAGCTTGCCCATCACGGTGCGCAGCTCAGCCGCGAGGGCGGCGGATTCCGGGGTGGGCATGCCCCAGCTTAACCCAGCAGCCGAACTGCGCAGCTGAGCTGCACAGCACAACTGCACAGCACAACTGCACAGCGAAACTGCTCAGCAAAACTGCGCAGCAATGCTGTACAGTTTCGAGCGTCAGCCCGACCCCGCGCCACCGTCGTCGCAACGAAGCAGGTCGAGGCAACCGACAACGGGAAGGGCCCTCCGCGCCATGAACCCCATGCCGTCCATAGCCATCCGCACCGCCATCGCCGCCGTCACCGCCCGCCAGATCATCGACAGCCGCGGCAATCCCACCGTCGAAGTGGACGTCACCCTGGAGGACGGCTCGCTGGGCCGTGCCGCGGTCCCCTCCGGCGCGTCCACCGGCGCACGCGAAGCCGTGGAACTGCGCGACGGCGACCCGCTGCGCTGGCACGGAAAGGGCGTCGCCGGGGCCGTGGCCCACGTCAACGGCGAGATCGCGGACGCCGTGCGGGGCCGCGCCGCCGAGGACCAGTCCGGCCTCGACGCCGCCCTTGTCGCCCTCGACGGCAGCGCGGACAAGTCCCGGCTCGGCGCCAACGCCCTGCTCGGTGTCTCCCTCGCCACCGCCACGGCCGCCGCGGCGGCCCACCGGCTGCCGCTCTACCGCTACCTCGGCGGGGCCGACGCCCACCTGCTCCCGCTGCCGATGATGAACATCGTCAACGGCGGTGCGCACGCCGACAATCCGCTGGACTTCCAGGAGTTCATGATCGCCCCGGTGGGCGCGGAGACCTTCGCCGACGCCGTACGGATCGGCTCGGAGGTCTTCCACACCCTGCGCCGCGACCTGCTCACGGCCGGCCACGCCACGGGTGTGGGGGACGAGGGCGGATTCGCCCCGTCCCTGCGTACCGCCGAAGAGGCGCTCGACTTCGTGGTCCGCGCGATCGAGCGGGCGGGCTACCGGCCGGGCGCGGACATCGGTCTGGTGATGGACCCGGCGTCCTCGGAGTTCTTCAAGGACGGTGTGTACGACTACGCGGGCGAGGGCGTACGGCGCTCACCGGCCGAACACGCCGCGTATCTGGCGAAGTTGATCGACGCGTACCCCGTCGTCTCCATCGAGGACCCGATGGCCGAGGACGATCTCGACGGCTGGCGTGAGCTGACGGCTCAGGTGGGCGACCGCTGCCAGCTCACCGGCGACGATGTGTTCTGTACGAACGAGACGCTGCTGCGCGACGGCATCCGCACCGGCGTGGGCAACTCGATCCTGGTGAAGGTCAACCAGATCGGCACGCTCTCCGAGGCCCTGGCCACGGTCCGTACCGCGCACCGCGCCGGCTACACGGTCGTCATGTCGCACCGTTCCGGCGAGACGGAGGACACCACCATCGCGGACCTGGCGGTGGCGACGGGCTGCGGACAGATCAAGACGGGCTCGCTGTCCCGCTCGGACCGTACGGCGAAGTACAACCAGCTCATCCGGATCGAGGAGGAGTTGGGCGACTCGGCCCGGTACGCCGGCGCCCAGGCGCTGAGCCGCAGCTGACTCGTACAGCCCGTACGGCCCGAGTGGCAGGAACCGGCGCGCACCGCCCCCACAGCGATGCGCGCCGGTGTCTCAGGGCCCCCGTCACTCAGCCCGTCGGCAAACGCCGTCACTTCAGCCCTGTGTGCGCCAGACCTTCCACGAACTGCCGCTGCGCGAACACGAACACCGCGAGCACCGGGAAGGCGGTCAGTGAGGCCGCCGCGAGCTGCACGTTCCACATCGGGCCGCCGTACGCGTCCACGTACTGCGTCAGCGCCTGCGGGAGCGTGAACATCTCCGGAGTCGTCAGATAGACGATCGGTTCGAGATACAGATTCCAGCTGTGCAGGAAGGTGAAGATCGCCACCGCGGCCAGTGCGGGTCGGGCCAGCGGCATCGCGATCCGCCAGTAGATGGCGAACCGGCCGAGGCCGTCCATCCGCGCGGCCTCCTCCAGCTCACCCGGCAGCGCGATGAAGAACTGCCGCATGATGAAGGTCGCGAGCACGCTGGGCGCGCCGAGGATCGGCACGAGGACCAGCGGCCAATGGGTGTCGATCATGCCCCAGTTGTTGAACATCTGGAACAGCGGGACGATCGTGACCTCGCTGGGGATCAGCAGACCGGTCAGGACGACCAGGAAGAGGACGTTCTGGCCGCGGAAGCGGATCCGCGCGAAGGCGTAGCCCGCCATCGACGACACGATCAGCGTGCCGAGCGTCACCGCCACCGCGATGTACATGCTGTTGAAGTACTGCTGACCGAACGGCTGCAGCTCGAAGACCTTCTCGTACGCGGAGGCCGTGGGGTTGCCCGGCAGCAGCGACGGCGGGAAGGCGAAGACCTCGCTCACCGGCTTCAGCGAGGAGCTGGCCATCCACCAGGTCGGGAAGACGAACGGGACGCAGAGGACAAGCAGCACCCCGTAGAGCACGAGCTTGGCGCGGGGCGAGAGCTTACGACTCATGGAAGACCCACTTCTTGCGCATCTGCCACTGGATCACGGTCAGCACGAGCACGATCACGAAGAGCAGGACCGAGAGCGTGGCGCCGTATCCGAAGTGATGGAACTTGAAGGCCTGTTGGTACAGGTAGTAGACGAGGACCGTCGTCGAGCTGTTGGGTCCGCCCTGCGTGAGCACCGCGATCTGGGCGAACACCTGGAGTGAGCCGACCACTGTGATGATCGAGGTGAGCAGCACCGTCGGGCTGATCATCGGCATCGTGATCTTCCAGAACTGCCGCCAGCGCCCGGCGCCGTCCATCGTGGCCGCCTCGTAGAGCTCCTTCGGTACGCCCTGCAGCGCGGCCAGGAAGAGCACCATGTTCAGGCCGACGTTCTTGAAGACCTGCACGACGATCACCGAGGCCATCGAAGTGCCTTCGCTGCGCAGCCAGTTGGGTCCTTCGACGCCGATCATGTCGAGGCCCGCGTTGATGCCGCCGTTCTTCTGGAGCAGGAAGCCCCACACGATCGTCCAGGCGACGAGCGAGACGACCACCGGGGAGAAGAACAGGGTGCGGAAGACCACGCTGCCGCGCAGTTTCTGGTTGAGCAGCACCGCGAGCGCCAGGGCCAGCGTCAGGTTGAGGACGACGAGCCCGATGGAGAAGAGCGCCGTGGACTTCAGGACGCCGGGCAGCTTCGGGTCGTCGAGCAGCTTCTGGTAGTTGTCCCCGCCCACCGAATGGAAGGTGCCGGCAAGGACGTTCCACTCGTGGAAGCTGTACCAGACGACCAGGCCGAGCGGGATGAGCACGAACAGTACGGAGCCGATCAGCTGCGGTGCGATGAAGAGATAGCCGGCCAGCTGATCCCGGCGCCGGGCGGTCCAGAACGGCCGCTCGGCCCGGGGCCGGCCGCCCTCCCCGCCGCCGGACTTGCCGGCGGCGGAGGTGCGGGGTCGTTCAAGGGTCTTCATGGGCAGGTCACTGCTCCAGCAGAGGCTTGATCGCGGTGCAGACGCCCTGAAGGACCTTCTGCACGTCCGCGTCCTTCTTCCACAGCGGGTCCAGAGCGCCGCGCACCGCGTCGCCGATCTCCGCCTGTCCGCTGTGGACCGGCTTGACCTTGCCCTTCTCGATCCCGTCGATCACCACGTCCGACAGCTGCTTCTCGCTGAGCTTCGGGTTCGACTTGGCGAGGGTGGCGGCGTCCAGCTGGGAGCTGCGGGCCTGCGGGAAGTACGCGCCGAGCTTGGCCGAGTTCTCCTTGTTGGTCATGAAGGCCAGGAAGCCGTCGGCCTCCTTCGCGTGCTTGCTCTGCGCGAGGCGTGCGATACCGGCCTGTCCGATGACGTCGTACTCGCCCTTGGGGCCCTCGGGCAGCGGTACGAAGTCCCACTTGAACTTGTCCTCGAGGAGCGAGGCACGGCTCATCTGCGTGACGGTCATCGCGGACTCACCGGCGAAGAAGTCGGCGGAGGTGCCGGGGGCCAGCATCGACTCGTCCTCGAAGATCGCCTTGTGCAGCGAGGTCATCGCCTCGACCATCTCGGGCTTGTCGAAGCCGCAGGTCTTTCCGTCCTCGGACCAGGCCTCGGCACCCCAGCCGCCCCAGTACTGGGCGAGGTTGTCCCACGTCTTGTAGTCGAAGTCGCGGATGACCATGCCGGTCTTGCCGGTCTTGTCGTGCACCGCGCCGCCGAGCTTGGAGACCTCGTCCCAGTTCCACTTGCCCTGCGCGATGAGCTCGGCCGGCGTGGGCTGCCCGGCCTCCTTCAGCATGTCCGTATTGACGAACACACCGAACGGCGAGGTGGAGAACGGGTAGGCGTACAGCTTGCCGTCCTGCTCCCAGATCTTCTTGGCGGACGGCAGGATGTCCTTCTCGTCGTCGACCTTCACTTCGGCGAGCGCGCCCGAGGAGACGAAGTCGGCCGACGAGTTCTCGAAGATCCACGCCAGGTCGGGGGACTTGCCGCCGGCTATCTGCGTGGTGAGGGTCGTCGTGTAGTTCTCCAGGGGCAGCACGTCGAACTTGATGGACTTCACGTCCGGGTTCGCCTTGCGGTACTCGTCGGCGATCCCGTTGAGCAGCTTCATGTGCTCGGGGCTGCCGGACCAGACGGTCATCCGCAGATTCACGGGACCGTCCGACGCGGTGTCGGATCCACCGCCGCACGCCGTGAGCGCCAGGACCGAACTGGCGGCGAGTGCGACGAGCGAGATGCGGGTCTGCTTACGCATGAGGGGTGCTCCTGATCAGTAGCCGCTGATGTCGGGCCAGCGCAGCTCCACGCCATGTGAAGTGAGCAGACGCTGGAAGGTCTCGAGCCGTTCGGGGGAGTTGCGCACGGCACGCGGGCTGAGCCCGTGCTCGACGCAGTGGGCCGCGAGCAGACCTGCGGCCTCGCCGATGTTCCACTCGACGGGGTGCAGCCGGTAGCAGCCGTTGGTGATGTGGGTGGTGCCGAGGTTCTTGGAAGCCGGCAGCAGGTTCTCCATGCGCTGCGGGATCAGCGAGCCGAGCGGGATCTCGAACGGGCTGGACGGCACGTCGATGTAGTTGTCGCCGCCGGTCGAGGGGTGCAGGTCGATGCGGTACATCCCGATGCCGACGGAGTCGCCGTAGTTCACGGCCCCCTTGCCGCCGCGCACGTCCAGGGAGAGATCCTGTTCGACGACGGTGTACTCGGCCTGGATACGGCGCGATTCGCGGTGGTACGGGGCCTGCGCGAGACCGTCCGTGGAACCGGTGACGTCGCCGCGCAGCCTGAGGCCAGGGAAGCCGGTGCCGCCGTCGGCGCGCGGGGCCTCGGTCTGCATCCAGTACAGCATGCTGAACGAGAGCTCCTTGGCCCGCGCCAAGTGCTGTGCGGCGTCCGGCACATCGATGGCCGGACCCTCCAGATAGTCGATCATCGGCCAGTTGACGAGCGTGATGTCACTCGCGTACGCACCCGGCGTGAACATCTCGCGGGCCGCGATCCGCCGGAACGTCCACAGGTTCATATCGCCGCCGCTGACCCGCTGGTCGGCGATCACGGACAGCGGATCGTCCCCCGGGTTCGGGGTGAAGCCGCGCTCGACGACGTCCAGGGTGCGCGGGTGCGGCGCCCGGAAGGAGAGCAGCGGCGCGCCCCAGAAGGAGGGTTCGTACGCGCGCCAGAAGTCGTACGAGGCCGGCTTGTCGATCGTGTGGTCGCCGTCGACGTGGTCGAGTGCGAAGCAGTACGACACGGCCTGCATGTTGAGCGGCTGCGCCTCGTCCGGTGCGCTGGGCTCCCCGGTGTCGGACTGTGCCTCGAACCCGGTGACGTACTCCGTGCCGGTGAGCGGCAACAGTTCGCCGGTCTCGGTGGCGTCCAGGACATAGGACCCGGTGAGGGTGAGCCGCTCGCCGGTGTCGCGGTGCTCGACGGTGACCGAGGTGACCCGGTCGCCGTCCGTCTCGGCGGCGACCGGCCGGTACGGCTGAAGGACGGTCAGCCGGCCCGAACCGCGGTACGGCGCGAGCATCGCGTCGATCACGGCGACCGATACGCGCGGCTCGTGGCACAGCCGGCTGACATGGCCAGCACCGGGGTTGAGGTCCCGGCGGGCACGGGCCGCCTCCGTGAGCGGGTAGTGGCGCCGGTAGTAGTCGCGGACGCCTTCCCGAAGGGCGCGATACGAGGCGGTCGCGCCGAACTGCTCGATCCAGGTGTGCTCGTCCGGAGGCACGGCCTGGCTGGTGAGCTGCCCGCCGAGCCAGTCGTACTCCTCGGTGAGCAGCACGCTCCGGCCGGCCCGCAGCGCGCCGAGCGCCGCCGCGACACCGCCGGTACCGCCGCCTATGACGAGGACGTCCGCTTGCATGGGTCTCCTTTGTGCGGAAGGAACTTGTGCTTGTTCGGTGCGGTTCTTGCGTGCTGGTGCTGGTGCTGGTGCTGGTGCTGGTGCTGGTGCCGGTACGGGCGTCAGTGGCGCGGCGGTGGCGCGAGCGTCTCGCCCTCGACCGGCCGGCAGGCAAGCAGCCGCTGGGTGACCGTCGCCTGGCCGTGCAGCATCTCCGTCAGGAGGTCGACGGCCTGGCGGCCCATCTCCTGGCGGGGGATGGTGAAGCCCGTGTAGTCCAGCGGGGCGTCGACCGGGGTGGTGGGATCGCCGAGCGCGATCACCGACAGGTCGTCGGGGATACGCAGACCGCGGCTGCGTGCCGCCTCGGTCAGCTCGACCGCGTCGGACAGGAAGTCGACGAGCACCGCGGTGGCGCCCGCCGCGAGGATCCGCTCAAGACGGTCGACCGGGTCCGGAAGCTCGACACCGACCTGCAGCGCGTCCTCGCCGGCCGCCCTGCGGAAGCCCTCGAGGCGGTCCGCCGAGGACTCGGCCACGGCGCCGGGACCGACGAACGCGAACCGCTCGTGCCCCAACGCGCGGGCCCGGTCCACCTGTTCGGCGGTCGCGGCCACATAGTCGGCGCCGACGTACGGCACCGGCAGCCCGTCCGCGTCGTCACGCCGCCCGACACAGACGAACGGATAGTCCTCCGTGACCAGGCGGCTGAGCTCCGCGGACGGGATCGCCCGGCCGAGCAGGACGCAGCCGTCGGCGACCCTCAGGCGGTTGTTCTCGTGGAAGATCCGCCGGATCCCGTCCTGCACCGGAGCGCTGGTGAACAGGAGCAGATCGCAGCCGCTCAGCTCGGCGCTCTCCTCGATCCCGCGCAGGAACGGGTAGTAGAAGTCGGCGCTCGTGGAAGGGAACACCGGCTCGTAGGTGAAGACACCGAGGATCTGGTTGAGCTGCTGGAGCATCCGGCGCGCCAGCGGGTCCGCCGCGTAACCGGTCTCGCGGATCACCCGCAGTACACGCTCCCGGGTTTCGGGCGCGATACGTGCCGCGTCGGGCCGGTTGTTGAGCACCAGCGACACCGTGGTCTGGCTGACACCCGCGAGCCGTGCGATATCGCGCTGGGTGAGCCGGCCGGGAGCCTGAGGCATGGGAAGGAAACCCCTCACGTAGAGTGGCTAATACGTATTGCTTGGAGCAGATGCCGAGGAAGCTAGGTGCGGATCACGCGCCGCGTCAAGGGTGTTGCAGCAGGAGTAATACGGATTAGCGGGCGATCACCGGGGGCTGCCGCGGTGTCACGCAGGGCAAGTGCCCAGGCCGCGACGGTATTTCGGCCACGGTGACGCCTTTCGGTAATACGGATAACGACTGCGCAACCCTTGACACCCTCACTCCGCAGCGATGAGCATCCCTGCCCAGACGGCCTTGACGGACAGCCGGTCCGGAACGGTTCGTTATGCGCATAACAACGCGATGGGCGGGGGAGGTGCACCGATGACCGCACGGGTGACTCAGGCCGACGTGGCCCGGTTGGCAGGGGTGAGTCAGGCAACCGTCTCGCTTGTCCTGAACGCCGAGTACGACCGGGTGGGCGACGCCACCCGCCGCCGAGTCCTCGACGCGATCACCCGTACCGGATACGCCGCGAACCCGCTCGCCCAGCGCCTGGCACGGGGCCGCAACCAGATCGTGGGCGTCTTCACGTACGAACCCGTCTTCCCCTCCACGAGCGCCGACTTCTACTTCCCGTTCCTGCGCGGGGTGGAGGCCGAGGCCGAACGGCGCGCCTGTGACCTGCTGCTGTTCACCAGCGCCCCGGTGCGGGACGGCCGCCGGGGCCTCACCGGACAGGGCCGCGCACGGCTCGCGGTCACCGACGGCTGTGTGCTGCTCGGTCGCGGTGAGGACAAGGCCGAGCTGGCGCGCCTGAGCGAGGACGGCTTCCCGTTCGTGTTCGTCGGCCGCCGGGAACTGCCCGGCGGGGCGGACCTCGCGTTCGTCGGCGCCGACTACGTCCGGGCCACGGCAGACGTCGTACGGGTCTTCCTCGGGCACGGCCATCGGCGCATCGGCTTCGTCGGCGCCCCGGGCGGCCGCGAGGCGCACCAGGACCGGCTCGACGGCTATCGCACCGCGGTACGGGAAGCCGGGCTGCGCCCCCTGACCATCGACCCCGCCGAACTCACCCCGGACGAGATCGTCGACCTCGCGCACGACAACCGGCTCACCGGCCTGCTCCTCGCCGAGAGCCACCGTGCCGAGGAACTCCGTGCCGCGGCCGGGCGCCGAGGACTCGACGTTCCGCACGATCTCTCGCTCGCCGTGCTCGGACAGCCCGAACTGCCGCTGCACAGCGATCTGAGCTGGACCGGATTCCGTATCCCGCGCGAGGAGATGGGCGAAGGGGCCCTCGCGCTGCTCACCGAACTGATCGACGGCCGGGCGGCCGAGCGCCACCGGCTCCTGCCCTGCTCCCCGCAGCCGGGGGAGACCGTGGCCGCCGCACCCTGATCACCGCGGAACCTTCCGCGGCGCCTTCCTTCGTGTCATCCCAACTACCCGCACAGTAGAGGGAGTTCCGCATGCCCCCGGACCACCGCAGCCTGTCCAGACGCGGCTTCGTGGCGCTCGGCGCCGGTGCCGCCGCCGTACCGCTGCTGCCGCAGCCCCCGACCGCGGCGGGAACGCGTTACCACGACCCCGTCGCGTACCGCTCGATCCATACAAGCCGTCCCCCGGACCCGACCGCCGTCCTGCTCGGCGGCCCCGGCTTCGAGGTGCACGCGGACGGCGTCGGCGATGACACCGCCGCCGTGCAGGCCGCACTCGACGAGGCCTCCCGGCGCGGCCAGGCCAACGGGCTCGGCGACATCCTGCTCGGCGCCCGCGACTTCCCCGAGGGCGACGGCGGCGGAGTCGTCCTCGTCCCCGCGGGCACCTACCGGCTGACCTCGCGGGTGACCGTGCCCGACTCGGTGCGGGTGATCGGATACGGCGCGAGGCGCCCGCTGTTCGTCCTCGGCGCGCACACCCCCGGCTACGCCGACGGCACCCCGCGCGAGATGTTCGGCTTCCTGCGCCGGCCGGTCGGCGGGCCCGTCTCGTACGCCAACAACGACACCTTCGGCTCGGCCCTGATCAACCTCGATCTGCGCATCGAACCCGGCAACCCGGACGCGATGGGTGTCCGCTTCGGCGGCGCGCAGCTGTGCATCCTGCAGGACCTGGACATCGAGGTCGGCGAGGGCCTCGCGGGCATCGACCACAACGCCAACCTCATCCAGCGCGTACGGGTCTTCGGCGGCGAGGTCGGCTTCCAGGCGTACGCCGCGTCGGCGGGCTGGCAGACCACGCTGCTCGACTGCCGTTTCGAGGGGCAGCGCAGGGCCGCGGTCACGATGTTCAACGACGCCAAACTCACCGTCGTACGAGCGGTGATCGCCCGCACCCCGCGCGGCTTCGCGTCCTTCCCCGGCCAGTGGCAGCACCTCTACGTCGAGAACTCGCACTTCGACGCGGTCACCGACGCGGTGGCGGTGCTCAACGACAGCACCTCGATCCCCGGCGCGGAGAACGACCTGATCCGCCTCGGCAACCAGCTCACGCTCCTCAACTGCACGACCAACGCCACCGAGACCCTGCTCCTGCGCGCGCAGAGCGGCACCCGCACCAGCGGTCCCGGCAGCGGAATCGTCCGCGAACTCACCTACGGCCTGCGCATCGAGAACGCGCTGAGCACGGACGAGTCGCGGCGCGACGGCGTGTATCTCGCGCATACGAGAGGTGTCACGGGCGACCGCATCCGCGCGACGCTCCGCACCGATGCCACCCCGCCCCCGCCCGTCGAGGACTGGGTGAGCGTCGCCGAGGTGGCCGCACGGATGGGGCGCGCGATCGGTCAGGGCGCCGACGACCTCGCGGTCTTCCAGGCCGCCGTCGACCGCCACGACACGGTCTTCGTCCCCATCGGCCGGTACCACCTGAGCGGCACCCTCACCTTGCGCGCCCGCTCCCGCCTGATCGGACTGCACCCGCGCCAGACCTGGCTGCGCACGGTGGACGCCCACCCGGACTTCAGCGACCCCGACCGGCCGCGCGCCCTGCTCTCCACCCCGTACGGCGGACGCAACCACGTCAGCGGCCTCGGACTCGACACCGCCGAGCAGACCCCGGGCGCCGTGAGCCTGCTGTGGCGCTCAGGGCCCGGCTCCCAACTGGCCGACATCACCACGCAGTTCGTGAAGTGGCACCCCGACGGCGCAGCCGAGACCGGCAACCCCGGCTACACCTACCGCGGCCGCCACAAGCACAGCATTCAGGTGCGCGGCGGAGGCGGCACCTTCGCCAACATCTGGAGCGCCAACGGCTGGTCCGACAACGGCTTCCTGGTGGAGGACACCGCCGTACCCGCGCGCCTGTACGAGCTGTCGGTCGAGCATCACGAACTGCGCGAGGTGGTCCTGCGCTCCGTGGCGAACTGGGACTTCCTCGGACTGCAGACCGAGGACCACATCCACGGCTGGCGCTCCCAGGCCGTCGAGCTCGACCGCTGCCGCGATCTGCTCTTCGCCAACTCCGTCTTCTTCCGCGTCGCGACAGTCCTCGGCCCGCACCCGTACGCGATGAGCGTCCGCGACAGCCGGCGCATCACCCTGCGCGGGAACCGTGGATACCGGGACAAGACACCGGAGTTCACCCAGTGGGGCGCGGCGGTCACCGATGCGCGGACCCAACGCCTCGTGCCCGAACCGGAGTTCACGCTCATCGCGATCGGGGGCGGACGATGAACCGCGGGCGGACGACGAGCGGCCTCTCCCGCCGCGCCTTCGGCCTGGGCGCCCTCGCGGTGTCCGCGGCGCCGATGCTCGGCGCCGCCCCGGCACAGGCCTCGGCATTGTCGGCAGCGTCCCTGATCCCGGCCTCGGGCGCGCACTTCGGCGCGTACAACTACATCGGTGACGACTCCGGGGTCTCGGCACCCGAGCCGCTCGAATCGAAGATCGGGCACACGCTCGGCATCAACCACTGCTTCCAGATGTACGACGCGTCCCCGCCCCTCGCGCGGATGCGCACCGACATCGCGGCGGGCCGTATCCCGATGCTGTCGTGGGCGGCCGGTGACACCGCGCGCCTGCGGGCGATCCTCGCCGGCACCCACGACACCTGGATCGACGACCAGGCGCGGGCGCTCGGCGCGCTCGGAGCCCCGCTGCTGATGCGCTTCACCTGGGAGTTCGACCTCCGGTACACCGACACCGGGCTTTTCAAGGACGTGTGGCAGTACGTGCACGGGCGGTTCGCTGCTCCCGCGCCGCAGGTCGCGTTCGTGTGGTGCCCGACGTGGCGGGCGTTTCGCGAGACGGCCAAGGCGGAGCCGTTCTACCCGGGTTCGGCGTACGTCGACTGGATCGGCGCGGACGGGTACGCCCGGCCGCGTCCGCAGGAACCGGCGTATGACTACCGGCCGTTCACGTCGATGTTCGACGCGGCGCACGCGTTCGCCCTCTCGTACGGGAAGCCGTTCATCGTCGGTGAGACGGGCGTGCACCGGGCGGACACGAACCCGGTGCAGGCGGCGTGGCTGGGCGCGGCGCACACCGCCGTCAAGGAGTCCTTCCCGGGCCTCAAGGCCCTGGTCTACTTCCACCGCGACGGCACCGACGCGGACGCGCACTGGCGGGTGACGGTGCCGGACGGCGGCGTGGCCCAGCGAGCGTTCGCGGCGATCGCGGCCGACCCGTACTTCACGCCTTAGCGGCGGCCCTTGTCGGGGTACGGAGTCGGGTCGGCGACCCAGCCGGCCGTGAGGACCAGCCGGGACGTGCGGTGCACAGTGAGGAAGCCGAAGGGCCGGTCGAAGCGGGCCGTGAGGCGGCGCACCGTGTACCGCGGCTGCGGCGGTGCGGAGCCGGGCGCGGCCATGACGACCGAGACGGCCGCGGACTCGAAGCCCTTGGCGTCGAAGACGGCGAGGGCCGACTGCGCCGCCTCCTGGACCGCCAGCGGGCGCGGTCCGATCCCGGGGAAGTGACCGCTGCTCCCGTCGGAGGCGGTGACCAGGCCGTACAGCGCGGCCTGCGCCATCAGATCGTGCTGCGCCCCGATACGGAACGGGCTGGTGGTGACATGGAGCTGGGGCCGGTCCGGGCGGAAACTGCGCTCGTCGGTGACCGACACTCCGGGCCCGGGTTCGCCCAGCGGCAGACGGTCCCCGGTGACCGCGTCGCCGTGCAGCGAGTCGATGCCCTGCGACAGGACCTCGGACGGTGTCCACTCCTCGGGCCCGAGCAGCAGATGCACATCGACTCCGGTGCTGCCGAGGACCCTGAGGACCGTGAGCGGTCCGGACGAGGTCTCGGCGACGGACAGGCGGTCGAGCAGGGAAGAAGTCCGGTGCAGGCCGAGCAGCGGGCGGTCACGCCAGGGTCCTTCCTGCGGCCACAGCAACGTCTCGGTGAACGGACGCAGCCAGCGCGTACGGACCAACTGGGCGCCCGCGAGCACGAGTTGGGTCGAATCATCCACCCGTACGGGCATCGAAGGGATCAGACCGTCGGTGTGCCTGGCCGTCCACGCGTCGAGCCGCTTCTGGCTGACCGCGGGATCCTTGTCAAGGCGGCCGGTCAATCCGGTGGGCAGCCGCAGTGTCCACTCCGGATGCAGCGGAAGCTCCTCGGCGGTCCAGAAACCCAGCGCGGTGCGTGTCCCGCGTATCGAGGCGAAGGCGTCGAGCAGATCGTGCGCCATCCGTATCGCACGGTCGGCCCGTACCCCGACCGCCTCCTCCAGCTCCTCCCGTGCGGGCCCGGCGGCGGGATCCGCGAGCAGCGCGAGCAACGGCCACAGACTGGGCGCGGAGAACACGGTCGCCTCCGCCCCGGGCAGCGCTTCGGCCCACCGCCGCGTGAGTCGGTTCACGGCACCTACGGTCTCGGCCTTCGGCTGCATGGGATCCCCCCGGGTCGACAGGTTGGCGGTGATCATAAACCCACAGATCTTTCAGCCTCTGCGGCGCTTGAGGAGATCCTTCAGCCCCTCCGGCGTTTGAGGAGATCCGCACGAAGTGCGGATGCGGGGTCCGGGGCGGAGCCCCGGTTTCGGGAAGGGGCGGGCAGGGGAAATCAGCCCGCCGCAGGCGCCACGCACCCACACCCGGCAACGAGACCGCACCCCGCACCCGGCCGAAAGACGGATGCGCCCCCGGCACCCCCTCCCGTACCCTGAACCCATGTCGATCACGTGCTGTCTGCGCTGGTGGCGCTCCCTCTAGGAGCGGCCACTGACCAGACACACCCCGGGCCGTGCCACACGGACGGCCCGGCCCCTGCTCGCAGTGGACCCCTCGGCCCGTTCCGGCCCGGACACCCACTCACTCGCGGCAGGAGACACCATGCAGACCGACACCGTGCAGACCGACACCATCACCGGCACCAGCCTCACCACCGACAGCATCTCCGTCGCCCGGCGCCGCAGCGCCGAGCTCGAGGAGCAGATCCGCCGCGACCCCGGACGCTTCCGGGTGCTCACCGGCGACCGGCCCACCGGCCCGCTCCACCTCGGCCACTACTTCGGCACCCTCCGCAACCGCGTCAGACTCCAGGACGCCGGCGTCGAGACCTTCGTCCTGGTCGCCGACTACCAGGTGCTCACCGACCGCGACGTCGCCGAGCGCCAGGCCGAGATCGTCGAGGAGCTGATCCTCGACTACCTGGCCATCGGGATCGACCCCGAACGCTCCACGGTCTTCACGCACAGCGCGATCCCCGCGCTCAACCAACTGCTGCTGCCGTTCCTGTCCTTGGTGTCCGTGGCCGAACTGCAGCGCAACCCCACCGTCAAGGACGAGATCGCCCATTCCCGCCAGTCGGCGGTGAGCGGGCTGATGTTCACGTACCCCGTGCACCAGGCGGCGGACATCCTGTTCTGCAAGGCGAACCTGGTGCCGGTCGGACAGGACCAGCTGCCGCATCTGGAGGTCACGCGGACGGTCGCGCGGCGGTTCGACGAGCGGTACGGGCCGGTGTTCCCGGTACCGGACGCCCTGCTCTCCGAGGCTCCGCTGCTGCTCGGCACCGACGGCACCAAGATGAGCAAGTCCCGGGGCAACGCGATCTCACTGAGCGCCACCGCCGACGAGACGGCGAAGCTGATCAAGGGCGCGAGGACGGATGCCGAACGGCACATCACGTACGACCCGGACCACCGCCCCGAGGTGTCCAGCCTGGTGCTGCTCGCCGCCCTGTGCGAGGGCGGGGACCCGCGGGCGGTCGCCGAGGAGATCGGCGACGGCGGGGCGGCCGCGCTCAAGCGCCGCGTCACGGAGGCGGTCAACACCTTCATGGCCCCGCTGCGCGCCCGCCGCGCCGACTACGCGGCCGACCGTACGTATCTCCGCAAGGTCCTGCGCCAGGGCAACGAGCGCGCCACGGCCGTCGCCGAGACCACGCTCACGGAGGTCCGGCAGGCGATGGGCACGCTGTACTGACAGCACAGCACAGCACAGCACAGCTCGGGTACGGAATGCGGACCTCAGGCCCCCGCGGTGAGCTGCTCCACCGCCGCGCGGGCCGCGGCCTCCGCGCCCTCCTGTATCGACGCGGCGGTCGGGGCCTTGCGGGACTCGAAATCGCAGCCGTTGTACGTGATGGTCACCAGGGCATTGCCCGAGCGGGCCGTCACCACGGCCTCGCGGGTCTGCTGCTTGTCCTTGGTGGTGAGCACGGTCTTGAGCGCGGCGGCGTCGCCGAGGTCCGCCAGCGGCTGCGCGTCGCCCGCGCCGTGCTTCTTGTACGCGGCTTCGGCGGACTTCTGCGAGTCGAAGACCTCGTACGACACATCGAGCCAGCGGTAGTCGAAGTTCTTGAGCGCGCTCCACGAACACGTACGGCGCCGGTCGGGATCGGTGAGCTCTATCTCCTTGCCCGCCGTCTTGGCGCCGGGCACGAGCTTCTTGACCACGGCGGCATCGACCGCGGCACAGGGCTCGGGCGGCTTGTCGTACTTGGCGACAGGCTTCGCCTGAGGTCGGGGGGCGGCGGCCGGCTGGACGTCGTCGGGGGCGTACGGGCCGCTCGTCCAGGCCCAGCCGGCCGTGGCGAGAACGACGACCGGCAGCAGGCGCCCGGCGAGCAGCAGTGGCAGCGAACGCATGGCGTCCACCTCCTGCGGGGGAAACGCGGGGGTCAGCCGCGCGAGAGCGGGGGTGTGAGGGATGACAGTGCCATAAGTGCAGCCGTGGGGAACAGGGGAGCCGGACGAGACGTGGCTCATGTCCCGTCCGGCTGCTGGTTGTTGACTGTTGTTTGGCATGAGCTGGGGTGAATTGTCGGAATCGAAGGCGGGAACAGCCTCAGGGGCGTACGCCCGTCACCAGCCACACGCTCGACGGCAGCCGCACCCCGAGCGGACCCGCATACGGCTCGAACACCTCCGCCATCGCCGAGCGGACCTCGGCGGACACCTCGGCCCGCGCGCCGCGCGAGAGCACGAAGTCCACCGCGTCCTGCGGATCGCTGCCGTAGACGGAGGCGGCGTGCACCGGACGTATCGAGACCTCCGAGAAGTCGGCAAGGACCTCCCGCAGCCGGTCCGGCTCCGAGAGCGAGGCCATCGCGCGGTGGGCCGCCATCACGACCGGGTCCGGCGTCTGCGGCCTCAGCTCGGCAAGCCGTCCGAAGACCCGCGCCTCCACGCTCTGCGCGTCCACCGGCTGCGGACAGATGAAGGCGAACCGGCCGCCCGGCCGCAGCGCCCGGGCCAGGTTGGCGAAGGCCGCCCGGTGATCGTCGAAGAACATCACGCCGCCCCGGCTGATCAGCACGTCGAAGCCGCCCGCCGTGAACGGGTACGTCTGCGCATCCGCCTCCTCGTACCAGAGATTGGGCAGCAGCTCGGCGCGCGCCCGCTCCAGGAGCGGCGCCGAGATGTCCACGCCCACAGCGCGGCCCTTCGAGGCGAGCCTGGCGGCGGCGCGTGTGGTGGCCCCGGCGCCGCAGCCGATGTCGAGGACACGGTCGGCCGGCCGGATCGCCGCGGCCTCGAACAGGGCCGCGTCGAACTCGTTCAGCATCGCGTCGTACCGCTCGTGGTGGTTGGCCCAGTGGGTGCCGACCGGACCGTTCCAGGGGTCGGTCCGCGGGTGTGTGGTGGTCATCAGGACTCCAAGGCGGTCTCGAAGGCGGTCGCGATCCGGTCGACGGCGAGGAAGGCGCCGTAGCCGACCAGGTGCACCAGGCAGTGGTCGGCGTGCTGCGGCGTGCGCCAGGCGGCGACGTCCTCGTCGGTGATGCGGTACGGGGCCAGCGCGGCGAGCAGGGCGAGGCGGGCGCCCGGACGGTCGTCACGGGCGGGCAGTCCGGGCCAGTCGGCCGGTGGATGCTCACCGTTCCACTGGGCCACCTGCGCCTCGACGGCCTTCTGGTCGTCCTCGTCGAGCAGGCCCGCGCCCATCAGGGCGGCGCTCCGCAGCGCGGCGAACGCGTTGCCGACCGGCTGCCCGGCCGCCCAGGTGGGTCCGGCGGCATGGTGGGTGAGCAGCGGGAGGCTGAGCCCCGGCTCGGGGACGCGCCGCACGGCCTTCGACAGGGAGCGGCCGGCGAGGCTGCGCACGGCCCGGTACTTCTGTGCGCCGCCCGGGAACAGGTCGATGGCGAGCAGCGCGGACGCGATCCGGTTGATGAAGTGGAAGGCGAGCGCGGTGCCGATGTACGAGGGCTGTTCGCTCTTCGGCACCGGCGGAGCCGACACCCTGCCGGGCTCGCGGCTCTCCTTCGACCAGGCCAGGATCCGGGCGTACTCCTCGTCCTCGGGCACGCCGTCGGCGGCGACCTGCTCGGCGAGCCGGTGGTCCCCGGTCGCGTGCAGCAGCATCGTGTGGGCGTCCACGCAGAACTGGCAGCGGTTCGCCTGCGATACGCCGAGCGCGGCCAGCTCCTTGCCGGTGCGCGAGCCCTCGCCCGAGAGCAGGGACTCGCGCATCAACGACCAGGCGGAGGAGAGGAGTTCGTCGGATGGCGAGAGGACCTGGAAGGTGGCCAGCTTGTCCATGCCGAAGTCCTCGCCGATCTGGGCGTAGACCTCGGCGGTACGGCCGGTGGCCGACTTGGGCGGAGTGGGCTGTGTGTAGCGGAACGGACCGGGCATCGTGGGCCTCCGTGGGTGGGGGTCGGGCGTCGTACGGTCTGGCGGATTGCGCCGGTGTCGGGCGTCGTACCGTCCGGTGGTCTGCGCCGGTGCCGGACGCTTCGCCGTCTGGCGGGTCACGCCGGTCTCCGGCACCTTTCCGTCCGGTGGACCAGGCGCCTGCCGATGACCTCGATGCTGGCCCCGCAGGGGTGCCGCGGTCGTCGTACGGCCGGACCGACCTGCGGCTGGTGCGGGCGGGGCGGTGCCGGGTGGGGACTACTCCGAGGGGAGTAGCGCAGAATCGGTGCGGGCGGATGACGCGCGGCGGGGGTGTGGGCGTCTAGGGTGCGCGTTCCGGGTGCGTGCAGGGGGAGGGGAGTGCCGTGGCGACCGATGGCGTCGAACCCAACAGGCCGCAAGCGCAGGTGACTTGGCGCGGCAGGGTGGCGGACGGCGTGCTCGCCGCGGTCGTCTGCGCCCTGGTGGTCGCGACAGCCCCGGACGGCGCGGCACCTGCGGCCCTCGCGCTCGCCGCCGTGGGCTCCCTCGCCCTCGCCGGCTACCGCCCG
>NZ_JBEPEW010000141.1:0-21151 GCF_040300965.1 Streptomyces mesophilus | reverse complement strand
CACCGTGAGGCGGCCGCCGGTGCGCGAGGCGTCGGCGGCCGCGACCGGCCCGAACCGTGCGATGGCCTCCTCGTCGCCGGCCTGCGCGGCATGGTGCACGATCCGGGACGGGTCGGCGCCGGGGCTCGCCACGAGCGCGCGCAGCACCTCGCGGTTGAGGGTGATCCGGCGCGCGGCGGGCAGCGAGTCGGCGATCGCCCGGCGGATCAACTCATGCCGGAACACGACGCGTTCGGGTGTCACCGACAGCAGACCGTGCTGCTCGCCGGTGGCGAGCACGGTCAGCGCATCCGGCAGCAGCGCGTCCGCGAGCCGGTGCTCCACCGCCGACGGGAGCACGGCCAACTGCTCCAGGGCGTCCCGCGCCCCGGCGTCGAGCCCGCGGAGCCGGGCGAGCACTGCGTCCACCACGGTGGGCGGCACCCCGCCGGCGTTACCCGCCGCGAGCACCTCGGCGACGAAGAACGGGTTGCCCGAGGTGACCGCGTACACCTGCGCCGGATCGAGACCTTCGGCCCTGCTCATCCGGCCGACCGCGCCCCGCGAGAGCCGCGGCAGCGCGAGCCGGTGCACACGGTCGGTGCGCGACACCTGCCCGAGCAGCTGGCGCAACGGGTGCTCACGGCCCAACTCGTCGTCCCGGTAGGTGAGGACCAGAAGGGCGGGCAGCCGCTCCATCCGCCGTACGAGGAACCGCAGAGCGTCGAGGGAGGCCTCGTCGGCCCAGTGCACGTCCTCGACGACCAGTACCACCGGAAGCGGAGCCGAGGTCAGCTCCGAGCGCAGGGCGTCGTACACCCGATGGCGGTCTCCGGCTCCCTGCAGCGCCTTCGCCAGCTCCTCGCCGACACCGTCCGCCCCGCCGACGAGATCACGGAAGGGGCCGAGCGGCCGTCCCGTGGCCAGGTCGTCGCAGGCGCCGATCAGTATCCGCGCATGCTCGGGCAGCACCGCGGACATGGCCTTGACCAGGCTGGACTTGCCGATTCCGGCTTCACCGTGGACAAGCGCGACCGAACCGGCCCCGTCGGCCGCCTCCCGCGCGGCGGTGGCCAGCCGGCCCAGCTCGTGGTCGCGTTCGAGCATCCCCCGGTCCACCGCACAATTCTGGCACGCAGGGACGGGTCGGACACCGGTTGCCCGAGGTTGCCCGACCCGTCGACGCCTTTAGAAATCGCCGTAGTTGACCTGCCAGGTGGGCAGCCCCATCCGACGCCAGACCGCCACCACGCGATCGCGGTCGTCCAGCGAAACCCGCACCGCGAACCGGTCCCGCACATGTGCGTCGAACAGCTCCGCCTTCACGAGGTCGTCGCGGCGATGGTCCCCGTGCGCGCGCATCCACAGTTCGTCGTACGGCACTTCGTGGCGGGCGAGCCAGGCCTCGGTGATGGCCCGGTGCTCCTCGCCACGGCCGGAGAGCAGCACGATCACGTCGCCGTCCCCGGCCCGGAAGGCGCGCAGCGCGTGTCGGACCGACGCGTTGAGCGTGTCCTCGTCGCAGCGCGTGAAGTCGTACGGCCCGCGCTCCCCGCGCAGCGCGAGGGTGCCGTCGATATCGCACATCACAGCCGACGGCAGCGCCGGGTCGGGCACGTACGGCCTGACCTCTGGCTCGTCGTTCAGCCACTCGGCCGTGAGCCGCCAGCCGCCCTTGGTCGCCTTGAGGTGCTTGTCCGCGAGGATGCGGATGATCTCCTCGCCGACCTCGCGCGGGCGGCCCGCGTCGCGGCGGATGCACTCCTCGACGGGTACGTCCGTGAAGTCGTGCACGACGAAGGTGCCCTGTCCCGCGACCGCCGCCTTGAGCCGCTTGGGGATGTGCGGCGTCAGATGCGTGTTGTCGACGACCACGTCGAACCCACCCTCGACCGCCGCGCGCACGGCGGCGTCCTGGATCTCCAGGACGGTCTGCTCATGGGCGTACGAACGTCGCTGCTCGGGAGAAGGGACGTCCAGCATGACCCGCAGGTCGTCCAGATTGACGCGGCGCATCCGGCCGTTCGCCTTCTCCTGCAGCTCACGGGCAGCGGTTGTTTTGCCCGAAGCGGGCAGCCCGGTCATGACGTGCACTACGGGCTTGGTTGCCTCGGACACGGGTCAGTTCTCCTCATCGGTCTTGAAGGGGTCGGCCGCTTGTGGCCGTACGGAACGGTAGGTGACGAGTTCGGTGGTGCGCCCGTCGAGGCGCAGGAACATCGCGGAGCGCAGACCCACCTCGGGCAGTGCCTGTACGGCGCGCGCGAACGCGCCCCGGTCGGCGCCGAGGTGGGCGAGAGTCTCGTACGCCTCGCCGATCGCCCGCTCGCGGTCGGCGACGCGCTCCTCGAATCCGGCGATCAACTCCCGTACCCAGGCGTCGAATTCATCCGGCACCTGCTCGAGCAGGGCGTCCAGCGGGCGGCTGTCCGCCTCGATCTCCGCTGCCGTGCAGCCGAGTGCCTGCGCGACCTGCTTGGCGGGCAGGTGGGTGAAGCGCTGGATGCCGTGGCTGCGCCAGATGTCCCGCTCGGTGACGCCGGTGATGACCTTGTGCAGGCGTACGTACTCGGCGAGCTTGGCCTTGGCCCGTACGCCGGACGCGAAGCGCAGCACGAAGCCCTCGGCGTCGGTGCCCGTGGCGGTCCTGCCACCGGGCAGGGTGTTCGAGTCCGTCAGGGCGATGAGCTCGGCGAGCGGCATCGCGGGCCAGACACGGACCACCGAACCGATGCCGTCCCAGTGCGCCGCCGCCTCCGCGAGCGGGAGTTCGGTGCCGTCGACGCCGAATGCCGCGAGCAGCACCAGGTCCCGGCGGTCTCCGTAGTCCACGACGATGCGGTTCTGCGGGTACAGGATCTCCGCGAGGTACGTGACACCGGGCACCAGGGCCGTGTGGTCCTTGCCGTCCAGGCGGCGCTGCGCCCAGGTCGCCTGGTCGCTGATGAACGAACCCTTGGACGCCACGTGCCAGCGGTCCGCGTAGTGGAAGACCACCGCGAGGCTGCCGTCGACCTTGTCGTACACCTCGAACGGCTCGTCCGGCAGGGCGGGCGCGTACGGCTGACCGGTCTCGTGCTCACCGACATTGAAGAACTTGGCGAGCGGCAGCGCGACGATCTCGCCCGTGGCGTCGTCGGCGACGAGACCGCGGCAGCGCGTGGTCACCGTCGTCCAGGCCCGTTCGTACTGAGCCGTACGCGAATAGGTGTAGATGGACAGCGGCAGGGAGGGGTGCGACTTGCGGGTGACGTGGCCGGCCTCGAGGGCAGCCGCGAGCTCGTCCTTCGGCAGCAGCTCGTTCAGGGTCAGGGGCGCCCCGCTCATCGTGTTCCTCCTGGTTCGTGGAGTTCGATCCTCTCCTGGCGAGGCGCTCGGGGAAAGCGATTTTGCTGGTGGGGGCGGGTGCCGGTAACTCCCGCCCCCTGCGCGGTCAGCTCGCCTTCTTGCCGCCGAACGCCTCCTTCCTGAGGAGTTCGAGGAAGGTCGGGGCTCCATCCGTGGTGCGTACGTCGATGAACGTGTGCACATCCAGGCCGTCAACTGCCCGGCGTACCAAGGAGTGTGCGAGGTCGGAGCGGGAGGTGAACCGGCCGGGGAGACGGGTGGCGGCGACCTGGTAGTCGGTGACGGCGTCCGCGTCGAAGAGGCCGCCGGGGCGGACCACCGTCCAGTCGAGGCCGCTGTCGCGGATGACCGCCTCCATGCGCCGCATGTCGTCGTAGACGGTGCGGCCCATCGTCCGGGCGATGAGCGGCTCGACGACCTTGCGGAAGAGGAAGCCTTCGCCGGGTGCCTCCGTGTCGAACAGCACGGTGGACGTCACGCAGACGAGGCGGCGGACGCCGTGCTTGGCCATCGCCTGGGTGATGTGGGTGCTGCCCTCGGAGTAGAGGGAGACGCGGGAGCGCCCGTAGGGCACCCCGAGCGAGGAGATCACCGCGTGCTGTCCGGCCACGACGGCCTCGACCGCCAGCGGGTCCCGCACGTCCGCGCCGACGATCCGCAGCCGGGGGTCGTCGAGCGGGAAGTCGTCGGGCCGGCGGGTGACGGCGGTGACCTCGTGGCCGTCGGCGAGGGCCTGTGCGGTGGTCCGGCGTCCGGTGGGGCCGTTGGCTCCGAACACGACGAGTTTCATGAGGGGTTCCCCTTCGGTACGGACGGACGGGGCGCGGGCCGTGGCGCCAACTCCCCGTCGTCCAGATGGTTTTGATACCCAGGAGGACCGTGGCGGCGGCGAGTGTGACCTCTTGCGGGCCGGATGAGAGGTGACCCACACTTCCGGAATTCATGTCACGTTCCGGAGGCGCGGGGCCTCGTCGGGGCAAGGGCGCACGCGCGGGCGAGGGGAGACGGACATGACCGACAGCCCAGGACCGCACAGCGGGACGGCGGGGACCGACGCGGCGACGCAGGTCTTCGTCGACCATCGCGAGCTGCTGTTCTCCGTCGTCTACAACATCCTCGGCAGCGTCGCCGACACCGAGGACGTGCTCCAGGAGACCTGGCTGTCTTGGGCGGGCCGGGGCCGCGGCACACCGCAGGCGCCGGTCGAGAAGCCGCGTGCCTACCTGGTGCGGATCGCGGTCAACCACGCGCTCGCCCGGCGGGCCGTCGTGGACCGCCGCCGTGAGACATACGCCGGAACCTGGCTGCCGGAACCACTGGTCGGCACGGACTCCCCGGTGGAGAACGCCGATGCGGGGGAGCAGGCGCTGCGCGGCGAGGCGGTCTCGATGGCGCTCCTCGTGGTGCTCGAGACGCTCAGTCCGCTGGAGCGTGCGGTGTTCGTCCTGAACGAGGTGTTCGGCTACCCGCACACGGAGATCGCGGAGATCATCGACCGCAGCGCTGCGGCGGTACGCCAACTCGCCCACCGCGCCCGCTCCCACGTCCGCTCCCGGCGCCCCCGCTTCGAGACCCACCCGCGGGTCCGCCGTCAGGCGACCGAGCGGTTCGTCGCCGCGGCGCTGGGCGGCGACCTCGCGACGCTGCTCGAGATCCTGGCGCCGGACGTGACGCTGTGGACCGACGGTGGTGGCAAGGCGCGTTCGGTGCCGCGCCCGGTCCGGGGCCGCGACAACGTCGCCCGCACCCTGGCCGGTTTCGCCTCGCGCCCGCCGGCCGACCTCGACGTCCGCTATCGCAGCGTCAACGGTGATGCGGCCGCGGTGGTGTACGCGGACGGGGCCCCGTTCGCGGTGATGGTGATGGATCTGGCCGCCGGGGGTGAGGGGGTGTCCGATGTGTACATCGTCACCAATCCCGAGAAGCTCGCCGCTGTCGGGCGCGGCGAGGACGTGGCCCGCACGGCCACGGATGAGGGCGCCACCGTCGAACGCCAGGGACCTGCGTGAAGCGGCGCGCGCTCCCTCAACCTTCCTGAGAAGGCGCCGCAGTTGAGGCGGACGGGGAATCCGACGAGCGGGTCAGGACGAACCCGCTCCGGGGGCGGGTGGGCATGCGCCCCAGGTCGATCCGCAGATCCTGCGTGGGGACCGCGTACGCCAGCCGCGCCAGGCGCAGCGTCAGCACCTCCAGGAGCCGGACCGTGATGTCCTCGCCCGGACAGCGGTGGCCGCTCGCCGCCTCCCCGCCGCCCTGCGGCACGAGGACATCGCGCTGCGGGGGTCGGTTGACGAAGCGTCCCGGGTCGAAGTCGTACGGCTGTGGCCACAGCTCTTCGTCGTGGTTCTGGCCGTACAGGTCGAGCAGCACGAGCGAGCCCTCCTCGATGGGCTCGCCCTGGTGGAACAGCTCCTCGTTCGCCACCCCGGCCACGAACGGCGCGAACGGGTAGTAGCGCCGTACCTCGTGCGTGAAGGCCCGTGCGTAGCCGTCCTCGTCGAGCATCTTCTGCCGCTGGTCCGGATCCTGGTGCAGCGCGTGCGCGGCGAAGGCGACGTACCAGCACACCGCGACCGTCGGCCGGATGACGTTGAGCAGTTCCACCGCCGCCGTGTGCGCGTCGATCAGCTTGTCGTCGGCGTCCCGGTGGTGGACCACGAGATCGACCACCGAGCCGTCCGGCACCTTGCGCTCACCGGTGCGGATCTGCGCGATCAGCCGCATCAGACCCTTCTCGGCGCGGTTGCGGGCCCGCCGGGCGCGCACGTGCCGCGGCCCGACGGCCGCGAATCCGTCGACCATGGCCACCAGGTCGCGCGCCACGGGCTCGACCCGGGCGGCGTCCAGCGGCAGCCCCGCCCAACCGCACACGGCGCGCGTCAGGATCCGGCTCACTTCGTCGAACAGCACCACGCGCCGGCCGTCCGCCCACCACCCGGCCGTCTCGTCCCAGATCGCGCCCGCCGATTCCGCCAGGGCGTCGATGCGGCCCGGGTCCTTGAGCAGGTCCACGAACAGCGTCTTGCGGACCTGATGGGCGCGTCCGTCAAGGGTGTGCACGGCGCCGTGCCCGAACAGGGTGGAGAGCACCGGCTCGGGCAGCGCGTCGCTGCGGGCGATGCGCGGCTCCTCGTAGAAGAAACGCACCGCGTCAGGGCCGCGCAGCGCGACGGCGGGGCGGCCGAGCAGCCGGGTGCGCACCACTGGCGCTGTCGTGCGCTCCCACTGGGCGGGCAGCCAGCGGTAGCCGTCGGCGAGCAGGGGCAGGGTGGCGTCGGACTTCAGACGTCGTAGCGCGTTCATGCCTTTCGGAGTACCCCGGGCCTTGTGCCGAAACGTCACGGAAGCCGCAGAAAGCACCGCACCGGACCTGTCCGAGGAGTGAGATGGCCCACCCCCTCAAGCTCCTGAACAGCAGGGAGTTAGCATGTGAGCGCCGCCTAGCTCGAAAGATAAATTCCTGTGACTGTCAACGACGACTCGTTCACCAACTGGAAGCACCGCGAGGAGATCGCGGAGTCGATGATCCCGCTCATCGGGAAGCTGCACCGCGAGCGGGACGTGACCGTTCTGCTGCACAGCCGCTCCCTGGTGAACAAGTCGGTGGTCTCGCTCCTGAAGACTCACCGCTTCGTACGTCAGATAGCCGGCGAGGAGCTCTCGGTCACCGAGACGCTTCCGTTCCTCGAGGCCCTGACCACGCTGGACCTCGGTCCCTCGCAGATCGACATCGGCCGGCTCGCCGAGGAGTACCGGGCCGACGACCGTGGACTGAGCATCGAGCAGTTCACCGCCCAGGCGGTGGCCGGCGCGACCGGCGCCAACAAGATCGAGTGCCGTGAGGGCCGCGATGTCGTGCTCTACGGCTTCGGCCGCATCGGCCGCCTCGTCGCCCGTCTCCTGATCGAGAAGGCCGGCTCCGGCAACGGTCTGCGCCTGCGCGCGATCGTGGTCCGCGGCGGTGGCGATCAGTCCGGCGGGGATCTCGTCAAGCGCGCCTCGCTCCTTCGCCGCGACTCGATCCACGGCCAGTTCCAGGGCACGATCACCGTCGACGAGGCGAACAGCACGATCGTCGCCAACGGCAACGAGATCAAGGTGATCTACGCCAACGACCCCTCCGAGGTCGACTACACGGCGTACGGCATCAAGGACGCCATCCTCATCGACAACACCGGCAAGTGGCGCGACCGCGAGGGCCTCTCGCAGCACCTGCGCCCCGGCGTCGACAAGGTCGTCCTCACCGCTCCGGGCAAGGGCGACGTCCCGAACATCGTGCACGGCGTCAACCACGACAGCCTCAAGCCGGACGAGCAGATCATCTCCTGCGCCTCCTGCACCACCAACGCCATCGTCCCGCCCCTCAAGGCCATGGACGACGAGTACGGGGTGCTGCGCGGCCACGTCGAGACGGTGCACTCGTTCACGAACGACCAGAACCTTCTGGACAACTACCACAAGGCCGACCGCCGCGGCCGCTCCGCGCCGCTCAACATGGTGATCACCGAGACCGGTGCCGCCTCGGCCGTCTCCAAGGCGCTCCCGGACCTCAAGGCGCACATCACGGGCAGCTCGATCCGTGTGCCCGTGCCGGATGTGTCGATCGCGATCCTG
Organism: Streptomyces mesophilus; assembly: GCF_040300965.1. GTDB lineage: Bacteria > Actinomycetota > Actinomycetes > Streptomycetales > Streptomycetaceae > Streptomyces > Streptomyces mesophilus_A. Next base: position 13,210 of record NZ_JBEPEW010000141.1, on the reverse strand, counting down.
AACCTGCAGCTGGCCCGTGGCACCACCCGCGAGGAGGTCCTCGACCACCTGCGCGAGGTCTCGCTGACCTCGCCGCTGCGCCGCCAGATCGACTTCATCTCCACGCCCGACGCGGTCTCCAGCGACTTCATCGGTTCGCGGCACGCCTCGATCGTGGACGCCGGAGCGACCAAGGTCGAGGGCGACAACGCGATCCTCTACCTCTGGTACGACAACGAGTTCGGCTACTCGTGCCAGGTGATCCGGGTCGTCCAGCACGTCTCGGGCGTCGAGTACCCGACGTACCCGGCGCCTGCTGTCTGAGGCTTTGATGCGTCAAGGGCCGCCGCACCTCGCGGGTGCGGCGGCCCTTTCGCGTACAGCTGAGGTCAGTTGATGCTGCCCATCAGGCGCTGCACCCGCCCGCGGTAGACCCAGATCCCGATACCGGCGATCACGGCCACGGCCGCCTCGATGCCGACGACGCCCCGGCTGTCCAGGTTCATGCCGCCGGTGCTGAGCAGGGACATCAGCGAGTCGCCCGCGGTCACCGCGAGGAAGAAGACGCCCATCATCTGGGAGGCGTACTTCGCCGGGGACATCTTGGTGGTGAGCGAGAGGCCGACGGGGGACAGGCACAGCTCGCCGACGGTCTGCACGAAGTAGATCGCCACGAGCCACAGCGCCGCGGCCTTCGTGCCGTGCGCGGCGGTGGTCATCGGGATCAGGAACACGAAGAACGAGACACCCGCGAGCACCAGACCCGAGGAGAACTTCACGATGGTGCTCGGCTCCTTGCCGCGCCGGTTCAGCCACAGCCAGCCGCTCGCGATCACGGGTGCGAGCGCCATGATCAGGACCGGGTTCACCGACTGGTACCAGGAGACCGGGAAGTCCCAGCCGAAGAACGAGTTCTGCGCGGACTCGCCGGCGAAGGTGGCCATCGTGTACGAGCCCTGGTCGTAGATCGCCCAGAAGATCGCCGCGGCCACGAAGAACCAGATGAACCCCGACATCTTCGACTGCTCGAGCTGCGTCAGGCTCTTGTCCCGCTTGATGCGCACGAGGACGAGGACCGGGATCACGATGCCGAGGACGGACAGCGGGACCAGGATCCAGTCGTCGGTGATCGTCGTGAACGACGCCACGCAGACGTAGAACACCGCGGCCGCCGCGGCGGCGATCAGCGACTTCACGATCACGCTCTTGCGCTCGGCCGCCGTCAGCGGCTTGGGCACCACGTTCGACACCTCGCTGAGGTGGCGGGTGCCGAGCAGGAACTGGATCAGGCCGAGACCCATACCGGCCGCTGCGAGGGCGAAGCCCAGGTGCCAGCTGACGGTCTCGCCGACGGTGCCGATGATCAGCGGCGAGAACATGCCGCCGAGGTTGATGCCCATGTAGAAGACGGTGAAGCCGCCGTCGCGGCGCGGGTCGTCCGGGCCGTCGTAGAGGTGGCCGACCATCGTGGAGATATTGGCCTTGAGCATGCCGGAGCCGAGCGCGACGAACGCGAGGCCGAGGAAGAAGGCGGGCGTGCCCGGCACGGCGAGCAGCAGATGCCCCGCCATGATCGCGAGCGCCGAGATGGTGACCGTCTTGCGCGGCCCCCACACCCGGTCGCCGAACCAGCCGCCCGGCAGGGTCAGCAGATAGACCATCGCCGAGTAGATCGCGAAGATCGAGGCCTCGGTCGCCACGGACATGCCGAGACCGCCGCCCTGCATGCCCTTGGCCGCGTCGGCGCCGCCGGAGATCAGGTACAGCGGAAGCAGCGCCCGCATGCCGTAGAAGCTGAAGCGCTCCCACATCTCGGTCATGAAGAGCGTGGCGAGTCCGCGGGGGTGCCCGAAGAAGGTCTTCTCGGTGGGCCGGTGCCCGGGACGGGGGGCGGGTGCCATGGTCTGGCTGGTCGCCATGGGGCGTTCCTCGATCGCTCGGGACGCGGGGTGAGCGGGGTCGCGCCCGGGTGGGTGGCCGGCACCGTCCGGGCGCCCTCACCCTGCGCTCATGGGAAACGAGAGGCCGCGCCCGACGGGATCCACGCCTCGTATGCGTCGTTGCACCGAAGGCCCGGCCCACAGGTCAGTCACTGCTCTCCACTGTGACGACCGCGTCAGGGCGACTTAAGTGCCTTTTGTCCGTACGCGGAACATAAAGCCCTCGGCCGAAAGTACGGGTCGACCGGGGCGCCCGGCCCCTCGGCGGGGCAGTCTGGGAAGCTGCTGGGGTGACGTTCACGCCGGTGCGCCCCGAGCCCATCACCGCGGACCCGCCGGGCTATCCGGCGCGGGCGCTGCTCACACAGTCCTGGCTCGACCTGGCGTTCGTGCACTGGGCCGTGGACCCCGCGGACGTGGCCCCACTGCTGCCGGCCGGCACGGTGCCCGACACTCTCGACGGCGCCACATACGTCGGTCTCGTCGCCTTCCGCATGCACCGCGTCGGCTGGTTCCGGCTGCCCGGCGTCCCGTATCTCGGGAGCTTCCCGGAGACCAACGTGCGCCTCTACTCGGTCGACGGGCAGGGCCGCCGGGGCGTCATGAGGACGACTTGATCGAGGCGGCGGGGCTTCCACGGCCCTGCGGCGCACCCGTCAGCGTGCTCTACTCGCCTGGCGTGCCGGTCGAGTTCGGGCGTCCGGGGCGAGGGCCTGCCGGCATCCCCACGCCGTAAGTCGCGGGTGCCCCCGCGCCGTACGCGCTGTCCCGCGGAGTCGGGAATCCGCCCGCCCTCTTGACCCATTCTGGTCCAGACCAATAACTTCGGCTGGCCGACTCTCGTCTGCACCAGGCCAGTTGGCCCTCTTCCGTCGACCAGGAATGAGCCCATGCGCCGAAGAATTCTGCCCCAGACGGCCGCGGCCGTCTGCCTCGTCGCCCTGATCGCTCCGCTCGCCCAGGCCCAGGAGGGCGGTGACGAGCGCGGGGGCGACCGTGGCCGCTCCGCGCTCAAGCGCGTCGGCTACTTCACCCAGTGGGGTGTCTACGGCCGTGACTTCCAGGTCCAGGACCTGGACAAGAGTGGTGCCGCGGCCCGCCTCACCCATATCAACTACGCCTTCGGCAACGTCAGTCCGCAGGGCAAGTGCTTCCTGAACGCCGTGCCGGGCGAGTCCGACCCCTGGGCCGACTACCAGCGCCCGCTCGACGCGGAGAACTCCGTCGACGGGGTGGCCGACACCGACACCCAGGCCCTCGCCGGCAACTTCAACCAGCTCAAGGAGCTGAAGGCCAAGCACCCCGGCCTGAAGGTGATGATCTCGCTCGGCGGCTGGTCCTGGTCCACGCACTTCTCCGATGCGGTGCGAACTCCCGAGTCCCGCAAGGCATTTGTGCAGTCCTGTGTCGACCTCTACCTGAAGGGCAACCTGCCCCAGGACGGTGTGCGCGGCGGAGAGGGCGCGGCCGCCGGGGTGTTCGACGGCGTGGACCTCGACTGGGAGTGGCCGGGCTCCGAGGGTGACGCGGACACCGTGTTCCGGCCCGAGGACAAGAAGAACTTCACAGCGCTCGTCGCCGAGTTCCGCACCCAGCTCGACGCGCTCGGCCGCAACAACCGCAAGCACTACGAGCTTTCGGCGTTCGTGCCCACCGCCGAGAAGAAGATCGACGCGGGCTTCGAGGTCAAGAAGATCATGCGCGACCTGGACTTCGTGACCCTGCAGGGCTACGACTTCCACGTCAGCGGCGAGAAGACCACGGCCCAGCAGTCCGCGCTCTTCTCGCGGAACGACTTCAGCGTCGACGGCACGGTGGACGCCTGGCTGGAACGCGGCGCCCCGGCCCGCAAGCTGGTGGTCGGCATGCCCTTCTACGGTCAGGGCTGGACCGGCGTGAGCGGCGGCGGTGACGGAATGGGACAGCCCGCCACCGGTCCCGCTCCCGCCAAGTGGGCCAACGGGTACGCCGATTACAAGGAGCTCAAGGCGCTCGCCGACTCGGGCACGTACAAGATCCACCGCAATGTGCGCGAGGGCCACACCTGGCTGTTCGACGGCACGACGCTGTGGACGTACGACGACCCGGCCACGCTCGCCGTGAAGTCGGGCTATGTGAAGGCGCGCGGCCTCGGCGGCGCGATGTTCTGGTCGCTCGACGGGGACACGGCCGACGGTCAGCTGGTCCGGACCGTGGACCGCGCCCTCGGGCGCTGACCGCAGGCATCGGGCGCACCCGGAGACCTCATGCGTCCCGGGTGCGCCCGAGCTGTTCACGCAGCTGCGCGATCTCGGCCCGCAGCACCGCGATGTCGTTCTTGTCCGCCGCCTGATCGCCGTCCTTCAAGGTCACCAGGAGTGTCCCGCCGGGCTCCAGGCTCACCGCACTGGCCTCGGCCACGTCGTCGCCGCCCTGCCGGCGTACGGCGACATCGAGGTCCGCGATCCTCAGGCCGTAGCGCCGTACGGTCCGGGGCAGCCAGCGCCCGTCCCGCGCCAGATCGACGGGCGATCCCTCGAGGATCTGCCCGAGCCTGCCCGAGGCCTGGGCCGCCCGTACGACCACGCCGTTCACCGCGAGCAGCACCGCCGCGCCCAGTGCTGCCCCGGTCACCGAGTTGTCCGGGCCGATCACGGCGTTCTGCACGACGTTCGACAGCAGCAGCATCACGACCAGGTCGAAGGTGTTGAGCTGCGCGAGGTCCCGTTTCCCGGCGAATCTGAGCAGCACGAGCACGATCAGATACACCGCGACCGTCCGTACCGCCTTCTCGCCGTACGGGATCCCCACATCAACCAGGTCGTGCCACACACTCGCTCCCGAAGTCGTCGGACACCGGCCGCGTCAGCCGATCGGTCCAGCATTCCCGGCGCGGGACCCCGCGGGTGGGGATGGTGGGGTCATGAGCACCGGTGTGTCGCCTCAGCATCGGCAGGGCTTCGTGCGCTGGTGGACCGGGCGCTCACCTGCCGCGGGTTCCGCCGTGATGGCCACCGGCATCCTGTCGGTGGGGCTGCATCTGATGGGCCGGGAGAACCTGTCCCTCGCCGCGCTCGCCCTCGCCGCCGTGATGTGGAGCGGTCTCGCGGCCGATTTCACCGGGCGGCTCCTGAACGACCGGGCCCGCTGGATCCACGAGGCGGACTCCCCGCCCGCCCTCACCGGAGCGGCCGCGACCTGCGTGCTCGGCACGCGGCTCGCCCTGCTCGGCTGGACCGCGCTCGCCACCGTCCTGCTCGTGCTCGCCGTGCTGGTCTGGCTGGCGCTGCTGCCCGCGGTCCTGCGCGACTCGGTGCTGCGGGTGCGGCACCACGCGATGCCGGGCGCGGTGTTCCTGGTCTGCGTCGCCACGCAAGGGCTCGCCGTGCTCGGCGCCACGCTCGCACCCCTGCTGCACCAGACCTGGCTCGCCCGCGCGGCCCTGGCCGCGTTCTTCCTGGGCCTGGTCCTGTACGGATTCGCGCTGGCCCGGTTCGACCTGCGCACCGTCCGTCGCGGCGCGGGCGACCAGTGGGTGGCGTGCGGTGCCCTGTCCATCTCGGCCCTGGCCGGCGCGAAGCTGCTCGCCTCGGCCGCCTTCACGGGAACGTTCCACGACGTCCTGCGGATCGCGGCGCTGACCCTGCTCGGTCTCGCCTTCGCCTGGTACGCGGTGCTGGCCGTGGCCGAAGTGGCCTGGCCCCGGCTCCGTTACGACGTGCGCCGCTGGGCCACCGTCTTCCCGATGGGCATGACCGGGGTCGCGACGCTCTCCCTCGCGACCGCGGCCGACGCGGCGGGGCTGAGGACGCCCGGCAAGGTGCTCGTGTGGTGTGCCGTCGCCGCCTGGTGCGCGGTCTTCGCCGGTACGGTCCGCTCGGCGGTGAGGACGGCATGAGAGCAACCCCCGAGGCGCCCGACGACTGCCTCGCGCGCAACGAGTGGATCTGCGGCAAGTACCTGAGCACCCGCAGCGAGATCCTCACCGACGCCGTGATCCAGCACCTGGAACTCACCGCGATCTCGGTCCTGATCGGCCTGGTCCTCGCCGTCCCCCTCGCGGTCGCCGCGCGCCGCTGGCACTGGGCTTCCGGGCCGGTCCTCGGCCTGACGACCGTGCTCTACACGATCCCCTCGCTCGCCATGTTCTCGCTGCTGCTTCCGGTGTACGGGCTGTCGGCCGCCCTGGTCGTCGCGGGCCTCGTCCTGTACTCGCTGACCCTGCTGGTCCGCAACATCCTCGCCGGACTGCGCGCCGTGCCCGAGGAGACCCGGCAGGCCGCGCGCGGTATGGGCTACGGGCCGATCCGGCTGCTGCTGACCGTCGAACTCCCGCTCGCCGTACCGGCCGCCATGGCGGGCCTCAGGATCGCCACGGTCTCGGCGGTCTCGCTGGTCACGGTGGGCGCGATCGTCGGCTACGGAGGGCTCGGCAATCTCATCTACGCCGGGATGAACACGTACTTCAAAGCGCAGGTCCTCACCGCGTCCGTGCTGTGTGTCGTCATCGCGATCGGCGCCGATCTCCTGCTCCTCGGCGTGCAGCGGCTGCTGACGCCCTGGCAGAAGGGGGCGCGCGGATGAACACGCTGAGCGATGCCTGGAACTGGCTCACCGACCCCGCCAACTGGTCCGGGGGCGACGGCGTCTGGCACCGTCTGACCGAACACCTGGTGCTCACCGTGGTCTGCCTGGTCATCAGCTGTCTGATCGCGCTGCCCATCGCGCTGGTCCTCGGCCACCTCGGCAAGGGCGGCGCGCTCGCCGTGAACATCTCGAACGTGGGCCGTGCCGTGCCCACCTTCGCCGTCCTGGTCCTGCTCCTTCTCACCCCGATCGGCAAGTGGGGACAGGGTCCGACGGTCGTCGCCCTGGTGCTCTTCGCCGTACCGCCGCTGCTCACCAACGCCTACGTCGGGATGCGCGAAGTCGACCGCAGCATCGTCCAGGCGGCCCGCGGGATGGGCATGACGGGACGCCAGATGCTGTGGCGGGTCGAACTGCCGCTCGCCCTGCCGATGATCCTCAACGGTGTACGGATCGCCGCCGTCCAGCTGGTCGCCACCGCCACCATCGCGGCGCTCGCGGGCGGTGGCGGACTCGGCCGGATCATCACCGCGGGCTTCAATCTGGCCTCCACCGCCCAAGTGGTCGCGGGCGCCGTCCTGGTGGCCGCGTTCGCCTTGATCGTCGAGGGGCTCTTCGAGCTCGCCGAACGCCTCGCCCCCGGCTGGGCACGGGGGAGGACCGCATGAGGCGACCGCTCGCCACGACCTGCCTGCTGACCGCGCTCCTCGCGGGCTGCACCACCGGACCGTCCCTGGAGAACCAGGGCGAGGTCACCGCACCGCCCGGCGACAGCAAGTCCCTGACCATCGGATCGGCCGGCTTCACGGAGAGCGACCTGCTCGCTCAGATGTACGCCAAGCTGCTCTCGAAGGCCGGCTACCGCACCACCCTCCTCACGGTGGCCAACCGCGAACTGTATGAACCGGCCCTGGAATCCGGCCAGATCGACGTCGTCCCCGAGTACGCGGCGACCTTCGCGGACTGGCTCAACGCCAAAGCCAACGGAGCCGACGCACCGCCCGTGGGGTCCCCCGACCTCGGTGCCACGATGACGGCCCTGCGCGAGCTCGCCACGCCCCGCGGCCTCACCGTGCTCGACCCCGGCAAGGCCGTCGACCAGAACGCCTTCGCGGTGACCTCCGCGTACGCGAAGCAGCACGACCTCAAGACGCTGTCCGACCTCGGCCGCTCGGGCCTCAAGGTGCGGCTCGCGGCAGGCGACGAGTGCGTGAAACGGCCCTACTGCCAGCCCGGGTTGGAGAAGACGTACGGGATCGACATCACGGCCGTCGACCCCAAGGGGGTCGGCACCACCCAGGCCAAGAAGGCCGTACAGGCGGGCCAGGACCAGATGGTGCTGACCACCAGCACCGACGCCACGCTCGGCGAGTTCGGTCTGGTGCTGCTCGCGGACGACAAGAAGCTACAGAACGCCGACTACATCGTGCCCGTGGTGAACCGCTCCCGGGCCGGCAGCGAGAAGGTCGCGGCGGCACTCGGCAAGCTCAACACCGTGCTCACCACGGCGGACCTCGCCTCGATGAACCAGCAGGTGGACAGCTGGCGGCGGCTTCCGGAGGACGTGGCCGAGACGTATCTGGAGGAGAAGGGGCTGCTCTAGGCGCTCCGGTCCGCGATGCCTCGCAGTTTGCTCCCCAAGGGCCGCTCGGCTGGCGGTGCTTCGTCCGGTGTGCCGACACTGGGGCGTCGGCGGCAAGTTGCGGGTAATCGACGAGGTCGTCCGTATACCCACGTCCCGCCCGGCGCCACCCCTACAGATCACATCCGTTGTTCACTCGATCCTCGGCATGAGGCAGGTTCCCTCACTGCTGGACAGTTCCAGTGCGTTCCGGGTCCTTTGCCAGGTCAGTGCACGGGCAGCCATCTCACTGCGCATGATGAGTTTCGCGCCGCGCAGTTCCCAGGTAATGACGGCGTCATCTGCGATGGCGGTGCCGTCCGGCAGGAATTCGATCGTGGTCCAACGGCCGGTGGATGGGATGTCGCACGCACCCCACACACCGATCAGTTCGTCAACACCCGAGCCCTTCCCCCGGTCCGGCGGCACGGAGGCCGGGGAAGCGGTCCCCAGCGGTGTCGAATCCGTGGAATCGCCCGCCTTGCCACAACTCCATATCAGTCCCAGGACACCCAGCAGAAGCACCGCTTCTCGTAATCGTCGCACCGCAAACACCCGCTCCCTGGCCGCACCGTCGCCGGCAACGATGCCTTCGACGGGTAACCGGCCATCGTTGCACCTCTACGGGAACAAGGCATCGCCTCTGTTCTCTCCGGGGCCTGATTCCGAACGGTGTGAAGCATGGCCCGACTGGCCCTTGTAGCAAGCGTTTTGCCTTCGAGAGCATGGGGCGCACCATTCCGGGGGGACTCATGGATCCCAATGACCCGCCGGCGGGCGTACGCCCACCGGAACCAGAACCGGCATCCCCGCCGCCGACCCGCGCTCCCCACCGACAGAGAGACCGCGCCGTACACGCCGCATTGATAACCGGTGGATTCGGGCTGATCCCTCTGCTCCTGGGATATCTCGGCCTGTCCGCGGCCGTGACACCGCCCACCGTATCCACCCCGACGAGGACGTCCACCGTCACCGTGACGGCCACGGAGCCGGGGAGGGCACCGCCATCGCCCTCCGCAAGCGCGTCCGCGAGTGCGGAGCCCCCCGGGGAGGCGGAGAGTTCCTCCAAGGGGTGGCTGAAGACCTGGAGCGGACAGGTCACGCTCGTGTCGACCTTTACCGACTTCGACGAGATTCCGCCCACCCGCGGCCTCAGCGATGTAAAGGCCGTCGGATTCGTGGACGGCGTCTACCTCAAGGCGACGGGGCCGGGAAATCTGGCCAAGGTTGCGGCCGACGCTCCCACTCCCTCCCCAGCCGACTGCCTCGCCTTGATCGAGGTGAGCAACGCCGAACCAAACCGACTCACCGTGAGCAAGGGCGATCGCGCCTGCCTGCGGACCAACATCGGGCGCATTGTCCTCCTCGACATCAAGGGCGCCACCGTCCGTGAGGAGGGCAACAGCGGTGTGTCCGGGCACGCAACTGTATGGACAGGTCCCGACACGAACTCCTAGGCAGTTTGTTTGACCATGGGTGGACCGCTTGCTGATCACCTCGCGGCAACCACTGATCCGAACGCTGCCTAGCTCCCGCCGCGGCCCGGGTCCAGCGCACGGATGACGTGCTCGATCAAGGTGTCCAGGTATGCGGGTTCCGGCAGGCCCAGGTGGAGGACGAGCCGGTGGTACAGGGGGCCGTAGAAGAGGTCGAGGGCGACGTTCAGGTCCGCGTCCGGGTGCAGTTGACCTTGCTCCTGAGCGCGGCGCATGCGCTGCCCGAACGCCTCGATGCGCGGCCGGACCAGGCGCTCGCGCACCTGCTCGGCGAGCTCCGGATCGCGCAGGGCGTCGGCGACCAGCCCGGTGAGCGGGGCGTGCGAGGGCGGAGAGAGGAAGCGGATGACGGTGGCCATCTGGGTCCGCATGTCGGCGGCGAAGTCGCCCGTGTCGGGATGGGGAGCGACGGTGTCGGCTGCCTCGTGGAGGGCTTCGAGGACGACGGCGCCCTTGGACGGCCACCACCGGTAGATCGTCTTCTTGCTGACGCCGGCGCGGGCCGCGATGCCCTCGATCGTCATCCGGCCGTACCCCTCCTCTCCGCACAGCTCGAGGGCCGCGGTGAGGATCGCGTCACGGCTCTTCTGGCTGCGCCGCTGCGGGTTGGGGGGCTTGGTCACGGTCCGACCCTAACAGGAGACGACACGTGGCGTGTCGTTGACAGATCAAGGCCGGGCGGGCAAGGTCTCCATCGCGACACGCCACGTGGCGTGTTCTGCGGCGCAAGATCGGGCTCCTGTATGCCCGCGTACGACCGCCGGGGGCGCGGTGACAGTGGGGACGCCGACACCTATGACGTGCAGCGCGAGGTCGAGGACCTGGACGCGCTGATCGGGCACGGCGAGGCCATGGTGTTCGGTATGTCCTCCGGTGCCGTACTGGCGTTGGAGGCCGTGGCCCGGGGGAGCGCGGTGACCCGCCTTGCGTTGTACGAACCGCCCTTCATCACCGACGCGAGCCGCCCGCCGCTGCCAGACGACTATGTCGCCCACCTTGAGGAGCTCGTGCGGCAGGGTGCGTACGGCGACGCGGCGGCCTACTTCATGACGGCCGCGGTGGGGATGCCGGCCGAGGCGGTCGCGGGCATGCGGCAGGCTCCGTTCTGGGCCGTTATGGAGGCGACGGCCCGCACGCTGCCCTATGACGGCCGGATCATGGGCGACACCATGTCCGGGCGTCCGCTGCCCGCCGACCGTTGGCGGTCCGTGAGCATCCCCGTCCTCGTCGGTAGCGGGGACGCCGGCGCACCGCACATGCTCACCGGCGCCGAGGAACTCGCCGCGCTGGCCGACAACTTCTCCCTGCGCGTCTTCCCCGGGCAGGAGCACACCATCGCTCCCGAGCTCCTTGCCCCGGCACTCGCGGACTTCTTCGCCGCTCAGCCGCAGGCGTGAACAAGCCGGCCTCGGCCCACTGGGCTGGGGCCGGCTCTCGGGTTACTCGTAGGCAGGCTCTGCGGTTACGCGTCCGCCACCGAGTCGAACTCCACCTCGTCGCGCCCGACCCCCAGCGCGTCCGCGTCCACCGAGCGGCGCAGCGCCTCGTGCAGCTTCGCCGGGGTGAGGACGCCGAGGAAACGGGCGCCGTCGAGGACCGCGACCCAGCCCGCGTCGTGCTGGAGCATCACGCCGAAGGCGGTCTTGAGCGGGGCGCCCACGGGGACCCAGGAGTTCATCCGGTGTGCGAGATCGCCGACCTTGGCCTCGCCCGCGAGCGCGAGCTCGTCGACGCCGGCCCAGCCGTGGAGTTCGCCCGCCTCGTCGAGGCAGACGGCCCAGCGGGCGCCCTCGGCGCGCAGCCGGGACGCGGCGGACGAAGCCGATTCGTCCAGGCGGGCGAGCGGCGGTTCCTCCAGGTCATCGGGCTCGATCTCGGTGACCGACAGGCGCTTGAGACCTCGGTCGGCGCCCACGAACTCGGCCACGTACGGTGTCGCGGGGTTGCCGAGCACGGCGCCGGGAGTGTCGAACTGCTCGATACGGCCCTGTCCGTAGACCGCGATGCGGTCGCCGAGCCGCACGGCCTCCTCGATGTCATGCGTGACCATCACCACGGTCTTGCGCACATTCCGCTGCATCTGCAGGAACTGGTCCTGCAACTGCTCACGCACCACCGGGTCCACCGCGCCGAACGGCTCGTCCATCAGGAGCACCGGCGGGTCCGCGGCCAGGGCCCGGGCCACACCGACCCGCTGGCGCTGGCCGCCGGAGAGCTGGTCGGGATAGCGGGAGCCGTACTTCTTCGGGTCGAGGCCCACCATGTCGAGCAGTTCCGCCGCACGCGCCTTCGCCTTCGAGCGCTTCCAGCCGACCAGGGCGGGGACGGTCGCGGTGTTGTCGAGGATCGTGCGGTGCGGGAACAGACCGACCTGCTGGATGACGTATCCGATCCGGCGCCGCAGCTTGACCGGGTCGACAGTGGAGATGTCCTCGCCGTCGACGAAGATCTTCCCCTCGGTGGGCTCGATCAGCCGGTTGACCATCATCATCGTGGTGGTCTTGCCGCACCCGGAGGGCCCGACGAGCGTCACCAGTTCGCCCTCGGCCACCTCGAAGGAGAGATCGTCCACGGCGGTGGTGCCGTCGGCGTACCGCTTGGTCACCCGCTCGAACCGGATCATGCCCTCACGCTACGAGCGGGGGTCGCGGGCCGCACACCGGGACGGGCCGCACGGTGGGCTCACACCTTGGCCAACGGTGGGCTCACACCCTGGCCAACGGTGGGCTCACACCCTGGCCAACGGTGGGCTCACTCCACGAGGCCGACGGTCGGCTCACTCCACGAGGATCACTTGGAGCGTACGGGGGCCGTGCACGCCCTCCACCCGGTCCAGCTCGATGTCGCTGGTCGCGGACGGGCCGGAGATCCAGGTCAGCGGGCGTCGCGGGTCGAGTCGGGGGAGCGCCTGCGGTACGGACGAGACGAGCTGCTCCGGGACCCGTACGACGCAGATGTGGTGGTCGGGGATCAGGGTGATCCGCCGGCGCCCCTGGTCGGGGGAGCCATCGAGGACGAGCGTGCCGGTCTCGGCGATGGCGAGCGCGCAGCCGGTCACGACCGCCGACACCTCGTCCAGCTCGTGCGGAGTGCTGTCCGGGCTGTCCTGGACAAGGCGCGCGGCCACGGCCGACAGCCACGCCCTCGGTAGTCCCGCCGGCGCCAGCACGGAGTCCGCGTCGCGTTCGGCGAGGAGCCGGGCGATCAGGGCGGGCAGGCCGGCCTCCTGCGCCCGGTGGACGAGCGCGCGGTACTCCGCGAGGTTCTCGGCCAGCAGATCGGCCGTCTCGGCGGCGGTGCGCGCGCCGTGCTGCTCGTGGTAGTCGCGCGGCACGTCCTGTGCGTACGAGGTGGACGCGCTGTCGGAAGCGTCGCCGATGGCCCGCCGTACCCGCGCCAGCACCCGTTCCCTGCTGTTCACTCGACCTCTCCCTTCCCGCCGTCCGTCCGCGCCCACCAGTCGCGGAACGACTCCCGCGGCACCTCGGGCAGATCCCGGCTCGCGCCCCAGGCCTTGCCCGGACCCGGGAGCTTGCGCGGTTGCAGTCGGCGGGTGCGCGAGGCCAGGCGCTGGCCCGTGCGCAGGACACCCGGCCTGCCGAACGCCC
>NZ_JBEPEW010000140.1:0-21164 GCF_040300965.1 Streptomyces mesophilus | reverse complement strand
GGTGTTCTTCGCGGATGGTTCGCGTGCCCGTTCGGGTGTGGCCTCGGGGTGCTTGCTCATTCGGGCAATGGCACCGTTCCCGCGAAGGGTGGCCGTTTCAGACGGGGGCGCCCGAATGACAATGCACCCCACCCCGTCCCCTCACGCCGGTACGCGACTGACGGCCGGTGGGGCGCTCCGCCCTTCAAGTCGGCACCATCCGCTGCCGGACGACTGCCGACCGCTGGGGCCCAGGTCATCAACCCGACGGCTGCGGCACGGCGCCCAGCCCGTCGGCTTCGCCGGTACGCGGCTGCGGAGCATCACCTCCGCTCGCCAGCAGTCGCGCGACGCCTGGGCAGAACCCCACCGGGTCACAGCCGCACGATGTCCAGGCTGAACCCCACCGGTCAGCCACCGCGTGACGTATCAACAGAACCCCCACCGCCCCGCAGCCACACAATGCATGAACAGAACCCCCGCAGCCACGCGACGACTGGGCGCCACACAATGCATGAGCGGAACCCCCACCCACCCGCAGCCGCGGAACCGGCGGAAGGGAACCCGGGGGTGCGGAGGTGACACGCACCCCCACCCACCCGCAGCCGCGGAACCGGCGGAAGGGGACGGGGAGGGGTGCCAGTTACACGGGCGCCCCCGACGTCGGCGGCAACCCTTCGCGGGAACGGTGCCATTGCCCGTGTAACTGGTACCCCGGACCGGCACCGACCCCACGACGACACCGCACGCGACAAGCGGGGGCCTGGGGGCAAGGCCCCCAGCGGGGGCCCGGGGGCAGAGCCCCCGCGACCTCAACCGCCCTCAGCCAGCCTCAACCACCTCACGCGCCGCCTTACGCCGCCGCGCATCCGGATCCGTATCCGCGTCGTACGAAACAAGCTTCGGCAACGCAGCCGTGAGCACCGCAACCGCGGCAACACACACCGCACCGCCGGACCAGATCGCCGCCCGCGTCCCCGTCCAGCCGGCCATCGCCCCCGCCCTGACCTGACCGAGCTGCGGACCCACGCTGTACGAGAGCACCTCGATACCGGCGAGGCGGCCACGGAGCTCGTCGGGAATGGTCTGGTTCCAGATCGTGGAGCGCCCCAGACCGCTGAGCATGTCGCCCGCACCGGCCAGGGCCAGAAAGACCAGCACAAGCCACACATTCCCGAACCACCCGGCCGCCGTGATCGCCAGCCCCCAGCTCGCCGCACCGAACACGACGAGCAGACCGTGCCGCCGCACCCGGGTCGTCCAGCCACTCGTCAGGCTCAGCGCGAGCGAGCCGATCGAGCCCGCCGCGTACATCAGGCCGAGCGACCATTCGGCGTCGAGATCGTCCGCGAGGAACGGGAAGATCGTGTTGGGGAACGCGAAGACCATCGCGGCCAGGTCGATGGCGTACGTGCCGAGCAGCACCGGCCGCGACCAGGCGTACCGCGCCCCCTCGGCGATCCCGCGCAGCGAGGGCTTCTCGGCATCGTGCGAGGGCGGGGCGGGGGTGAGCCGCAGACAGAGCACCACCGAGGCGGTGAACCCGACGACGGTGACGGCGTACGCGGTGGCGTGCCCGGCGTACGCGACGACGAGACCGGCGAGCGCGGGTCCCGCGATGGCGCCGATCTGCCAGCGCAGCGCGTTGAGCGCGGCCGCGGCGGTGAGCTGGTCGTGCGGGACGATCCGCGCGAGCAGCGAGTCGAGCGCGGGGCGTTGGAGCCCGGCGAGCGCGGAGACGCAGGCGGCCACCAGGTAGAGCGGCCACAGCAGCGGGTTCGGCAGCAGCGCGTTGACAAGCAGGATGACCGCGAGCAGCCCGAGCCCCGCCTCGGTGAGCAGGATGACCTTGCGCCGGTCGACGGCGTCGGCGAGCGCCCCTCCGTACAGCCCGAACACGATCAGCGGGATCAGCTCCACCGCGCCCATCGCGCCCACGGCGAGCGGGGATTCGGTGAGGTCCTTGATCTGCAGCGGCAGGGCGATCATCGCCATGAAGCTGCCGAAGTAGGTGACCAGTCCCTGTGTCCACAGCAGCCGGAAGTCACGGCTGCTGCGCCACGGGGAGAGGTCGGGGAGTATCGCGCTCACGTGGGCCTATGTTCCGGGGTGCTCGGTGGGGTGGGCAACGGGTTTTGGAGTGGTGCAGGTGGTGGCGCCTGCGGCGGGCTTCTCTCCCCGCCCCGCCCCTTCCCGAAACCGGGGCTCCGCCCCGGACCCCGCATCCGACCTCCGGTCGGATCTGCTCAAACGCCGCAGGGGCTGAAAGATCTCACTCCCCCACCGCGCTCGTGATCCCCATGATCCGGCTCGACAGCACGACCCCCGGCTTCGCCGCGTTCTTCGCCGGTACCTGCGCCGCCAGGTTCGAGACCCGCTCCAGCGTGATCGACTGCTTCACCTGGCCGGTGAGCAGCGCCTCCACGTCCTTCGGCACGGTGATCTTCAGGCCTTCGGAGGCCGTCTGCTTCTCGAAGTGCCGCGTGGCGAAGAAGACGAACGCGCCGCCGTCCTTCGTGCGCAGCCCGAGCGGCGCGAAGTCCCCCGCCTGTTCCGGCTGGTCGACCCACTGGCGGGACCAGCCGGGGCTGGACTCGCGCGCCTTGCGGTCCGCGCGCCAGCCGCTGGTGTGCGGTCCGTCGGCGAACTCCTTGCCGCCGTCCTGCAGATACGTGGCGTACGCGGCGGGCAGTCGGCCGGGAGCCACGGCGAGATCGTTCGTACCGGCGTCCGCCGGGGTGGCGAACCCGTCCTTGTCGGTCTTGAACTGCGGTACCTCGCCGGGCGTGAGGATGTTGAGGTACGCGACCTGCCACGGGTCGTCGACGGCGTGCTTGACGAAGACCAGGAGCCAGTGGGTGTCCTTGGCTGGATCGTCGTCCACGTCGCGGTTGCTGTCGGTGTCGGCGACGAAGAAGCGCGGCCAGCCGGCCTTTTTGGGGATGGCGAACTCGGCGTCGGTGAGTTCGAGCGCCGCGTGCTTCGGGTTCCCGTCCGGCGCGTTCTTCGCCTTCGCCTTCAGACCGGCCTGGTTGATCGCGCCGAGCGCGCCCGTGACGTGCTTCTCGGAGAGCGCCGGGTCGTAGGCCTTGTCGGCCTTGTTGTACGCGGCCGTGAACTCCTCAAGGGCCTGTGCCGCCTCGGACTTCGTCGCCGCCGGGACGATCTCCCGCTCCCCGTGCACCGTCACGCATCCGCTCGCGGTCAGGGCCAGGACCGCCATCGCTGCCCCCGCCGCTGCCGGCCGACTCACCCTGCTCATGGCTCGCCTTCTGCTCCGTACGCCCCAGCGCTGCCTTGCGCCCCAGTACTGACGCTGGGAACCCTACCGGGGCCAGGAACAGCACCAGGGTGGGGATCAGATACAGCGCCCACACCGTGACCTGGAGCACGGTCGGGTCGGGCTGGAAGTTGAAGATGCCCTTGAGCAGGGTGGCGTGCCAGGTGTCCGGCGGGTAGCTGTCGCTGATGTCGAAGGCCTTGTCGCCGAGGCCGCCGACGAACCGCGCCTCCTGCAGGTCGTGCATCCCGTACGCGAGCACGCCCGCCGCGACGACGACCAGCATGCCGCCGGTCCACTGGAAGAACTTGGACAGGTTGATGCGCAGGGCTCCGCGGTAGAACAGCCAGCCCATGACGACCGCGGTGAGCAGGCCGAGCAGACAGCCGGCGAGCGGCCGCCAGCCGTCGTCGGCGGCGTCCACGGAGCGCCACACGAACAGCGAGGTCTCGATGCCCTCGCGGCCGACCGCGAGGAAGGCCGTCGCCACCAGGGCGCCGGTGCCCAAGTTGAGCGCCGCGTCCAGCTTGCCGTGCAGTTCGGCCTTGAGGTGGCGTGCGGTGCGCCGCATCCAGAAGACCATCCACGTCACGAGTGCCACCGCGACGATCGACAGACTGCCGCCGATCAGCTCCTGGGCCTCGAAGGTGAGCTCCTGCGTACCGAACTGCAGACCGGCGCCGAACGCGAGGCTCACCGTCACGGCGATACCGACACCGATCCAGATGGCGGGCAGCGCCTTGCGATTGTCCGTCTTGACCAGGTACGCGACCAGGATGCAGACGACAAGCGACGCCTCGAGCCCTTCGCGCAGACCTATCAGATAGTTGGCGAACATGGCTCACGCCCCTTCGGAGAACAGGGCCTTGCCCCACCAGTCGGAATCGCCGCGCACCCCGGGCGGCACGGCGAAGACGGCCGAACCGACGTGCTGGATGTACTCGTTGAGCACGTCACGGCGCGCCAGGTTCAGCTGTACGGGGATGAAGGAGTCGCGTACGTCGCGCTGGTAGGCGAGGAAGAACAGGCCCGCGTCGAGCCGTCCGAGTCCGTCCGTGCCGTCGGTGAACGAGTAGCCGCGGCGCAGCATCATCGCGCCACCGTTGGTGTCCGGGTGCGCGAGCCGTACGTGCGCGACCTCGGGCATCGCCTTGAGGTTCGGCTCGTCGTGCTCGCGCTTCCTGCCGTACGGTGCGCCTTCGCCCTTGGTGCGGCCGAAGATGTCCTCCTGCTCCTTGAGCGAAGTGCGGTCCCAGGTCTCGATGTTCATCCGGATCCGTCGCGCCACGAGGTACGAGCCGCCGGCCAGCCACTGCGGGCCGTCCTTCTCGGACACCCAGACGTGCTTGCGCAGGTTCTCCGTGTCCGTGCCCGCGATGTTCCGGGTGCCGTCCTTGAAGCCCATCATGTTGCGCGGGGTCTGGGCGTCGGGCGTGGTCGACGAGGTCTTGCCGAAGCCGAGCTGCGACCAGCGGATGGCGACCTTGCCGAAGCCGATCCGGGCGAGGTTGCGGATCGCGTGCACCGCGACCTGCGGGTCGTCCGCACAGGCCTGGACGCACAGGTCGCCGCCGCTGCGGGCCGGGTCGAGGTTGTCCCCGGGGAACTTCGGCAGGTCCACAAGTGCCTCGGGCCGCTTGCCCTCCAGGCCGAAGCGGCCGTCGAAGAGCGAGGGCCCGAAGCCGACGGTGAGGGTGAGCCGGGACGGCTTGAGGCCGAGCGCCTCACCGGTGTCGTCCGGCGGCGCCTCGACGATCCCGCCGTACGCGCCCTGGCCGACCGGGTGGCCCTGCGTCATCAGCGCGGCGGCCTCGGTCCACTCCTTCAGGAGCTCGATCAGCTCCGCGCGGTCCTTCGTCTTCACGTCGAAGGCCGCGAAGTGCAGCCGGTCCTGTACGGCGGTCGCGATGCCCGCCTGGTGCTTGCCGTGGAACGGCACGGCCGCGCCGGATTCGGCGACGGGCGTGGTCCCGTCACCGTCGTCGCCGAGCGCGGCGACCGCACCGCCGGCCGCGGCGGCACCGAGCGCGAGCCCCGCGCCGCCCCAGCCGAGCACGGAACGCCTCGACGGCACTTCCGCCTTCTCACCCATGGCGTACCCCTTACTTCACGACTGCCGCGGCCAGCTTCGACAGCGGCTCGGCGAGCGCGTTCACACCGTCGGAGAGCTCCTTGCGCTCGTCCTTGCCGACCTTGTCGTAGGACGTGAAGTCGTAGGAGTTCTTGTCCTTGCGGTACTTGTCGAGCAGCGTGTTCAGGGCGGCGAACTGCTTGTCGAGCTCCTTGACGAGCTCCGGGTCGTTCTTCTCGGCCACCGGCTTGAGCAGGCTGTACGACTCCTCGGCGCCCTCGACGTTCGCCTTGAAGTCGACGAGGTCGGTGTGCGAGTAGCGCTCCTCCTCACCGGTGACCTTGCCGGTGGCGACCTCGTCGAGGAGCTCCTTGGCGCCGTTGGCCATCGAAGTGGGCGTGATCTCGGCCTCGTTGACCTTGTCCTGCCAGGCCTCGAGGTCCTTGATCAGGAGGTCGGCGAGCTCCTTGTCGCGGTCGGTGATCTTGCCGTCCTGCCACAGGGAGCGCTCGATGCGGTGCCAGCCGGTCCAGTCCTTCTCCAGGTCCTGGCCCTCTTCGAGACCGTCCTCGCGCAGGTCGACCTTGGGGTCGATGTCGCCGAAGGACTCGGCGACGGGCTCGGTGCGCTCCCAGCCGATGCGGCTCGGCGCGTACGCGGCCTTGGCGGCGTCGATGTCGCCGGCCTTCACGGCGTCGGCGAACTTCTTGGCGAGCGGCAGGGTCTCGTCCGCCTGCTCCTGCGCGTACTTGCGGTACGCGGCCACGGCGGCGTCCAGCTTCGGGTCGCGCTTCGCGGTCTGGCCGCCGCCGGTGGCCTTGACCTGCTGGCGGATGCCGTCGCCCTTCATGCCCGGCTTGCAGGCGATCTGGTACGAGCCGGCCTTCACCTCGGCGGTGACGTTCTGCTTGGTGCCGGGGCCGATGTTCTCGCGCTCGGTGACGATGCGGTCGTCGGGGAAGAGGATGTAGACCTCGGTGACCTTGGAGCCCTTGTTCTCCACGGCGAGCTCGATGTGCCCGGCCGGGAACTCCTTCTTGTCCACCTCGCACTTGTCGTCGGTGGCGGTCACCGAGATGAGGTGGTCGTCGCCGGACTTGGCGTCGGACTTCTCGGTGCAGCCGGTGGCTATCACGGCGAGGGCGACCGCGGTGGCGGAAGCGAGGGTGGCACGGGCGGCGCGCATACGGGCTCCAGGTTGGTCAGGCCAGGTGAGGCTGGCCTAACTTATCCAACCCTTATCTCGCCTCGACCACGGGCTGGTCAAGCCCTGGTCAAGGCCAGATGCGGATGACCGGCTGCCGCCCCTGACCTCAGCCCCGCTCCGGGAAGACCAGCAACGTCCCCGTACGCGGGTGGGGCAGCACCTCGACGGGCTGCCGGTAGACCCGGCTGAGGAGTTCACCGTCGAAGACCTCGGCGGGCGCTCCCTCGGCGGCGATCGTGCCGTCGTGCAGCACGGCCACCCGGTCCGCGTACGCGGCGGCCAGACCGAGGTCGTGCAGCACGACCACGACCGCGTCGCCCGCGGCGGCCCGCTCGCGGCAGACCCGCAGGACCAGTTCCTGGTGGCGCAGGTCGAGCGCCGCGGTGGGTTCGTCGAGAAGCAGCAGCAGTGCCTGTTGGGCGAGCACCCGGGCGAGGGCGACCCTGGCGCGCTCGCCGCCGGACAGTGCGGAGAAGGGGCGGGCCGCGAACTCGGTGGTCTCGGTGGCCCGCAGTGCGGCGGCGATCACTTCGTCGTCGTTGTCGGCTAGGCGGGTGCCGTTCCACGGCGCCCGCCCCATCCGTACGACCTCCTCCACCAGGAAGGGGAAGGAGAGCGAGGCGGCCTGGGGCAGCACGGCCCGGCGCAGCGCCAGTTCACCCGCGCTCCACTCCCCCGCGTCCTTGCCGCAGATACGGACCGTGCCTGCGTCGGGCGTCAGGTCGGTGGCCAGGGCCGCCAACAGGGTGGACTTTCCGGCCCCGTTGGGACCGACCAGGGCCACCACCTCACCGGCCCGCGCCTCGATGTCCACACCGCGCAGCACATGGCGCGCGCCGAGCTTGATGTGCAGCTCGTGCGCGGAGGCCAGGGTGGTGCCGGGCTCGACGGGCTCGGGCAGCTCCCGGTGGCGTACGGCGAACAGCGACCGGATCATGCCCAGCCTCCTTGCTTGCGGCGGGTGCGGCGGAGCAGCCAGAAGAAGAACGGGCTGCCGATCAGGGCGGTGAGCACACCGAGCGGGAGCTCCGCGGGCGCCGCGATGGTGCGTGCCGTGAGGTCGGCGCCGGCGAGGACCAGGGCGCCGCCGAGTGCGCTGCCCGGGACCAGGAAGCGGTGTCCGGGTCCGGCGAGCATCCGCAGGAGGTGCGGGACGACAAGGCCGACGAAGCCGATGATGCCGGAGACGGCGACGGCCGCGGCGGTGAGCAGCGCGGTGACGAACATCAGGACCACCCGCATCCGTTCCACGTCCACGCCGAGGTGGCGCGCGGGCCGCTCGCCGAGCGAGAGCAGGTCCAGCTTGCGGGAGTAGAAGGGGGCGATCGCGAGACCGACGAGCGCCCACGGCAGTACGGCGAGCACCTTGGGCCAGGTGGCCTGGGCGAGCGAACCGAGCTGCCAGAAGGTGATCTGGGTGACCTCGGCGTTGTCCGCGAAGAAGATGAACAGGCCGATCAGCGCACCGCCGAAGGCGGTCACGGCCACGCCGGTGAGGATCAGCGTGATCACTTCGGTACGGCCGCCCGAACGCGCCATCGCGTACACGAGGAAGACCGTGATCAGACCGCCGACGAAGGCGCAGACGGGCAGCGTCCAGTTGCCGAAGAAGCTCAGGCCGAACGCGATCGAGGCGACACCGCCGACCGCCGCGCCGGAGGAGATGCCGATGACGGCGGGCTCGGCGAGCGGGTTGCCGAACACCCCCTGCATCAGGGCGCCCGCGCAGCCGAGCGAGGCGCCGACGATCAGGGCGAGCACGATGCGCGGGAAGCGCACGTTCCACAGCACGCTCTCGCCGACGCGGTCGAGGGCCGCGCCGCCGAGTCCGATGCGGTGCTGCGCGGAGGCGATCACGTCGCCGATCGGTATCTCGTACGCGCCGATCCCGGCGGAGACCAGGCAGATGGCGACCAGCCCGGCCAGCATGCCGACGGTCAGGAGGTACGGGACGCTTCTTCTGCCTCTGCCGGGCTTGGCGGCTTCTGTGGAGGGCGACTTGGGGTCATCGAGGGCCCCGTCCTCGGAAGCGGTGGTGGCGGCCGGTGCGGTGGCGGTCACTTGGCGTCCTCGTAGAGCTGGTCGACGAGGGACTTGAGGACCTCGTCGGTGCGCGGACCGTAGTTGAGCAGCACGCCGTCGGGGATGTCGACCACGCGGCGGTCCATGCCGGCGGGGGTCTCGGCGACGCCCGGGATCTTGACCAGGCCGTCGATGCCGCCGACGGACTCGAGTCCCTTGGTCATCACGAGGATCACATCGGGCTGCGCCTTGGCGAGCGCCTCGGGGGTGATCGCGGTGAAGTCCTTCTCGAGGCCCGACTCGGCGCCCGCGTCGACGGCCCCGGCCGCGTCGAGCAGCGAGCCCGCGCCCGACTCGGCGCCGCCGATCAGATAGACGGCCGCCGTGCCGCGCAGATACAGGAACGCGACGCGCGGCTTCTTCTCCTGCCGCGGGATGTCCTTCTGTACGGCGGTGATCCGGTCCTCGGTCCGCTTGATCAGCTCGTCGCCGGCCTTCTCCACGCCGAGCACCTCGGCGACTTCACCGATCCGCTTGCTCACGTCCTCGAGGCTCTTGGCGGTGTCGAGCAGGACGACGGGGATGCCGGCGTCGCGTATCTGCTGCATCGACTCGGCCGGTCCCGAGGTGGTGTCGCCGATGACCACGGTGGGCTTCAGGGAGAGCACGCTCTCGGCGGAGACATCGTGGCCGCGGGTCACGGTCGGGAGCTTTCCGGCCTGTTCGAAGGTGGCGGTGATGTCCTTGGCCACCACGCTCTCGCCGAGGCCGAGCGTGAAGACGATCTCGTTGATGCTGCCGGTGAGCGGCACGATGCGGTCGGCCGACTCCACGGTGACCTTCTTGCCGTCGGCCGAGGTGACCGTGACGGGCAGCTGCGGCTTCGGCGTACCGGAGAGCGGCTCCACTCGGTCAGGCGCGGCCTTTTGTTCCGCCTTCGCACCCTTTGGAGCGGGATTGTCCGTCTGGCCGCCGCAGCCCGCAAGGGCCAGGCAGGCGGCGGCGACGAGCACTCCCGCCCGTCGCAGGGAACGCCGCAAGCGCACCGGGGTCACTCGAACTCCACCGTCCTGTCGTGCCGTTGAGTAGTTCTGCTGTTTCATCTGCGGTTGCCGGGCCGGGAGGGGTTCCGCACCAGGTCGCGCATAGTTTAGGTTAGCCTTACCTCATTGACCAGACCTTGAAGGGGGACCGATGTCTTCGCCGAGACGTGCTGCCCGCATAGCCTCCGTAACGGCCCTCGGGGCCTTGTTCGCCGCACTGCTGCCGGTCACGTCGGCGCACGCGGAGGGCCGTACGGTGCAGGGCGGCAGGCTCGACTGGGGCATCAAGGCCTCGTTCCAGAGCTATGTCACCGGACCGATAGCCAAGGGCAGTTACACGCTCCAGAGCGGGGCGGCGACGGCCGGTGCGAGCCAGTTCCGCTTCCACTCCGCGAAGGGCTCGTACAACCCGGACACCGGCGCGCTGAACGCGGGCTTCTCCGGCGGAGTGCACTTCCTCGGGCACAAGAAGCCCACCGGGGAGTACGAGCTTGACCTCACCATCTCCCGGCCCACCGTGAAGATCTCCGGCGGCTCCGGGACGCTGTACGCCGACATGGTCAGCAAGGCCAAGAGCACCGGCAAGGTCACCACCTCCGCGCAGGTGCCGCTCGCCAGCCTCAATCTCTCCGGTATCAACATGAAGGGTGGCGGTACGCCGATCGCCCTCAACAACGTGCCGGCGACGCTCACTTCGCAGGGCGCCGACGCCTTCGCCGGGTACTACGCGGCCGGCACCCCGCTCGATCCGGTGAGCCTGTCGACGGATGTCGTGGCGGGTTCGGGCTCTTCCGCCGGCTCCGACTCCGACAAGTCCGACGACAAGGACAAGAAGGACGAGGGCAAGGGCAAGAAGGACGCGAAGGCCGGCCGCATCGAGGACGCCGCCGTGGACTGGGGTGTGCGCCGCACGTTCCGTGAGTACGTGAGCGGCTCCATCGCCAAGGGCAAGTGGGCTCTCGACGACGGCGCCCAGGACGGCGGAGCACTGTTCCGCTTCCCCGAGGGCAAGGGCACGTTCGACGCGAAGAAGCAGACGCTCGACGCCGAGTTCAAGGGCAGCGTCCGCTTCACCGGCGAACACGGTCTCGACATCGAGCTGAGCAACCTCGTCGTCAGCGCCGAGTCCGGCAAGGCGACGCTGTACGCGGATGTCGCGAGCAAGGACTTCACCGGGAAGAAGGCCGGGCTCGTCACCTTCGAGGCCAAGGACCTCAAGGCCACGGACGGTCTGGTCACGCTCACCGAGGTGCCCTCGAAGCTGACGGCCGACGGCGCCAAGACCTTCAACAACATGTACAAGGCGGGCACCGAGATGGATCCGGTGTCGCTCGCGGTCGCCCTGACCGACGAGGCCGAACTGCCGGCGCTGCCGGACCTCGGCTCGGACGCCTCCGCGGCGCCGGACGCCAAGGCGAAGGCCTCGACGCCCAAGACCGAGTCGGCCGCCTCATCTTCCTCCTCGAGCTCCCCCGCGCTGCCGATCGGCATCGGCGCGGGTTCGCTCCTCCTCGCGGCTGCCGCGTTCATGGTCGTACGCAAGCGGCGTACGGCTCCGGCGACGGCTGCCGCATCCGAGGGCTCGGACTCGTCCGACGGCTGAGCCCCGCCCCTCCCCCGTCACCTTCCTTCATCCCTCTAGGAGTACGTCCGACATGGCCATGACCCGTCGCCCCATAGCCCTGGCCGCCGCAGCGGCTACCGCGCTGACGCTCGGTGCCACCACGCTCACCATCGCTTCGGCGTCCGCCGCGGAGGCCCCGCTCAAGGACTACAAGCTCACCTGGGGCGTCAAGGAGTCCTTCCGCAAGTACGTGACCGGTATCGCGGCCGGCAAGATCACCGTGGCGGACGGTGCCGAACAGGCCGCGAACAACGGCGCGTTCACGTTCGCCGAGGGCACGGGCACGTACAACTCGGACACGCACGCCGTGGACCTGGCCTTCAAGGGCAGCGTCAACTTCAAGTCGACGATCCACGGCTTCGACATCACCGTCTCGGACGTGCAGTTCGACAGCGGCACAAAGAAGATCACCGCCGACATCACCAAGAACGGCACCGAGACCCAGGACGTGCCGCTCGCCGATGTCACGGTCAGCCGGTCCATGACGGACATGGCCACCAAGATGACGGCCGAGGCCTCCGAGCAGCTCGGCTCCGACTACACGGGCAAGGACGGCGACCCGCTGACCGTGACCGCTCCGGCCAAGCCGCCGGTCACCCCCTCGCCCTCGCCGTCCACGAGCAAGCCCAACCCGAGCCCCAGCCCGAGCCAGAGCAGCCCGGCGCCCTCGCAGACCGCCACCGCCACCCCGACCACTCCGGCGCCGAGCAAGCCGGCGACCGGTCAGATCGTCGACGGGAAGCTCAGCTGGGGCGTCAAGGAGTCCTTCCGCCGGTACATCTCCGGCGGCGGTGAGGTGAAGACCGCCGGTGGGGCCAAGAAGGTCGCCGACGGGTACGAATTCCCGTACAAGAGCGCGGAGTTCGACGCCAAGGGCAAGAAGGTCGACGCGGGCTTCGACGGCAGCGTCCAGTTCCTGTACACCGCGCACGGCATCGACATGACCTTCAGCGACGTCAAGGTGAAGACGAACGGCACCGGCGGCACGCTGCTCGTGGACGTCAAGACGGCCAAGGGCACCCAGAACGACGTGGAGTTCGCGACTCTGGACCTGGCGAAGGCCACGTACACCGTCAAGGACGACGTGCTGCTCCTGGACAAGATCCCGGCGGCGTTCACCGCCGCGGGTGCCAAGACCTTCGCGAACGACGAGGTCGGCTCGATCTACAAGCCCGGAGACAAGATCGACCCGGTGACGGTCGCGCTCTCCCTCGACGAGGACGCCGCGCTGCCGGGCGGCGGCGGCACGGGCGGCAACGGCGGCTCCGGCACCGGTGGTTCGTCGACCACCGGCGGCGGCTCCGTCGGCGGCAGCGTCGGTGGCGGCGGCAACCTGGCCGCGACCGGCTCCGACGTTCCGACCGGTCCGCTCCTCGGTGTCTCGGCCGCGGTGATCGCTGCGGGCGCCGGCGTGGTGTTCGCCGCCCGCCGCCGTCGCGCGGACGAGGGCGAGCAGGCCTGACCGGTCTCCTGATCGCCACGGCGGGTCCTCTCTTCGCAGAGGGCCCGCCGTCGGCGTGTGCGAGCTCTGCGGTCAGGCCCCGGCGGCCCGCTTCTCCAAGCGGCTGCCCCGCGGCAGCGTGACGGACATGATGTCGCTCGGGCCGTCCACGACGATGCGGTGCCAGCGCCCGCGCGGCACGATCACGGCGGAGCCGGCCGCGAGCTTCAACTCCTCCTCCTCGTCGCCCTGTTGCTCCGGGCGCAGGATCAGCCGTATGCCGCCGGTGAGGCAGGCGACGACCTCGTCGGCCGCCGTGTGGATCTCCCAGTGGTCCCCGTGCACATCGGCCTCGGTCTCCACGTGGAAGGTCATCAGCTGCCAGCCGTCCCGGCCCGGGTCGAACACCGGCTTCTCGGCCCGCACGCGGCCGTCCTGGTCGAGGTGCAGAAAGTTCATGAAGAGATCGATCGGGGTCACGGTCATGGAGTCACGTCCTTCGACGAAATGAGGCCGAGCGAAGCCAAATGAGCCAAGCGAGGCCAAGTAGGGCGAAGTGATCAGGTGGCCAGTGTCGGCGCGAGCCGGGGACCCCGTATTGAACAAATGTCACGACGCCCGCACCCTTGCCCGAAGGGGCTCGTAACCTGGAGACATGCGCACCGTCGAGTCCGCCCGTGCGGCCGCCGCGAGGTGGGACGTGTCCACCCCGGGACGGCCCGGCAGGCTGCCGGGCGTCGGTATGGCGGGGTTCTGTGACCGGTCCGCCGAGCCCCTCGACCTCCCCGTGGTGCCGTATCCGTCGGTCATGATCGCCTTCGAGTTCGGCGAGGGCCTGCTCGTCGAGGACGCCGACGGCCGGCAGCAGCGGGGCAGCACCGTGCTCGGCCTCGCCCCTGGCGGTCTGCGGGTGCGCGGCCGCGGCATCGAATGCCTGCAGATACGGCTGTCGCCGGTCGTCGCGCACGCGGTACTCGGCGGCGTCGCGGCGGCCGAACACCCGCACACACGCGGGGAGATGGTCCCCCTGGAGGACATCTGGGGCCCCGGGGCCCGCCGGGTCGAGGATCGGCTGCGGTCCGCCGCCTCCTGGCGCGAACGGTTCGCGATCGCGGATGCCGAACTGCTCCGCAGATACACCGCTGGCCGCCCCGCCACCGCGGAAGTCACCCACGTATGGCAGCAGATGGCGGCGCGGCGCGGACAGATCCGGATCGACGCACTCGCGGCCGAGGTCGGCTGGAGCCGGCAGCGCCTGTGGTCCCGGTTCCGGTCCCAGATCGGACTGACCCCCAAACGCGCGGCGCAGCTGCTCCGTTTCGACCACGCCGCCCACCGGCTCGCGGCCGGGCACAGTGCCGGCGCGGTCGCGGCGGAGAGCGGCTACGCCGACCAGTCCCATCTGCACCGGGACGCCCTGGCCTTCGCCGGGATGACGCCCGCGGCCGTCGCGGCCGCGCCCTGGCTCGCCGTCGACGACACCGCATGGGCCGTGGCGGCGGGCCCGGGCGCCAGTGCTTGAATGCCCGGGTGAGTGAAACGGTGGGCGTACGCCTCGATGTGGTCCGGGTCTTCTGCGGCCCCGACGGCCGGCACGGCAATCAGCTCGGAGTCGTACGGGACGGAGCCTCGGTTCCCGGTGCGGCCGACCGGCAGCAGCTGGCGGCCGAACTCGGCTACAGCGAGACGGTGTTCGTGGACGACGACGAGCGCGGCGTGATCGACATCTACACGCCGAGCGTGCGTCTGCCGTTCGCGGGCCACCCCTGCGTGGGTACGGCCTGGCTGCTCGATGTGCCCGAACTCCGCACGCCCGCAGGCCTGGTGACGACCCGCCAGGACGGCGAGTTCACCTGGATCACGGCCCGTGCGGAGTGGGCGCCCGGGCGTACGCTGCGGCGGTTCGCGTCCCCGGACGAGGTCGACGCGCTCGACGTACCGCCGCCGGGTGAGTGGATCTATGCGTGGGCGTGGCAGGACGAGGCGGCGGGGCGGGTGCGGGCGCGGGCGTTTCCCGGGCGGGGTGATGGCATCGTCGAGGACGAGGCCACCGGGGCGGCGGCCCTGTGCTTGACCGCTCATCTGGGGCGTGCGCTCAACATCACGCAGGGCGTGGGGTCTCAGATCCTGACGGCTCCCGGTCCGTCGGGGCTGATCGAGGTCGGCGGGCGGGTGGCGCTCGTCTCGGGCTGAGGTCCGTGGCGCCTGCGGCGG
The DNA here is from genome assembly GCF_040300965.1 of Streptomyces mesophilus. Classification (GTDB taxonomy): domain Bacteria; phylum Actinomycetota; class Actinomycetes; order Streptomycetales; family Streptomycetaceae; genus Streptomyces; species Streptomyces mesophilus_A. The sequence continues at coordinate 6,283 of NZ_JBEPEW010000140.1, read as the reverse complement.
GCCTTTCTCCCCGCCCCACCCCTTCCCGGCTGTGACATTTGCGGCTCCGCCGCGTGGGAGGGCTCCGCCCCGGACCCCGCATCCGGACTTCGTTCGGATCTGCTCAAACGCCGCAGGGGCTGGGTTCGCTCACCGCCGCGAAGGCCAAGCCTCCGCCGGATCCGGCGAGTCACCCGCGACCCGGGCGCACTCATCCGTCAGGGTCTCCAGCAACGTCAGCGGATCCGGCAGCGGATGCTCGAGGCCACGGACCCACTCGACCCCGAGGTCACCGGGCAACCGCGCCGGCGGAACGAGGACGTAGGAACCACGGCAGTGCCACCGCAGCCCCGGGTGCTCGTCCATCGTCTCGGGGTGACAGTCCAGCTCGCACGGCCACCACTCGTCCTCGTCCTCGGGCGTACCGCGCGTCGCCGTGAAGAAGAGCATCCGGCCGTCACCCGACTCGGCCACGGGACCGACGGCCACATCGGAGTCGAGGAGCCGGGCGAGCGCCGCGCGTCCGGCGTCGAGGGGCACGTCGAGCACGTCGTGGACCATGCCCGTCGCGGTGATGAAGTTGGCCTCGGGCTGATGCCGGGCCCAGCGCTCGATCTGTGCCTTGTCCGTCGTGGACTGCGTCTGCCAGGCGAAGGAGACCGGGTGCCGCGCGGGTGTGGGACAGCCGATGCGGTCGCAGGAGCAGCGGTAGCCGGCGGGGTGCGCGGCGGGCGCGAGCGGCAGGCCCGCTTCCCCGGCCGCGACGAGCAGGGCTTCGCGGCCGCCGTCACCCGTGTCCTTGGGGCGTCGCGTGCGCAGCCACTGGGAGAACCTGCTCTGTCCGCCGGAACGGCGGCCGTACTCCTCGCCCATCTATCCCCTAACCTCACATTCCCCTCGCCCCGTGGCGTCCATGGTGCCACCATCGTGCGCCCCGGGTGGCCGCACCCCCGTTTCCGGGGCTCCGCAGGCCAGGGCGGCACCCGGGTGTCAATGCCGGGCAAGTCAGGATTTATGGTCCTACCGTGTCGGCATGGTCACCCTCGCCGCACCGGTCACGCTCACCGCCGTCACCGCACTCGCCGTCTCGGGCCTGACCCCGGCCCCCACCCCCGCGGCCGCCCCCGCCGGCCGGCCGCCGCTGACCGTCGACGCACTGCCCCCGGTCGTCTATACGGCGCATCGCGGCGGCTCCCTCGAAGTGCCGGAGAACAGCATGTCGGGCCTGATCGCCGCGTACGAGCGCGGTACGGCGCAGGTGCTCGACGTGGACTCGCGGATGCTGCGCGACGGCACGCTTGTGGCGATGCACGACGCGACGCTGAACCGTACGACCGACCACACCGGACCCGTGCGCGCCCTGACGATGAAGCAGTGGCGGCAGGTCCGCATCCGCCCCGACTCGGCCCTGCGCACCACGTGGCAGCCCGAACGGCCGCCGACGATCGCCGAGGTCCTCGACCGGTTCGGCGGAAAGGTCGTCCTGATGCTGGAGGCGAAGGACGCCGACAGCCTCAAGTCCCTCGCGAGGATGGTGCACGCACGGGGCCTGACCCGTTCGGTCTTCGTCAACTCCAACAAGCCCGCCGTGGCCGAGCGCGCCCACCGCCTGGGTCTGGTCTCCCAGTTGTGGCGCTCGGCCAAGCAGATGCGCACGGACCGCTTCACGCGCTTCAAGCCGTACGTGGATGTGCTGGACGTCGACTACCGGGCGCGCGACGAGGATCTCAAGCGCGCGGTGCGCTCGGGCATCCCGCGGGTCTGGGCCCACACGGTGAACACCCCGTACCAGCGTGACCGCGTCCTGCGCCTCGGCTGCGACGGTGTGATCACGGACGCCCCCGGCCTGCTCTCCCGTACGCCCGTGAAGGGCCCGGTCCGGGCACAGCCCCTCACGGAGGGCTAGGGCCTGTTCCGTCGGGACACGTTCAGCGCGGCGCGAGTCCGTGCAGGGCGTAGTCCACGATCTTGTCCGTGTACTCATGGGTCAACGGGCCCGTGCCCTGCAGCCAGCGCTGGGCCAGCGGGGAGACGAAGAACTCCATCGCGATCCGCGGGTCGAGGTCCTCGCGGATCTGTCCGGCCGCCTGAGCGGCCTCGATGCGCGCGACGTACAGCTTCAGGCCGGGCTCGAGGAGCTGCTGCACGAACTTCACGCTCAGCTCACGGTTCACCACGCCTTCCGCCGCCAGCGCGCGGTACGGGGCGTCGTACTTCTGGTCGAGGAGTTCGTCGACAGTGGCACGCAGCACGCCCTTGAGGTCGGCCGCGACATCGCCGGTGTCCGGGAGCGAGGCGAACGCTTCACCGCCGCCCGCCGCCTCGGCCGCCTGCTCCCCCAGATCGATGAACGCCTCGAGCAGCACCTCCGCCTTGGAGGACCACCAGCGATAGATCGTCTGCTTCCCGACACCTGCCCGGGCGGCGATCCCCTCGATGGTCACCTTGCCGTACCCCACCTCGGTGACCAGCGCGAGAGCGGCTTCGTAGATGGCACGCCGCGAACGCTCACTGCGGCGTTTGGCATCGGGGGCCGCCTTGGAGGCGGGAGCGTCGGCAGGAGTCTTCGTGGCCATGCGTCGAATGTAGCAGCGCCATGAAGCGATACGTATCGTCTCGCCAAAACCGGAGGGACGGCGGAGCCGAAGTCGCGCGCCGGTGGAAGGGACCTGGAGAGCGGAAACACAACCCGTTCGCCACCGCGCCAAAGGGCTCCTCGCATCGGACCATGGGCAACACGGCCACCCCTTGGCCCCGCCGATGTAGAGGAGCCCTCTTTGCGTCCTGTGCCTCGCAGCGCCCGACCCCGGCGCTATCTGATGTGCCCACCCGAGCACTTCAAGGTCACGTACTCCATCAATCCCTGGATGGACCCCGCCAAACCGGTGGACGTCCCCCTCGCCCTCGCCCAGTGGGAGCACCTGCGGGACCGCTACCGCGCCTTGGGCCACACCGTCGAGGAACTCACCCCCCGCCCCGGCCTGCCCGACATGGTGTTCTCCGCGAACGGCGCCACCGTGATCGACGGCCGCGTCCTGGGCGCCAGGTTCGCCCACGCCGAACGGGCCGAGGAAGCCGCCGAGCACCTTGCCTGGTTCCGCGCCCACGGGTTCACCGACGCCACCGAACCCGTGCACATCAACGAGGGCGAGGGCGACTTCGCCGTCACCTCGTCCTGGATCCTGGCCGGCCGGGGCTTTCGCGCCAGCCCGCTCTCGCACGGCGAGGCCCAGGAGTTCTTCGGCCGCCCGGTGATCGGCCTCGATCTGGTCGACCCGCGCTACTACCACCTCGACACCGCGCTCGCGGTGCTCGACGACGCGGCCGACGACGTCATGTACTACCCGGGCGCCTTCTCACCCGGCAGCCGGGCCGTACTGCGCCGGCTCTTCCCGGACGCCCTGATCGCGAGCGAGGCCGACGCGGTCGCGCTGGGCATGAACGCCGTGTCCGACGGACGCCATGTCCTGCTCCCCCAGGGCGCGGTGGGCCTCTTCGAGCCATTGCGCGAGCGGGGCTACGAGCCGATCGGGATGGATCTCGGTGAGCTGCTCAAGGGTGGTGGCAGCGTGAAGTGCTGCACGCAGGAGCTGCGTTCCTAGATCCCGGTTCGCGGGTTCCGATGCGCGGGTTCCGGTTCGCGGGTTCCGATTCGCGGGTTCCGATTCGCGGGTTCCGATTCGCGGGTTCCGATTCGCGGGTTCCGATTCGCGGGTTCTACGAGGGGTGGGGCGGCCACGGGTCGCCCCATTCCGCGTCCCTGGCCGATTTGTACAGCGCACCGTGCCGCTTGGTGACCGTCTCCCGGTCGAGCCTCTCGTCGGGGAGACACAGATCGAGCAGCACCAGCCCCTTGCGGATCTGCGGCTTGCGCACCACCCGCGCCGTCGCCGGCTCCGCCGGGAAGCGCACCGCCGCCACATAGCTGAACTTCTCGTCCTCGTACGCGAGCGAGCCGCCCTTGACCTTCCGGTGCAGCGAGGAGCGGCTGACGCGTGCCGAGAAGTGGCACCAGTCGCGGCCGGGCTCGATGGGGCAGGCGGAGCTGTGCGGGCAGGGGGCGGCGATGGTGAAACCGGCCGCGACGAGGGCGTCGCGGGCCTCGATGATCCGGGAGTACCCGTCGGGCGTGCCGGGCTCGATGACGACGACGGCCTGTGCGGCGCCGGCTGCCGCGGCGACGACCGCCGTGCGGTCCTCGGCGGTGAGCTCCCCGAGCACGTACGAGATCGTGACGAGGTCCGTCTCGTCGAGCGTGAGCTCCTGGCCGATCCGGGCCCTGCGCCAGTCCGTGGCACTCAACAGGGGGTTGGCGCCCGCGAGTTCGCGGCCGAGGGCGAGGGCTGGCTCGGCCCAGTCGAGCACGGTGACCGGCCGGGGCCCGGGCCAGGTCGCGCTCACCGCCCAGGTGGCGGCGCCGGTGCCGCCGCCGATGTCGGTGTGACGGGAGGGCGTCCAGTCGGGGGCCGCGTCGGCGAGTGCGCCGAGTGCGCCCCGTACCGCCTCGAAGGTGGCGGGCATCCGGTACGCGGCGTACGCGGCGACGTCCGCGCGGTCGCGCAGGATCGGGGCGTCGGTGGGGGTGCGGCCGCGATAGTTGGCGATCAGCCGCTCGACGGCCTGCGCGGCCTGCTTGGGCGGCAGTCCGTCGAGCAGGCCTGCGAGGGCGCCGCGCAGGAGGTCGGCGGGGGTCAGGGGGGCGTTCACGTCGGGATTGTAGGCGGGCCGCGCCGCCCGGTGCGGGGGCCCGCGCCTGTGACGGTCCGGGCACCCGACTGCATCCGGACAGTGACAGCGCTCAACTCCTGTGACACCTGCGTCCGTTGCTACGCTGCCCGTGATCGCCGGTGGCCTGACGGGCAGACCGGCGGACGCAGACTGTCACGCCCCGGGGGGACCAGTGGGAGACAAGATCGTGCGCACCGGGATCGTGGTGGGCGTGGTGGTCCTGGCCCTGCTGCTGCTCCTGGCGACCTGCGGCGGGAAGAAGAAGGACAAAGGGGACGACGGTCCGCCGAAGAAGCCGGTCAGGACGAGCCAGGGCCCCACGACCCAGCTGGCGGTGCCCGCCGCGTACGACACCCGGCAGGGCTGGGAGCTGCCCGGCGTCTCCGAGGAGTACGCGCTCGCGCCGAACGCGAAGCTGCTCGCGTATCTCCAGCGCGCCGACGGGGGCCGCTTCCGGCTGCGGACGGTGGACGCACGGACCGGGAAGACCGCCTGGACCGGCGAGGCCTGGCGCCCGCTCTCCGACGAGGCCGGCGCCGTGCCCCGCCTCGCCGTCGTCACCAAGGACGGCCGCGAGTACTTCGCGACCTGGTCGTACGGGACCTTCGGCGACGATCCGCTCAGCGAGGCGGACCGGGTGATCTCCTTCGATCTGTACGCCGCGAGCGCCGGCACCCGGCAGCGGATCGAGCTGCCCTGGCCGAAGTCGCCCTCGGTGAGCGCCTCGGGGCCCGGGCTCGTGGTGGGCGTGGGCACGGATGCGGCCGCGGTCGTGGATCCGGCGACGGCGCGGACGGTGACGTACAAGGCGAGTGACCTGAAGTACCCCAAGGGCTGCAAGAACTGCCGTCGGCTGACCGAGGTCGTCGGCGTGACCGGCAAGGGGCCGCTGGTCAACGGGGACGGTGAGTTCTGGGTGCGCGGTGCCTGGCACGGGCGCAAGGTCGCGCCGAAGGGTGCCGTGAGCGGGATCGCCGTCTCCGTGTCCGCGGATCATGTCCTGGCACGGTGGGACAAGAAGCCGGGCAAGAAGAAGGCGGCGCAGGGAGAGCAGGAGATCTGGGCCGTGCACGACGGCACGACCGGCAAGGTGCTCGCCTCCGTCGAGTGCCACAAACCGGCGCTGCGGCCCGGACGTTACCCCCCGGCCACGCCCTCTCCCGACGGCCGCTATCTGATCGCGGGCCATCTCGCCTTCGATCTGCAGGAGGGCACCGGGCACTGCTTCGCGTCCGAGGGCGGCAGCAAGCCGCTGACGCTCGCCACCGTCACGGACAGCGGTCTCGCCTACGGGGCGACTGGTGCGCGCTCGGCCGAGGACGCGTGGGACGGGGGCGGTACGCCGGTGTCCGTGCGGATCGCCGTGCCCGATCCTGAGGCGTTCTCCGGGGCGTCGCGGCTTCCGGTGCACGACCTCGGCGAGGTCGGGATCTTCCGCTGGACCGACAGCCGGGACGTCCACCATCTGCTGGGGTACGCGAAGAAGGGCTGACCGCCGGCCCGAGGAGCGGCCGGCGGTCAGCGCGCTGAATCACGGCTGGCCGTCGGCCCACTGAACGGCCGGCCGTCAGCGCAC
>NZ_JBEPEW010000139.1:0-21703 GCF_040300965.1 Streptomyces mesophilus | reverse complement strand
GTGCGGCTGGGCGGCCGTTGCCGGCCGCGCCGGAGATCGCGGCGGCTGTGCAGCGGGCCTGCCTGGACCGGGGTCTGATCGTCGAGCTCGGCGGCCGCCACTCCAGCGTCGTCCGTCTTCTGCCCCCGCTCACGCTCACGGACGAACAGGCCACGGCGGTCCTCGACCGCCTTACGGACGCGGTGAGTTCGGTGTGCGAGGGGCGTCGAGGTGGCCTCGGGCGTGCCGGGGCGCCACGAGGGGGACTGGGGACCGGCCATACGGATAGCTCGGGGACCGGCCCCACGGCGACTCGGACCGGCGCGGCCGACGCGCATGACGCATCCCGGAACGCGGCCGCGGAGCCCGAAGCCGACGGAGACCCGGCGGCGGAGGCGGGCGGGGGCGGTGCGCGTGGGGCGGATGCGGGCCGTGCGGGTGAGGCGGATGCGGGCCGTGTGTCATCGGTCGGCGAGGACGCCGGCCGATGACACACGTGGCCGTGAGCAGGCTGTTGGCCGGGTCGGAGGACCAGCGGGCACCCCGAGCGGAGGACCGGACGGGGGCAGGGGCTCGGCCGGCGGTACGGGTGCCGGGCGACGATCAGGCATACGACGGGGCTCGGCCCGTGCTGGCGCCTGGGGACCGGCGGGTGCTCGACGGGGATGCTCGGACTGTGCTGGCGCCTGGGGACCGGCGAGGGCTGGGCGGGGACGCATGGACGGTGCCGGCACCGGTGCCAGCGCCAGACGACCGGCGGGCGCTCGATAACGGTGCTCGGGCAGTGTCTGGGGCACCGGACGGGCAGGTGCTCGGCACGGAGGGCCGGTCGCTGGTGGGGCCCGTTGATCTGCCGGAACGGGGGCCGGGCGACGGGCAGTTGCCCGAGTTGGCGAGCCGGCAGGTGTCCGAGTCGGGGAAGCCGCAGGCGCCTGCTGCGGAGGATCAATCGGAGCCGGAGCCGGAGCCTGGGGATCTGCCCGCACGAGTGTCAGGCGATGAGCGTGCCTTCGATGGCAACGCTCGGCGGGTGCCCGGCGCTGGGGAGACGCACGGCGGGGGTGCTCGGCCAGCGTCTGGGGCGCCGGACCGGCAGGTGCCCGACTCGGGGAAGCGGCAGGCGCCTGCTGCGGAGGATCACTCGGAGCCGGAGCCGGAGCCGGAGCCGGAGCCGGAGCCTGGGGATCTGCCCGCGCGAGTGTCAGGCGATGGACGGGCCCTCGATGGCGACGCCCGGCGGGTGCCAGGCTCCGGGGAGTCGCAAGGTGGGGGTGTTCGGCCAGCGTCTGGGGCGACGGACCGGCAGACCCTCGGCACGAAGGACCGACCGGTGGTGGGGCCCGGTGATCTGCCGGAACGGGGGTCGGGCGACGGGCAGTTGGCCGAGTTGACGAGCCGGCAGGTGCCCAAGTTGGCGAACAGGCCGGTGCCCGAGGCGGGGAGGCGGCAGGTGCCTGCTGCCGAGGATCCCGCGGGGCTGGAGCCAGGGGAGCGAGCTGTGCAGGGACCGGGCGGTCGGCAGGCGGCCGCGGCAGGTGCCTTGAGGGTGCCCGGCGTGGAAGACCGGCCGGCGCAGCGCGTGGGAGAGCCGCTGACCCGTACGTGGAGAGACCGGCTGACGAGCCGTTACAACAAGCTTCTACAACCGCACAAGGAATCCCTCGTGAACCGCACACCCTCACCAGACGGCCGCCCGTACACCCCTGAGCGCGGCGAGGGCGCCACGCCCGGCGCGCTCACGGCAGACCCGGGGGCCCTGCCGCGGCAGAAGAACGGCGAGGCGGAGGCGGGCGTGCCCGGGCAGCCGGCAGGAACGACTGACCCGACGGGCACGCTGCCAGCCGGAACGACTGACCCGACGGGCGCGCTGCCAGCCGGAACGACTGACCCGACGGGCACGCCTCCGGCCGGAACGACCGACCAGACCGGCAGGCCCCCGGCCGGAACGACCGACCAGACGGGCACGCCCCCAGCCGGAACCGCCGTCCCGACGGGCACGCCGCGACCTGCCGGTGAGCCGGGCTCGGCCTCCGCGCCCCCCGAAGCTGATCACCGGGGGCCGGCCGCCCCCTCCGGCGCCGAACGTCCAGCTGAGCCTGCGCCGGCTGTGCGTGACGCCGAACTCACCGCGTTCGCCGACCTGTTGGAACACCCTGACCCGAGCGCCGCGGCCAATGCGGCCGGTGTGGAGAACCTGCTCCGTTGCTGGATCCGCGAGCGCACCCTCACACCGGAGGCAGGCGGCGACGTCTTACGGATCGATCTGCCGGCGAGCGGCCTGACCCTGCTCGCGCCCGTGCACTACTGGTCCCCCACCGGTTGGCACCGCCTCGGCCCGCCGGTCTTAGCGGCCGCCCCCGCTGGCGCCCCACCAGTCGACGCCGTCACGGTGGCGGCTCTCCTGGGCCGGGAGACAGCGGCGGCCGCGCAGAAGCAACCCGCCATCGGTGCGCAGCCCGAACCCGGAACTCCCGCCGCCTGGCCCGCTGTCGGCGACGGCAGTGACCTGGTGGGCCGCGTCGCCGACTCGGTCCGCCGCACGACGGAGTTCCTCACCATCCGCCGCCGAGCCACCTCCACTCCGACTCCGATCCCCGCACCCCCGGGAGCCGCCCCCGCACCCCCGGGAGCCGGCCACGCGAACCCGGTAGCCGGCCACGCGGACCCACTCTCCGCACCCTCAGGAACCATCCACGCAGACCCACCCCCCGCAGCCCCGGGCCCCGATCACTCGGCTCCGACCCACGCGGCCCCCGGAACCTCCAGCCCGACCCCACTCTCCGGGGCCCATGGCGTCGGCGACCTGCCCCCGCTTTCCACGTCCCCCAATACCGCCCGGACGTCCCCGCTTGTCACAACCCCGGGCCCCAATCACCCGACTCCACCCCCCGCACCCCCCGGCGCAGCCGACCCGGCCGAGCTACCCGCAGCCCCGGACCGCGCCCACCCCGGCGCCACCCACCCCGGCGCCACCCACCCCGGATCCCAACCCTCGGCCCGCCCCGGCCCCACCCTCACCACGCCCTCCCGCCCCAGCACCCCCGCGCACCCCGTCTCCTCACCCGCCTCAACCCCCTCGTCCCCACACAGCCCAGGACACAGCCCCGACCTCTTCCTCACGGCCGAACAGTCGCTCGTCCTCGGTCACCCCCTGCACCCCACGCCGAAGAGCCGTGAAGGGCTGTCCGAGGCGGAGGCGGAGCGGTACTCGCCGGAGTCGTACGGGGCGTTCGCGCTGCACTGGATGGCCGTCGCACCTTCCGTGCTCGCCGCCGACTCGGCCTGGACCGAGCGAGGGCGCACCGTCACCGCGGAGCAGCTCACCTCGCGCCTCGCCGGTCCGGCGGCCGACAAGGCACTCTCCGCGCGCGCCGCCGAACTGCCCGACGGTTACGCCCTGTTGCCCCTCCACCCGTGGCAGGCCAGCGACCTGACCCACCGGCCCGAGGTCGCCGAGCTCCTGGACCGCGGCCTGATCAGGGACCTCGGCCCGCTCGGTGACGACTGGTACCCCACCTCCTCCGTTCGCACGGTCTACCGGCCCGGCGCCGCGGCCATGCTGAAGCTCTCCCTCGGCCTGCGCATCACCAACTCCCGTCGAGAGAACCTGCACAAGGAACTCCACCGAGGCGTGGAGGTCCACCGTCTGCTGCGCTCCGGACTGTCCGCCGAGTGGAAGTCGGCGCACCCCGGGTTCGACATCGTCCGCGACCCCGCCTGGCTGGCGGTTCTTGACGCGGACGGTGCCCCCGTCACCGGCCTGGACACCGTCGTCCGCAACAACCCCTTCGCCCCCGGCGACGACGTGACCTGCATCGCGGGCCTCGTCTCCCCGCGCCCGGTGCGAGCAGGCGACACAGCAGGCCACCGGACAGCCACCGACCGCACCGCCGCCCCCATGCGCTCCCGTCTCGCCGAGCTCGTCGGAGCACTCGCCGCACGCACCGGACGCCCCCGCGGAGCCGTGGCCGCCGAGTGGTTCCTGCGCTACCTCGAACAGGTCGTACGCCCTGTCCTCTGGCTCGACGGAGAGGCGGGCGTCGCGCTCGAAGCCCACCAGCAGAACACCCTCGTCGTCCTCGACCCCGACGGCTGGCCCGTCGGCGGCCGTTACCGCGACAACCAGGGCTACTACTTCCGCGCGTCACGCCGTACAGAACTCGACAAGCGCCTCCCCGGCATCGGCGTGCACAGCGACACCTTCGTCGCCGACGCGGTCACCGACGAGCGGTTCGCCTACTACCTCGGCATCAACAACGTCCTGGGTCTCATCGGCGCCTTCGGCTCACAACGGCTCGCCGACGAACGGCTGCTGCTCGCCGCCTTCCGCCGATTCCTGGCCGAATGCGCCTCAGGCACCGGCAAGCTGCGCAGCCCGCTGCCGGGCCAGCTGCTCGAGACGCCGGTGCTGCGCTGCAAGGCCAACCTGCTGACCCGGCTGCACGGCCTCGACGAACTCGTCGGCCCCGTCGACACCCAGTCCGTCTACGTCACCATCCCCAACCCCCTTCATTCCCCCCGTACATGACCGTCCGCCCGTGAGAGGAGCGTCGCCGTGCCGCCCACCGACGCGAGCACCAACCCCCAGCCTTCCGCCACTGGTACCGACACCCGGAACACCTCCGAGGACACCCTCGACCTCCGCCTGCCCGATGAGCTCCTCGCTCTGATCGCGGGAGAGGCGGACGACGAGGACACGGCACCGCAGCCGAGCCCCGCGAGGGCGGACACGGATGCCCACGACCGGACGGCTGACACCGGGGCAACGGGACAGCAGCACACCGCGGTGCGCCCCCGGCTCACCGACCCCGCGCACGGCATCCCTCCTCTCGAAGACCTGCTCGACGGAGTCTCCGGCTGGGGACCCGCATCCACGCCCGTCGGCGTGTTCCAGCTGGTCCCGGTACGGATCGAGCGTGACCTCACCCTGATCAGCAGCTGGATGAACGACCCCGCCGTGGCCGCGTTCTGGGAGCTCGACGGAGACGAATCCGTCACCGCCGACCATCTGCGCCCCCAACTCGAGGGTGACGGCCGCAGTGTGCCCTGCGTCGGCCTGCTCGACGGCACCCCGATGAGCTACTGGGAGATCTACCGGGCCGACCTCGACCCGCTCGCCCGGCACTATCCGGCGCGCCCGCACGACACCGGAATCCATCTGCTCATCGGAGGTGTCGCGGACCGCGGCCGGGGCGTGGGCACGTCCCTGCTGCGCGCCGTCGCCGACCTCGTGCTCGACCGAAGGCCCGCGTGCACCCGCGTAGTGGCGGAACCCGACCTGCGCAACACCCCTTCTGTGTCAGCCTTTTTGAGCGCAGGCTTCCGCCTCGGCGCCGAAGTGGAGCTCCCCGACAAGCGCGCCGCGCTCATGGTCCGCGACCGCGCGCTGCGTGCCCATCTCTGACCCCCGCCGCACCCACCTCACGTACCACCCCCGAGCCGAGCCGTCCTCGACCGACCACTTGCAGCACCCCCTTCTCGACACCAGGCATCGCGCCCCAATCAGCCGGATCCCCACCGGTCTTCGTTGGATCTCACTACTGGTACACCGCTCGGGCCGGGCAGGTTCCGCATCCCGGCCCACGAATTTCCGGCGCCGACGACAGCCCACCTCGCTCCACCCCGCCCAGCCCCCGCCGCTCCACCTCGCCCGACCCCCGCCACTCCGCCCCACCCGCATAAAGCCCCACCCAGGCCCGCACCCCGCTTGATTCCGGAGACCCCGTGCACAATTCCGCCGACACCCACGATTCGGCAGAGCGCCCCACGCTCTACGATCCGCCGGAACTCAACCGGGCGACATGGCACCTGGCCGGCCGCCGCCTCCTGGCCAAGATGCTGGGCGAGTTCGCCCACGAAGAGATCATCCAGCCGACTCCCGTTCCCACCCCCGCACCAACCACCCCCAGCCCCGCAGCAATCACCCCCACCCCCGCACCAGCCACACCCACCCCCGCACCAACCACCCCCCACCGCTACACGATCTCCCTCGACGACGGCCGCCAACTCGCCTTCCACGCAAGCCGAGGCGCCTACGACTCCTGGCGAGTGGATCCGGACAGCATCACCGTCGATGCGGCCACCCCAGCCACCCCAGTCACCCCAGACATCCCGCACGCCCCAGACACCCCAGACACCCCAAAGAACCCAACCCCCTCCACCGACCCCATCCGCTTCATCACCGCCGCCCGCCGCACCCTCGGCCTCGACGGCTCCACCCTCGGCCACCTCATCCACGAGCTGAACGCCACGCTCGCCGCCGACACCCGCCTCGACCACACCGCCCTGACCGCGGCGGCCCTCGCCGACCTCGACTACGCAGCACTCGAAGGCCACCAAACCGGCCACCCCTGGCTCGTACTCAACAAGGGACGGCTCGGATTCTCCGCCCAGGACTGCGCCCGGTGGGCTCCCGAAGCGCGCCGGCCTGCCCAGTTGCCCTGGATCGCGGTCAGCCAGGAGCTCGCCTCGTACCGCGGGGTGCGCGGCCTCGACACCCCCGAGCAGCTGTACGCACGCGAGCTGGACGCGACCGCCCGCGCCGCCTTCGAGGAGACGCTCCGCGAGCGGGGCCTGGACCCCGCGCGCTATCTGCTGCTGCCCGTACATCCCTGGCAGTGGGACGAGATCGTGCTGCCCCTGTTCGCGTCGTCCGTCGCGGCCGGCGACATCGTTCCGCTGGCGCCCGACGGGGATCTGCGCCTGCCGCAGCAGTCCATCCGCACCTTCCTCAATGTGTCGCGCCCCGAGCGGCACACCGTGAAACTGCCGCTGTCCATCCTCAACACCCTGGTCTGGCGCGGACTGCCCACCGAACGCACCGCCGCCGCCCCCGCGGTCACCGCCTGGGTGCACGCGCTTCGCGACGCCGACCCGTTCCTGTGCGACGAGACCCGCGCCGTCCTGCTCGGCGAGATCGCCTCGGTCACCGTCGAGCATCCCGTCTACGACGGCCTGGCGGAGGTCCCGTACCAATACAAGGAACTCCTCGGCGCGATCTGGCGTGAACCGCTCGGCCGCTACCTGGACCAGGGCGAACGCGCCCGCACCCTCGCCTCCCTGCTCCACGTCGACCCGCACGGAAGGGCTTTCACCGCGGAACTCGTCGCCCGCTCCGGCCTCGCCCCCGAGGCCTGGCTGCGCCGCCTCTTCGGTGCGCTCCTGCCGCCTCTGCTCCACTTCCTCTATCGGTACGGCACGGTCTTCTCGCCCCACGGCGAGAACACGATCGTCGTCTTCGACGAGCAGGACATCCCGGTCCGTCTCGCGGTCAAGGACTTCGTCGATGACATGAACGTCAGCGCAGTGCCCCTGCCCGAGCACGACTCCATGCCCGAGGACGTACGCGCGGTGCTCCTTACGGAGCCGCCGGACTTCCTCACCCAGTTCATCCACTCGGGGCTCTTCGTCGGCGTCTTCCGCTATCTCGCGCCGCTGTGCGAGCAGCAACTAGGCGTGTCCGAGGGGGATTTCTGGTCCCTAGTACGGGCGGAGATCCTGCGCTACCAGGCGCGCTTCCCGGAGCTCAAGGACCGTTTCGAGACCTTCGACCTGCTCGGCGAGCGCATCGCCCGGCTCTGTCTCAACCGCAACCGTCTGCACCTCGACGGCTACCGCGACCGGCCCGAACGCCCGCACGCGGCGGTGCACGGCACGGTCCCGAACCCTCTGCACCGGCCTTGAGAGCGGCCGTGGAGCCTCCGAGCGAAGGAATGTCAGTGGACCCGTTTAGGGTGGTCGGCCTATGACGAAACCCTCACTCCCCGAACTCCTGCATGCTGCCGTCACAGCCGTCGGCGGTACGGAGCGTCCTGGCCAGGTGACGATGGCCGAGGCGGTCGCCGAAGCCATCGACGGCGGCTCGCATCTCCTCGTCCAGGCGGGCACGGGCACCGGAAAGTCCCTGGGCTATCTGGTCCCGGCCCTCGCCCACGGGGAGCGCGTGGTCGTCGCCACGGCCACGCTCGCGCTCCAGCGCCAGCTGGTCGAGCGTGACCTGCCGCGCACGGTGGAGGCGCTGCATCCGCTGCTCCGCCGCAAGCCGCAGTACGCGATGCTCAAGGGCCGCTCCAACTACCTGTGTCTGCACCGGCTCCATGAAGGTGTGCCGCAGGAAGAGGAGGAGGGGCTCTTCGACCAGTTCGAGGCGGCCGCGCCCACCAGCAAGCTGGGCCAGGATCTGCTGCGGATGCGGGACTGGGCGGACGAGACCGAGACCGGCGACCGGGACGATCTGACCCCGGGTGTCTCCGACCGGGCCTGGTCGCAGATCTCGGTGTCCTCGCGGGAGTGCCTGGGCGCCACGAAGTGCGCGTACGGCGCGGAGTGCTTCGCGGAGAGCGCACGCGAACGCGCCAAGCTCGCCGACGTGGTCGTCACCAACCACGCGCTGCTCGCGATCGACGCCATCGAGGGCGCTCCCGTGCTGCCGCAGCACGAGGTCCTGATCGTCGACGAGGCGCATGAGCTGGTCTCCCGGGTCACGGGTGTCGCCACCGGCGAGCTGACGCCCGGCCAGGTCAACCGTGCGGTGAAGCGAGCCGCCAAGCTGGTCAACGAGAAGGTCGCGGACCAGCTGCAGACCGCGGCCGAGGGCTTCGAGCGGCTGATGGAGCTGGCGCTTCCCGGCCGTCTGGAGGAGATCCCCGAAGACCTCGGCTATGCGCTGCTCGCCCTGCGCGACGCCGCCCGCAATGTGATCTCCGCGCTCGGCTCGACCCGCGACAGATCCGTGCAGGACGAGGACGCGGTACGCAAGCAGGCGCAGGCCTCGGTGGAGTCGGTCCACGATGTCGCGGAGCGGATCACCAACGGGTCGGAGTGGGACGTCGTCTGGTACGAGCGGCACGACCGCTTCGGCGCGTCACTGCGCGTCGCACCGATGTCCGTCTCGGGCCTGTTGCGCGAGAAGCTCTTCACCGACCGCTCCGTGACGCTCACTTCGGCGACGCTGAAGCTCGGCGGTGACTTCAACGGGGTGGGTGCCTCGCTCGGCCTCGCCCCGGAAGGCACTGCCGGCACCGGGGAGGCCGAGGACCTCCCGGTCTGGAAGGGCGTCGACGTCGGTTCGCCCTTCGACTACCGCAAGCAGGGAATCCTGTACGTCGCGAAGCATCTCTCGCGCCCGGCGCGGGACGGCGACCGCACGGACATGCTCGATGAACTCACCGAGCTGATCCAGGCCGCCGGCGGCCGCACGCTCGGTCTGTTCTCGTCGATGCGCGGCGCCCAGCAGGCGGCCGAGGAGCTGCGGTCACGCATCCCCGAGTTCCCGATCCTGCTCCAGGGCGAGGAGACCCTCGGCGAGCTGATCAAGAACTTCGCGGCCGACCCGAAGACCTGTCTCTTCGGCACGCTCTCCCTCTGGCAGGGCGTCGATGTGCCGGGTACGGGCTGTCAGCTGGTGGTGATGGACAAGATCCCGTTCCCCCGGCCCGACGATCCGCTGATGAGCGCGCGCCAGAAGGCGGTCGAGGAGAACGGCGGCAACGGCTTCATGGCCGTCGCGGCCACGCATGCGGCGCTGCTGATGGCCCAGGGCGCGGGCCGTCTCGTACGGGCGTCGGGGGACAAGGGCGTGGTGGCGGTCCTCGATCCCCGTCTGGCCACGGCCCGTTACGGCAGCTACCTCAAGTCCTCGATGCCGGACTTCTGGTACACGACCGACCGCAACCAGGTCCGCCGGTCCCTGTCGGCGATCGACGCGGCGGCCAAGGCGGCGGACCTCGATGCGGCGGCGAAGGCGGCCGACGTCGCGGTGGCGGCCAAGGCGGCGGACGTAGACGTGGAGGAGCAGGCCGCGGCCGAAGCGGACGACGAGTAGACCGCTGCCTCGTGCGTACGGGACGAGTAGACCGCTGCCGCGTGCGTACGGAGAGGGGCCCTGCTGCTGCCGGACAGCACGCAGCGGGCCCCGTCACCGACGCCGCGCGGGGCCCCGCGGCCGGACAGCACAGGGCCCCGGAACCGGCGCAGGTGGTTCCGGGGCCCGGTCAGGGGCGGACGGGAGGTCCCGTCGCGAACCTCAGACGCGCCGCAGCACCGCCACGACCTTGCCGAGGATGGTCGCCTCGTCGCCGGGGATCGGCTGGTACGCCGCATTGTGCGGGAGCAGCCAGACATGGCCGTCCTCGCGCTTGAAGCGCTTGACCGTGGCCTCGCCGTCGAGCATGGCGGCGACGATGTCACCGTTCTCGGCGACGGGCTGGCGGCGGACCGTCACCCAGTCACCGTCGCAGATCGCGGCCTCGATCATCGAGTCACCGACGACCTTGAGGACGAAGAGCTCACCGTCGCCGACGAGCTGGCGCGGCAGCGGGAACACGTCCTCGACCGACTCCTCGGCGAGGATCGGGCCACCGGCCGCGATCCGGCCGACGAGCGGGACATAGGACGCCGCGGGCTTGCCGGTGGTGTCCGTGGCCTGGCTGCTGCCCTGGTCGGAGCCGCGCACCTCGTACGCTCGCGGGCGGTGCGGGTCGCGGCGCAGGAAGCCCTTGCGCTCCAGGGCCATCAGCTGATGGGCCACGGAGGACGTGCTGGACAGGCCCACGGCCTGGCCGATCTCGCGCATCGACGGCGGGTAACCACGCCGCTGCACGGAGTCCCGGATCACCTCGATCACCCGGCGCTGCCGGTCCGTGAGTCCCGAGCTGTCCGCCCTGATCCCGGGAGGTCGGCCGGGGAGCGAGCGTGCGGGCTTCTGGCCCTCCGGGTTCATGCCGGAGTCATTCATGGCGTGCACCGCCTCGAGTCGGCCCTGGGAGCGCTCCTGGGCGGTGATGCTGGCACTGTCTGCGGTGGTGGTCACGGCGGCCCCTTCCGAGAATGGTCTCCCTAGTCGGACAACGGTAGTTGCTTTCGAAAGGTTGCGCCAAACACACGTTCGAGTGAAAAACTTTGTATTGCCTGACGTGATCATGTGCTCGGGTGTACTGCCGAAGCTCGAACAAGGTCCGTTCCCGTGAGCGTCACAGTCTGCCATCGGCTGCCGCGCGGGATGCGGGCCCATCCTTCGCGTAACCTTTCCAACGCCTCCCGCAGGCAACGCTCATGGCCTTCCGCAAGCGACACGCGATGGTGCCGAGAATGCGGCCAAACCCCAGATCTAGTGGTTGGATTGGCGTAGCCGCCCAGAAGTTGTGGTCCCTGGTCCTATGGGCCTCGGTCATCGCCTATGCTGGGGGTCGCTTCGGGCGGGGCAGCGGTGACAAACCGCGCCTTGTGAGAGGCCATTCAGTCGTGCTGTGAAGGAGGGTTGGGAGCGATGCACTGTCCCTTCTGCAGGCACCCCGACAGCCGGGTCGTCGACTCTCGTACGACCGACGACGGCACGTCGATCCGCAGGCGCCGGCAGTGTCCGGACTGCACCCGTCGCTTCACCACCGTCGAGACCTGCTCGCTGATGGTGGTCAAGCGCAGCGGAGTGACCGAACCCTTCAGCCGTACCAAGGTCATCAATGGTGTGCGCAAGGCATGCCAGGGGCGGCCCGTCACGGAGGACGCACTCGCCCAGCTCGGCCAGCGGGTCGAGGAGGCGGTGCGCGCCACCGGCAGTGCCGAGCTGACCACCCACGACGTGGGACTGGCCATACTCGGCCCGTTGCAGGAACTCGACCTCGTCGCGTACCTGCGCTTCGCGTCCGTGTACCGGGCGTTCGACTCACTCGAGGACTTCGAGGCGGCCATCACCGAGCTGCGGCATGTGCAGGAGTTTGCCGCCGGCGCCGAGGACGCACCCGAAGCGGAGCAAGCGGGACCCCCGGGGACTGACGTTCCCGCTCCCGCCACCGCCGCCGACTGACCGGCGGGCCGGGCTGCGGGCCCCTTGGCGGGGTGCTCGCGGGGCCGGTTCTGCGGCCGATCGGCGGCCAGAAGACCTGTTGCGGGCGGTATAGCGGCGCTCGCGGCATCAGACACACATCTTGCCTCGGGAAGAGCGGGGCACTCTGGGGCGTTTTAGCCCGATATAGGGAGGCGGCATGACCGAGACGACGAGCGGCCCGGCACGAGGTTCCCGCGCCAAGGGATCCAAGGCCAGCAAGGGTCTGCGTATCGAGCGCATTCACACCACCCCCGGCGTGCACCCGTACGACGAGGTCCAGTGGGAGCGCCGTGACGTCGTCATGACCAACTGGCGCGACGGCTCGGTCAACTTCGAGCAGCGTGGCGTCGAGTTCCCCGACTTCTGGTCGGTGAACGCGGTCAACATCGTCACCAGCAAGTACTTCCGCGGGGCCGTCGGCACCCCGCAGCGCGAGACCGGTCTGAAGCAGCTGATCGACCGGATCGTGAAGACCTACCGCAAGGCCGGTGAGGACTACAGCTACTTCGCCTCGCCCGCCGACGCCGAGATCTTCGAGCACGAGCTCGCCTACGCGCTCCTGCACCAGATCTTCAGCTTCAACTCCCCGGTGTGGTTCAACGTCGGTACGCCGCAGCCGCAGCAGGTCTCCGCGTGCTTCATCCTGTCCGTCGACGACTCCATGGAGTCGATCCTCGACTGGTACAAGGAAGAGGGCATGATCTTCAAGGGCGGCTCCGGCGCCGGCCTGAACCTCTCCCGTATCCGCTCCTCCAAGGAGCTCCTGTCCTCGGGCGGCAACGCCTCGGGTCCGGTCTCCTTCATGCGCGGTGCCGACGCCTCGGCCGGAACCATCAAGTCCGGTGGCGCCACCCGCCGCGCGGCCAAGATGGTCATCCTCGACGTCGACCACCCCGACATCGAGAACTTCATCGAGACCAAGGTGAAGGAAGAGGAGAAGATCCGCGCGCTGCGTGACGCGGGCTTCGACATGGACCTGGGCGGCGACGACATCACGTCCGTCCAGTACCAGAACGCCAACAACTCGGTCCGTGTGAACGACACGTTCATGAAGGCGGTCGAGGAGGGCGGCAAGTTCGGCCTCACCTCGCGTATGACCGGCGAGGTCATCGAGGAGGTCGACGCCAAGTCGCTCTTCCGCAAGATGGCCGAGGCGGCCTGGGCCTGTGCCGACCCCGGCATCCAGTACGACGACACCATCAACGCGTGGCACACCTGCCCGGAGTCCGGCCGGATCAACGGCTCGAACCCGTGCTCCGAGTACATGCACCTGGACAACACCTCGTGCAACCTCGCCTCGCTGAACCTGATGAAGTTCCTCAAGGACGACGGCCTGGGCAACCAGTCCTTCGAGTCCGAGCGCTTCGCCAAGGTCGTCGAGCTGGTCATCACCGCGATGGACATCTCGATCTGCTTCGCGGACTTCCCGACGCAGAAGATCGGCGAGAACACCCGCGCCTTCCGCCAGCTGGGCATCGGTTACGCCAACCTCGGCGCCCTGCTGATGGCCACGGGTCACGCGTACGACAGCGACGGCGGCCGTGCGCTCGCCGGCGCGATCACCTCGCTGATGACGGGCACCTCGTACAAGCGCTCCGCCGAACTGGCCGCGGTCGTCGGCCCGTACGAGGGTTATGCGAAGAACGCCACGCCGCACAAGCGCGTCATGAAGCAGCACGCCGACGCCAACGGCAAGGCCGTCCGCATGGACGACCTGGACACCCCCGTCTGGGCCGCCGCCACGGAGGCCTGGCAGGACGTGATCCGTCTCGGTGAGAAGAACGGATTCCGCAACTCGCAGGCCTCGGTCATCGCCCCGACCGGCACCATCGGTCTCGCGATGTCCTGCGACACCACCGGTCTCGAGCCCGACCTCGCCCTGGTCAAGTTCAAGAAGCTGGTCGGCGGCGGCTCGATGCAGATCGTCAACGGCACCGTGCCGCAGGCCCTGCGCCGCCTGGGCTACCAGGAGGAGCAGATCGAGGCGATCGTCGCCCACATCGCCGACCACGGCAATGTCGTCGACGCCCCGGGCCTCAAGCACGAGCACTACGAGGTGTTCGACTGCGCCATGGGCGAGCGTTCCATCTCCGCGATGGGCCACGTCCGCATGATGGCCGCGATCCAGCCGTGGATCTCGGGCGCGCTGTCCAAGACGGTCAACCTGCCGGAGACGGCGACCGTCGAGGACGTCGAAGAGGTCTACTTCGAGGCGTGGAAGATGGGCGTCAAGGCGCTCGCCGTCTACCGCGACAACTGCAAGGTCGGCCAGCCCCTCTCCGTGCAGAAGAAGGAGAAGGAGAAGGAGGCGGTCACCGCCAAGGCCGAGGACACCATTCGTACGGCCGTCGAGAAGGTCGTCGAGTACCGTCCCGTCCGCAAGCGTCTGCCCAAGGGCCGTCCGGGCATCACCACGTCCTTCACGGTCGGTGGCGCCGAGGGTTACATGACCGCCAACTCCTACCCGGACGACGGTCTCGGTGAGGTCTTCCTGAAGATGTCCAAGCAGGGTTCGACCCTCGCGGGCATGATGGACGCCTTCTCGATCGCGGTGTCGGTCGGTCTGCAGTACGGCGTGCCGCTCGAGACGTACGTCTCGAAGTTCACCAACATGCGCTTCGAGCCGGCCGGTATGACGGACGACCCGGATGTGCGGATGGCGCAGTCGATCGTCGACTACATCTTCCGCCGCCTGGCGCTCGACTTCCTGCCGTTCGAGACGCGTTCGGCGCTCGGCATCCACTCGGCCGAGGAGCGTCAGCGCCACCTGGAGACGGGTTCGTACGAGCCCACCGAGGAAGAGCTCGACGTCCAGGGCCTGGCTCAGTCGGCGCCGCGCGCCCAGGAGCTGAAGGCCGTCGAGACGCCGAAGGCCGCTGCCGCCGCCGAGAAGGCCGCTCCGCAGCAGGCGCACACCAGCGCCGAGCTCGTGGAGATGCAGCTGGGCATCCAGGCGGACGCCCCGCTCTGCTTCTCCTGCGGCACGAAGATGCAGCGCGCCGGCTCGTGCTACATCTGCGAGGGCTGCGGCTCGACCAGCGGTTGCAGCTGAAACCAGGCGGAATTGCGTTGGCTGCGACATCCGACGTAGCCCGCGCAAGTAGCTGACCCGCAGTTCACGAAGGGGACCGACCTTGAGTCGGTCCCCTTCGTCGTGCTCGTGACCTGGCCGCGTAACCAATTCGACGGTGTGCCGGCAGGGAGCCTCGACGTGGATGGCTCGTGGGAATGCAGATGACAACGCCCGGCCTCTGGTCGAACATCGTTCCGTGATCCCTGACCTGCAGAGTTTCGCCCTCCGAGTTGTTGTCCCCGACCAGGTGGTCCTCGGAAGCGCAGTGGAAGTACGCCCTCACATTGGAGGGCGGGACGTAGTGGCTGAGGTATTCGACGAAGGACCGGGCGCAGACCCCCGCCACCTCCTCTTCCCCAAGGGGCCACTTCATGCCCACGCGTCGCCCCGCGAGGTTCGCTTGGCGGAGGCAACGTGCACTGAAGGGTGCTGTGGCGCCCTGTATGTCACGATCCGTCGTGATGGTGACCAGGTCATTTGGGGGCCGTGGCGCAATCCCGATGAAGATGAGGTCGGTCTGCCGGAGTTCAGATTTGACGCTCAGCGCTACCAAGCAGAGGTTGAGCGTGCAACGCTGGACCGCTCCTGGGAATGGCCGGCCAGGACTGTCGCCCGCCTCGTCGAAGAACAGCTTCGGCAGTGCACCGCCTGGCTCGAGCGCTGGGAGTGTGAACTCGGCAGCGTGTCTGCCTGGCTCTGGGAGCCGGATCAGATCAACCTCTTCCTCTTCCACCCGGGCCGGGATGCCATCAAGGATGGCCGTCCTTGGCTCCAGTTCCAGATGACCTTGGACGTTTCCGGCGACGACCCGGCGGCCCAGGCTGATGAGTTGGTGGCGGAGCTCACGGCGTTCGACCCACGCGCGGCTGCCGATGTCTGCGGTGGTTCAAAGGAGTTCGCCCGTCAGCTCGGCTACCCCTGGCCGCCAGGGCGCAGGCCGTGAGCTCAGGGAATACAACGCTCCAGGCATAGGCGCCCTCCGCCGGCAGGCGCCACCGCTGAGCGGTAACTGAACGAAGGGGACCGGGTGTTGAGCCGGTCCCCTTCGGGGTTTGCGGAGCTTGTGGTGGGGGAGCGGGCCTGGCAGGGTGGCGGTCGTGATCAACAGAGACGAGTGCACCTTCCGCCGGTGAGCGAGGCGACCGGGAGGCAGGCTCCCGGAGAGCGGGCTCCGTTGTACGACCGGGTGCTGGTACTGCACCTGTCCGCACCCGACGGCCCGCTGCCGCGCGGGCAGCGGCGGGCCCTCGAGCGACAACACCCCCGGCACCCCAAGGCGAACGGTCCCGAGGACCGCGGCCGAGCCGGCGCGTCCGTGGCCGCGCTGCTCGACGGCCACTTCGGCCGGCCCGCTTCGCGTCCCGGTGAGCTGCTCCACGTGTTCCACGACGTGGACGTGCCGATCCATCCCAACGAGCACATCCGTACGGCGGTCGGTCGGGCGGATGCCGAGCGCGTCCGTCGTACGGGGCGGTGGCTGGTCAGGAACGGGACAGATCACTGTGCGGTGGCCGTGGGCCTCGCGCTTGTCGCGGAAGCCGGGACCGAGGACGACCTCGTCCTGATGCGGACGGCCGGGCTGCTGTCGAACTGGTTCGGCGCGCTGGCGGCGTACGGTCTGGAGCGGCTGCCCGGCGGTGCGGCCGCGCTGCTCTGGCTCGCCGAGCGCGTCGACGACTGGGGCCGCGTCCACGTCGTCGAATCACTCTGCGGTCTGGACGACCCGGTGGTCCGGTCCTGGCTGCTGCGCCGGGCGTGCGACGGTGAGTTCCTCAAGGCGTACGTCGTCGGCAGCGTCGCCGCAGCCACCCGCCTCCATGAGGTCATCCGCGCGCCGGAGGTGGACGCCGAGGTCGTCGACCACACCGGGGAACTGCTCCAGACGATGACCGAATGCACCGGCATGGGCATGACTCTCCGGCACTATCCCCATGCAGAGCCGGTGCTGGCCGCACTGCTGCGGCACCTCGCCGACTCGCGGCCCGGCGCCCGCAATTACTGCACCGTCGCCTGGCTCGTACGAGGCCTGCGCGGAGAATTAGACGCGGAGGCCGTCGGGTCCGTGGAGCGGTGGCGGCCGCACGCGGAGGCGTATGCCGCGCTCCTCGACCGCGACGACTGGTGCGAGGCGGCCAGGGAGGCTCGTACGGCCGGGGATCCCGGGATCCTGTGGCTGCTGGAGAGGGAGTGGGGGCGCGGGCTGCGGGCGTTCGCCGCACGGTGAGGGCTCCCGGGGGCCGGCCGGTCGGCCCCCTGCGGCCCGCAGCCGCTCAGACAGGCGCCCCCATCGCCAGCGCGAACGCCGACGGGTCCAGTTCGAAGCCCTTGAAAGCCGGGCGGAGTTGCCAGGTGTGGTTGCCGCCGTCGCGGGTGAACTCGGCGAGGACCGCCGCGGTGCAGCGGGGGATGGCCGTGAAGTCGAAGTGGGCCAGGTCCGTGTGGGATTCGCGCAGGCGGACCGAGGCGTTGAGGGTCTCGCCGAAGCTGAGGTCGCCCTGGGACTGCTGGATCGCGACGCCGAGGACCACGCGGACGTAGCTCTCGTTGAGCCGGTTCAGCTCGAGCGTCATCACCTCGTCGTAGCCGAAGCCCTGGCCCGTCTGGCTGTCCCGGTTCAGCGTGATGGTGCCGTCGGGGGAGCGGCTGCCGAAGTGCACCAGATACGCCGGCTTGCCGTGCGGGTCCGACGCGTCGTACACCGCGCACACCAGGTCCAGGTCGTGCTTCGGGCGGCCCGGTGGTGCCGGGTCCCACTTGAGGCCGGCCTCCACCTTGGTCAGACCCTTGCTGAAACTGCTCATCAGATCTCCCCTGGAACGTTCTCCTTGGGGACACGCTACGTCGTGGCACGGACAACTCGCCCGGGGGTGCGTCGAGTTGGATCTGTCAGTGGGGGATGCCGCGGGGCGGACGCGTCCGGGGGAGCTCGTCGCGGAAGCGGGCTATCTCCGAGCTCACCTGGCGGATCAGGTGCGTGTGCTCGATGCGGTCGAGGTAGAGACAGCGCCGGGCCAGGCCGTCGAGCTCGAAGACGAAGCACAGGGACATCAGGGGGTTGATGAACAGTTCGCTGCCACGGGTGCGGTGCGTGAACTGCGTATCGCCGAAAGCCCCTTGGACGGCCGCGGCGATCGAACCGTTGACGATGCTGGGGTGGTCGGGGGTGTGCTCCCGCGCGTGCGCGACCGCGTCGACGAACAGCGCGCCCTCCCGAGTCGTACGGGAGACGGAGAACGCGCCGAGGTAGGCGCCGTCGCGCTCCAGAGCCGCGATGTTCTCCAGGACCAGACCGTGGCTCACTCCGTGGTACGCGTCCACGCCGAAGCCGACCGACAGGACCAGCCGCTCGACCCCTTCGATTCCCGCGAGGGCGGCGACACTTGTGAGGTCCTCCTCGGGAGTGCCGAGGCCGGATTCGTCGCCGCGCATCAGGATGTCCGTGCCGCCGTCTACCAGGATGACCGTGTCGATCCCATACGCCTCGATGAGCGCGCGGTACGCCTCGCGCAGCGGCTGCACCCCCACGCGGGCGAAGGCGTGCACCGTGCTCGGATAGCCGTGCAGGTGCAGCCAGTCGGCCAGAGTGCGTTCGGGGAAGTACGTCTGGTGCGGGGCCGCGGCGGGAGTGACCGCGGCGACGTCCGGCGCCAGCCAGGCATCGAGCGGGAGGCCTTCGATCGCGCTGAACGTCAGGTTGGCGAGCGTCACTTGGCGGCCCTGGGCGAGCAGGGAGAGGGCCACGGGCAGCCCTGCGTAGATGTCGAAACCGCCGCCCGCTCCGGCGACCAGGATGCGTTCCGCCTTCTCCAGACGGCCGAACAGAGGGTGATCATGCAGTGCGGTCATGGCCGCCATTGTCACGGTGACTCTCGTGTGGGTACTCCTTCGCGGAGCGTGACCCACGCCACGCGGAGCGCCGTACTATGGCGCGCGTGCTGGTCAAGTGGATGCGTTGCACCGTGACGGACCGCAGGGGGTTCGAGCAGGGGCAGCGGAGGTGGGCGGGGCTTCTGGGGGAGCCGGGGTTTCGGGGGCAGGGCGGGGGATGGAGCACGCGGCGGGCCGATGTGGTGCATCTCTTCGCCTTCTGGGAGAGCCGGTCGTTCTACGACTCGTTCATGGCCCGCTCCCATGACCGCCTGGCCTCCGCTCAGGCCGGTACGTACACGAACATGCAGGTCAAGCTGTTCGACTACCGCTTCGATGTGAAGACGGGCTTCGAGCCGCGCTTCACCGACGCGGACCTCGTGCGGATCGCGCACTGCCGGGTGCACGAGGAGCAGGCCGAGCACTTCGCGCTGATGCAGCAGAAGGTGTGGAATCCCGCGATGGCCGGTTCGCCCGGCATGCTGCGGGGCTTCTTCTCCGAGGCGCCCGGCAGCGAGTTCCTTGTCCTGTCCATGTGGCAGTCCGAGGCCGAGCACGGAAAATACCGCCAGGAGCGGGTGGAACGCCTTTCGCTGCGGGCCGGGACCGAGAAGGACCTGATCGGGCTCGACGGGGACATCGTCAAGCTGCTGCCGCAGTGGACCGTGTAGAACGTCGGACGCCGGTGGCGCCCTGATCGCGCACGCGTACGTGCGGCGATCTAGGGTTTCGGCATGGCGCGACCTCGGCGGATCGTTCTCGTCCGGCACGGGGAGTCGGAGGGCAATGCCGACGACTCGGTGTACGAACGCGAGCCCGACCATGCGCTGATGCTCACCGGGCGCGGGTGGGAGCAGGCCGAGGAGACGGGGGAGCGGCTGCGCGAGCTGTTCGGTGACGAGCGCGTGAGTGTCTACGTATCGCCGTATCGACGAACGCTCGAGACCTTCGACGCCTTCGGGCTCGACCCCGCGCGGGTCCGGGTGCGCGAGGAGCCCCGGCTGCGCGAGCAGGACTGGGGGAACTGGCAGGACAGGGACGACGTCCGGCTGCAGAAGGCCTACCGCGACGCGTACGGGCACTTCTTCTACCGCTTCGCGCAGGGCGAGTCCGGGGCCGATGTGTACGACCGGGTGGGGGCGTTCCTTGAGAGCCTCTACCGCAGCTTCGAGGACCCCGAGCATCCGCCGAACGTGCTCCTGGTGACGCACGGGCTGACGATGCGGCTGTTCTGCATGCGGTGGTTCCACTGGTCGGTCGCGGAGTTCGAGGCGCTGTGCAATCCGGGCAATGCCGAGATGCGGGTGCTCGTCTTGGGGGAGGACGGGCGGTACGCCCTGGACCGGCCCTTCGAAAGGTGGCGTGAGCCCGAGACCTACGGGCGGGAGCGGGGACGGCGGTGACCGAAGGGTGAGCGCGCGCTGAGGGACGGCGCATCCAGTGACCGAAGAGTGACCGCGCATTTATTCGAGGCGTATGGGCGGATTCGTTAGAGTGGGGGCGCGATGATCGCTGAATCCTCCTCCCCTGCCGCAGGTTCCGCCGACGCCCGCCTCACCCGTGCCCTCGCCAGCCTGCGCGGCCTGGCCGTGGGGGACGCCCTCGGTTCGCAGTACTTCGTGCCCGAGAACTATCCGCTGCTCAAGCGCCGTGAGGTCCCCGAAGGCGCCTGGCAGTGGACCGACGACACCGAGATGGCCTGCTCCGTGGTGGCCGTGCTCGCCCGGTACCACCGCATCGACCAGGACGCCCTCGCTCAGTCCTTCGCGCACCACCACGACTTCGACCGCGGATACGGGCCCGCCGTGAACCGCATGCTGCGCCTGATCCGCGAGGGCGGCGACTGGCGTGAGCTGGCGGCCGGCCTGTTCAAGGGCCAGGGCTCCTGGGGCAACGGCGCGGCGATGCGGATCGCGCCGCTCGGTGCCTGGTACGCCGACGATCCCGAGCAGGCCACGCATCAGGCCGAGATCTCCGCGTACACCACGCATCAGCACCGCGAAGCGGTCGTCGGCGCGATGGCCGTGGCCGCCGCGGCCGCGCTCGTCGCCGGCGCCAAGGAGCCGCTGACCGGCCGGGTGCTGCTCGACGGCGTGATCGACCTCGTGCCGCGCAGCGCCGTGGGCGCCGGGCTGCGCCGCGCCCGCGACATGCTCGACTACGGCGACGCGAACACCGTCGCGGCCGTGCTCGGCTGCGGCCGGCGCACCTCCGCGCATGACACGGTGCCGTTCGCGCTGTGGTCGGCGGCGCGCGGGCTCGGCGACTATGCCACGACGTTCTGGACGACCGCCCAGGTCGGCGGCGATGTGGACACCACCTGCGCCATCGCGGGCGGCGTCGTCGCGGCCGCGCAGGCGGGTGCGCCGCCGGCCGAGTGGGCGGAGCGCACGGAGTCCCTGCCCAAGTGGGCGCCCACCGCGGCCTGACGCCGGGCGGCGCCAACTGTCACGGTCCTGCCACAGAGCCCCCGTATACGGGGCCGGGCGGCCCTTGCCGTGCTGCCTTGGGGCTACTCTGACGGCCCACGCCGCCCGATGATCTTCGGTTGCTTCGACGGAGCCATGAGCCAGTGACGCTCGACGGGCGGGTGCCGACGAGACACCGGCCCGGGGCCCTCAGCCAGGTCCAGGCCGGTCGGGAGGGGGTCCCGTGTCCGATACACCGTCCACACCCGAAATACCCGAGCCCGAGCCTGATACCGGGCCCGAAAGCGCCGAGCCGCAGAAGCGGGACACTCCGCAGCGGCAAGGGGCAGATGAAGCCGTACGGGAAGAACGCACTCCGACCGCGGAAGAACCGCAGGACGCCGTCGCGCCCCGCACGCTCGCCGAGGCCGCCGTCGCCTGGGGCACGTCCGTCCCGCCCCAGTCCACCGCCACGCGCACCAGGGCTGCGGCCGGCCCGCCGCCCAACCCGTGGGCCACACACGAGCGCCCTCCGTCGCTCTTCGACGGCAT
>NZ_JBEPEW010000138.1:0-21843 GCF_040300965.1 Streptomyces mesophilus | reverse complement strand
CGGGTGCCCTGCGCGGTGCCGCCGCGCCAGTCGCCGTACGAGGTCCAGAAGCGGTTGTCCACGAGGCGATCCTGCACGGAAGGCTTCGGAGCGGAGCGTTGCGGGGCGGCCGAAGCGGGTGAGACGGCGCCGGCCGCCGCGACGGCCACGGCCGCGGCGAGGACGGTTCTGCGGGAGGTCTGGTGCGGGGAGGTCATGGGTGCTCCTGGTCCAGAACGACGCGAACGACGGTGACATCGGCACGGGTGAGGCGAAGCGCATCCGGACGGAATCCAACGCTACGGATGCCCGACAGGCGCCCACTATGGCCGTTCGCGGACCGCTTCTGCCAGGGTTTCGGCCCGCGTCGCGCCACCAATATTGGCCTGTACCACTGGCGTGACCTGCGACGCCGTCGGGCGGCCGGGGTGATCGCCGTAGGCTTGAGGCCGATGAACGACTCTCTGCGCCCTCCGAGCCCGCTCACCGCCCTCGCAGCCGAGCTGCGCGCGCAGGCGCCGTCGTGCGGACCGGTCCGCCACAACGGCATCGACGGGCACGCGGGCTCCGGAAAGTCGACCTTCGCCCTGCGCCTTGCCGCCGAGCTCGACGGTGCGCCGGTCCTCGCGCTCGACGACATCCGCAGCCATGCCGAGCTCTTCGACTGGACGGACCGCTTCGCCCGCGAGGTCCTGGAGCCGCTCGCGGCAGGACGGAGCGCCCACCCGGCCGCGTACGACTGGAACGAGCGCCGCTTCCACCCCGGACCGGCGATCGAGCCCGCGCCCGTCGTGCTCGTCGAGGGTGTGGGCGCCGGCCGGCGGGCGTTGCGGCCGTGGCTGGCGCGCCTTGTGTGGATGGAGCTGCCGGCCGGGCGGTCGTGGCGGCGCGGGCGTGAGCGCGACGGCGTGGCGCAGCACGATTTCTGGGAGCAGTGGGAACCGGCCGAGGAACGGCACTTCGCCGAGGATCCTTCCCGGCCGTTCGCGGATGCCCTGGTACGACAGGTTCCCGAGGGGTATGAGGTGCTGCCGGGGCCGGAGTTGGGCGCAGCCTGACCCCGATCCGTCACGGAACGTGACGGTGTGGCGGCGGTGCGCCCCACGGCCGGAAAACGGTCCCCGAGAGTGCCCCAACTCGGCTTGACCGAGGGGTCGTACAGGACTTACGTTCTCAATGTGCGACCGCGAGCCGGTCGCCCGCAGGCGCGAAGCCCCCGATTGTTCCCCCGTGATCGGGGGCTTCGTTCTGCCCTTTGTCCCTTTCGCGTGCGCGCCTCGCCTTCAACTGCTCACCCTCGGTGACCACTTCGCGCCCCGGGGCGTGCTCCCCCGTGCCTCCCCCTGTGCCTCCGGCTTTGCCCCGCCGAGTCGCGCGGCACCCTACGGCCGACGCCCGAGGCGCAGGTACGATGCCTCTCGGTGCGATCGCCGGGCCTGCCCGGATGATCGCCACCACGTCAACTCCCGGCACCAGAACGGCGGTTCGGCGAAGGCCGCCGACGGGCAGTCGCCCGGCGGCGCACCAACGGGGGCAGGTTTGTGGGGGACGTGATGGACTTCGGCACGCAGGGCGCATCGGCTCCGGCCGACCTGGCCTGGCTGCGAGGCGTCGACGCCTACACCATGGGCGCGTATCCACAGGCCGAGGAGGAGTTCAGAAGTGCGGTGCGACTCGACCCCGGCATGGCCGACGGCTGGCTGGGGCTCCACGCACTGAGGGTGGACACGACCACCGCGCTGTTACGGATGTACCGGCACCGGGACCGCTTCGGTGAGCAGCGCGCACGCCATCGCCGCACCCTCAACTCCTGGTACTGGCTGGGCTGGTGGGTCCAGCCGGTCCTCGAAAGCCCCCGCGATCTGCTGCTCGCCCACGCCTCCCACTGGCTCGACGGGCGCCATGTGCCCGATCTCGACCGCGCGCTCGCGGGGCTGCCTCCGGTGGACGCCGATCCGCAGGTGCGCTTTCTGCACGCGTGCCGCTCGTATCTGGTCAAGGACTGGGAGCAGCTCGTCCGGCACACCGATCCACTGATCGACGACCATGCCCTCGGGATCGAGGCCGGCCTGTTCGGCGGGATGGCCCGGGTGCGGCTCGAGATGTACGGGCAGGCCGAACCGCTGCTCGCCGCGGCTCTGATGCGCTGCCGCAGCGAGCAGCCGCAGCGCAAGGAGCTGCGCTACTGGCTGGCGCGGGCCCATGAGGGCACCGGGCGCAGCGCGGCGGCACTGCCGCTGTACCGGGCGGTGCACCGGGTCGACCCGGCGTTCATGGACACCTCGGCCCGGCTCGCGGCGATAGCCGACTACGACGGGATCGACGGCGCGGACGACGGCGGCGACTTCGGCTCCGTCACGCTGGCAGGCGTGGACGCGGCCGACTACTCGGACGGCTACGACACCGCGTACGGCACCGAGGGCGGCGATCTGAAGGTCGGCACGGACACCGATCCGCCCGGTGGCGGTCAGCCGCCGGAGACGGATGCCGTACGGGAGAAGGCGCTCATCCCCGCCCAGGCCGGGCCCTCTTCGCTGCCGACAGGGCCGGCCGATCCCGCTCTGCTCCAGGAGGCGCTCGCCGAGCTGGAGGGGATGGTCGGACTCGAACCCGTGAAGCGCCAGGTCAAGGCGCTCTCCGCACAGCTGCGGATGGCCCGGCTCCGGGCCGACAAGGGGCTTCCCGTACAGCCGCCGAAGCGGCACTTCGTCTTCTCAGGGCCCTCCGGCACCGGCAAGACCACGGTCGCCCGCATTCTCGGACGGGTCTTCTACGCGCTCGGACTGCTCGGCGGGGACCACCTGGTGGAGGCCCAACGGGCCGATCTGGTGGGCGAGTTCCTCGGGCAGACCGCGGTGAAGGCCAATGAGCTGATCGACTCCGCGCTCGGCGGCGTGCTCTTCGTCGACGAGGCGTACGCGCTGTCCAACTCGGGCTACAGCAAGGGCGATGCGTACGGGGACGAGGCCCTGCAGGTGCTCCTGAAGCGCGCCGAGGACAACCGCGACCACCTCGTGGTGATCCTCGCGGGCTATCCCGAAGGCATGGACCGGCTGCTCGCCGCCAACCCCGGGCTCTCGTCGCGCTTCACGACCCGCGTGGACTTCCCCTCGTACCGGCCGCTCGAACTCACCGCCATCGGCGAGGTGCTCGCGGCCGAGAACGGCGATCGGTGGGATGCCGAGTCGGTGGACGAGCTGCGCTCGATCAGCGGGCATGTGGTCGATCAGGGGTGGATCGACGAGCTCGGCAACGGCCGCTTCCTGCGCACGCTGTACGAGAAGAGCTGCGCCTATCGCGATCTGCGGCTGTCCGGGTACCCGGGCGAGCCGAGCGTCGAGGATCTGGCGACGCTGCGGCTGCCGGATCTGATGCAGGCGTACGGAGAGGTGCTGTCGGGGCGGGGGCCGGGGGAACCGCCGGGGGTGTGAGCCCCGGCGGTCCGGGCGGTCACCCGGCCATGGCACTCTCCTCGTCCGCCACGGGCACCGTCGGCAGCTGCACCACGGAAGCCGGGCGCGGCACCGCCCTGTGCGCGGGGTCGCGGACCTCGCCCACCAGGAGTTCGAGGACATCCTCCAGGGCGACCAGGCCGAGGACCCGGCCCGTGGAGTCGGCCACCTTGGCGAGGTGGGCGGCGGCCCGCTGCATCACCGTCAGGGCGTCGTCCAGGGGCAGTTCCGCGCGCAGGGTCGTCATGGGGCGCCAGACCGACTGGGGCACGGCACGTTCCGTGTCCTCCATGTCGAGCACGTCCTTGACGTGCAGGTACCCCATGAAGGCGCCGCCGTCCGCACAGACCGGGAAGCGTGAATACCCCGTACGGACGGTCAGTTCCTCGATCTGGCGAGGGGTGACGCCGGTCGCGACCGTGACCAGATGCGCCGGATCGAGCAGCACGTCCGTGACCGGGCGGCTGCCCAACTCCAGGGCGTCGCCGAGGATTTCCTGCTCCTCGGGGTCGAGGAGGCCCGCCTGCCCGGCGTCCTCGACCAGGCGGCCGAGCTGCACGCTGGTGAAGACCGCCTCGACCTCGTCCTTCGGCTCGACTCCGAAGAGCCGGAGCACGGCCCGGGCGCAGGCGCCGAACGCCGCCGTGACCGGGCGGCACAGCCGGGCGAAGGCGACCAGGGCGGGGCTGAGCCACAGCGCGGTCTTCTCGGGCGCGGCCATCGCGAGGTTCTTCGGCAGCATCTCGCCGACGACCAGGTGCAGGAAGACGACCACGGCGAGCGCGATGACATAGCCGAGCGGGTGGATCAGGCCTTCCGGGACATGCAGCGCGTGGAAGACGGGCTCCAGGAGGTGCGCCACCGTCGGCTCGGCGACCGCCCCGAGCGTCAGGGAGCAGATGGTGATGCCGAACTGGGCGGCGGCCATCATCTGCGGCAGATGCTCCAGTCCGTACAGAACGCGGCGGGCGCGCGCCGAATCCTGGGCGTACGGCTCGATCTGGCTGCGGCGTACGGAGACGAGGGCGAACTCGGCTCCGACGAAGAAGCCGTTGCCGAGCACGAGGAGCAGGGCGAACAGGAGTTGCAGCGCGCTCATCGGGCTGCCTCCAAAGGACGTGCGGCAGTCCGTACGAGGCGTACGCGTTCGGCGCGGTTGTGCCCGACCTGGCGCACCGAGAGGCGCCAGCCCGGCAGGTCGGCCCGGTCACCGGGAGCGGGGATCCGGCCGAGCAAATCGGCGACGAGGCCGGCGACCGTCTCGTACGGGCCCTCGGGGACTTGGAGCCCTATCCGCTGCAGGATGTCGACCCGGCAGCTGCCGTCGGCGTCCCACGCGGGTCTGCCGTCCTCGGCGGGGGCGGCGGCGAGTTCGGGCGACACGGCCTTGTCGTGCTCGTCGCGTACCTCGCCGACGAGCTCCTCGACGATGTCCTCCAGGGTCACGACCCCCGCCGTACCGCCGTACTCGTCGACGACCACGGCGATCGGCTGCTCGCGGCGCAGCTGCCGAAGCAGCTGCTGGACGGGCAGGGTCTCCGGGACGAGGAGCGGCTGGCGGGCGATCCGGCCGACCGGGGTGCGGCCGCGTTCCTGGACCCGTACGGCGAGGGCGTCCTTGAGGTGTGCCATGCCGATGATCTCGTCGATCTTGTCCCGGTAGACGGGGAAGCGCGAAAGTCCGGTCGCCCGCGTCAGGTTGACGACGTCGGCGGCGGTCGCGGAGGACTGCAGCGCGTTGACCTTCACGCGCGGGGTCATCACATGCTGGGCGGTCAGCTCGCCGAGCGACAGGGTGCGCACGAACAGATCGGCGGTGTCGGCCTCCAGCGCTCCGGCCTGGGCGGAGTGCTGGGCGAGGGACATCAGCTCGTCGGGGGTACGAGCGGAGGCCAGCTCGTCCGCGGGCTCGACGCCGAAGGCGCGCACCAGACGGTTGGCGACGGCGTTCAGTCCGGCGATCACCGGGCGGAACAGCCGGGCGAACGCGCCCTGGGGTCCGGCCACGAAACGGGCCACCTGCAGCGGGCGGGACACGGCCCAGTTCTTGGGCACGAGTTCACCGATCACCATCTGCACGGCGGAGGCGAGCAGCATGCCGACGGCCACGGAGACTCCGGGGACGGCGCCGTGCGGTATCCCGATCGCGGTGAACGGACCGGCGAGCAGATGCCCGAGCGCGGGCTCGGCCAGCATGCCGACCACCAGGGAGGTGATGGTGATGCCCAGTTGCGTGCCCGAGAGCTGGAAGGACAGCTCCCGCAGGGCGGCGACGACCCGGCGGGCCTTGCGGTCGCCCGCTGCGGCGGCGCGCTCGGCGTCCGGGCGCTCGACCGTGACCAGACCGAATTCGGCGGCCACGAAGAATCCGTTGGCGAGGATGAGGAGGAAGGCTGCGGCGAGCAGGAGGAGAGGGATGATCATGCCGCCCCGCTATGTCGGGTGGGGGCGGCGCATGTACTACCGGACGATCCGTCCATCGGCGGAGGGGGTCACTCCTTGGTTCGCAGGGGTCCCGGGGGTTTCGACCTCGGTGGGACGGGCGCGCACAACGCCTCTGCCAACAGATTAATCACGACGACGGGTCGTGCGGCAGTGCTCCCCCGCCGGTTGTCGCCCGGCGGGGGGCCTGTTCGAGCGTTCAGGCGGACGTCGGTCCGCTGCCGTGCGCCTCGGCGAGCGCACGCAGCGCTCCCGCGTCACGGATCGCCTGCTGCTTGCCGATGCCGGGCTGGATGCCCAGGGCCGGCAGGCTGGTGCCGTCGCTGAGGTTGAGGAAGACCCAGGGGTCGCCCGCGCGCAGGTTCACCTGGAGGATCTCCGCCCAGGCGAGCCGGCGGCGCCGCGTCAGGTTGACGACCGTGACACCGGTTTCGTCGGCCACGACCTTGGGGCGTGACAGAAGCACCAGTACGGCGAAGAGCAGCGCGCCCGTGAGGACGAAGGACGCGCGCTCGCCGGCGTTGAGCGTCTCCAGCATGAACGCGATCGCCGTGATCACGGCGAACATCGCGATGCCGGTCGTGAGCAGCACCGCACGGGTGCGGGTCGGCCGGAACGTGACCGGCAGGGAAGGCAGTTGGTCGCTCATCACAGTCACCCGCCGGTCAGAGACGGCAGGCGTGGATCGCGGTGGTGAGGATGGCGCGGGCGCCCAGCGCGTACAGATCGTCCATGATCCGCTGGGCCTCCTTGGCCAGCACCATCGCACGGACCGCGACCCAGCCCTCGCTGTGCAGCGGCGAGATGGTCGGGCCTTCGAGGCCGGGCGTCAGGGCGACGGCGGCGTCCAGGTGCTCGGCGCGGCAGTCGTAATCCATCATCACGTACGTACGGGCCACGAGGACGCCCTGCAGACGGCGCAGGAACTGCTGCACCTTGGCGTCCTCCGTGTCCGCGCCCGTGCGCCGGATGACGACGGCCTCGGACTTCATGATCGGATCGCCGAAGACCTCGAGGCCCGCGTTGCGCAGCGAGGTGCCGGTCTCGACGACATCGGCGATGGCGTCGGCGACCCCCAGCTCGATCGCGGTCTCCACGGCACCGTCCAGGTGCACGACCGAGGCATCGACGCCCTGGTCCGCGAGGTACTTGCCGACGATGCCCTCGTACGAGGTGGCGATCGTCTTGCCCGCGAGGTCCGCGAGGTCCTTGACGGCCCCCGGCTTGGCGGCGAAGCGGAAGGTGGAACGGGCGAAGCCGAGCGGCAGGATCGTCTCGGCGTCGGCGCCGGAGTCGATCAGCAGGTCCTGGCCCGTGATGCCGATGTCGAGCTTGCCCGCGGACACGTAGATCGCGATGTCCTTGGGGCGGAGGTAGAAGAACTCCACCTCGTTGTCGGGATCGACGAGGACGAGCTCCTTGGACTCCTTGCGCTGCTGGTAGCCGGCCTCATGGAGCATCGCCGACGCAGGTCCGGACAGTGAACCCTTGTTGGGGACGGCGATGCGCAGCATGAGGTCGGCTTCCTTGCGTAGAAGTGATCGGGAGGTGGAACGGGAGGGGGTGGCGGCGTGGCTCAGAGGTGCGCGTACACGTCGTCGAGGGTGACGCCGGTCGCGACCATCATCACCTGGACGTGGTAGAGCAGCTGCGAGATCTCCTCGGCGGCGGCTTCCTTGCCCTCGTACTCGGCGGCCATCCAGACTTCGGCGGCCTCTTCGACGACCTTCTTGCCGATGGCATGCACACCCTTGTCCACCAGTTCGGCGGTACGGGAGGTGGCGGGGTCGCCGTTGGCTGCCTTGTGCTGGAGCTCGGTGAAGAGCTCCTCGAACGTCTTCTTGGACATGATGGCTCTACTCTACGCGGCCTCGTGCCCCGTCCTAACGCCAGGGTTCCGAGACGGTACGCAGCGTGGTCGCCGTGGCCACGGCCGCGGTGACGGCCTCGTGGCCCTTGTCCTCGGTGGAGCCCTCGATGCCGGCGCGGTCGAGCGCCTGCTCCTCGGTGTCGCAGGTCAGCACGCCGAAGCCGATCGGGACGCCGGTGTCCACGGAGACCTGGGTGAGGCCCTGCGTCACGCCCTGGCAGACGTACTCGAAGTGCGGGGTGCCGCCGCGGATGACCACACCGAGCGCGACGATCGCGTCGTAGCCGCGGCCGGCGAGGACCTTGGCGACGACGGGCAGCTCGAAGCTGCCGGGGACGCGAAGCAGGGTGGGCTCGTCGATGCCCAGCTCGTGCAGGGCGCGCAGGGCGCCGTCGACGAGACCGTCCATGACCTTCTCGTGCCACTGCGCGGCGATGACCGCGACCCGCAGGTCGCCGCAGTTCTTCACGCTGAGTTCGGGTGCGCCCTTGCCGCTCACGTGCTCTTCTCCTCGGTAGTCCGGTACTTGGAACAGGGGGTGCTACTGGGGGTGTCTACTGCGCGTCGAGCCAGGGCAGGTCGTGCCCCATGCGGTCCCGCTTGGTGCGCAGATAGCGCAGGTTGTGCTCGCCGGCCGGCAGCGCCACGACCTCACGGCCGCTGATCTTCATGCCGTGGCGGGTGAGCGCCTCGGACTTCTCCGGGTTGTTGGTCATCAGACGCACGCTGCGTACGCCGAGATCGGTGAGGATCTGCGCGCCGGCGCCGTAGTCGCGGGCGTCGGCGGGCAGGCCGAGCTCGAGGTTGGCGTCGAGGGTGTCGCGGCCCCGCTCCTGCAGCTCGTACGCCCGCAGCTTGGACAGCAGGCCGATGCCCCGTCCTTCGTGCCCGCGCAGATAGACGACCACGCCGCGTCCGGCGGCCCGGATACGGTCCATCGCGGCCTCCAGCTGGGGGCCACAGTCGCAGCGCAGCGAGTGGAAGACATCCCCCGTGAGGCACTCGGAGTGCATCCGGACCAGGACGTCCTCGCCGTCGCCGAGCTCGCCGTGCACGAGCGCGACATGCTCGACGCCGTCGACGGTCGAGCGGTAGCCGTACGCGGTGAACTCGCCGTGCTGCGTGGGCAGCCGGACCTCGGCCTCGCGGCGGACGGTCGGCTCGGAGCTCCTGCGGTACGCGATCAGGTCCTCGATCGAGATGATCGTCAGGCCGTGCTTGCGGGCGAACGGCACCAGCTCGGGCAGACGCAGCATCGTGCCGTCCTCGCCCGCGATCTCGACGATCGCACCGGCGGGCCGCAGGCCCGCGAGCCGGGCCAGGTCGACGGCCGCCTCGGTGTGGCCGTTGCGCACCAGGACACCGCCCTCGCGGGCGCGCAGCGGGAAGATATGGCCGGGCCGCACGAAGTCGGACGCCTCGGTGGTGCCGCTCGCCAGGAGGCGGAGCGTCGTGGCGCGGTCCCAGGCGGAGATTCCGGTGGTGACGCCGTGGGCACCGCTGGCGTCGACGGAGACGGTGAACGCGGTCTTCATCGACTCGGTGTTGTCGGCGACCATCTGGGGCAGTTGCAGCCGCTCGAGCTCGTCGCTCTCCATCGGCGCGCAGATCAGGCCGCGGCACTCGCTCATCATGAACGCGATGATCTCGGGCGTCGCCTTCTCGGCGGCGATGACGAGATCGCCCTCGTTCTCGCGGTCCTCGTCGTCCACGACCACGACCGGGCGGCCCGCGGCGATGTCCGCGATGGCCTGCTCGACCGGGTCGAGGGTCAGGTCCTCGTCCACCGACCACGCTGCAGCGGTGCTCATGCCGGGGCTCCTTCCAGGGCCGGGGCGGTGGCGCGCGAACGCAGCCACCAGTCGCGCATGCCCCACAGGACCAGCGCGCCGTAGATGACGTAGACGAATCCGGAGAAGGCATAACCGTTGGCGAAGTTCAGCGGGACGCCGACGAGGTCGACGAGCAGCCAGGCGAACCAGAACTCGACCATGCCGCGGGCCTGGGCGTACATCGCGACGATGGTGCCGACGAAGATGTACGCGTCCGGCCAGGGGTCCCAGGACAGCGACGGGTACGCCTTGAAGAGCAGCGCGACGGCGACGGTGCCTGCGGCCGCGGCCGCGAGCATCAGGCCGCGCTCCTTCCAGGTCGCGAAGCGGACGGCTATCGAGCCGTCCTGCGCTTCCTTGCGGCCGCGGGTCCAGGCGATCCAGCCCATGACGGCCACGATCATCACCACGACCTGCTTGCCCGCGCTGCCCGTGAGGTGTCCGGCGAAGGCGCCGAAGAGGATCAGACCGGCGGCGAACTGGACGGGCCAGGTCCACACCGAGCGCTTCCAGCCGAGGGCGAGGGCCGCGAGGCCGAAGGTGTTGCCGATCATGTCGGACCAGAGGATGTGCTGGCCGAAGGCGGTGAAGGCCTCGGTGTTCAGCGAATCGAGCACGCTCACTTGGAGTCCCCCGTGGTGGTCGTGATGCCGTTGTCGGCCGTGGTGGCGCGGTCGCCGAGCAGCCGCTCGACGTACTTGGCGATGATGTCGACCTCGAGGTTCACCGGGTCGCCGGCCTGCTTGATGCCGAGCGTGGTGAGCGCGAGGGTCGTCGGGATGAGGCTGATGGTGAAGTAGTCGGCGGCGGCCTCGACCACGGTGAGGCTGACGCCGTCGACGGTGATGGAGCCCTTCTCGACGACGTAGCGCGAAAGTCCGGCCGGCAGCGAGACCTTGACGATCTCCCAGTTCTCGGACGGGGTGCGGTCCAGGATCTTCCCGGTGCCGTCCACGTGGCCCTGCACGATGTGGCCGCCGAGCCGGGCGCCGACCGCGGTCGCACGCTCCAGGTTCACGCGGGAGCCCTCGGCGAGCGCGCCGAGGCTGGAGCGCTTGAGGGTCTCCTCCATCACGTCGGCGGTGAACCAGTCGTCGCCGTACTCGACGACGGTCAGGCACACCCCGTTGACCGCGATGGAGTCGCCGTGTCCGGCGCCCTCGGTGACGACCTTGCCGCGCACGCGGAACCGGCAGGAGTCGCCGAGCTGTTCCACGGCGGTGATCTCACCCAGTTCTTCGACGATTCCGGTGAACATCCTCAGGACTCCTTCGGGGACAGAGCGGCGGTGATACGGAGGTCGGGTCCGATCCGTACGGTCTCGGTCACGTCGAGCCGCAACGCGTCGGTGATCGTGGTGATTCCGGCGTCGGCGAGCGCCGACTGTCCCGCGCCGAGCAGGACGGGGGCGAGGTAGCCGATGACGCGGTCGACCGCGCCGGCCGCCACGAAGGCGCCCGCGAGCGTCGGGCCGCCTTCGAGCAGGACGGAGCGGACGCCGCGGGTGTACAGGGCGTCGAGCAGGGCCTCGATGTCCAACCCCCGTGCGGCGCGCGGGAGTCGTACGACATCAGGCAGGTCGGTGGTGGCGTCCTCGGCGACGGCGATCAGCGTCGGTGCCGTGTCGTCGAGGATCCGGACGCCGGGCTTCACCGCGGCGGCCTCGGTGTCGACGACCACCCGCAGCGGCTGGACGGCGCCGTCGATGCCGCGTACGGCGAGGTGCGGGTCGTCGGCGCGCATCGTGCCGGCACCGACCACGACCGCGTCGCACTCGGCGCGCAGGCGGTGGACGTCGGCGCGGGACTCGGCCGAGGAGATCCAGCGGCTGGTGCCGTCGGCGGCGGCGATCCGGCCGTCGAGCGTGGCGGCGTACTTCCAAGTGACATACGGGCGGCCGGTCCTGACGGCGGTGAGCCAGGCGATGTTGCCGGCGCGGGCCTCGTCCTCCAGCAGGCCGGACGCCACATCGACTCCGGCGTCACGGAGGGTCTGCGCGCCGCCCGTGGCAGTGGGATTGGGGTCGCTCACCGCGTACACCACCCGAACGATTCCGGCCTCGATCAGCGCTTGGGCGCAGGGGCCGGTGCGTCCGGTGTGGTTGCAGGGTTCGAGGGTGACCAGTGCGGTGCCGCCGCGGGCCTTGTCGCCTGCCGCGTTCAGCGCGTGCACCTCGGCGTGCGGGCCGCCTGCCCGCTCGTGGAAGCCCTCGCCGACGACCGTGCCGTGGGCGTCGAGGATGACGCAGCCGACGACCGGGTTGGGGCTGGTGGAGCCGAGTCCGCGCGCGGCGAGCGTCACGGCGCGACGCATCGCTGCTGCTTCGGCTGCGGTGGCGGCCACCGGGTCCTCCTGCCTCATAGGGCACGGACTCCGGGGCCTGTCGATGACGACAGAGATCACGGGCAGAAGCACTTCGGGAACGCCGGACTGCGACGATCTTTGACTGGCAAAGGTCGAACGGTCGGCGGCGTACACGAAAAACGTGCCTGCCCGCCGCGCACTGCCTCCCATCCGGACTTTCACCGTCGGTCCAGGAATTTCACCTGGTCAACCGGTCACTGGAGGTGACCGGGTCGCGGACTGTAACCGCCGGTTCGGAATTACACCGACCCCGGAGTGCGCTGCTGCTGGTACACAGCCAGTGTGCCACGCCTGATCGTCGGCCATACGGGCGAGCGGCTGTGGGCTGGCTCACAGGAGGTTTGCGTTTGTCCTGTAGGTGCCCGGGCCAAGATGCCGCCCCTCTGCCAGGCTGAAAAGTCCTGCGAAAAGCTCCATCTCTGCGAGATCTCCATGAGACCTCTCGAAGGAGGGCGCGATGAGCACGATCCTGGTGACCGGAGCGACCGGCACCCTCGGCAAACCCCTGACGCGGCTGCTGCGCGACGCCGGGCATGACGTACGGGCCATGAGCAGGCGTTCCGACTGGTGGGCGGCCGATCTGCTGACCGGCGCGGGCCTGGGACAGGCCACCGCCGGAGCAGATGTGGTGGTGCACTGCGCCACGGCGCCGAGGAAGGGTGCCGACGTCGAGGCGGCGCAGAACCTGATCGCCGCCGCCAAGAAGGCGGAGGTCCGCCACTTGGTCTACGTGTCGATCGTCGGCGTCGACGCCGTACCGCTCGGCTACTACCGCAGCAAGCACCAGGTGGAGCGGCTGATCGAGGACTCGGGGATCGGCTGGACGACACTGCGGGCCACACAGTTCCACGATCTGGTGGTGCAGGTCCTGGAGGCGCTGGCGAAGCCGCCGGTGATGCTGATCCCGAAGGACGGCCGCACCCAGCCGATCGCCGTGGACGAAGTAGCCGCGCGGCTCGCGGAGTTGGCGCAGGGCGAGCCGCTCGGGCGGGTGGACGACATGGGCGGGCCCGAGGTGTTCACCTTGCGGCAGCTGGCCGAGAAGTACCTCGCGGCGGTCGGGAAGAGCCGGCGGATCGTGGAGGTGCCGCTGGCCGGGAAGACCTACCAGGGCTTTGTGCACGGTGGGCATCTCGCGCCCGAACGGGCCGTGGGGAAGGGCACGTTCGACGAGTATCTGGCGGAATACGTACGGAAGGAGCGCGGCTCCGGCGGGAAGGGCGCCTGGCCGGCCGAGGGCGCGTCCGGGCAGGGCGCCGCTGGAGAGGGCGCGTCCCGGACTGAGGATGCGTACCGGAAGGACTCGCCCCCGCCTCAGGACTCCGACGGGAACAGCGCGTCCTGAGCGGCTTCCTGCGCGGCGAGCAGCGCACCGCGCAGGACCGCTCCGCCGCCG
This sequence comes from Streptomyces mesophilus, assembly GCF_040300965.1. Classification (GTDB taxonomy): domain Bacteria; phylum Actinomycetota; class Actinomycetes; order Streptomycetales; family Streptomycetaceae; genus Streptomyces; species Streptomyces mesophilus_A. The sequence continues at coordinate 8,508 of NZ_JBEPEW010000138.1, read as the reverse complement.
AGCTCTCCCGCGCGTACCTCTGTGTGCAGCGGGGAGAGCGCGGCGACGCGTTCCTCTACGCGGTGGGCGAGTGCCGGGCCGCCCGCGCAGCCGATCTCGCCGCCGAGCACCACGCAGCCGGGGTCGAGGACCGCGGCGGTGGCGGCGACGGCCAGGGCGACGCGGTCGGCGAGGGTGTCGAGGAAGGCTCCGGCGCGTTCGGCGGCGGACGGCTCGGTGTCCGGTGCTGTGGCGGCGACCGACCGCTCGGCGGCCGTCCCCGTGAGGGCTCCCACCGCGGCGCGGACCACGCCCTCACCGGCCGGCCCCGACCCCTGCGCGCCGGGCCCGAACACTCCGTATTCCGCGCCGAGTTCGACGATCGCCTGCGAAGAGGCCAGCGTATGGAAGCCTCCCCCGCAGTCGACGGCCGAGGGCAGACCGGCGGTCCCGGGCACGGGCAGGAACCCGAGCTCGCCCGCGCCGCCCGAGGCCCCTCGGCGCAGCCTCCCGTCGAGCAGCACCGCGGCGCCGACACCGTGGCCGAGCCATAGCAGGACGAAGGTGTCCCGGTCGCGGGCCGCACCCGCGTGCCGCTCGGCGACGGCGGCGAGGTTCGTCTCGTTCTCGACGAGCACGGTCGCGGGAAGTTCCTTCTGCAGTGCGACCACCAGGCGGCGGTGCCAGGCGGGCAGACCGCCCGAGTCGCGCAGTTCACCGGTCGACGGATCGATCAGGCCGGGCGCCCCGATGCCGACGCTGTGCAGCTCACGGGCGCCCGCGCTGCGAGCCGTCTCCTCGAGCAGCGCCACCGCACGTTCGACGGCGATCTCCGTGCCGCCGGTCTCGTCGATCGGCAGCGCCGCCTCGGCGAGTACGGCCCCGAGCAGATCGGACACCACCACGGAGACGCCCATGGTGCGCACATCGAGCGCCGCGAGATGGGCGATGTCCGCCACGATCCCGTACACCTTCGCGTTGGGACCCCGCCGTTCGGCGCCCGCCTCGCCGACCACACCGATCAGTCCGGCGCTCCGCAGCCGCTCGACCAGATCCGCGACCGTCGGCCGGGACAGGCCCGTCAGCTCCTTGAGCTGCCCGGCCGTGAGCGGGCCCTGGTCGTGGAGCAGACGCAGCGCGGACCGGTCGTTGATCGCTCGGGCGGTGCGGGGGGAGGCGGGCATGCCGGGATCCTTCCAGATCAATGCGTGACCGGCGGAGCAACAGAGCCGCTATTTATCAGGCAGGGTTCCTGATAGTTTACGTCGGCAGCGCGGATTCTGTATGCCGGGAGGGGAACGATGAGCGAAGTGACCTTGATAACAAGGGAGTTGATACGGGCGCGGTACGCCGTGGCCGCCGTGTTCTGTGTGCACGGTGCGGTCACCGGCTCGTTCGCTACCCGTATCCCCTGGATCCAGGACCATGCCGGGCTCAGCGCGGGCCAGCTCGGCTTCGCCCTCGCGTTCCCCGCGGTCGGCGCGTCCGTGGCCATGCCGCTCGCCGCGGCGATCAGTCACCGCTTCGGCGCCCGTGCCGCGCTGCGGGTGCTCCTCGCGCTGTGGACCCTGTCGCTCACCCTGCCGTCGCTCGCCCCCGGTCTGCTCACCTTGTGCATGGCGCTCTTCGTGTACGGCGCCACCTCCGGCATGTCCGACGTGGTGATGAACGCGATCGGTCTCGAGACCGAGAACCGGATGGGCCGCTCGATCATGTCCGGCCTGCACGGCATGTGGAGCGTGGGCGCCCTGCTCGGCTCGGCAGGCGGCACCTTCGCCGCGCACCTGGGCGCCGACGCCCGCGTCCACCACCTGCTCGCCGCGGCCGTCCTCACGGTGCTCGGTCTGCTCGTGTGCCGCTATGTGCTCGATCCGCCGAGCTCGCCCGAGGAGGATGCGCCGCCGCGGTTCGCCCTGCCGCCCAAGTCCGCGCTGCTCATCGGTGCGGTGGGCTTCTGCGCGGTGTTCGCCGAGGGCGCGAGCCTGGACTGGTCCGCGGTCTACCTCAAGGACGAACTGGAGACGTCGGCCGGCCTCGCCGCCGCCTGCACCACGGCTTTCGCTCTCACGATGGCCGTCGCGCGGATCGCCGGCGACAAGATCGTCGACCGTTTCGGCCCGGTGCCCACGGTGCGCGCCGGCGGTGTACTGGCCACCGGGGGCGGTCTGCTGGTCGTCTTCGCCGGCCATCCGGCCGTCGCGATGACGGGTTTCGGCATGATGGGTCTGGGGATCGCGGTGGTCGTCCCGCTCGCGTTCGCCGCCGCGGGACGCAGCGGTCCCAACCCGAGCCAGGCCATCGCGGGCGTCGCGACCATCACGTACACCTCGGGGCTCATCGCCCCCTCGGCCATCGGCGCCGTCGCCGACGCCACCTCGCTGATGGTGTCGTTCGCCCTGGTCACCACGCTGGCCGTGGGCCTGATCCTGTTCGCCGGCGTGCTCCGCTCCGCCGGCCGCGACAAGGACGCGACGAGCGACGCACCGCTGCCGGAGGCAAGTCCTCGGGCCTGACGGGTCATTGGGCTCGACCTCGGTGCGTGGCGCCGTCCCTCAGCAAGGGCGGCGCCACGCACCGAGGTCGAGCCGTTTGGCCATCGAGCTGAAACCGAGTGCCCGGGTCCGGGGGCAGAACTCGGCGGGCGGCACGGCGTACTCGACGTGCAGGACGGCCTTGCCCGCGTCGACGAAAGGCTCGAGCGCCGCGCACTCGTCGTACTGGAAGCACTCCTCGTTCACCGCGAAGTCGAAGTCGCCGACCAGCAGCGGGATCTGCGGCAGATCGTTCTTGAGGCCGACCGACATGCCGCGCTCATGGCCGAGTTCGGCGAGCATCCGGTTGTACGTGAGCTGGTGCCGTGCGGTGAGCGGGAACCCGGTGTCGTTGAGGTAGCCGTCCATCAGATCGGGTTCCACCGCGTCGAAGCCCTTGGCCCGGCACAGGTCGAACCGCTCGGCCATGAGCGGGCGCAGGAGGTCGACGCGGCGGATGTCCAGCCAGCGTTCGCCGGGCCAGCCGTTGGGGCGCCCGAGGACGGCGGCGGGGAAGTCCCGGTGGTCGGGGCGGAAGGACTCCCAGGCACCGGCGTTGAGGTAGCAGATGACCTTGCGCCCGGCACTGTGCAGTCTTCGCACGGTCGCGGCGTCGTTCTCGAATCCGTCGATGTCGTACACCGGGACGTCCACGCCGAAGTCCAGGCGGCCGTCGAGCTGCCACTGCCAGGCCGTGCCCTGCGCGGGGCGCCAGCGCTCGCCGGGGCGCGGGTCCGGACGTGGTGCGGGCGCGGAGCACGCGGTCAGCACGGCGAGTGCGAACAGGAACGCCAGAAGACGGGTCATGATCCAGTGTCGGTGGCCGGTCCTGCGGCGGCGAGCGGTGGCGGCTGCGCCCACGGGTTGGCGCCGTGCCCGGGCACCGCGCAGGACACCGCGGCGCCCCGCAGCCGCGCCGTACGGACGGCCACGCCGCACAGGCCCTGGGGCACTCCGTGCACCAGGTGGCAGAACCGCTCGGGCGGATAGGAGGCGGTCCACCGGGGCGGCGACGGGGCGTTGCGGTACGCGTCCCAGTCGCCCTCGAAGGTCACCAGGACGTCGGCCGCCCGGGTGTACCCGGGCGCCGGGTGCACCCCGGGGTTGAGGACGACGGTCTCCATGCCCCGGGCACGGGCGGTGCGCGCCAGGCGCCGGTAGTGGCGCAGACAGGAGGCGTCGGCCGCGGCCTGGTCGAGGAAGCAGCCCTCGGTTCCGTACCAGTCGCGGTGCCGCTCCAGGTCGGCGATGACCTCCCGTCGCGGACGGCGGCCGTAGTCGGTGTCGGCATAGCCGAACAGCCGTACCCCCGCCGCCCGCAGATCGCGGGCCGCGGCGGCGAAGGACGGCTCGCGGGTGTCGCCCGGTCCGTCCGCGACGTTGAGGATCACGCCGTAGAGCAGGTCGGCGTGGCGTGCGAGGCGCTCCCAGGCGCCGGGATCGACGGCCGGATGCACGTACATCGGCACAAGGAGTCCCTCTACGGTCAACGGACCGCCCCGGCCCTGGCGGCGGATCCCAGCGCGCGCCAGTGATCCGTGACGGATTCGGCCAGTGAGCGGCGCGGCTGCCAGCCGAGTGCGGCCCGCGCCGCGCCGATGTCCGCGCAGCTCCAGGAGACGGCGCCCGAACGGGCCGAGCCGTCGCCGGTCTCCTCCAGCGGGCCCGAGTGCCCGGACACCTCGACGAACCGGTGGGCCAACTCGCGTACCGGGGTGGCGCGTCCGCTGCCGATGTTCAGGACCGCAGGCAGCGGTCCCGGCGCACATACGGCGAGCGCGACGGCCTCGGCCACGTCCCGGGCGTCCACGAAGTCCCGGTACGCGGACAGATCACCGACGCGTACGGCTCCTTCGGGCCCGGCCCGAAGGAGCTCGGCGGCGAGCCGGCCGGGCAGCCCCGCGGTCGGTGCCCCCGGCCCGACCGGGTTGAACACCCGCAGCACCACGGCGTCCAGGCCCGAAGCCGCCACGGCAACCGTGCCCGCCAACTTCGTTGCTCCGTAAGGCGACTGGGGCCTGGTCGGCGCGTCCTCCGCGACCGGTACGCGCAGCGCGGTGGGCCCGTACTCCCCCGCGGAGCCGAAGTGCACCAGCCGCGCCGAGGGCGCCGCTTCCTGCAGCGCCTCGCACAGGGCGGCCGGCCCCCGCGCGTTGAGGTCGGTGAGACGGACGGCGCTGCCGGCCACGAGGCCCGCGCAGTTGACCACCGCGTCGGGCGCCGCGGCGTACACGGCGTCCGTGAGGAGTTCGGGGTCGGCGGTCAGGTCGAGCGTCACGTCGGCGTCCGGCGAGCGGCCCCCGACGAGCAGCCGGACACCCGGCAGGGCGCGCAGCCGCTCGGCGGTGTGGCGGCCGAGGAAGCCCCCGGCGCCCAGGATGAGTACGCGCATGGCTGTGGTCACGCTCCCTTGAGGAGCACACCGCGGTGCGTGGTGAACTCCGCGTTGGCCCGGTCGTAGTCGTCGGGGCGGCCGATGTCCAGCCAGTAGCCGTGGAACTCGTAGGCGTGCGGCGGGTGTTGGGCGGCCAGCAGGTCGAGCACGAGCTCGTCGAAGCCGAGCGGCAGGCCCGGCGTGTATCCGGCGAGGGTCGCCCGGGACAGGCCGTACACGCCCATGGAGACCCGGTAGTCGAGGCTCGGCTTCTCGGCGAAGGAGACGATCCGGCCGGACTCCGTGGTCAGAACGCCGAAGTCGATGGCGACCTTACGGGCGTACGTGGCGACGGTGAGCGGCGCGCCGGAGGCGGCGTGCCGGTGGAGCACGTCCCCGTAGTCGAGGTCGGTGAGGATGTCGCCGTTCATCACGAGGAAGTGGTCGGGCAGGTGGTCGAGCATCGGCAGCAGCGGTCCCATGGTGCCGAGCGGGCTGTCCTCGGCCGCGTAGTCGATGCGCAGCCCCCACTGGCTGCCGTCGCCCACATAGGCGCGGATGATGTGCCCGAGGTGGCCGATGGCCACGGTGCAGCTGGTGAACCCGGCGGCGGCGAGCTGGCGAAGGACGATCTCGAGGATCGCGTGCTGGTCGCCGATCGGGACGAGCGGCTTGGGCAGCGCGGTGGTGTACGGGCGCAGCCGGACGCCCTTGCCCCCGGCGAGGATCACTGCGTGCATGGGTCTCCCCCTGTCGGTCGTGCTGGTGGTGGTCTGCCGCGCCCCTCGGGCCCGGCGCGGTCAGATGTTGTAGATGCCGGTCTTGTAGCGGGCGAGGTGCGCGGGGTCGCGGAAGAAGTCGATGGTGTGCGCGAGCCCGGACTGCAGGGTGTGGCCCGGTTCCCAGCCGGTGGCGGCGCGCAGCCGGGAGGCGTCGGCGACCAGGCGCATGACCTCGGAGTTCGCGGGCCGGATGCGCTCCGCGTCCTCGCGTACGTCGAGTTCGGTGTCCATCAGCTTGCCGATGAGCCGGGTGAGATCGCCGACCGAGATCTCCTCGCCCGTACCGGCGTTGAAGGTGCGGCCGACGACCTGTTCGGCGGGCGCGGTGCCCACGGCGAGGAACGCCTGGGCCGTGTCCTTCACGTACAGGAAGTCCCTGGTGGGCCGCAGGTCTCCCAAGGTGACGGTCTCCGCCCCTGCGGCGACCTGGCCGATGACCGTGGGGATCACGGCGCGCATCGACTGCCGCGGCCCGAACGTGTTGAACGGCCGCAGGGTGACGACCGGGGTCGCGAAGCTCGCGTGGTAGCTGTCGGCGAGCCGGTCGCCGCCGGCCTTCGAAGCGGCGTACGGGGACTGGGTGTTGATGGGGTGGTCCTCGGTGATCGGCACGGTCTGCGCGGTGCCGTACGTCTCGCTGGTCGAGGTGTGCACGAGCCGCGGGATCTCCTGGCGCCGTACCGCTTCCAGGACGTTGAGCGTGCCGGTGACGTTGGTGTCCACGTAGCTGTGCGGCGCCTGGTAGGAGTACGGGATCGCGATCAGCGCCGCCAGGTGGTAGACGGCCTCGGTGCCTGCGGTGAGGGCCTGCACCGAGCCGGGATCGCGGACGTCTCCGAGGACGATCTCGACCTGGTCGAGCACGTCGGGCGCGAGGGTCTCCAGCCATCCGTACGAGGAGAAGGAATTGTACTGGGCCATCGCGCGGACCCGGTGACCGGCCGCGACGAGGGCTTCGGTGAGGTGAGAGCCGATGAAGCCTTCGGCTCCGGTGACGGCGACAAGTGCGGGTGAGGTCACGGTCGTTGCTCCTGGGATGAGTGGGTGGCGCGGGATTCCGGAGAGGTCGGCGGGCGTCCGCACAAGGGGGCCGCGTGCCTGGCAGTGGATTCAGCGGTGAGCGGTGGGGTGGGCCAGCAGGCGGTACGTGCCGGCCGCGAGCACCACCGCGGCGATTCCGGTGCATATCAACTGCGCCGGTACGTCGGGGAGTCCGGTGGCGCGCGCCACGGCCAGTGCGACGGCCGCGGCGAGCGAGACGAGGGCGGGGAACCAGGCCACGGCGAACGCCTGCAGGAGCAGTGCCGTCCAGAACACGGCTCCCAGGAGGAGCAGGGCGAGCGGTGCGGTTCCCGCGACCAGCGCTCCCCCGGCCAGCAGGGTCAGATAGGCGCCGAGGCACAGGGCCAGTGCGCGGCCGGAACGGTCGGTGAACCCGGGCAGGTCGGTGCTGGAGCGCAGCCCGGACACTCCGAGGGAGCGATAGCGGTGGAGCAGCCACTCGGCGAAGCCCATGCTGAGCGTCAGGACCACCACCGTGCGGGCGTCGAGCGACCCGGCGAGCGCTGCCAGCACCCCGGCCGCCAGGCCGAACAGGGCGTACGGAACGGAGGACAGCACGGACCCCGTGCGCGTTCCGCCGCCGGCGGATCTGCCGGCGGGCAGTGCCTCGCGCAGCGTGTGCCACGCGACCGAGGCGGTCAGCACCACGGAGCCGAGCAACACCACGAGCACGAGGGCCGTGGGGAGGGTCCACAGCAGCGTCGCCCCCGCGCCCGCGACGACCGGCAACAGGCTGATGAGCAGTGCCCGTTCGCGCCCCAGGACGAGCAGTGCGCCCGCCGCCCCCAGGTACACGGACTGTCCCACGGCGAAGGCGCCCGCCGTGGCCGGCCCTGCCAGGACGAGTCCGAGCCCACCGCTCACGAGCGCACCGGCCGGTGCTCCCACGCGCAGGGTGCGGGCGGCGCCGGCCGGCCCCTCGGCCGAGAGCCGCAGGTACGCGCGGTGGCTGAGGCCCTGGTTCCAGGCCCAGGCGAGCAGCGCGGAAGCCACGAGCCCGGTCAGGTCGGGGCGGCCGTGCAGGAGTCGGGCGCCGAGCACGTAGGCGAGTCCGGGCAGGGCGAAGGCCAGTCCGCGCAGGGCGCACTGCATTGGGTCGGCGCGCCAGGGGTCGGGCCCGGGCGGCGGGGCCGCGTAGTGCCGTGGGACGCGGTCGAAGAGGTCCTCGGCGAGTGCGAACAGATCGGACCTGCCGTAGTGCTGCTCGATCCGCTCGGCGGTCAGGCCGTCCGATTCGAGCAGTGCGGCCACCTCGTCGGGGTGTACGGCGACGGCGATCTGGTCGGCGAGGCGCTCGGCGAGTTCGTCGACCGGGTCGGCCGCCCAGCTCGGCCGGGTCCGGCCGGTGCGGTCGCGGGGCAGGTCCGGCAGTCCGTTGCCGTCGACGCCGGACACGCTCGCTGCTCCGTTGCCGTCACCGCCGGACACGCTCGGCACTCCGTCGCCGTCACCGGGCAGCAGACGCAGCGGGCCGCTCATGCGAGGGCCCCCTCGGCCGCGGCGGAGCCCCACCCGCCGGCGGTGTCGGCAGCCGTGCCGGGCGTGCCGAGTTCCTGGTAGATGGAACGGAAGGTCTCGATGGTGCGGCGCAGTGTGAACTGCTCGATGACCCGCAGCCGGGCCCCCTCCCCCATCGCGGCCCGCCGCCCGGGATCGCGCAGCAACGCGAGCGCCGCGCGGGCCATCGCGGCGGGGTCGCGCGGGGGTGAGACGAGTCCGCTGTCGCCCACGGCCGCGCGTACGCCGCCCCCGGGGGTGGTGACGGTGGGGGGGCCCCCCG
>NZ_JBEPEW010000137.1:0-21981 GCF_040300965.1 Streptomyces mesophilus | reverse complement strand
GGGGGGGGGGGGGGGGCGGCCCCCCCGGGGGGGGGGCGGGGGGCCCCCCCCCCCGGGGGTTCCCCCCCATGGGGGGGCATGGGGGGGGGGGAGGGGGGGCCCCCCCCCCGCTGTACCCCCCCCCACGCCCCCCGCCCACTCAAACGTATGGAGGGGCCGGGCCACTTCGCGCTGTGACGCGCGCGCACCGCACCGGACAGCGCTGTGCCCGGCGGCCGTTGGCGGCCGCCGGGCACACCGGCGCGGACGGGAGAGAACGCTGGGGGTCAGCTCTCCCGCGCCCAGGCGAAGGACGGCCGGCTGCGCGGTGCCCTCGCCTCGATGTCCGATGCCACGTGGAGCAGCAGGTCCTCCGTGAAGCGTCCGCCGATGAGCTGGACGCCGGAGGGCAGGCCGTCGCGCAGGCCGGTGGGGACGGAGACGGCGGGCAGACCGAGGACCGGGACCGCCTGCATCGGCCATTGCGCGGCGAGGAGTTCGGCCATGCGGGAGTCGCCCGCGAGGTCGGCGTCCTGCTCGAACGGCACTTCGGCGGCGACGGGGGTCAGCACGACGCGGTCCTGGCCCAGGTAGCGCTGAAGGCGGCCGATCAGTGTGCCTCGCCGGGCGTAGCCCCGGATGTAGTCGGTGAGGGAGGGCTGTTCGCCCCAGATCTGCGCGGCGGCCCGGAAGGAGGAGGCCAGGGAGTCGCGGACGGCGTCGTCGCCGAACATCTCGATCTCGGTCATCATCGTCTTGAGCTCTTGGTACAGCAGCAGTGACCAGAGCCGGGCGGCCTCGCCGAGTTCGGGGAGTTCCACCTCCTCCACCTCGTGGCCGGCCTCGGTGAGCCAGCGGGCAGCGTCGTCGAGCGCCGCGTCCACGGCGGGCTGGGCCTTGACCACACCCGCGTCGCGTACGAGGGCGACCTTGACGCGTCCGGGTGTGCCCAGCGGCGGGCGCACCGGCAGTCCGACGGGGTCGTCGAGGTCCGGCGTCACCATGGCGTGCAGGCCGAACCGTACGTCGTCGACGGTCCAGCCGAGGGGACCGTGCACCGCCATGGTCTGGAACGACAGCGGGCTGTCGAACTCCTCGGCGCCGCGCGGCTCCACGCCGGAGATCAGGCCCACGGTGGGGCGCAGACCGACGGCGCCGCAGCAGTAGGCGGGGAACCGGACGGAGCCGCCGATGTCGTTGCCCTGCGCGATCGGGGTCATGCCGGCGGCGAGCGCGGCCGCCGCGCCTCCGGAGGAGCCGCCCGGGGTGTGACCGGGGTGCCACGGGTTGAGCGTCTTGCCGTGCAGGTCGTTGGAGGTGAACCACCGTACGGCGAAGGCGGGGCTGTTGCTGCGGCCCAACAGGGTTGCGCCGGCCTCGCGCAGCGCGGCGACGCACACGGCGTCGCCCTGGGCGACGGCACCGGCCCAGGCCGCCACGCCGTGCGAACTGGCGAAGCCGCGCTGCGAGGTATTGATCTTGATGGAAACGGGGACGCCGAGCAGCGGCGGCAGCTCCCCGCCGGCGGCGACGGCCGCGTCGGCTTCGGCGGCCTGGGCGAGCACTTCGTCGGGCCGTATGTCGACCAGCGCGTTGACGTGGGGGTTGGTCTCCTCGGCGCGTGCGAGGAACGCCTGCGCGACCTCGGTCGCGGAGAAGCTCTTCTCCCGTATCCCGGCGGCCAGTTCGGCGGCCGGACGGTCCCACAGCGGCTTGTCGCCCGCGGTCTTGGTCATCGTCGTCTCCAAAGGGGAGGGAAGGGAGGAGGGAGGGGTCATTTGCCGGTGCCGCCGAGGTGCGCGGCCCACGGCATGCTCATGTAGGCGAAGGAGGGCGGTGCACCGCTGATGCGCTTGTTCATGAACATCCGCTCGTGCGTGGTGGCCAGGAACACCGCCGAAGTGGTGGGCGTGAACAGGGCCTGGGCCTTCGTGTAGGCCTCGGCCGAAGCGGCCGGGTCGGAGGCGGTACGCGCCTGGTCGAGCAGCCGGGTGACCTCGGGATCCTCGTAACCCGTCCAGTTGAAGATGCCGCGCGGTGTGACGCTCTCGGCGACGTAGGACGCCGGATCGGTCATGCCCACGTAGCCGAAGGTGAGCACGAGATCGAGGCCCTTGCGTACGGACGGGTCGTAGAAGAGGGAGGACATCTCGGTGGGCTGGAGCTGCTTGATCTCGATGCCGAGGCCGATCTTCTCCGCGGCGGCCTGGATGAACGTCAGCGCCTGGAGCGACCGTTGGTCACCGGCGGGTATGGCCGCCACCAGCGGACGTGACGGGGCACCGGCCTGGGCGAGAAGCTTCTTCGCCTTCTCCTCGTCCGGTTCGGGCACGTCGGGCAGCGCGGCGTAGGCGGTGTCGAACGCGTCGGCGGCCGGATCGCCTCGCCAGGTCGTGGGCGGGACAAGGGACTTGAGGGTGGTGGCGGCCCCGCCGAACACGTTCTTGATCAGGGCCTCGCGGTCGACGACCAGGGAGAGCGCGTCGAGCAGCCGGCGGTCGGCCGCGGGTGACTCGGCGTGCCCCGGGATCAGCAGCACGTTCTGCGTCGACGGGCCGAGGTGCAGCGCGCCGTTGTCGGCCTTGGCGAGTGCGGTGGCACTGCTGGGCGGCAGTTCGTACGTGCCGTCCACCTCACCGGAAAGCAACGCGCTGGTCAGGGTGTTGCTGTTGGTGATGAACTGGAACTCGATCCGCTGCACTTTCGCCTCGAGCGCCGTGTCCCAGTAGGAGTCGTTGCGCTCCAGAGTGATGGAGCTGCCGGACTTCCAGGAGCCCAGCTTGTACGGGCCCGTACACATCAGGCCGCCCTTGGGCGAGCCGTAGGCGGGACCGGCCTTCTCGGCGTACGACTTCTTGCTGACCGCGCCGAACGAGGTGGCCAGCGCCTTGGGCAGGGTCTGGTCGTACCCCTTGGTGCGCAGCGTCACGCGCTGGGGGCCGTCGGCCTCGATCGCGGTGACGTCGGCCAGGTAATTGCCGTACAGGGCCTGCGTCTTGGGGTCGCGCTGGCGCTCGAGGCTGTGGACGACGTCCTCGGAGGTCATGGGGGAGCCGTCCCAGAACCGCACGCCGCGGCGGAGGTGGATCACCAGCGTGCGGTCGTCGGACCAGCCGACCTTCTCGGCGAGCCCCGGGCTCAGGGAGAAGTCGGCGTTCATCCGCGTCAGGGTGTCACAGAGGTTCGCGCCGACCGTCTGGGGTGAGTAGTCACCGACCTTCGCCGGATCCAGCGTGGTCGGTTCCCCGTAGGGCAGGGCCCAGGTCACGCGGTCGACCTCGGAGGTGCCGGGCGGCGTGGTGGTGGACAGGCGCCCGGGTCCGGGGGTGTCGTCGGTGCCGCTCGGTGCACCGCTGCACGCCGTGGCGACCATGAGTCCCACGACGGCGCACGCCGCCGGCACCGTTTTCTTCGCAGCCATAGCTGATGCTCCTTGCCGAGAGGAGGGGGGAAGAGAGGGATGGTGAGGAGGGCAGGGATGGTGAGGGAACGCGAGGGGGAACGCCCGACATGGGGGGGGGAGATGCGCAAGCTCGAAGCAGCGTCGTAAATGAATGTCATATAACGCTGTTGCATGTCACGCTTGCATCTGGTGAGCTAACGCGTCAAGAGCAAGGCGTGACCCTCTCGCGGACAGCCCGCGAGGAACTGGGGATGCGCCGACTCCTCTCACAGATGCGGAGAACCGCCATGACCTTCACTCCCGCCCTCGACTTCGCCTTCGAGATCCGTGCCGAGGTCTCCGAGTCGCTGCACATCGGCAACGGCGATGGAGAAGTCACCGAGTTCACCCCGATCACCGGCGGCAGTGTCGACGGCCCCCGGCTGCGCGGCAAGGTCCTGCCGGGCGGCGGCGACTGGAGCAGTACGCGCGGCGAGGTCTGCGAACTGGAGGCGCGCTACCTGCTGCAGGCGGAGGACGGCGCGGTGATCGACATCGTCAACCGCGGCTACTACCGGCCCAAGGCCGACTGTCCGGACCAGTTCGACGGGGACCTCCAGGTGACCGAGGCCGGCCACTACTACCGCACGTCCCCGGTCTTCCGTACGGACGCGGTCGCCCACCGCTGGCTCGCCGAGACCGTCTTCGTCGGGCTGGCCCGTCCCGACGGCGACAAGGCCGTGATCATCCGCATGTACGCCCTCAAGTAGCCACTCCCGGCCGCCCGGTGGGCCCTGACGGGGCCCGCCCGGCTAGGCCAGCGCGCGCCATGCCTTGATCAGTGACGCGCGGAGCTGATCCGTTTCCTCGCTGCTCAGCTCGGCGACCATGCGCTCCTCCAGCGCGCGGGCGGGCTCCGCGTACTGGGCGAGCAGCTTCCGTCCCGGGTCCGCGAGCAGGATGAGGCGTTCGCGGCGGTTGGCGGGGTTGGGCTCGCGGCGGATCAACTCCCGGCTTTCCAGGGCCCGGACCATGTCGGCCATCGTCTGGGCCGTGACGAAGGAGTCGCGGGCGAGCTGAGCGGCCGAGACCCCGTCGCGCCGCTCGAGGACGGTGAGGGCGGTGTACTGCAGCGCCGTGATCCCGGCGGGCTTGAGAAGTTCCTCCAGGCGGGCCCGCACGGCCAGTTCGGTGCGCTTGATCAGGTACAGCAGTGAGGTGCTCACGGCCCCCGGCTTCCTCTCGTTTCGTGCCGCCTCTGCGGCGGTGGCCCCAGCCTAGGCCATTGACAGGAATCCTGTTGATTGCCCAGACTGGCCGAGCGTTCATCAGGATTCCTGTCAATGCGGCCCTGTGCCCGTGCCTGTGCTTGCGCTTGTGCCTGAGTCCGTGCCCGTGCCCGTGCTCCGTGCCCACGCCTGTGGCACGGCGCATCCGAGGTCGTATCCACCACCACGCTCCCCACGTATCCACTCGCACCACGTACGAGAGGTTCCCCGCATGGATCTTCAGGGCAAAGTCGCCGTCGTCACCGGCAGCGGACGCGGCCTCGGGCTCGGCTACGCGCAGGCACTCGCCGCGGCGGGCGCCGCCGTCGTCGTCAACGACATCGACCAGGCGGCGGTCGACTCGGCCGTCGCCGCGATCCGGTCGCAGGGCGGAACGGCGGCCGGTGTCGTCGCCGCCGTCGGCGACAGCGAGTCCGCCGAACGCCTGGTCCGGGCGGCGGTCGAGGAGTTCGGCCGCCTGGACGTGCTGGTGACCAACGCCGGCATCCTGCGCGACCGCGTGCTGTGGAAGATGACCGACGACGACTTCGACGCCGTCGTCCGCGTCCACCTGCGCGGCACCTTCACCTGTGCGCGAGCGGCCGCCGTACGGATGCGGGAACAGGGCACCGGCGGACGGCTCATCCTCGTCTCCTCGCCGGCCGGGCAGCGCGGCAACTTCGGCCAGACCAACTACGCCGCCGCCAAGGCCGGCATCGTCGCCATGGCCCGCACCTGGGCGCTTGAGCTGGGGCGCGCCGGCATCACCGTCAACGCCTTGGTCCCGGTGGCCGCCACCGAAATGACCAAGACCATCCCGGCGTTCGCCCCCGTCATCGCGGAGGCCGAGCGCACCGGAGCGCCGCTGCCCGACTGGCTGCGCAAGGACGAGGGCCTGGGCACCGTCGAGGACGTCTCCGGCCTTGTCACCTTCCTTGCGTCGGACGCCTCGAAGGACGTCACCGGTCAGGCCATAGGCATCGGCGGCGACCGCCTCGCGCTGTGGGCCCACCCCAAGGAGAAGGCCGTGGCCTTCGCCGACGGCGGCTGGGACGCCGACGCCATCGCGGCCGCATGGGCCGACGGTGTGGGCGGCGACCCCGAGACCTACGGCATCCCCGCACCCCAGCCCCGGCAGGCGTGACATGGCCGACCTCACGCTCGACCTCGACCGGCTGACCGCCATCGACATGCACACTCACGCGGAGGTCTCCAAGGACGGCCACGGCGCGCTGAGCCCCGAGCTGTTCGGCGCCTCCGAGGCGTACTTCAAGGCCCACGGCCATCGGCAGCCGACCATTGACGAGATGGCCGACCACTACCGCGAACGCCGCATGGCGGCCGTGGTGTTCACCGTCGACGCCGAACACGCCACCGGGCACCCGCGTATCTCCAACGAGGAGATAGCCGAGAGCTGCGCCGCCCACGCCGACGTCCTGATCCCCTTCGCCTCCATCGACCCGCACAAGGGCCGTGCGGGCGTACGGGAGGCGCGGCGGCTTGTCGAGCACTATGGGGTGCGCGGGTTCAAGTTCCACCCGAGCATCCAGGCGTTCTCGCCGAACGATCCGCTCGCCTACCCGCTGTACGAGGCCATCGAGGAACTCGGCGTGCCCGCCCTCTTCCACACCGGCCAGACCGGCATCGGTGCGGGTGTCCCCGGTGGCGGCGGCATCCGCCTGAAGTACTCGAACCCCATGCTGGTCGACGATGTCGCCGTGGATTTCCCGGAGTTGCGGATCATCCTCGCCCATCCGTCCTTCCCCTGGCAGGACGAGGCCCTCGCGGTGGCCACGCACAAGCCGTACGTGTACATCGACCTGTCCGGCTGGTCCCCGAAGTACTTCCCGCCCCAGCTCGTGCGCTACGCCAACAGTCTGCTCAAGGACAAGGTCCTGTTCGGGTCCGACTATCCCGTGATCACGCCCGACCGGTGGCTCGCCGACTTCGAGAAGCTCGACATCAAGCCGGAGGTTCGGCCCAAGATCCTCAAGGACAACGCCGCCCGCCTGCTCGGCTTGAGCGGCTCCTCCTCGTCGGCATCCGCGACCACCGACTGAAGGAGCCGTACGTGCTGAACCAAGGCATCGGCTCCTGGCCGGCGCGCAGGGCCCGCAAGACCCCCGGCCGGATCGCCGTGGTGCACGAGGACCGCACCTGGACCTACCGCCAACTCGACGAACGCGTCCAGCGTCTCGCGCACGCCCTGCGCGGCCTCGGCGTCCGGCGCGGCGACCGCGTCGCCTACCTGGGGCCCAACCACCCCACTGTGTTGGAGACGCTGTTCGCGGCCGGGGTGCTCGGAGCGGTCTTCGTCCCGCTCAACACCCGCCTCGCCACACCCGAGTTGGCCTACAACCTCACTGACGCAGGCGTCACTGTTCTTGTCCATGCTCCCGAAGCGGCCGAAGCCCCCGAAGCGGCCGAGGCGGTCATAGCCGCCGAGACCGCGGGCGTGCGGCACCGGATCGCACTTGCCGGCCCGGACGACAAGGGCGCGCTCGGCTACGAGGAACTGCTCGCCGGGGCCGAACCCGCCCCGCTCGACGAGCCGGTGGCACCGGACGACCCGTGCATCATCATGTACACCTCCGGCACCAGCGGCCGCCCCAAGGGCGCCGTGCTCTCCCACGCCAACCTCACCTGGAACAGCGTCAACGTCCTCGTCGACACCGACCTTGCCGCCGACGAGGTGACCCTCGTCGTGGCGCCGCTGTTCCACACCGCCGGACTCAACATGACCTGCCTGCCCACCCTGCTCAAAGGCGGCCGGGTCGTACTCCTCGGCTCCTTCGAACCCGGTCGCGTCCTCGACCTCATCGAACGCCGGCGTGTGACCTACATGTTCGGAGTCCCGACGATGTACGACGCCATGGCGGCGCATCCGCTCTGGCCGGCCACGGACCTGTCCAGCCTGCGCACCCTCAACTGCGGCGGCGCCCCCGTCCCGGCCCGCACGATCGCCACGTATCTCGATCGCGGTCTGGCCTTCAGCCAGGGGTACGGGATGACCGAGGCATCGCCCGGCGTGCTCTTCCTCGACCGCGAACAGACCTCGGCCAAGGCGGGTTCGGCCGGCGTGCCGCACTTCTTCACCGACCTACGCGTGGTCCGGCCCGACGGCCGCGAGGCCGGCCCGCAGGAGCACGGGGAAATCCTCGTGCAGGGCCCCCACGTCATGACCGGCTACTGGGGCCGGCCCGCTGAGACCGAGGCCGCGTTCGCCGAAGGCGGCTGGTTGCGCACAGGTGATGTCGCACGGGCCGATGCCGACGGATTCGTGTACCTCGTCGACCGGATCAAGGACATGTACGTCTCCGGCGGCGAGAACGTCTCCCCGGCCGAGGTCGAGGACGCGCTCCTCACCCACCCCGCCGTCGCCGAATGCGCCGTCATCGGGGTGCCGGACCGGGTGTGGGGCGAGGTCGGGCGGGCCGTGGTCGTGCTCAGGCCCGGGGCGCGCGCCGAGGAGGAGGACGTGCTCGGGCATCTGCGCGGCCGGCTCGCCAAGTACAAGATCCCCAAGTCCGTGGTCGTGACCGACGAGCTGCCCCGTACGGCCACCGGAAAGATCATCAAGCCCGCTGTACGCGAGGCCTATGCGGCCGCCGGCGACAGCGAGCGTCCCTGACTCCCGTATCGACGACTCCCGTATCACCGAAAGGACACCACCATGCCCACCACCGCCAACGGGCTCGACGCTCTCCTGTCCCTCAGCGGAGCCGACCTCGGGCGCACCGAGTGGCGTGAGATCACCCAGGACCGGGTGAACACGTTCGCCGATGCCACCGACGACCACCAGTGGATCCACACGGACCCCGAGAAGGCCAAGGCCGGGCCCTTCGGCGGTCCGATCGCGCACGGCTACCTCACGCTCTCGCTGATCATCCCGCTCTTCGGGGAACTCCTGACCATCACCGGCGTCACGATGAGCGTCAACTACGGCCTGGAGAAAGTCCGTTTCCCCAGCCCGGTGCCGGTGGGCGCGAAGATCCGCCTGCACGGAGCCGTGGGCACGGTGGAAGAGGTCAAGGGCAACGGTGTGCAGATGCCGCTGACGCTCACGGTCGAAGTCGAAGGCAGCGACAAGCCGGCCTGCGTCGCCCAGGCCGTCTACCGCCACTACGCCTGACCGGGGCTCAAGAAAGCGGTGCGGCAATCGCCAGGGTTGCGCCGAGGATCGTGAGCCGGCGGAGAAGGATGATCCTTCGTCGGTAGCCTGCGCTGATCTCCGTCATTTCTTCACCGCGTCCCACGCGCCCGCGCCGAAGCTGCGCAGCAGGGAGATCAGCGCGGCGCCCAGGCGCCAGTCCACGCCTGGGGTGTGCAGGTGGAGTTTGTCGCCACCCGATCTGAACTCCAGCGGGACCTGGCCGTTCGCGCGCCACCGGATGCGGCGTGGGGGGCGTGCGAGACCGCCCTCGTTGCCAGGGGTGCCGTCGATCACGCTGATCACCAGGATCAGCACCATGAAGGGCAGCAGCAGCCACCACATCCACCACCACGCGATCCGGCCCTTGAGTCCCACCGCCTCGACACCGTCGGACTGCGTCACGATCCAGCGCGTACGCAGCCTCCCGCCGCGGAGCGCCTTCTCGCGCACGATGGTGCCGAGCAACTCGCCGTGGGCGCCGAGTACCTGGAATCGCGCGACGCCGCCGGTGGCCGACAGAGTGGTCACGGTGGCCACCCGTGCCGTGCGGCGGTCATCGGCCCACAGCGCGAAGGAACGGGCCCCGCTCGCACGGGCCTTGCGGTAGGCCGGGATGCCGCCGGGCGGGAGTTCGCGCTCGACGTACACAGCCGAAGGGGCCGGTCCTGACGCGTCGGAGAAGCTGACCGTGGTCCGTACTTTGTCCGGGTCGCGGACCTCCACCCCTCTAGGGGCGCTGTACATGGTCACCACGTTGCTCATGCGGCATGCTCCTCGGTGCGTCGCCCGGTACGGCTCGAGTTTCACTGACGGGAGATCTATCAGACAGCCGCCGCATGCCCGGGCGGCGGGGCTCCCGCACCGAGTGCAGGGAGGGTCAGATGCCGAGGCGCTTCGCGATGCCGTCGAGGACGCAGTCGAGGCCGAACTCGAACGACCAATCGTGGTCGTCCTTGCGTGCCGCCTCCAGGCCGTAACGCTCGTAGGCGGGGTAACGGCCCGTGCTCATCAGGTAATTCATCTGCGGGGCGAGCGCCTTTCGGGTCTCCTCGCCGCCGGACCAGCCGTGCCGCTCCTGGTACTCGCGCAGGATGATCTCGGCCTGAGTGGAGCCGTGCACATAGGAGTTGACCGTCCGGAAGGCGGCCATCATCGAGTCGGCATCCAGGTCGCACGCGGCGAGCGCCGCCAACTGCTGTTCGGCCACGGCCATCCGCGACGGTGTGAGCGAGATCAGCGGAATGGACCCCATCCACGGGTGCGCCAGCATCAACTCCCGTGTCTGCAGGGCGAAGGAGCGCAGCACCTCCCGCCACCCCGCGGACTCGTCCGGCGCCGCCAGCTGCCGGGAGACCCGGTCGATCATGAGCGCCCAGAGGTCGTCCTTGCCCGCCACATGACGGTAGGCCGCCATGGGGGCGACGCCGAGTTTCGTGGCGAGACGGCGCATGGTGACGGCGGCGGCGCCCTCCTCGTCGGCGATCTCGACGGCCGCAGCCGCGATCCGCTCCAGGCTCAGTGAGGCTCGGGGCGCCGGCGCGGGCCGCTCCATGCGCTCCCAGAGAGAGGGCTCCACGGGCTCCGCGACCTTGCTCTGGTTCTGCTTCCGGGCCGCCATGGCACAGCTCCTCGTCCTCACACGATGTCGCGTACAGCGTATCCCTCGTTGTGGACGACGTACACAACGATGTGTACGTTGTACTCATTCAGATACGTCGTACACAACCAGGGGGTCCGTCATGCCTGCCACCACCGCCTCGCTCCGCGTCGCCGTAATCGCCGGCTCCACCCGCGAGGGCCGTTTCGGGCCGGTCGTGACGAACTGGCTCAGCAGCCACCTCGAGCAGCGGGAGGACATGGAGGCCGATGTCATCGACCTCGCGGAGACCCCGCTGCCGACCGTGCTCCCGGCCTTCGGCGGGCAGCTGTCGCCCGGCACCAAGCAGGCGCTCGACCTCGTGTCGCCGCGGCTCGCCGCCGCCGACGCGTTCGTGTTCGTCACGCCCGAGTACAACCACAGCTATACGGCGCCCCTGAAGAACGCCATCGACTGGCACAACGAGCAGTGGCACGGCAAGCCGGTCGCGTTCGTCTCGTACGGGGGGCTGTCGGGCGGCCTGCGCGCGGTGGAGCATCTGCGGGTCGTCATGGCCGAGTTGAACGCCACGACCATCCGCAACACGGTCAGCTTCCACGAGGCCTGGACCCGGTTCGACGAGTCCGGCGCCGTCACGGACCAGGCCGCCGACACCGCCGCGAAGGCGCTGCTCGATCAGCTGGCCTGGTGGGCCCACGCCCTGCGCGACGCCAAGTCCCTTCGCTCGTACGTCGCCTGAGCGGCCCGCGAACCGGAACCGGAGAGACGCCATGACGCAACGTACGGACGCGAAGCAACCCCAATCCAGCACGACGGACGAGGCACCTGCCCCGCCCTCCCGGCTCGTCATCCTCGGCCTGTTGCTCGGCATCGTGCTCGCCACGCTCGACGGCACCATCGTCGGCACCGCCCTGCCCACCATCGTCGGAGACCTGGGCGGGCTCGACCAGCTGTCCTGGGTGCTCACCGCCTATCTGCTCACCATGGCGGTCTCCACACCGATATGGGGCAAGGTCGGTGATCTGTACGGCCGCAAGGGCAGCTACCTCACGGCCATCGCGCTCTTCCTCGTCGGCTCAGTGCTGTGCGGACTCGCCCAGGACATGGGCCAGTTGATCGCGTTCCGGGCGCTGCAGGGTCTGGGCGCGGGCGGACTGTTCGTGGGAGCTCTCTCCCTCATCGGCACCCTGCTCGCGCCGGCGGAGGCCGGGCGCGCCCAGGCGCTCATCGGAGTGCTGCTGCCCGCCGCGACCATCGGCGGACCGCTGCTCGGCGGCTTCCTCACCGACCAGTGGGACTGGCGCTGGGTGTTCTACGTCAATGTGCCGGTCGGCGCCGTGGCGCTCGCCGTCATCGGCCTCGGGGTGCGGCTGCGCACCGAACGCACGAAGGCACGGATCGACCTCGCCGGCGCGGGGCTCCTGACGGCCGCCATCCTCACGCTGACCCTGCTCGCGACCTGGGCGGGGACGACCTACGCCTGGACGTCGCCCCAGATCATCGGTCTCGGTCTGGCGTCCGCGGCCTCGCTCGCCGCCTTCGTACGCGCGGAACGACGCGCCCCTGAACCGGTGATCCCGCCCCGGCTGTTCCGCGACCGCAACTTCACGGTGGCGCAGATCCTGAGCTTCGTCACGGGTGCGGCCATGCTGGCGGCGGCGAGCTATCTGCCGCAGTACATGCAGTTCGTGCAGGGCATGTCGTCCACACAGAGCGGTCTGCTGCTCGTTCCGCTGATGCTCGGCATGATCGGCTCGCAGCTCGTCATCGGCCGGCGTGTGGGCGAAGGCGGCCGCTACCGCGGCTACCCGATCGCGGGCGGCGCGCTCGCCACGGCCGGGGCCCTGGCCCTGCTGACCCTCGGCACCGACACGATCGCGGCCCTGGCCTCCGGGCTCACGTTCGTCCTCGGGGTGGGCATCGGCTGCCTGATGCAGCCGACGATGCTGATCACGATGAACAGCGCCGAACCGCGCGACATGGGCGCGGCCAGCGGCACGCTGACCCTGCTGCGCACCATCGGCGGCTCACTCGGCGTCGCGGTCCTCGGCTCCGTCTTCACGAACCGGCTCGCCGCCACCGTTACGGACCACCTCGGCGCGGACGGGGAGCGGCTGACCGGCGGTGAACTCACCCCCGCGCTCCTGCGCGACCTGCCCGCTCCGGTCCAGGACGCGTTCCGGTCCGGCGTCGTCGACGGCCTGCACGGTGTCGCGCTCGGCACGGCAGCGCTGTGCGCTGTGACGTTCGCGGTGTCCTGGCTGATCAGGGAGGTTCCGTTGCGGGGCGCGGAGCCTTCATAACTGTGCAGGTGCGCTTCCCTATCCACCGGTGGTGTAGCAGACGGTGACGGTGATGCCGCCACGAAGGATGTCGTGGCAGACGGGCGCGGGGTCGACTGGCTCGGTGGTGGGTGGCGGGTCGACGGGCGCGGGGTCGACTGGCTCGGTGGTGGGTGGCGGGTCGACGGGCGCGGGGTCGACTGGCTCGGTGGGCGGCGGGTCGACAGGTTCGGTGGGCGCTGGGTCGACGGGAGGCTGCACCGGGTCGGAGGGTGCGGGCGTGCCGGGGTCGGGCTCCGCCGGAACGGGGTTGACGGGTTGCGGAGTTACGGGTTCGGGGGAGGGCTGCACCGGATCGGGTTCCGGAGCCGCCGGCTCGGTGGGCGCGGTGACCGCAGGATCGGTCGGTGTGTCTGCCGCCGGGGGCTGGTCAGGCTGCGCCGCGGGGGCGGGGTTCGTGGCGGTCTCCGCCTGCGGGGGTGTCCCTTCTGCCGCCGGGTCCTTCGGGGGCTCGGGGAGGCCGGGTTCGGCAGCCGGACCCGGCGGATCCTGAGGCGCCTGCGAAGGCGGATCCTGGGGCGCCTGCAACGGCGCGTCCTGCGGCGGGGCGGCATCGTGCCGCTCCTCCGGGGTCTGAGGCGGCACGTGGATCTCGTCGGCCATCCCCAAGAGCGGGCTCGCAGGAACGGCGGGGGGAGTGGCCTGGACAGCCGCGGGTTGGTGCGTCGCGGTACGCGGCGCAGGGAGCGGCTGCTCGGCAGCGCCGGCCAGCAGCGCCACGCCGACGGCCGCCCCCGTCACGCCGAGACCGACGGCTCCGAGAACAGCCGAGGGAAGCTTGAACCCGCCGCTGACGACGTGCGCCACCACGTGATCCGCTCCGCTCGAAGCAGGCGCGGAGTGCGGAGCGGCCGTGGACGAACCGGTCGGCGCGGTCCCGGCCCCCGAGTTCGACGCTCCGGCCGCCGCCCCCGTGACCAGGGGCGCGAGGAACTTGGCCCCTCCGCCGAGGAACAGCACCAGGAGCGCCGGTCCGACCAGCGCGGCCAGGTGGTTGTTGGCCCGCGCGAGCAGCAGGTAGCGGGCGCGGCAGTCCTCGCATCCGTCCATGTGCGTGCGGAGCTGCTTCGCGTGCCGGGGCGCCGCCGCTTCTCGTACGAGAGCGGGTATTCGCTCCCAGTGGATCTCGCAGGCGGGGTCCTGCGGAGCGCCGGGATGGGCGCGCAGGAATGCCTGGCGCATCCCTTCGCGGGCCCGGTGCAGCAGCACCGCGGTGGCGCCGCGGCCGACGCCGATGCGGCGCCCGATCGCGTCCAGCGACTGATCTTCGGCCTCGGCCAGCCACAGGGCCTTGACCCACCGCTCAGGCAGCTGGCTGAGCACCCGACGCAGCAGGTCGACCTGGGAGATACGGGTACTCGGATCCGCGGCGGACGGCGCGAAGGTGACGGAGACCTGCTCGGACTCAGTCGTGCCCGCACCCGGCTCGACCGGCGTCTCACGGGCGAGATTGCCACCGACGGTAGTGGCAAGGTTGCGTACGGTGCGCATCAAGTACGCCGCGACGTTGTCGATCTCGTGCCCCGCGGACAGCCGCCGCCAGACCCTGAAGTGGGCCTCCGCGACCACGTCCTCGGCCAGCCAGGGGTTGCCGGTCAGTGAGCGGGCGTAGGCGACGAGTTGGGTCTGCTCTTCCTCGAAGACGCGCGCGTAGGCCGCGGCGTCGACGCCGGCGGATCCAGGGGTCATGGCAGGACACTCCACTGCGGATCGGGAGCTTGTCACTGTATGTACGAATTGCCCGATGCGGGTCCAAAATGTGGCGCAGACCACAGTGGTGCAGGTCACAGCAGGTCGCGCGGCAACTCGCGTAATACCCGAGCTCCTTCGCGAGTCGACCGGACATGGGGCGCGGACAACCCGCACGCTGCGCCCAGCCCACCGCCGAAGGAGCCGGATCGATGTCCCTCACGATCGAACAGTCCGTACGGGCCCGCCTCATCACCTCCGCCGAGAAGGAGCCGGCCGTCCGCGTCCTGCTCCGCTACGACAGCGCCGATCCCCTCGCGATCCACCTGATCTTCCCGCCGGAGGTGTCCCTGGACGGCCGCCCGGTTCCCTGGACCTTCGCCCGAGACCTCCTGGAGTCAGGCCTGAGCACCCCTTCGGGCGCAGGTGACGTGCACGTCTGGCCGTGCGGGCGGGCCCAGACGATCATCGAGTTCAGCGTGCCGGAAGGTGCGGCGCTCATCCAGATCGACACCGCTCCGCTGCGCCGGTTCCTGCTCCGCTCGTACGCGGTGATCGCGCCGGGCGAGGAGACGCTCACCTTCGACCTGAGCGCGTTGCTGCGGGATGTGTGAGTCGCGCACGTCCCCACCACGCGTCATCGCTCGTGGTCGTCACAGCCCGAGGTAGATCCTGCGTACCCGCTCGTCCCTGCTCAGTTCCTGCGCCGCACCGGTCATCGCCACCTCACCGTTCTCCATGACCAGGCAGTGGCTGGTGGCGCCGAAGGTGAGCTTGGCGTTCTGCTCCACGAGGAGGAGGCTCAGGCCTTCCTCGCGGAGTCGAAGGAGTACGTCGAGGATGCCGGAGACGAGTTTGGGGGAGAGCCCCATCGACGGCTCGTCCAGGAGCAGGATGCGCGGTTTGGCCATCAGGGCGCGGCCGATGGCGAGCATCTGCTGCTGCCCGCCGGACAGGGCCCCGGCCAGGCGGGTGCCCATCTCGCCGAGTACGGGGAACAGTTCGTGCACCTCCGCGAGGGTGGCGCGGGTCTCGTCGTCCCAGCGCCGTGCGTACGCGCCGAGAAGAAGGTTCTTCTCGACCGGGAGTCCGGGAAAGACATGGCGGCCCTCGGGGACGTAGCCGATGCCGTGCCGCACCATGTCGCGGGCCGGGACCTTCCCCAAGTCCCGCTCGCCCAGGGTGATCCGGCCGCCGCTGCGCGGCACCAATCCCATCAGGGCCTTGAGCGTGGAGGTCTTGCCCGCTCCATTGGCGCCGATGATGCCGACCGACTCGCCGGGCGCGATGCTGAAGCCGATGGAGCGGACCGCACAGACCCCGCCGTAGTGCACGGACAGGTCGTCGACGGTAAGAGTTGCCGCGTGTGCGGGCGCGGTGGCGCGCCTGCCGGGCAGCAGCGAGTGGATCTTCATCGGGCGGCCTCCTCGGAGTCGGACGGCGACGGCGACGGCTGCTCCGGCACCGGAGCCGTGAGCGGGGGTGCGGCTTCGCGGGCGTCCTGCGCCATCTCCGAGTCGCCGAGGTACGCCTCGATCACCGCAGGGCTCGCGACCACCTCGGCCGGCGTCCCTTCGGCGATGATCCGGCCGCCGGCGAACACGGTCACCTGCTCGCAGAGCGACATCACCAGACCCATGTTGTGTTCGATGAGGACCACGGTGGTGCCGCTGTCGCGGATGGAGCGCACCATGTGGGCGAGCTGCCCGACCTCCTCGCCGTTGAGTCCGGCGGCCGGTTCGTCGAGCAGCAGCAGGCGGGGCCGCGCGGCCATGGCGCGGGCGATCTCGATGCGGCGCTGGATGCCGTACGGAAGCGAACCGGGCGGAGTGTCCGCGAAGTCGGCGAGGCCGAAGCGGTCGAGGAGTTCCTGGGCCTGGGTGCGCAGACGGCTTTCCTGGCGCAGGACGCCGGGAGGCCACAGGACGTAGCGCCAGATGGTGTGGGTCCGGGTGCGGTCGAGCGCGACGAGGATGTTCTCGCGGACGGTGAGGTGCGAGAAGAGCCGCAGATTCTGGAACGTGCGGGCGACACCCAGCAGCGAGAGTGTGTACGGCCGGGTGGCCGTGGTGTCCCGCCCGGAGAGCCGGACCTGCCCCGATGTGGCCCGGTAGAAGCCGCTGACCACGTTGAACAGGGTGGTCTTTCCCGAGCCGTTGGGGCCGACGATGCCGCGGATCTCACCGGGCAGCACGGCGAGGGAGACGTCGTCGAGGGCGCGCAGGCCCCGGAAGTCCTTGGTGACGCCGCGGATGTCGAGCAGGGGTCCGGCGGCCTGATCGTCGGGCGGCGGGCTCACCTCGTACGGCTGGAAGGCGCGCAGTTCGGCCCGGGGCCCACCGGACGTACGGCTCCTTCGGCGGACAGCGTCCCGCACCAGGCCCGGGACCCCCGCGAGACCGGTCGGTGCGAAGACCACCATCAGCACGACGACGACGCCGTAACCGAGTTGGGCGTAGGTGGAGAAGTCGGAGAGCCACTCGCGGATCAAGGTCAGGCCGATCGCGCCGATGACGCAGCCCACCAGGGAACGGCGGCCGCCGATGATGACCATGGCGAGCAGGATGAACATGTTGGCGATGGAGAAGGTCTCGGGCGCGACGTACCGGATCAGGCCCGCGTAGAGGATGCCCGCCATGCCGCCGTACAGGGAGGCGAGGACGAAGGCGGTCATGCGCAGGAGCGGGATCTGGGCGCCCATCGCGCTCGCGGCGAGCGAGTCGTCGCGCATCGCGCGCAGCCGGCGTCCGAGCGCGGTGCGGACCACGAAGAGACCGAAGGCGAGGCCGAGGACGCAGACGACCAACTCGACGTAGTAGTAGAGGTATTCGCTGGACAGGTCGATACCGGGCAGTGTGGGCAGGGGGATGCCGGAGATCCCGTCGGCGCCGCCGGTGATCGTGGCGTTCGTGATCCAGTTGAGGAAGCCGAGCGCCAGGCCGAGCGTGACGATGCCGAGATAGTGGGACTGCATGCGCAACGCGGGCACCCCGACGAACAGCCCAGTTGCGACGGTTGCCAGGAGCGCGAGGGCGGAGGCCGCCCAGAAGCCGTAGCCGTTGTGGGTGGTGAGGATGGCGACCACGTAGGCGCCGACGCCGAAGAACGCCACCTGGGCCAGGTTGATCTGGCCGGAGATCCCCATGGCCAGGCCCATGCCGATCGCGAGCAGCGCGTAGATCAGGGCGATGTTCACGACGTGGATGGCGTAGCTTCCCAGGCCGTACGGCAGCAGCCAGGCCGCCACGATCATGGCCGCGAGTCCGCCGATGCGCAGCTTCATGCGCGGCTCACCGTCCTTTCCCCGAAGACGCCCATCGGGCGGATCATGATGGCGGCCGTGAAGACCAGGAAGGTCACGAGCACCGAGTAGCCCTGGAAGTGCCCGGCGGCGTACGAGTCGAGGACGCCGATCGCGAGGCCGCCGACCACGGCTCCGGGGATGGAGCCGAAGCCGCCGAGCATCGCGGCGGCGAATCCCTTGATGCCGAGGGCGCCGCCCAGTGAGGCGTCGACATACAGCATCGGACCGACCAGACCGCCGGCGAGGGCGGCGAGTCCCGCGCCGATGGAGAAGGCGAGGGCGTTGCTGCGGCCGACGTTGATGCCGACGGCGGTGGCCGCCTCGTGGTCCATGGCGACCGCCTGCATGGCGGCGCCGCGCTTGGTGCGGGCCAGGAACCAGGCGAGCCCGATCACGGCGAACGCCGCGACCGCCATGACGAGCAGGTCGTACGTGCGCACCCGCACCCCGAACACGTCGAGCGGCGCGGACCGGACGGGCGAGGGGACGGCCCGTCCCGTGGTGCCCCAGATGAGGATGGCGACGGCCTGCAGGACGATGCCGAAGCCGATCGTGCCGATCAGCATGAGGTCGAAGTCCTTGTTCTCGAGCGGGCGCAGCACCCGCTCGATGACCAGACCGATGGCACCGGTGACGACGATCGCCACCACCATCGCGAGGACGAACGGCATCTTGGACGTGAGGTAGAAGGTGGAGGCCGCGTACGCGCCGATCATGGCGATGTCGGCGTGCGCGAAGTTGACCAGGCCCATGGTGCGGTACACGAGGGAGAAGCCCATGGCGACCAGGGCGTAGACCGCCCCGAGGCTCAGACCTCCGACGAGTGTCTGCAACGTCTCCTGCATGCCGGTGTCCCCGTCGCCTACTGCTCGGCGACGAGCTTGCCGTCGCGGATCACGCCGATGGCGGTCTGCGTGATGCCGACGCCCGTCTCGTCATACGCGAAGTCGCCGAGGAGTCCGGCGTACCGGGTGGCCCGGATGGCGTCGGCGAGCTCCTTGCCGGTGGCGCCCTTGCTGGTGTCGAGGGCGGTGAGCAGGATGTTCGCGCCGTCGTACGCCTTGGCGCCGTGCATCTCGGCTTCTTCCTTGTACGCGGCCTTGTAGGCGTCGGCGAACTTCTCGGCGGCGGGGCTGACGTCATTGCTCAGATACGGGGAGCTGACGATGGTTCCCTCGACGGCGGCCTTGCCGGCGGTGTCCATGAACACCGGGGTGCCCTGCGGGGCGGCGCCCGCGAAGGGAGCGGTGATGCCGAGGTCGCGGGCCTGCTTGACGATCAGGCCGGCTTCGACCTCCTCCGAACCGATGAAGATCACCTCGGCCTTCTCGGCGCGGATCTTGGTGAGCGCGGAGCTGAAGTCCTTCTGGTCGGTGGTGACGATCTGGTCGGTGGAGGGGGTCACGCCCAGGTCCTTGGCGGCCTTGAGGAAGGCGTCGTGCTCGCCTTTCCCGAAGGAGCCGTTGTTCGTGATCATCGCGATGTTCTTGAACTGCTTCTCCTCGATCAGGTACTTGGCGAGGGTGGTGTCGTAGGTGGTGCTGGTCGGGCCGTTGAGGAAGAGGAACGGGCTCTTCTGGGCGACGAGTCCGTCGGACTGGCCGGAGGTGATGTTGGGGATCTCCGCCTGCTGCAGGACCGGGGCCATGGCGATGGTCACGGCACTCTCGGCCGTGCCGATCATGGCGATGTAGCCCTGGCTGTCCAGCTTGCGGGCGATGTTGGTGCCGGTGGTGGGGTCGCCCTGGTCGTCGAAGAGCTTGAGCTCGATCTTGCGACCGTTCACGCCGCCCTTCTTGTTCCACTCGTCGACGGCGAGCTTGGCGCCCTTGTACTCCCAGTCGCCGAGCGAACTGAGCTGCCCGCTCTGCGCGTTGACGACTGCGATCTTGATCGGTCCGGTGGTCGACTTGCTCTCGCTGCCGGACTCTCCGGGCGCGCTGCAGGCCGCCAGCGCGGTGGCGAGCGCGGCGGTGGCGGCTAGGACCAGCCGTGG
Source organism: Streptomyces mesophilus (assembly GCF_040300965.1). Taxonomy (GTDB): domain Bacteria; phylum Actinomycetota; class Actinomycetes; order Streptomycetales; family Streptomycetaceae; genus Streptomyces; species Streptomyces mesophilus_A. Next base: position 2,271 of record NZ_JBEPEW010000137.1, on the reverse strand, counting down.
ATGTGCCGGATTGCGGGTCATGGGGATCACCTCGGTGTGTGCAGGGTCGGCAGGTTGAGGTGGTGCGGTCGGTTCAGTCGGCGAAGGACCCGCGGTAGATGTCCTTGATGTTCCAGTGGCCGGGCGTCGGCACCGGCTCGTTGACCATGGGCACGTCGATGACGGCGGGCACGCGCCGCTCCAGCGCGTCGGCCAGCGCCTTCGCCAGGTCGGCGGGTTCGGCCACCGAGTAGCCCCCGGCCCCGCAGGAGCGGCCGAGCGCGGCGAAGTCCGGGCTGTACGGGCGGCCTTCGGCGTCGGTGAACTCACAGCCGTACGAGCGGCCGAACGAAGCGGACTGGAGGTCGGCGATGGTGCCGTGGGCCCGGTTGTTCATCACCACGAAGAGCACCGGGAGGTTGCGCTCGACGGCCATGGGGATCGCAGGGAGCTGGGCGCTCATCCCGCCGTCGCCGATCAGGGCGACCACCGTGCGGTCCGGTTCGGCGAGCTGCACACCGACGGCGGCGGCCGGGCCGAAGCCCATGGTGGAGGCGCCGCCGGGCGTGATGAACCGTCCGGTCTCGGGGAGTTCGTAGCACTGCGCGACGCCGTTCTTGTTCCAGCCGACGTCGGTGACGAGCACGGCGTCATCGGGCAGGGCGTCGCGCAGGTCGGCGAGGATGCGCTGCGGCCGCAGCGGAAAGGCGTCGCTGCGGCCGTCCTCGCGTGCCGTGTCGAAGACGCCGCGGCGGGCGACGGCGATGGACTCGCGCAGCCCCGCGCGGGTGAGCGGCTCGGGACGCGCCGTGCGTACGGCTGCCCCGATGGCCCGTACGGCTTCGCCGACGTCGGACACGGCGCCGATCTCCACCGGGTAGTTACGGCCGATCTCCGCCGGGTCGATGTCGATCTGGATCAGCCTGCTCGGCGGGAAGTTCCAGGTGTGGGCCGGGTCCCAGGAGCTGGCGTCGGTCTCCGCGAACCGGGTGGCCAGGGCGAGGACGACATCGGCGCCCTTGGTGTGCGTATGCGTGGTCTCCAGGCCCCAGAAGCCCGGCATGCCGAGCAGCAGCGGGTGCCGGTCGGGCAGCACGCCCTTGCCCATCAGGGAGTGGGCGAGCGGGATGTCGAGGTGTTCGGCGAGTGCGAGCAGGTCCTGGCGGGCCCGGGGTTCGCGCAGGCCGCCGCCGAAGTAGATCAGCGGGCGTTCGGCCTCCAGGAGCATCCGTGCGATGCGCTCCGCGGTGGCCGTGTCCAGGGCCGGGCGGGAGGTGACGGCCGGGAGCGCGTGGTCGCCCGCGTAGGGCGCGACCCGTCGGCTGAAGTGGTCCATCGGCACGTTGACCAGCACTGCGCCGGGCCGCCCGGACGTGGCGGTCCAGAACGCCCGCTCCACGGTGCGGTGCAGGTCGGCCACTTGGTGCACGTGCCAGGTCCGCTTGCTGAACGGACCGAAGATCGCGGCCTGATCGGCGTCCGCGTGCAGGTTCACCTCCTGGTGGGGATGGCGGCCCGCGTAATACGAGGGGACGTCGCCGGAGATGACCACCAGCGGGACGGAGTCCATCGCGGCGGTGGCCACACCGGTGACCGCGTTCATCAACCCCGGGCCGACGTGCGTCAGGAGCACGCCGGGCTTGCCGCTGGCGCGGGCGTATCCGTCGGCGGCGTGTGCGGCGGCCTGTTCGTGGCGGGCGATCACGAACTCGACGGAGCTGGGGCCGAGTTCGTCGAGGAGGGCGATGTTGGTGTGGCCGCAGGTGCCGAAGACGTACTCGACTCCGTACGACTCGAGTTGGGCGACGAGGGCGCGGGCGGCGGTGACGGTGCCTTCCGCAGCAGGTTCGGCGGCGGAGGGCGTGGCGTTCTCGCTCATACGGAGGGCTCCTCGGCGGTGGCGTTCCGGGTGCCCCACACGGAATGACCGCGGAGCACGAGAGTCTTCACAACCGTGTAGTCGTCGATCATCGAGCGGGGTGTCTCGCGGCCGAACCCGGAGTCCTTCATCCCGCCGAACGGCACATGGTCCAGGCGGTAGTTGGAGGTGCCGCCGGCGATCAGGGCGCCCGTCTCCAGATCCCGCCAGGCGGTGAGGATGCGTCCCATATCGCGGGTGAACAGCCCGGCCTGGAGCCCGTAGCGGCTGGCGTTGCAGGTCTCGATGACGGCGTCGAACTCGTCGTAGGGAAGGACCGCCACCAGCGCGCCGAAGACCTCGTGCACCACGACCGAGGCGCTCTCGGGCGGCCCGGCGACGACTGTCGGGCGTGCGGTCGCGCCGTCCCGGGT
>NZ_JBEPEW010000136.1:0-21987 GCF_040300965.1 Streptomyces mesophilus | reverse complement strand
GCCGCCGCGCGCGTGGACGTCGATCTCGACCTGCGCCGCCTCGCGTACGCGTACGGGCGTGACGTCGCGCGCCGTGTCCGGGGCGACCTGCGGTACTTCGCGCCCGACCTGCTGCGCTGGCACCTGCCCCGGATCGGCCCGGACGGCCTGCTGCGTCCCGGCGTGACGGTTCCTCTCGCGCGATACGGGACCGGGGACGGCGGCCGCCGGCTCTGCCTGGTCGTGCGGACCCCGCCCGCGTGGGCCGATGCCGGGCAGCGGATCAGCCTGACGCTCTGGGACGGCTCCTTGCCGGACGGCCGGCATCCCCATCCGCGTCCGAGCGCCCGCTTCCGGTTCGATCTGCACCGGCATCTGTGGGACGCCCGCCGGGCGGGGGAGCTGGGGGAGAGGTCCGGTGCCGGGGAGTTGGGCGAGAAGTCCGGCGCCGGGGAGCGCGCAGGTGAGTGGGAACCGCACTGGGCCGTTGACCGCTGGGCCGCCGAGGCGCGGCTCGTGCGCGAGGCCGAGGGGCTCGGCGCGGACGGCCTGGTCGGTGTCCGCGTGGGCGCGGGGCGGCGCCTCGCGGTCGACACCCGTGACGCACGCGTGGTCCGCGCCGAGGGGGTCTTCCCCCTGTTGCCCGATGCCGCCACCTGGGTTCCTCCCGATGTGGAACTCCTGCGTGCCGGGCTGATCGACGGGGACCGGCTGCATCCACTGGTGGCACAGGCCTTGGGCGTACGGGCCGCGCGGCCCGGAGCTCGGGACCGGGAGCGGTCCGGGCGGACCCACCTGGTCGACTGCCGCGGCGCCCGCCATCGCCTCGCACTCGTCGACGGAGTGCTCTCGCCCCTCGACCACGAACCCGCCGAGATCCGACGGGAGTCACTGCTCGCCGCACTCGGCGGGCCCCCGATGCCCTGTCTTCAGGTCATCGACGACGCCCACCGCAACCCCGCATCCCTCACCGGCATCCGCGAACGGCTGACGCACGGCGACTTCACCGGAGCTTTCGACGTGATGGAGAGCCTGCTCGGTCCAGGCGCCCACCTGCGCGACGGCCCGTTGCGCGATGTCCTGGAGACGGCCCTGCGCCGGCGGATCGACCACGGGCTCTACCGGTCCGGGCTCGGACAGCCGGGCCCGCCGGGAACCGAGTACCGCAAGGGGCGCGCAGCCGTGCGCACCCATCCCCGTCAGGCCCTGGCGAGCTGAGCCGGGGCCCACCTGAACGCCGACCCGGACTCCTCCCCGTCCGGCAGCACGCACAGCACACCCACCACCGCACCGCCGCACACACAGCACACACAGCACACCCAACACCGCACCGCAGCAGGCACAGCTCAGCTCAGCACCGCACACCCACCACCGACACACGAAAGGTGATCACACTTGGCCATGAACGCAAGCACCACTCAACTCGACGTAGCAGAGGACCTGTTGGGGCTGCTGCGCGCCACCACCACCGAACCCCGCACCGACGTCCAGCTCGAAGCGCTCACGCTCGCCGTCGCCGCCGATCTGCCCGTGCTGCTCTGGGGTGAGCCGGGCATCGGCAAGACCGCCGCGCTCACGCAGCTCGCCGGGGCGCTCGACCTGCCCCTGACCACCGTGATCGCGAGCGTGCACGAGCCCTCCGACTTCGCCGGGCTGCCCATCGTGGGGGACGACCCCGCGCGGCAGGGCGTGCCGATGGCGCCGCCGGACTGGGCTGTGCGGCTCGTACGGGCGGGCAAGGGCCTGCTGTTCCTCGACGAGCTGTCCACCGCCGCGCCGGCTGTGCAGGCCGCGCTGCTCAGGGTGGTGCTCGAACGGCGCATCGGGGCGCTTCAGTTGCCGCCCGGCGTACGGATCGTGGCCGCCGCCAACCCGCGCTCGTCGGCCGCCGACGGCTGGGAGCTGAGCGCGCCGCTCGCCAACCGGTTCGTGCATCTGCAGTGGGCGCACGAACAGGACGTAGTCGTCCGCGGTCTGGGCGGCACCTGGCCCCGGGCCACCCTGCCCGAGCTCGATCCTCGACGTCTCGCGGAGTCCGTCGACTTCGCCCGCCGCGCCGTGTGCGGACTGCTCGCGGCCCGCGCCGCCCTGGTGCACCAGATGCCCAGCAGCGAGACACGGCGCGGCGGGGCCTGGCCCTCACCGCGCAGCTGGGACATGACCCTGCGTCTGATCGCCTTCGCCACGGCGGCCGGGGCGTCCCGCGAAGTGCTCTCGCTGCTCGTACGGGGGACCGTCGGCGACGGGCCGGGCTTCGAACTCCTCGCCAGTCTGGACCGGATGGACCTGCCGGACCCGGAGCTGCTGCTCGCGGATCCGTCGGCGGCCGAACTGCCCCAGCGCGGGGATCTGCGCCAGGCGGTGCTCGACTCGGTGGTCGCGGCCGTCCGGGCACGGCCGGAGCGGGCGCGCTGGGACGCGGCCTGGGACCTGCTGGTGCGTGCCCTGGAGACCGGGGCGCCCGACCTGGTGATCGTACCCGCCACCACGCTGGCCTCGCTGCGGCGCGAGGACTGGGACGTGCCCGCCGCGATCGAGCAGCTGGCCGGTGCGGTGACCGTGTCCCGCAACGCAGATCAGGCGGCGGCGCGGGTCAAGTCGACGGCGCGGGTGGGACGTTGAGCACGCCGCAGAAGGTGCCACCTCGAGCCCCGGAGACGGCGCCGCTCCCTCTCGACACGGCCAAGCTCTACGCCGCCCGACTCCAAGCCGTGCGCGCCCGCCCGTACTTGGCGACCGCGCTCTTCGCGCTTCACGTGATCGAGTCGCGCCAGGTGCCGACCATGGGCGTCGACCGGCACTGGCGCTGCTACGTGTCGCCCGCTTTCGTGGACCGCACCCCTGTCGAGGACCTCGCCTCGGTGTGGGTCCACGAGGTCTCGCACCTGCTGCGCGACCACCATCGGCGCAGCGACCGGTACGCGCAGCGGCACGGCCTGACCGGCGCGGCCGAGCGGCTGCGGATGAACATCGCGGCGGACTGCGAGATCAACGACGACGCGTTCGGGGACGGGCTCAAGTTCCCCGCAGGGGCGGTGCGGCCGAGCGCGTTGGGGCTCGACAACGGTCAGCTCATGGAGGAGTACCTGAGCCGCTTCCGCCTCAGCCGGTTCACCGAGGCGTACGCCTGGCTCGACTGCGGCAGTGGAGCCGACGGACGGATACGGCCCTGGGACCTGGGGCCCGACGGCGCCCACGGCCTGAGCGAACAGGAGCGGGAACTGGTCCGGTTCCGGGTGGCGCAGGGCATCACCGGCCGGCCGGGGAGCGCGTCCGCCGGGTGGAAGCGATGGGCCGAGGAGGCCTTCCAACCGCCGCAGCCCTGGCGGGAGTTGCTCGGCGCCGCGATCCGCTCGGCCGCGTCCGCGCCCGGTGTCGGCCAGGACTACACCTACGGAAGGCCCGCCCGCCGCTCCGTCAGCCTGCCGGGCATCATCCTGCCCAGCCTGCGCCGCAAGCCGCCGCGCGTGAGCATCGTCATCGACACCTCGGGATCGGTCAGCGACGCGGAACTGGGCGCCGCGCTCATCGAAGTCGCGGCGATCTCCCAGACGTTGGGCGGCCGCCGCGACCTGGTCAGCGTGGTGCCCTGCGACTCCGCGGCGCGCCTGGTCCACCCGCTGTGCCGCGGCGAGGGCATTCCGCTGCTCGGAGGCGGCGGTACGGACCTGCGTGCCGGCTTCGCGAAGGCGCTGCGCAGTCTCCCGCGACCGGACGTGATCGTGGCCCTCACCGACGGCCAGACCCCCTGGCCCAAGGAACGGCCCCCGGCCCGTACGGTGATCGGTCTGTTCCCGCGCGCGCCGCTGTACGACGAGGAGAATCCGGACTACATCCCGGATCCGGTGCCGGACTGGGCGAGGGTCGTGGAGATCGGGTAGCCGGCGGCCCGGCGTAATTCCATTGCGACCTTGTTGAGCGCAGCCCGACAGTGGCCCCATGAAGACAGTGACAGTGCGGCCCGCCACCCTCGACGACGCGGCGGCGGCCGGCGAACTGCTCAACGCAGTGGATGTGGTCGAAGGCGGAAAGGCCGAGACCGACGTCGACGAGATCCTCGCCGAGTGGAAGCACCCCGAGGTCGACCTCACCCGCGACTCCTGGCTGCTCCACGAGGACGGGAAGCTGGTGGGCTACGGCCTGCTGTGGGACGAGTCCGGCGGCGAACGCATCGACATCGACCTCTACATGCTGCCCGGGCGGCCCGACGGCGCGCGCCTGCTCCTCGACCGGATGGAGGCCCGGGCCGCCGAGCGCGCCGCCGAGAACGGCGTCGGCCGGGCGGTCATCCACCAGGGCCTGCACGTGACGACCGCCGTGGACCAGGACGTCCTGCGCGAGCGCGGCTGGCGCACCGTGCGGCGCTACCACGTGATGCACCGCGCGATCTCGCCCACCGCCGACACCATGCCCGAGCCGCTGCCGGGGCTGTGCCTGCGCGCCTGCACGGACGAAGCGGACCGCCGGCAGGCGCATGCCCTGCTGCAGGAGTCGTTCCGCGGCCACTTCGACTTCCAGCCGCGTACGTACGAGCAGTGGCAGCACGACATCGACGCGGAGAACGCCGACTTCTCGCTGATCTGGATCGCCCGGCTCGAAGGCATGGGTGACGTCGCCGCGATGCGCACCCGCAACGACCGCATCACGACCGGCTGGATCAGCAACCTCGGGGTGCTCGCCGAGGCGCGCGGGCGCGGGATCGCCGGCTATCTGCTGCGGTACGCGTTCTGGTACTACGCGGGCCTCGGACGGGAGCGCATCAGCCTGGGCGTCGACACGGACAACAGCTCCAGGGCGCTCTCGCTCTACGAACGCCACGGCATGACGCTGGATGTGGGCGTCGACACCTGGGAGTTGGTCCGGCCGGTCTGAGCTCCGGTTCGGGCGCCCGGTCCGCGGCCGCGCCTCAGGACGCGGACTCCCGCGTGCCCGACCATGCGGCCCAGAGCGTCGCGTACGGTCCGCCCGCGTCCTTGAGCCCCTCGTGCGGACCGGACTCCACGACCCGGCCGTGCTCGAGGACCACGACCCGGTCCGCGGTCGCGGCCTGGGTGAGGCGGTGGGCGACGATCAATGCGGTACGCCCGTCGAGCGCGGCCCGCGCGGACTGTTCGAGCAGCCGGGCGCCCGCGCTCCCCGCCTCCGCGGTCGCCTCGTCCAGGACGGCGATCAGCGGGTCGGCCAACACCAGGCGGGCGAGCGCGAGTTGCTGTGCCTTCGCGGCGTCCAGGCTGTGCGCACCCTCGCCGACCACCGTGTCCAGACCGTCCGGGAGTGCTTCGGCCCAGGTGAGGGCGTCGACCGTGGCGAGTGCCGCGCGCAGCTGCGCTTCGGACGCGTCGGGTTTGGCGAGCCGCAGATCCTCCGCGAGCGTGCCGGCGAACACATGCAGTTCCTGCGATACGAGGACGGCGCCCGGCCTTCCGTTCGCGGCGGCCGGCATCGTGACCTCGCCGCCGGTGGGCGGCTGCACCCCGGCCAGGATGCGGGCCAGCGTGGACTTGCCGGCGCCACTGGTGCCGACCAGCGCGACATGCTCGCCCTCGTGCAGATCGAGGTCGACGTCGTGCAGTACGGGGGAGCCGTCACCGTAGGAGTGCGTGATGCCCCGTACATGCACGAAGGCGTCCGCGCTGCGGCCCGTGGCGGGCCCGTCGGTCTCGACGGGCAGATCGGTGACACCGACGAGCCGGGCCAGGCCGGCGGTCGCCGACTGGGCGTCGTCGAGCAGGACCAGGGCCGCGTTGATGGGGCCGAAGAGATTGTGGAAGTAGAGCGCGGCCGCCGTGGCCGTACCGATCGAGACGGCGTCCTCGCGGACCAGGATCAGACCGGCGAGCAGCACGCCGACCAGGCCGATGTACTCGCCGATGTGCAGCCGTCCGTAGAAACCGAGGACCAGGCGCACCCCGCGCTTGCTGAGTTCGACCGCCGCGCGCGAGCGCTTCTCGACCCGCTGCGTGTGGTCGTCCTCGAGGAGATGACCGCGGACCGTGTCGGCGCCGCCGATGGTCTCGAGCAGCTGCTGCTGCTGTGCTCCGGTGGCGATGCGCTGCTTCGCGTACAGGGGAACGGCCTTGCCGACGTACCAGCGCGCCGTCCATGCCTGCACCGGCACCGCGAGCAGCGCGGCCACCAGGAAGCGCCAGTCGAGCACCGCGAGCGCGATGAGGGTGAGGACGATCGTCAGGGTGGCGCGGGCGAGTTCGGGCAGCGCGGAGCGCACGGCCTCGGACACCCGGGACACGTCTCCCGTGACGCGGGCGGTCAGATCGCCGGAGCCCGCGCGCTCGATACGGTCGGCCGGCAGGGCGAGTGCCCGTTCGACGAACCGTTCCCGCAGCCGGGCGAGCACCGACTCGCCGAGCCGCGCCACCATTCCGAGGCCAAGGGCGGTCGAGGCGCCCTGCACGAGGGCGACGACCACGAGGAGGACGACGGGCAGGGTCAGCACACCCGTCGATACGGTGCCGCCGCGCGTGCCGTCCGCGACGAGGTCGACGATCCGGCCGAGCAGCGGCTGCATGAGCAGACCCACGGCCGTCGCGGCGACCAGGACCAGGGCCGAGCGGATGGCCAGACCCCGGTCGGGGCGCAGGAGTTCCAGGGCCGCGGCGCGGGTGCGCCGGCCGGTCGCGACGGGCAGCAGGTCGGCGGCGGAGGAACGTTCCGTCGTCTCGTCGGTGGCTTCGGTCTGCTGCATGAGCTGCTGTGACGACGTCGTGGTCATCCCAGTACCGCCGTCCGGTAGAGAGCGCTGCGTTGGACAAGTTCTTCGTGGCGGGCCTCTTCGGCGAGCCGCCCGCCGTCGATCAGGACGACGCGGTCGGCGACGGCGAGGAGCGCCGGGCTGCTGGTGACCAGGACGGTCGTACGGCCACGGCGCACCTCGCGGATGCCGGAGGCGATACGGGCCTCGGTGGCGGCGTCGATCGCGGTGGTCGGGTCGTGTACGACGAGCACCTCGCGGTCGGCGGCGAGCGCACGGGCGAGCGCCACCCTCTGGCGCTGGCCGCCGGAGAGGCAGCGGCCGCGTTCGCCGACCGGTGCGGCCATGCCGCCGGGTACGGACGCGGCCACTTCGTCGGCCGCGGCGGCGGTCGTCGCCGCCTCGTGGGCGGTGGCTCCCGCGGCGGTGATGTTCTCCGCGATCGACCCGGTGAACAGGTCTGCCGCGTGTTCGGCGACGAGGATCCGCGAGCGCAGAGCACGCGGCGAGAGATCGGTGAAGGGGACGCCGTCCAGGGCGAGCCGGCCCGCGTCCGGGTCGGTGCGGCGGGCCAGACAGCGCACCAGGGTGTCGGCGTGGGCGGGGTCGGTGACGACGACGCCGAGGAACTCGCCCGGGGAGACGGCGAATTCGAGGCCCCGCAGCCCCTCGTGGGTGAGGGCGGAGAGGTGAAGGGCGGGCGGTGCCCCGTCGGCGGGGGCGGCCGGAGCGGGGAGCTTGCGGGCTTCGCCCTCGTCGTCGGCGTCCTCGGCGTCCTCGTTTCGGGGTGCGGCCTCGGAGTTCGCTATGCCTCCCGGTGCCGAAAGGACCTCTCCCACCCGCTCCGCCGAAGCCCGCGACCGCGCCACATCGGCGGCCACCCAGGCCACCGTGTGCAGCGGGCCGGGCAGGAACAGGGCAAGGCCGACGGCCGCGACCAGTTCGCCGAGCCCGATGGCGTCAGTGAGGACCAGATGGCCGCCCACTAGCGCGACCAGAGCGATGAACACACCCGTGAGGGTCTGCATCATCCCGGTCTGCACCGCCTCGGCCCGCGCCGCCCGCACCGTCGCGTCCAGCGCGGCACGGCTGGTGCGCCTATACCGGTCCGAGGCGGCGCGCTGTGCACCGAGGCCCTGCAGCACGCGTACCCCTGCGACCAGATCGGCCGCGACGCCCGAGGCGTGGGCGGCCCGCTCCTGTTCCGCGTGACTGCGGTGCTCGAGCGGGCGCGCGAGCAGCTGTCCGAGCCCCATCAGGACCGGAGTGCCGAGCAGGATCAGCAGGCCGAGCGGTACGGAGGCGCGCAGCAGCAGCACCGCCCCGGCCGCGAGACCGATCACCGCGCCGAAGCCGATCGGCAGCGCGAACGTCACCCCGCCGGCCCGCCGTGCGTCCTCCGTGGTCACGGAGACGAGGGCGCCGGGCGGGCGGCCGCGCTCGGCCCCTCCGTACGGATCGAGGACGCGGCGGATCAGCCGCATCCGCAGCGTGTGACCGGCGTGCTCCTTGGCGTACTCGGCCGCGCGGGCGCCGAGCTGGAAGCCGCCGGAGAGAAAGACGTAGACGACCGCGAGGATCAGTGCCCAGCGCGCGAACGAGGCGAGGTCGGGGCGGACGATCGCCCGGTCCACCATGAACCCGATCAGTACGGGGATCAGCGCCTCACCGATCTGGTGCGAGGCATTGAGCGCACAGGCCGCGAGCACCCGCCGTCGCTCACCCTTGAGCACGGTGCGCAGGACTTCACGCCCGTCATGCCGCGCGGCGTCCCGCATGTCTCTCTCCCCACCAGGCCGTTGCATAAGCCAGGTAAGGCTAACTTGACCGGCCCGCAAGGGGGAGACCGGACCGGCGCACGGTGCTCTGTCGACCGAACCCGCATGGTTTGTATACCAACGCCCGGGCGACATGGGCCGCGCTTCGGGCGGATGTGCAGCTCTGATGAGGATTCCGATGCTTCCGGGTTACACCCTTGATCGCGTTCTTCAATTTGGTATACAAAAATCGAGTCGCGTCCCCGACCCTCTCAGGAGCCCTCGATGTGCGTGGAAGACGCCCCGCCGCCCTCAAGCCGGATGACCCGCCGCGGGGTGCTCGCCGCGGCCGCCGCCCTCGCCGGAACCGCGGCGGCGGTGACACCGGCCCAGGCCGCTTCGGCTGCTGCACCCTCCCGGCGTGGGGCGAAGGGCGCCGATCTCGTCGTCGAAGGCGGCACCCTGCTCGACCCGGCCACGGGTGAGGTCACCGAGGATGCCGTGGTCGTCATCGTGAACGGTGTCGTGCGCGCGGCCGGTGCCCGCCGCGGTATCGCCGTGCCCCAGGGCGTCGAGGTCGTCGACGCGCACGGGAAGTGGATCCTGCCGGGACTCGTCGACGCCCATATCCACCTCAACACCGCCACCGAGGCCCTCGACGCCGTACGGCAGGGCGCGACGAGCGCCCGCAGCGGTTCGACGAACTTCTACCAGGACATCGCGGTACGGGAACTCGCGCGCCAGTCTCCCGCCCTCGCGCCCCGCCTCGAAGCGGCCGGTGTCTTCGTCACCCCCGACCTCGGCGACACGATCCTCGCCGACCCGGACCTCACCGAGCTCGCCCGCCTCGAGGACGGTGTGCGCTCGGCCGAGGCGCTGCGCCGCGTCGTCGAGGTGAACCTCGCCCGCGGCGTCGACTGGGTCAAGACGCGGGTGAACGAGCGCGCCGGTCTGCCCGAGCAGGACCCGCTCGCCCAGGTCTACTCGTACGGACAACTGCGGGAGATCGTGACCGCGGCGCGCCGCGGCGGCAAGGGCGTGCTCTGCCACAGCTACGCCGAGCAGGGCTGCCACGACGCGGTGACCGCGGGCATCCGCTCCCTGGAACACGGGGTGTTCGTCGGCGAGCGCACCCTCGTGGAAATGCGCCGCAGGGGTACGTACTTCACGCCCACCCTCTCCGCGATCGCGGGCCTGGCGGAGTCGTCCGATCCAGTGCTCGCCGAGCGTGGCCGCACCTATCTGCCGGTCCTCGAGCGGGCCGTGCTCGCCGCGCATGAGCGGGGTGTGCCGCTGGCCGCCGGCACCGACTCCTCAGGCGGCAGGGTGAAGCCCATCGGCCGCGAGATCGAGCTGATGCACTCCGCGGGCCTGTCCTCGCTCGACGCGATCCGCACGGCCACGACCGGCGCGGCCCGGCTGCTCGGGCTCGAACGCACGGTGGGCCGGCTCGCGCGCGGCTTCGCCGGCGACGTGGTGATCGCCGACGGCGATCCGCTGGCCGACGTGACGGTCCTCAAGCGCCCGGCCCGGGTGATACGGGCGGGCGTCGCGCTCTGAGCACTCGTCCCTGAACCACCGGTTGGTCGTCCCTGCACGCCGGTGGTCCCTGCCCACCGCTCGTCGCTGCCCCCGATTGTCCCCGAACCCTCAGTGCACCTCTCGACTCAAGGAGTCCGATGACCCCCTCGCCCAACGCCTCCGTCTCGCGTCGCAACGTCCTCGCCGGCGCGGCCGCACTCGCCGGGTCCGCCACAGTGGCCGGGGCCGCCGTACCCGCCCAGGCCGCCGAGCGCTCCGGTCGCCAGGACGGACACGGCAGCCACGACGGCAAGGCAGTGGTCTTCCGCGACGTGCGGCCGTTCGGCACCGGTAAGGCCGTCGACCTCGTCGTGGAGAACGGCAAGATCTCCGACCGTCCCGCGCCGCGCGGCGCCAAGGTCGTCGAGGGCCGGGGCCGCGCCGTACTGCCCTCGCTGGTGGACGCGCATATCCACCCGGACAAGACGACCTGGGGCGGCTCGTGGGTCACGCGCAAGCCGGCGAGCGGGATAGCCGACTATGTCGCGCAGGACGTGGAGCTGTTCAACAGTCAGACCCGTTCCGTCGCCGAGCGCGCGTACGGGCTGATGAGCCACGCCGTGACCCGTGGCACCCGGGGCATGCGCGCCCACGCCGATGTCGCTCCCGCCTATGACCTCGCGGGCGTCGAAGGGCTCCAGGCCGCGCGTGAGCGCCTGAAGCACGCGCTCGACGTGCAGATCGTCGGCTTCCCGCAGCACGGAGTGATCCGCACCCCCGGCACCGTCGAACTTCTGGAGGAGGCCGCCCGCACCGGCGCCGTCGACTTCATCGGCGGCATCGACCCGGGCGGCTTCGACCAGGCGCCCGTGGCACAGCTCGACGCGCTGTTCGGCATCGCGGACCGGCACGGCGTCGGCCTCGACATCCACCTCCACGACCGCGGCGAGAAGGGCCTCGCGGCACTGCGCGGCATCATCGAGCGCACCCGCTCCCTCTCCCTGCACGACAAGGTCACCGTCAGCCACGTCTTCTGTCTGCCGGAGCTCGACGACCGTGAACTGGGCGTGTTCGGCGAGCAGTTGGGTGAGCTCGGCATCTCCCTGACGACCGTGGCCCCGTCCGCCGACCTGATCCTGCCGATCGCCAAGCTGCGCGAGTACGGCGTGCCGGTCGGCCTCGGATCGGACGGCATCCGGGACTCGTGGAGCCCGTTCGGCAACGCGGACATGTTCGACCGCGCCCACAAGATGGGCTGGGTCACCGATGTACGCCTCGACGAGGAACTGACCGCGTGCTTCACCGCGGCCGCCGACGGCGGCGCGGACGTCATGGGTCTGGCGCACGCCGACCTCGCCCCGGGCGCCCCTGCCGACTTCGTCGTGCTGCGCGCCGAGTGCGTCCCCCAGGTCGTCGTCGACGCCCCGGCCCGTGACCTCGTCGTGCACGGCGGCGTGATCGTGGCGCGGGACGGGGAACTGGTCCGCTGACGCCCGGCCCGCGCTCGTAATTGCCTTGCCCTCCTCGGTGATCGCCCTGCGAGACTGACCCCATGGACGACATGGGGAAGTTCCGCCGGGCGGTCACCGAGTGGGCCGCGCGGCGGGCGGGGGCGGCGCAGTCCGCTGTGGAGGCCGGGGAGTTGGCCGCCCGGATCGGTCTGCGCTCGGTCGTCCTGGTCGAGGGGGACAGCGATCTGCGCGCCCTCGACACCCTCGCGGCCCGTCGCGGCCGGGACCTCGCGGCCGAGGCCGTCGCGGTTCTCCCCCTCGGGGGCGCGACGAACATCGGCCACTTCCTCTCCGTGTGCGGCCCCAAGGGCCTGGGGGTCACCCCGGTCGGCCTGTGCGACGTGGGCGAGATGGGGCACTTCCAACGGGCCCTGGAACGCGAGGGGTTCGGCACCGCGCACACCCGGGACGAGCTGGAATCCCTCGGCTTCTACCTCTGCGACGCAGATCTCGAGGACGAGCTGATCCGGGCGCTCGGGCCCGCCGGCGTCGAGCAGGTCATCGCGTCCGAGGACGAGTTGCGGCCCTTCCGCACCTTCCAGAACCAGCCCTTCCAGCGCGAGCGGACCCTGGAGCAGCAGCTGCGCCGCTTCATGGGCACCCACAGCGGCCGCAAGGCGCAGTACGCGCAGGCCATGGTGGAGTCGCTCGACCTCGACCGGACCCCGCGCCCCCTGGAGCGGCTGCTCGCGCGGGTGTAGGGGCTGAGCTCTCGCCGTGCCGGGCTACTCCGCGGTCCTCGTCGTGTGCGGCCGTGCCAGGTCCAGATCGGTGTGCACCAGGTTGTGGTCCGAGTACTCGGAGAGATGCACGCCCTGGTCGAGCGGTGCGATGCCCCGTACGAAGGTGTAGTCGAACTTGCTCATCCAGTCCGTGGTCGGCTCGCAGGCGCCACCGCCGGAGGCGGACGGGTGGCACTGCGGATCCCCGTCCTCGGCCAGCGCCCACATCTCGCGCAGCTCGGGGGTGGTCGGCTCGGCGTTGAAGTCGCCCAGCACGATGGCGCGTTCGTGCGGGGCGACGGCGGCCGCGAGCACACGGGCCTGCAGCGCCCGCACCTCCGCCTGCTGCCGCTGGGCGAGATGCGTGGCGAAGACGCGGACCGGCCTGCCGTCCACTTCGGTGGTGACGGCCATGTATCCGCGGTCCTCGGAACCGCCCTCGGGGTACTCCACCTGCACACGGTCCGTCATCGGCGCCGCCGACAGGACCGCCTGACCGTACCCTCCGGGGTTCCAGGGAACTCCGCCGCAGCGGTTCCAGCTGGTCAGGACCGACCCGTACTCGACGTGGTACACCAGCCCGTGCAGGTTCTCGAGGTGGTCCCGGATCGCCTCGACATCCCGTACGCAGGCCTCCTGCAACGCGATGACCTGGGGCGCGAACTCGGCGATCTCGGCGGCGCGGCCGACGTTGAACCCGCTGTCGTTGCAGGGATTGCAGATGTTCCAGGTCATGACGCGGTTCGGCACGACGTCCCGGACGGCGTCGGGAGGCAGCGGCCTGGCGGCGAGTGCACCGCCGGGTGCGCTGGGTCCGACGAGCGCCACGCACGTGACGACAACGGCTCCCGCGAGCCACCGCGCGCCTGTTCCGACCACCATCGCCTCCCCGGGCGGAGACACTCGTCTCCTCCTGTCGAGGTTATGCGACGGGTAGGACGTTTTGCGACGGGCCGGCCCTTGACCCGTGCGGCCCACACCTACTACTTTCCGTTGCTCACTGACCTGTGAGCAACGGAAAGGAGGCGACCCGCCGATGAACACCTGCTCCGGTCTCGGTCGCCTCGCCCAGTACTTCGGCTGGGTTCCGGGTCAGATCGCCCACGGCTGCTGACCAGCCGTTCATTCCACCGCCCAGCATGGCGCGCACGCCTGCCGCTCCGCGCCCGCTTCTCATGGACGGGCCGCCGTACGCCCTCTTCTCGTACGTGGGGCGTCCGCTCACAGATCACTCCCTGGAATTGGCGAACTCGATGATGCGACCGACCATCACGGTCAACGGGAAAGAAACACCGCTCGCACCGGCCGCACCCCACACCACCGCGCTCGACTTCCTGCGCGAGCGGGGCCTGACGGGCACGAAGGAGGGCTGCGCGGAAGGCGAGTGCGGCGCCTGTTCGGTGCTCGTGGCCCGGCCCGGCGTGGACAGGCCGACCGACTGGGTGGCGGTCAACGCCTGCCTTGTCCCGGCCGCGGCGCTCGACGGCCAGGAGGTCATCACCTCCGAAGGACTCGCGACCGCGGGCGAAGCCGGCACGGCGCCCGCCCTGCACCCCGTGCAGGAGGAGATGGCGGTCCGCGGCGGATCCCAGTGCGGCTACTGCACCCCCGGATTCGTCTGCAGCATGGCGGCCGAGTACTACCGGCCCGACCGCTGCGAGCACCCCGCCGGAGTGGGCGACACCGCGCATTCCGTGAGCGGGGCCGACGCCGAGCACGGGCCCAACGGATTCGACCTGCACGCCCTGAGCGGCAACCTCTGCCGCTGCACCGGCTACCGGCCGATCCGCGACGCCGCGTACGCCGTCGGCGCACCCGCCGAGGAGGACCCCCTCGCGCAGCGCCGCGACCAGGCACCGCCCGCTGCGGTCGCCACCCAGTACACGCAGGACGAGAAGGCTTTCGTACGGAGGAACACCCTGGCCGAGACGCTGCGGTTGCTGCGCGAGCGGCCGGACGCCGTGGTGGTCGCCGGCTCCACCGACTGGGGCGTCGAGGTGAACATCCGCTCCCGCAGGGCGGATTGCGTCATCGCCGTCGACCGGCTGCCCGAACTGCGCGAGCTGCGCGTCGAATCGGAGCACATCGAGATCGGCGCGGCCCTCACCCTCACCGAGATCGAGCGCAGGCTCGACGGCCGGGTGCCGCTGCTCGCCGAGCTGTTCCCGCAGTTCGCCTCGCGCCTGATCCGCAACGGCGCGACCCTCGGCGGCAACCTGGGGACCGGATCGCCGATCGGTGACAGTCCGCCGGTGCTGCTCGCACTCGAGGCGAGCCTGCTGCTCGCCGACGCCGACGGTGAGCGCGAGGTTCCGCTGGCCGAGTACTTCACGGGCTACCGGCAGAGCGTGCGCCGCCCCGGCGAGCTGATCCGCGCGGTCCGCGTTCCGCTGCCGTTGTCGCCCGTCACGGGCTTCCACAAGATCGCCAAGCGGCGTTTCGACGATATCTCCAGCGTCGCGGCCGCCTTCGCCCTCGATATCGAGGACGGTGTCGTCCGCACGGCACGCATCGGTCTCGGGGGAGTGGCCGCCACTCCGATCCGGGCGCTCGCCACCGAGGCGGCCCTGGAAGGCAGGCCGTGGTCGGCCGAGACCGTGGAGGCCGCCGCCCGCGTGCTGCGGGGCGAGGGCACACCGATGGACGACCACCGGGCCAGCTCCCTCTACCGCAGCGCGATGCTCGGCCAGAGCCTGAAGAAGCTGTACGCACAGAACACCGGGGACGCACAGACCACCGAGGCGGTTTCCGCATGAGCCAGCTGTCCGAACGTCCCGAGAACTCCGTCGTCGGGGTCTCGATGCCGCACGAGAGCGCCTACCAGCACGTCACCGGCACCGCGCTCTACACCGACGACCTGGTGCACCGCACCAAGGACGTGCTGCACGCCTATCCCGTACAGGTCATGAAAACCCACGGCCGGATCAGCGCCCTGCGCACCTCGCGCGCCCTCGAAGTGCCGGGTGTCGTACGAGTGCTGACCGGCGCGGACGTGCCCGGCGTCAACGACGCCGGTATGAAGCACGACGAACCGCTCTTCCCCGACGAGGTCATGTTCCACGGCCACGCCGTCGCCTGGGTGCTCGGCGAGACCCTGGAGGCGGCACGGCTCGGCGCGGCGGCCGTCGAGGTGGAGCTCGACGAACTTCCTTCCGTGATCACGCTGGAGGAGGCCATCGCCTCCGAGAGCTTCCACGGCGCACGGCCCGTGATGGTGACCGGCGACGTCGACGCGGGTTTCGCGGACTCCGCGCATGTGTTCAGCGGAGAGTTCCAGTTCTCCGACCAGGAGCACTTCTACCTGGAGACGCACGCGGCACTCGCCCAGGTGGACGAGTCCGGGCAGATCTTCGTCCAGAGCAGCACCCAACACCCTTCGGAGACCCAGGAGATCGTGGCGCATGTGCTCGGTCTGCACTCCCACGAGGTGACCGTGCAGTGCCTGCGGATGGGCGGCGGCTTCGGCGGCAAGGAGATGCAGCCGCACGGCTTCGCGGCCGTCGCCGCACTCGGCGCCAAGCTCACCGGGCGCCCGGTCCGGCTGCGCCTCAACCGCACCCAGGACCTCACCATGTCCGGCAAGCGGCACGGCTTCCACGCCCAGTGGAAGATCGGTTTCGATACGGAAGGCCGCATCCAGGCCCTCGACGCCACCCTGACCTCCGACGGCGGCTGGAGCCTCGACCTGTCCGAACCGGTCACGGCCCGCGCGCTCTGCCATATCGACAACACGTACTGGATCCCCAACGCCCGCGTCGCCGGCCGGATCGCGAAGACCCACAAGGTCTCCAACACCGCGTTCCGCGGCTTCGGCGGACCCCAGGGCATGCTCGTGATCGAGGACATCATGGGCCGCTGCGCCCCGCTGCTCGGCCTCGACCCTGTGGAGCTGCGCGAGCGGAACTTCTACCGGCCGGGCCAGGGCCAGACCACCCCGTACGGGCAGCTGGTCACGCACCCGGAGCGGATCGCCGCGGTCTGGGACAAGGTCAAGGAGGACGCCGGTTTCGAGGAGCGCCGACGCGGGATCGCCGCGTTCAACTCCGCGCACCCGCACACCAAGCGGGGCCTGGCGATCACCGGCGTCAAGTTCGGCATCTCCTTCAACCTCACCGCCTTCAACCAGGGCGGCGCGCTGGTCCTGATCTACAAGGACGGCTCCGTCCTGATCAACCACGGCGGCACCGAGATGGGCCAGGGTCTGCACACCAAGATGCTGCAGGTGGCCGCGACCACGCTAGGCATCCCGCTGCACAAGGTCCGCCTCGCCCCGACGCGTACCGACAAGGTGCCCAACACCTCGGCCACCGCGGCCAGTTCGGGTGCCGACCTGAACGGCGCGGCGGTGAAGAACGCCTGCGAGCAGCTGCGGGAGCGACTGCTGCAGGTCGCCGCTTCCCAGCTGGGGTCGAACGCCTCGGACGTACGGATCGTCGAAGGCGTCGCCCGCACCCTGGGCGGCGACAAGGAGCTGGCCTGGGACGACCTGGTGCGCACCGCGTACTTCCAGCGGGTGCAGCTGTCCGCGGCCGGTTTCTACCGGACCGAGGGGCTGCACTGGGACGCGAAGGCGTTCCAGGGCTCGCCGTTCAAGTACTTCTCCTACGGCGCCGCTGCGGCCGAGGTGGAGGTGGACGGGTTCACGGGCGCGTACCGGATCCGGCGCGTGGACATCGTGCACGACGTCGGCGACAGCCTCTCGCCGATGATCGACATCGGTCAGGTCGAGGGCGGGTTCGTGCAGGGCGCGGGCTGGCTGACCCTGGAGGACATGCGCTGGGATGCCACGGACGGCCCGGGTCGCGGCCGGCTGCTGACCCAGGCGGCGAGTACGTACAAGCTGCCGAGCTTCTCCGAGATGCCCGAGGAGTTCCATGTGACCCTCCTGGAGAACGCCACCGAGGAGGGCGCGGTCTACGGGTCCAAGGCGGTCGGTGAACCTCCGCTGATGCTGGCGTTCTCGGTCCGTGAGGCGCTGCGGCAGGCCGCCGCCGCGTTCGGCCCTGCCGGGGCCGAGGTGGAACTGGCCTCGCCCGCGACACCGGAGGCCGTGTACTGGGCGATCGAGTCCGCCCGCCTCAGCGGGTCCCCGCTCGACGACGAAGTGCTGACCGGTGCCTGACATGACGTGGATCGCCGCGGTCACACGGTTGCGCGAACGCCGGGAGCCCGGCGTGCTCGTGACGGTGGCGACCGTGCGCGGCCACGCCCCGCGCGAGGCCGGCGCGAAGCTCGTGGTGGGGGAGCGCGGCGCCTGGGGCTCGATCGGCGGCGGCAACGTCGAGGCCGTATCGATCGACCGGGCGAGGGAGTTGATCGCGGCGCGAGCGGCGGAACCCGAGCTGATGGACTTCGCGCTCAACGACAAGGTCACCAACCGGCACGGAGTGCAGTGCTGCGGCGGCACCGTCCAGGTGCTGCTCGAACCGCTGCCGGTGGTACGGGCGGTGGCGGTGTTCGGCGTCGGCCATGTCGGCCTGGAGCTCGCGCGCATCCTGGCCCGCCAGGACATCGACCTGCACCTGATCGACAGCCGCGCCGACCTGCTCGGAGAGGAGCGGCTCGGCGTCCTGGCGGACTCGGTGGCGCAGGTACGGGTGCATCACACCCCGCTGCTGCCCGAGGAAGTGCTCGCACAACTGCCGCACGGCACCCATGTGCTGATCATGACCCATGACCATGCCGAGGATGCCGCGCTGTGCGACGCCGCGCTGCGGACCGGGCATCTCGGCTCCGTCGGCCTCATCGGCTCGGCGGCCAAGTGGGCCCGGTTCCGCAAGCGTCTGTCCACCGAAGGCGGTCACGACGACGCCGCCATCGACCGGATCAAGACCCCGATCGGCCTCGCCGACATCGGCGGGAAGGACCCGGCGACCATCGCCGTGAGCGTGGCGGCCGATCTGCTGCGCACCTTCGAAGCCGGGGGCGACTGATACAAGAGGGCCCCGCGCCAAGGCCGTTGCGACCGCGCGGGGCCCTCTTCGCCTACGTATTTCCGCTGATGTACGGGAAGTCCGACCGGTCCTAGTGTCACCGTTCATGACCACCAAACTCCCCCTGGAGGGGATCAAGGCAAAACAGCAGAAGACGTGGGCCAGCGGCGACTACGGCGCCATCGCCGCGCTGATCCACCCCATGGCCGAACGGCTCGTCCAGTCGGCCGACCTGTCCCACGGCAACCGGGTACTCGACGTGGCCTCCGGCACCGGCAACGCCGCCCTGGCGGCGGCCCGTTGCGGCTGCACCGTGACGGCCACCGACTACGTGCCCGAGCTGCTCGAGCGTGCCGCCGACCGCGCGCGGGCCGAAGGACTCCCGCTCACCGTCGAGGAGGCGGACGCCGAGGCGCTGCCCTATCCGGACGACACCTTCGACGCGGTGCTCTCGGTGGTCGGCGTGATGTTCGCACCGCACCAGGAGGCGGCCGCCGCCGAACTGGCCCGGGTCTGCCGTCCCGGCGGAAAGATCGTCCTTGCCAACTGGACCCCGGACGGGTTCATCGGGCGGCTCTTCAAGACCATCGGCCGCCATGTGCCGCCACCGCCGGGCATCCAGCCGCCGCCGCTGTGGGGCGACGAGAACCGGCTGCGCGAGCTCCTCGGCGACCGCGTCACCGAACTGGCCCTCACACCAAGGGACATGGTGTTCCGGTTCGACTCGGCCGGCGGCCTCACCGACCGCTTCAAGGACAAGTACGGACCCACTCTCAAGGCGTTCGAAGCGCTCGGCGAGAACGGCAAGGCGCTCTACGAGGACATGGTGGCGCTGGCCGAGGAGCACAACACGGCCACCGACGGCACCCTGAAGGTGCCGGCCCGCTACGTGGAGGTCATCGCCCTCGTGGCGTGACGGTAGCCGCAGGGCCGGCGCGACCGGCCACGTAGAAGCAGGGAGCCGGCCGCGCGGCAGCAGGGAACTGGCCGAGCGGAAGCAGGGAACCGGCTGCGCGGAAGCAGGGAACTGGCGCAGGGCACTCGCCCTGCGCCAGTCCCCTGCTCCGACTCCTGCGCGGCCATGACGGGGCGCGTCGACACCGGAGCGCGGAACTCGGTCGTAAGAGAACGCCGACGGGCAGGCGAATTCTCTTTCCATCACCTTGCGCCGACGCCTTTTGGGCGACGGCACTCGACTGATAGAAAGTTCCCTCCGGTTTCGCCGACGTGCCGTCGGCGAAATAATGCGCCGCACGGTGCGGTCTTACGGACGGTGCTGAACGCCCGCATTCCTCCGGAGAATTCGATGCCGCCCGCCGGTTCACTTGGCAAGGGGAGCAATGACTGCCGCCCACGATGCATACGGCCCGGGCGCACTCGACGCTCTGGCCCGCGCACTGGGAGCGTACGAGAGGGACCGGTTCACCGGCACCGTACGGGTGTCGGGCCGGCCCGGCGGTGTGCTCGGTCTGCGGCGCGGCCTGGTGCTGAGCGCCCGCAGCCCCGGCGCCCCCGATGTGGAGACCCGGCTGCTGCGCTCCGGTCGCGTGGCCCAAGGCCGCATCGAAGCGGCCGAGCTGCGGATGCTGCACATGAGGGTGCTCTACGACGCCGTCTTCGCCATGGCCGTCGGTCAGGTGGCCGGGTGCGTGGCCGAGCCCGTGCGAGCTGCGTCCGCGCCGCCCGGACCGGGGCACTGCCCGTCCGCCCTGGTGCGCGAAACGGCCCGCAGACTGGCCGCGCTCGAGCGACTGCCCGGCGCTGTCGAACCCTGTCGGGAGCCGTTGCTCGCCGTCCCCATGGCCGCCGGGAGCGAGGCGTCCCGCCCTGGCGCGGGCCGGGAGATCCTCGCGCTGGCCGACGGCCGGCGCACGGCGCGGGACATCGCGTTCCGGACTGGCCGAGGGCTCTACACGATCACCGTCGAAGCCAACCTGCTGCTCGGCCGGGGGCTGATCATCCGGGTGCCGCAGGGCGGGTCCACCCCGGGACCAGGGGCCCCAGACCTGGCCGAGCCGCTGCTGCGCCGACGCCGGGACCGTCCCGGTGCCCAGCCGCCGGGACGCGTCGCCACAGCGGATCTGCCGCGCCGCATCCCGGGCGCGAGCGGCAGGACGAGAACGCTCGCCGAGGAGCATTCCGCGACGAGTCGGCAGGGGATTCTCCGGCGTACCGGCAGAACCGGCATCGACGGTGCAGGGTGAGGAATGTGCCTCGACGATCCAGGATGAGGAATTGGCCTCGACGGTCCAGCACGAGGAATTTGCCTCGACGGTCCAAGGCGAGGAATTGGCCTAGATGATCGAGGATTTGGCGCGCGCCCGAAAGAGACCGGAAACAACCCGCCGCAATGCAAGTGGGGTTCACCGCATGGATCAGAAGAAGCTGGCCGATGAGATGCGTCAGATAAGAGAGGAGCTGGCCGGAATTACCGATACGGCGGTGGCCGCCGTCGACGGACTGCTCATAGCGGCCGACACCGGCCGCAGGATCGACGCGGAGGGGCTGGCCGCTCTCGCCGCCGCGGGCCTGGGCCTCGCGCAGCGCACCGTGGCGGCCACCGAGCGAGGCGAGTTGCGCCGCATGGTGACCCACGGCAGTCAAGGCTGCGCCGCCGTGTACCCGGTGGGAGAGATCGCGCTGCTCGTGGTCCTCGGTGACGAGGGCCTGGATGTCGATCTGCTGCACGAGGAGTTCCCGCCGATCCTCGACAGGATCGCCTCGATCCTGACGGAGGAGGCCTGACGGCAGCGCGGTGCGAGTGAGCACCGAGGGGCGGCGCCGCACCTGAAGTGCGGCACCGCCTTTGCCCGTCCGGTCACCTCGGGCGTCCGGTCACCTTGCTCAGACGTCCAGTTCGCCTTCGATGCGCTTGAGCTGGTGGCGGGCCATCGCGAGATTGGCCCGGTCCTTGTCCAGGGCCAGATAGAGGAACAGGCCACTGTTGTTACGGGACTTGAGCAGCCGGATCAGGTGGTACTGACCGCCCAGAGTGATCAGGATGTCCTCGATCTCTTCCTTGAGGCCGAGCATCTCCATGGTGCGCACCTTGGCGCGGACCACATCCGTGTTGCCGGCCGCCGCGACGGACAGATCGAGTTCCTTGTTGCCGCCGAGGGTGCCGAGCGCCATGCCGCTGCTGTAGTCGACCAGGGCCGCGCCCAGAGCGCCTTCGATCCCTGTCATCGCTTCCTTGAGGGCCGTCTCGGTGTTGATCATCGGAGCTGCACTTCCTTTGCGTCGGTTCGGGGTTCGGGGATTGGGTGCGTTCATGGGCAGGTCTTCTCCAGTCGTTCGGGCGCGCCGTCGAGGAGTTCGGCGATCCGTGCGCCGGACCAGCCGGCCTCGAGGCGGAGCCGGCCGATATTGGTGCTTGACTCGGTCGCGAGCATCAGGAGGGCCGAGTCGCCCGCCGTGCACGCGGCCAGCCAGCCGTCCGCGCCGCGGATCAGGAACTCCCGCACATCGCCCAGCGCGGCCGCCTCGGCGACGCGACGGGCCGCCGTGAGGGCGTCGGCGGTACGAGTCCCGGCACGCGGGGCGTCCCCGCCGCCGAAGTCCTCGGCCAGCACCTTTCCGTCGGAGCCGACGACAAGAGACCCGGTGAGCTGTGGCACGGCGGCGCGCAGCCGCCCCAGCTCACCCCTCAACTCGGCCTGTGCCGCCATCACTTGGTTCCTCTCGGCTCGGCGTCGCGAGATGCGTCTCATGGCGGCGCCCCGGACACGGGGAGTCGCGGATTCACAGGCAGGCCTCCAAGCCGTCGCGTACGCGCTGCAGCAGAGCGATGTCGGGCGCGGCGAACCCGTCAGGGGCCCGGCTGCGCGCGGCGGGCGAGCGGCCCGTACGCGCGGG